>JBGFRU010000002.1:0-55840 GCA_041694945.1 Pseudomonadota bacterium
GTGTGATGCCGTTTGCTCAAAAAGTGAGCGGGCAGACGCGCTGCGCTGGGCTCAGGGGGAGGCAGGATCATGCTGCTTGGCCTGGAAGGAGGGGGTGGCTGGGTGGGGGCACGGATTCAGGAGATCCTGTGAGGTTGAAGTTAAGGTTGAGAGGCTGCGATTCGATACCGCCCAGCGGCAGAGTTCCCCTTGACTGTGGCACAAGCCGGCCGGGCACGCGCCCCGAGGGTTTTTTGGGTTTTTTGTTGCACCGCAACAAAAAAGACTTGCAAAGCGCGCAAAAGCCCCTATACTTGGCTTCATGTTGCAGCGCAGCAAATCCGGGCTGACACGGTTTTGACGCAAACGCGCGCTACAGTTTTCGAACTGTCAGATCTTTTGCCCTCAACCCTTTTTCAAGGAACTCTGCCATGTTGACCGTCGAACAAATCCTCGCCGCCCAAAAAGCCCAAGTCTCCACCCTGTTCGATCTGAGCAGCAAGGCGCTGACCAGCGTCGAGCGCCTGAACGAACTGAACCTGCAAGCCGCCCGCGCTTCGCTGTCGGAAAGCGCCAGCCACGCCCAAGCCGTGCTGGGTGCCAAAGACCTGCAAGACGTGGTCGCCCTGCAAAGCGCCGCGCTGCAACCCCTGGCCGAAAAAGCCGCTTCCTACAGCCGCCACCTGTACGAAATCGCCACCGGCATGGGCGCCGAGCTGAGCAAAGTCGCCGAAGCCCAGGCCTCGGACGCGCAAAAGCAGTTCGTCGCCGCCGTGGACAGCGCCGTGAAAAACGCGCCCCAGGGTTCGGAGTCGGCCGTGGCTGCCGTGAAAAGCGCCGTCTCGACCGCCAGCGCCGCCATGGAATCGGTGCAAAAGGCCGTCAAGCAAGCCACCGAGCTGGCCGAAGCCAACTTCAACGCCGTCACCAGCACTGCGGCTGCCAGCGCCAAACCGGCTGCCCGTTCCAGCAAATCGGCTGCCTGATCGTCGGTGGCCTGACCGGCACCGCTCTGCTCCCCACTCAGGCCGGATGATGTCCGTGCCTTGGTGAGGTGGCCCCAAAGCCCCGGGTGCGTCACCGCCCTCGGGGCTTTGGCTTTGGGCGCACGGCAGGGCGCCAAAGGGACGCGCTGGCGCCACCGAATGGTCATGCTCGGGGCGCGCGCAACGGCATAATGACCCTGTTCCCATCTGCCTTATTCCACCCTTCAGGAGAGCACACATGAGCGAAATCCAAACCGTCGGCATCCTTGGCGCCGGCACCATGGGCCACGGCATCGCGCAGGTCTGCGCGCTCAACCGCGTCGCGGTCGTGATGGTTGACATCAACGACGCCGCGGTGCAAAAGGGCCTGGCCGCCGTCACCGGCAGCCTCGAGCGCCTGCTGAAAAAAGACAAGATCAGCGCCGCCGACAGAGACGCCGCGCTGGCGCGCATCCAGGTCGGCACCGACTACGCCGCGCTGCAAGGGGCGCAGCTGGTGATCGAGGCCGCCACCGAAAACCTCGAGCTCAAGCTCGGCATCCTGCGCCAGCTCGACGCGCTGCTGCCACCCGAGACCGTGGTCGCCACCAACACCAGCTCGATCAGCATCACCCAGCTGGCGGCCCTGAGCGGGCGACCCGAGCGCTTCATCGGCATGCACTTTTTCAACCCGGTGCCGATGATGGCGCTGGTCGAGCTCATCCGTGGCCTGCAGACCAGCGACGCCACCCATGCCGCCGTGCATGCGCTCGCGCTCAAGCTCGGCAAAACGCCGATCACGGTCAAGAATGCGCCCGGTTTCGTCGTCAACCGGGTGCTGATCCCGATGATCAACGAGGCCTTTTTCGTGCTCGCCGAGGGGCTGGCCAGCGCCGAAGACATCGACGCCGGCATGAAGCTGGGCTGCAACCACCCCATCGGCCCGCTGGCGCTGGCCGACCTGATCGGGCTCGACGTCTGCCTGGCGGTGATGAACGTCTTCGTGACCGAGTTCAACGACAGCAAATACCGCCCCTGCCCGCTGCTCAAGGAACTGGTGGCCGCCGGCCGCCTGGGCCGCAAGAGCGGGCGCGGCGTGTTTAGCTACTGAACCTCTGCGGCGGGCCGGTCTGGGGCCCGGTAGTCGCCCGAGCGCCCGCCGGCTTTGTGCAGCAGGCGCACGCCGGTGATCTCCATGCCCCGGTCCACCGCCTTGCACATGTCGTAGATCGTCAGCAGCGCCACTTGCACGGCGGTGAGCGCTTCCATCTCGACCCCGGTCGGGCCCACAGTCTCGGCGCGGGCGGTGCAGCGCACGGCCGGGGGGCTGGGCAGCAACTCAAACTCCAGCGCCACCCGGGTCAGCGCCACCGGGTGGCACAGCGGGATGAGATCGCTGGTTTTTTTGGCCGCCATGATGCCGGCCAGCCGCGCCACGCCCAACACATCGCCTTTTTTCGCGCTACCGGCTTCGATCAGCACCAAGGTGGCCGCTTCGAGCCGAATCAGGCCCTGGGCCACCGCCACGCGGTGACTGGCCGGCTTGGCCCCCACATCGACCATGTGGGCCTGACCTTGGGAATCGAAATGGGTGAGTGGCTCGGGCATTTTCGGGCTGCAAGGGGGGTTGTGGGCGCACCTGGAGGGCGGGCGGCGACGGGTTGAACGCACTTTTGCGCCAAGCTGGCATCATACGGCCATGAGACCGAACCTGTTGCAACGCGCCCGCCCCTGGTTGCTCGCCCTGGGGCTGGCGGTGCCGATGCTGCTCGCCACCGCGCCACCCGCTGCGGCGGCCACGCCCAGCCTGCCCGCCCTGGGCGGCGCCAGCGCGCTGTCGTTGGCGCAGGAGCGGCGCTTGGGCGACGAGATCGCGCGCTCGCTCTACCGCAGCCCCGACTTCATCGACGACCCGCTGCTGCACGACTACCTGCAAAGCATTTGGCAGCCGCTGATGCAGGCGGCCCAGCGCCGCGGCGAGGTCTCGCCCGAACTGGCCGAGCGCTTTGCCTGGGAGCTGCTGCTCAGCCGCGAGCGCAGCGTCAACGCCTTTGCCCTGCCCGGTGGCTACCTGGGCCTGCATTTGGGGCTGCTGGCCATAAGCACCAGCGCCGACGAAATCGCCGCCGTGCTGGCGCACGAGCTGGCGCACGTGTCGCAGCGCCACATCGCGCGCCGCATCGAGCATGGCCAGCAGCAAACGCCGTGGGTGATCGGGGCCATGATACTGGGTGCGCTGGCCGCCAACGCCGCGCGCAACGCCGACATCGCCAGCGCCGCCATGGCCGGCGGGCAAGCGGTGGCGCTGCAAGGGCAGCTCGCGTTTTCGCGCGACATGGAGCGCGAGGCCGACCGCGTGGGGCTGGACATCATGACCGAAGCCGGTTTCGATGGCCGCGGTTTCATCACCCTGTTCAGCAAACTGCAAGCCGCTGCGCGGCTCAACGACGGCGGGTCCTTCCCCTACCTGCGCACCCACCCCATGACCGCCGAGCGCAGCGCCGACATCGAAGCACGGTTGCACGATCTGGGGCCGGCGCGCCAAGCCCAAAGCCCGGTACCGGCGCCGGTGCACGCGCTCATGGCCGCGCGGGCGCGTGTGCTGTCTGAAACCGGCAGCGATCGGCTGCAAGCCTTGGCCGCCACCCTGCGCGCGTCCAGCGCTGGGCGGTCAGCCAGCCACTTGCCAACGGCCCTAGAGAATGAGGAACTGGGCCGCCTCTACGCCGCCACCTTGGCTGCGGCGCGGTTGCGCGAACCGGCGCTGGCGCTGCACGGCTTGCAGCGCTTGCAGGCGCTGGCCCCCACCGAACCCGCCACCCAAGAGAAGTTGCGCTGGTTGCAGCTGGAGCTGTTGCTGCTGCTGCCAGCGCAGGCGCTGCCCCTGGCACAACAGCAACAGCTCGGCACCCTGCTGCAAGCCGCGCTGCAATCAGATCGCCGGGCTGCGCTGCTGCTCGGGGCCCAAGCCAGCTTGCAGCACGGCACCGAACTGCAGCGGCTGGCGATCGCGCGCCTGCAGACGCGCACCAGCTTGCACCCCAACGACGCCTTGGCTTGGCAAACCCTGGCCGGGCTGCATCTGGCGCAGCAGCAGCCCGTGCGCGCCGCCCGCGCCGAAGCCGAGGCCCGGCTGGCCCTGCTCGACGCCCCCGGCGCCCTGGAGCGGTTGCGCGCCGCGCGCCGGTTGGGACAGGCACCGGGTGCCGCCGATCACATCGAGCAGTCGATCATCGATGCGCGGCTGCGCCACGTTGAAGAAGTGGCGCGCTTGCAGGCATTGCCCTGGCAATGATCACCCCGGCGCCGGTTGCGGTGCCATCGGTCGGTCCAACGGGAGGCCGGCCCCCGCGCCGAGCGCGGCCAGCTGCGCCTCCAACTCGCGCAGCTCCTGCGGCGTATTCAGGTTGCGAAAAGCCAGCGGGTTGTCGGTGGGGGCATCGAAGGGCACCACGGCGCAACGCTGCGTGCGCGCCCACGCCTGCACCTTGGCCCCCCCTTGGGCGATGTAATCGAGCAGACTGGGGCGCAGACTGGCGCGCATCAGACAAAAAACCGGTTGCCAGCGCAGGGTCCCGCACTCGTCGGGTGCGGCGGCGAGCGCCATGTCGGCCTGTTGCTGCAGCAGGGCGTGGCGCAGGCGCCGCAGCAGATCGAGCGGAAACAGCGGCACGTCGCAGGGCACCGTGAGCAGCAAAGGCGTGTGGCAGTGCTGCAAACCGGCGGCAAAACCCGCCAAAGGGCCGGCAAAATGCCCCACCGGATCCGGCCACACCGGCAGCCCGAAGGCGGCGTAGTCGGCCCATTCGCGGTTGGCATTGAGCGCCAGTTGCAGCGGAGCGACGCCCGCATCGGCGGCATCGGTGACCTGCGCGCGCAGGCGCTGCACCGCCCACTGCACCAGCGGCACCCCCTGCAGGCGCACCAGCCCCTTGTCCACCCCGCCCATGCGGCTGCCGCGCCCACCGGCCAGCACCAAGGCCGTCACGGGCCAGCTTGCTTCAGGGGCCAAAGTCATTGCAGCGCATCAGGTTGAAGCAGGCTCAGCCAAGCGGCTGAAGTAAGCCTCCACGGCGGGCCGTTCGCGCTGCGCCCGTGGCTGTTGCACATGGCCTATGTTGACGAAGCACAGCGCCAGCTCGTCGTCGGCCAGGCCAAACAAGCGCCGCAGCGGGCCCGATTGCAGCGCCTGGCCGCTGGTCAGGCTCGAGCCCAAGCCCAGCGCGCTGGCTTGCAGCAGCATGTTTTGCAACGCCGCCCCGGCCGACAGCAGGCGCTCGTGGTCGGGGATGGTTGAGGTTGCTGCAACCTCTGCCCCCGCAGCATTCAGGCGCAGCAGCGCCAGCAGCAGCCAGGGCGCGCGCTGCGCCTTGTCGGCGGCCTGCGCCAGTTGTTCGGCACTGGCTTGGGGGTCGCGCTCCAGCAAGGCCGCCGCAAATGCCGCCCCCAGGCGCGCGCGCTGCGCCAGCGGCACCTCGATCAGGCGCCACGGCAGGATGCGCCCATGATCGGGCGCAGCTCCCGCCGCCGCCAGTATCAGTTGTTGCTGCGCCGCATCGGGCCCGGGCGCACACAGGCGCCGTGGCGAGGTGCTTTGCCGGCCCTGTATCAGGGCCTGGGCCCAGTGCCCAGGTTCGCTTGGGGTACGGTCATGCATCGAGCTGCCTTGGTCCGGAACCGGGCACTGGACCCCGGTCAGACGAAATCGCCCATCAGTACTGGTGGGGCCGCGCCACCACCTTGTCAAGCAAAATCTTTGCGGTGACCACCACCTTTTTGGCCTTGTTCAGCATCGCCGCGCCCTCAAATGCACGCATCATAGATCAAAAACCCAGCGCCCGAGGATCAGGAACAGCGGGATGCAGATGGCGATCGCCACCGGCGTGCCGATGCCGGTTGACGAGCCGATGTACGAGGACGGGTTGGCCGTGGGGATGCCCGCGCGCAGCGTCGGCGGACCCGAGATGTCGGAACTGGACGCAGCGATGATCGCCAGCAGGATCACGCCACCGGGGCTGAAGCCCACCCACACATGCGCCACGTAGCCCAGACCAAATGCAATCAAACCGTGCACGATCGGCATCACCAGGGCATAGGCAATGTACCAATGCGCGACCTTGCGCAATTCGTTCAGACGCTGATAGGCTTCTATGCCCATGGTGATCATCAGCACCGTCAACAGGCCGCGAAACAGCAGGTCGTAAAAGCCTTCAAACACCGCCTCGGGGCGCGTAAACAGGCCGATCGCCACACCCAGCAGCATGGCCGATAGCGCCGGGCCTTGCAGGCTTTCCTTGACGATGGGCCAAATCGCTACCCGCTTGGTGGTGGCGCGGTCTTTCTTGCTCAAGTACAGATTGGCCAATACGATGGCCAGCACCAGCGCCGGGATATCCATGAACGGATACAAAGCCGGCACCCAGGCTTCGAAATATATGCCTTCGTCTTCGAGCATGAACATGGCCGCTGCCATGGTAGAGGCGCTGACGGCGCCAAACAGGCCGGCAGTGGCCAAGGCATCGTCTTTTTTCACACCATTCATGCGCGCCAGGGTCAACCAGCCCAAGACCACGATCGTCATGCCGATCAACGCGCTGAACAAGGCCGGCAACAGCATGGCGCCGATGTCGCCGCCGCGTATTTCCATGCCGCCCTGAATGCCGATGCGCATCAGCAGCATGAAGACGCAGAAGCGGTAGATCGCATCCGGAATGTCGAGCTTGCTGCCCAATGCCGCCGCCAACATCCCCCCCAGCAAAAACGCCAGCGTGGGAGTTTGGAACTGGGTCAGAAAGGTCTGGAAAAATTCGAGCAATACATCCATTGACAGCGCCTCGCCGCGGGCCGTTGATCAAGCGGGCGCCCTTTGGGGCGCCACGCGTGCGCCCGCCACTGCACGGCGTGCAGCTGCTGGCGCGGCGCTTGAGTGTAACCGCGGGATCAGGCCGCCACCGTGGTTTGCGGGGGCGGCGGGCCTGAGCACTGGCTCTCATCCTGGCCGCCCATCGACCCGCGGCAAGCCGTACCAGCGCAGCATGCGCAGCGCCCACGGCAGCAGCGCCAGCGTCCAGAGCAGCGCCGCGGCCAGCGTCAGGCCCAGCAGGTAGCGCAGATCGACCAGGTCCGAGACCACCCGCAGCACCGTGGCCAACTGCAGCAGCCAAAACAGGCTCCACACCAGCTGGTCGGCCACCAGAATGCGCCCGCTGTGCCCGCACGAGACCCGGGTCACCATCGCCAGCAGCAGCGAACCCATGAAACCCATGGTGATGGCGTGCATGGCGCCCAGCGTCCAAGGCGCATCGCCCGAGAGCAGCATCCAGAAGTGGCCGATCGAATCGATCAGAAACGCCAGCCCGAGCCACAAAAAACCGATGTGCAGCATCGCCAGCAGCCGAATGCGCAGGCTCTGCACCAGCCCCCAGACAAAGGCCAGCCCGAGCAGCACCATGCCCGAAACCAACAACCAGAAGCTGCCCAACGCCGCCCACAGGCGCAGCTCCCACTCCAGCCACTCGACCCAGACCATGAGCAAACGCAGGGCGATCGCCAGCAGCAAAAACAGCAGCACCCAGAGCGGGCGCCAGATGCTGATCATGGGCAAGGCGCTGGAGGTGAAGAACGGGATCATGCGGTGCGCCACCGTCACATAGACCACCACCACAAAACCCCACAAACCGCTGGTCAGCCACGCCCGCGCCAGCGAGGGCTGGTCCCAAGCCAGCGCCAGCAACATACCGGCCAGGCACAGCAGCCCCAAGCCCCAGGCCCCAGCGATCACGCGCGCGTGCACCTGATCGGCCACCCGGCTTTGGCGCAGCATGGCGAGCAAATGCCACAGGCCGACGCACAGCCCCAGCCACGCCACGGCACCCCCAACCAAGGCAACCGTGCCGCCCAGTTGCGCTCCCAGCAGCCACCCACACCACCCCAGCCCCTGCAGCCACAGCCCGGGCGCGATCTGGCGCGCCGTCGGCCCCTCGATGCCGAGCCAGCGCGGCCCAGCGGTGTACAGAAAACCGAGAAAGAACAGCGGCACAAAGCCGTAGGTCATGACCGCGCCATGGACCAGAGTCGGGTACCAGACCAGCGGCCACACCAGCGCCTCGGGCAGCCAGGCGCTGCGCGCCAGCTGCACATTGAGCCACCACAGGCTCGACAACATCAGCAACGCACACGCCAGCGCAAAGGCCAGCCGGTGCGGCGCCCAATACAGGGCGCGCCAACTCCAGCGCGCTGGCGCAACGGCAGGCGGCTCGTTCATGGCAAAAGACCGGTGTGCATCGTGTGCCATCATGGCGCCTGCTGCCGCACCGCGCCATCCTTCTGTGGGCGGGCCACCGCCGTGCAAGGGGAGGATGCAGCGGGATAATCCCTAGTTCTTTCGAACTACGCCAGTGCGGAGCACAAAGAACGACAATAGCCCCCGAGTACGCCCCCATGATGCCCAAACGCCGACTATCGACCCAGTTTTTGGTGCTGGGCCTGGCGCTGCTGGGTTTGGCGCTGGTCTCCATCGCCTCCACCATGTGGGTCACGCGCAAGCTCGACGGCGGCGCCGCCGCCGTGAACGAGGCCGGGCGCTTGCGCATGCAAGCCTGGCGCCTGCTGAGCGCCGAACTGGCGCAGCACGACCTGCAGGCGCGCGCCGCGCTGGTGCAGGAGTTCGAGTACAGCCTCGAGCTGCTGCGCGGGGGCGACCCACAACGCCCCCTGCTCGTGCCCTGGAACGCAGCCACCCGAGCCCAGTTTGAAGCCTTGCGAACCTCCTGGCTGCAACTGCGCCCGGCGCTGTCGGGCGCCTACGGCCCAGCGCTTGGCCATGGGCCGTTGGTCGCCGAGGTCGATGCCTTCGTCGATGAGGTGGACCTGCTGGTGCTGGCGATCGAACGCGTGTTGGTGCGCTTTGGCGCCCTCTTGACGCTGTTTCAGTTCGTGATGATGGCGCTGGCGGTCGCTGGGGCCATCCTGGCGCTCTACATGGGGCATTTGTACGTCGCCTTCCCGGTGCGCCGCCTGATCGAGGCCCAGAACCGGGTGCAAGCGGGCGAGTTCGGCGCGCGCATCCAGCCAGAGGCACACGACGAGTTCAACCAACTTGCCACCGGCTTCAACCACATGACCCAGACCTTGGGCGAGCTCTACCAGGGGCTGGAGCGCCAGGTTGAAAACAAGACGCGCGACCTGCGTGCCGAGCGTGAGCGCCTGCGCGTGTTGTACGAGGTCAGCAGCTTTCTGATCGACGCCCGCTCGATGGACGAAATCACGCGCGGTTTTGCCCAGCGCGTGCGCGCCTTCAGCCAGGCCGATGGCCTGGCCATACGCTGGACCGACCCAGCCAACCAGCGCTACCTGATGCTGGGCAGCGAGGCCCTGCCGACCGAACTGGTCGAGGGCGAACACTGCATCGAGGCCGGCGCCTGCGCCTGCGGCCAGTTGCCCGAGCAGGCGCGCACGCGCGTGATACCCATAGTCAGCGCCACCGACGCGCGCCTGGGCAACTGCGCCAAAGCCGGCTTTGTCAGCCTGATCACGGTACCGATTCGGGTCCAGGAGCGTTTGCTGGGCGAAATCGACCTGTTCTTTCGCCACCCGATCACCCTGACCGAGGCCGACCGCGCGCTCTACGAAGCCTTGGCCAGCCAACTGGCCGCCGCCCTCGAACACCTGCGCAACACCGCCTTGCTGCGCGAAGCGGCGGTGAGCGAGGAGCGCACCCTGCTGGCGCGCGAGCTGCACGACTCGATCGCGCAGTCGCTGGCCTTCCTGAAAATCCAGATTGCGCTGCTGCGCCAGGCCTTGCAGCTCGCCGACGCGCAGCAGGTCGAGCAAACCCTGGCCGAAATCGACGCCGGCGTGCGCGAGAGCACCGGCGACGTGCGCGAGCTGCTGGTGCACTTTCGCACCCGCACCAACAGCGACGACATGGCGCAGGCCCTGCGCGCCACCCTGAGCAAGTTCGAACACCAGAGCGGCATCAAAACCGAGCTCGACCTGCAGGGACAAGCGATCGAGCTGCCCTCCGACGTGCAGTTGCAGGTGCTGCACGTGCTGCAAGAAGCCTTGTCGAACGTGCGCAAGCACGCGCATGCCAGCCGGGTCTGGCTCAGCGTCGAGCGCGGCCCGGTGTGGCGCTTCAAGGTGCGCGACGACGGTTGCGGCTTCGAGCCCCAACCCCCCGCTGCCGACGACACCCACGTCGGTTTGCATATCATGCGCGAACGCGCCGAGCGCATCGGTGCCCGGGTGCAGATCGAATCGCGCCCGGCGCACGGCACCGAAGTTTGCCTCGAACTCCCAACCGCCACGCAAAGCAACGCCGCATGAACTCCGCCCCTACACCGCCTATCCGCCTGCTGGTGGTCGATGACCACAACCTGTTCAGACGCGGCCTGATCGCGCTGCTGGCGCAGGATGCGCGCTTTGAAGTCGTGGGCGAGGCCGCCGACGCCTCGCAAGCCCTGCAGGTGCTGGGCCAGCAGCGCCCCGATCTGGTCTTGCTCGACAACCACATGCCGGGCGTGCTCGGGGTGCAGGCCATTGCCGACCTCAAGCGCACCCAGCCGGGCGTGCGCGTGCTCATGCTGACGGTGAGCGAAAACGTCGAAGACCTGGCCGCCGGGCTGCGCGCCGGTGCCGACGGCTACCTGGTCAAGACCATCAACACCGACGCCCTGTGCGACTCGATCCAGCGCGTCTGGGACGGCGACTCGGTCATCAGCCCCGAGATGATGGGCAAACTGGTCGGGCTTTTGCGCCACCCCCCCGACACCTCCAACACCCCCGCCGCTCCACCAGCCAACCCGGCCACTGCCACCGCGCCGGTGGCGGCGCGCAGCCAGGCGCTGCACGCCCTCAACCCCAAAGACCCGATCCACACCCTGTCGCCGCGCGAGGGCGAAATCCTGCGCCTGATCGCCAAGGGCGACAGCAACAAGCACATCGCACGCGCGCTGGGCATCGCCGAAACCACGGTCAAGATCCACGTCCAGCACATCCTGCGCAAGCTCAACCTGAGCAACCGCGTCCACGCCGCCGTCTACGCCAGCGAACGCGGCCTGAGCTAGACCGCGCTCAGCCCCCCCTACCGACGCCCCTGACGCCCCTACGCCTTTGGGCGGATGCGCCAGCGCGCGCACCCGCCTTGCGCAGGGTGTACCCACCTACCGTTGCAGGATGGCGCTGCAGCGGGTGCGCGGCTAGAGTCAAACCTGCTGTACCCCCTACCACCACCCCCAGCAGGCCGCCATGACAACACTAAGACGCAAACAAATCTCGCTGCTCGCCGCCAGCACCCTCGCCTTCACCGTCTGCTTCATGGTCTGGACCATGTTTGGCGTCATCGGCGTGCCGATCAAGCGCGAGCTGGGCCTGAGCGCAACCGAGTTCGGCCTGCTGGTTTCGATGCCGGTGCTCACCGGCGCGTTGCTGCGCCTGCCGGTGGGCATGTGGACCGATCGCTACGGCGGGCGCATCGTGTTCTTCATCCTCATGCTCAGCACGGTGGTGCCGATCTGGCTCATCAGCTATGCCAGTGAGTTCTGGCACTTCCTCGTGCTGGGCCTGTTCGTCGGTGCGGCCGGCGGCTCGGTAGCGGTGGGCGCGCCCTACGTCGCGCGCTGGTTCGACAAGCAAAACCAGGGCTTTGCCATGGGCCTGTTTGGCGTTGGCAACGTCGGTGCTGCGGTGACCAAGTTCGTCGCCCCGGCGCTGCTGGTGGCCTACGGCTGGGCCGTGGTGCCGCAGGTGTACGCGATCTCGATGCTGCTCATGGCGGTGCTGTTCTGGTTCACCACCTACCACGACCCCAAGCACCTCGACACCCAAGTCACCTGGCGCGAACAACTGGCGGTGATGCGCGACCCGCAAGTCTGGCGCTACTGCCAGTACTACTCCATCGTCTTCGGTGCCTACGTCGCGCTGGCCCTGTGGATGACGCAGTACTACATCGGCGAGTTTGGCCTCAGCATTCAGACCGCGGCGCTGCTGGCGGCGGCGTTTTCGCTGCCGGGCGGCATCTTGCGCGCCGTCGGCGGCTGGCTGTCGGACAAATACGGCGCGCACAAGGTCACCTGGTGGGTGCTGTGGGTGAGCTGGATCTGCCTGTTCCTGCTCTCTTACCCGGCCACCACCTACACCATCCAGGGCGCCGAAGGCCCGATCACCTTCACGCTCGCGCACAACATCTGGACCTTCACCATCCTGCTGTTCGTGCTCGGCATCGCCTCGGCCTTCGGCAAGGCTTCGGTGTTCAAATACTGCTCCGACGACTACCCGCAGAACATGGGCGTGGTGCTGGGCATGGTGGCCATGATGGGCGCGCTGGCCGCGTTCCTGCTGCCGATCATGTTCGGCATCCTGATGGACTTGACCGGCATCCGCTCCACCGCCTTCATGCTGCTGTTCGGCGTGGTCTGGGTGTCGCTGATCTGGATGTACTGGACCGAAGTGCGCGGCGTCGACACCGTCAAGCGGCGCGCGCCCTGAGCTCAAAACGCAGGTAATCCGTGAGCCGCCTCGATTCTTCAATCTCGTCGTGGGGCACCAGCAGGTACTTCCAGGGTTTGGTGCCTACGTTGGCGGCGTGATCGCACGCGTGCTGGCACCAGCGCAGCGCTGCGGCTGCCTTGGCCACGACTTCAGCCGACTGCAGGTCGGCGCGTTTTTTGGTCTCGACCAACAGGATGCAGGCATCCAGCTCGGCCACGAAGTCTGGCACGTATTCGGGCTGCTCGGCACCGAGCCGGTAGTGGATCTGGAACTGCCCCTTGGCGGGTTTGAACCACTTGCGGGCGTCGCGTTCGAGGATGACGGCGAAGCGGCGCTCGGCGTCCGAGTCGAACTTTTGCAGCGGGTACAGGCACTTCGTGAAGCCGCCGAACAGCATCTGCTTGATGCGGCCCACATCCTGCACCGTTTCGCGCACGTGGTGCGGCGCTTCGCCTGCCGTGGCGGTGTAGTGGCAGGGCTTGAGCGCCGTGTAGCTGCGGCTCACCTGCACCTCGTAGCCGGTCGCCTCCTGCCAGAAGTGCGCCATCATCTGCGCGTGGATGGCGCGCGCCATCAAGCGCCGATCGCGCTCCAGCACGCTAAGCGCATCAGCCGGCGAAAGGTAGCTGTGCAAGTGCCGCACCATCTGGCCCGCCAGGTCGTAGAGCAGGTCGGCGTGGGTGAGGTAGTCGATGTCGTCGAAGTCCAGCAGGGCCTGGACGAGGCCGTCTTCCGGGCGCTGCTCCTGCAGGCCGTGTGCAGCCACCAGGGTGAACTGCTCGTGGGTGCGCAGCACCTGCCCGACGATCTCGCGGCTCCCCGGCTGGAGGTGGAGCTGGCTTACATCCAGCTTGAAGGGGTGAAAGCCGGTCCTGACCTCACCCGTCGGCAGCACGGCAATGCGCGGAATGGCGATGGTCTGCTGCACCACGGTCTCGGTGGTCTGCGCCACCACGGCCGACAAGTCCAGCGCCGGCGCCGATTCGTCCACGCCCGCCAGCAGCTCGCCTTGCAAGGGCTGCAAGCGTTGCGCGACCTCGGCCTGAATGGCCTTGCGTACCTCGGGCTTGAGCAGCGCGCTGCTGGTGGGCGCCAGGTCGGGCCTGAGCTCGTACTGGCCGATCACCTCCATGACCACGCGCGCGGCCTGCTGCTCGGCCTCGGTGCCAAACAGCGGCACTTCGCCCTCGCCTCCGGCCGGCTCCGCCCCCCTCGCTACGCTCGCCCCGCCCGCGGGAGCGGGGAGCCAAGCAAGCAGCCCATCGCTCCGAGGCAGAGGGGTTGGGGAGCGGGCAGCGAGCCCGCTCGTGAGTCCAAGGCGGGACATCAGGCCGGACTCGACCTGCACACTCACCGTCCGGTCGAAGGCAGAAGGTGCCTCGAGGACGAGCTGCTGCAGGCGCAGCGGCGAGTCGCCGCGGTTGGCCTCGTCGATGATCTCCTGAAACTTGTCGTGCGCGACGATGTTGAGCCGGTCCACCGCTGCCACACCCGTGCGCTTGCCATAGGGCAGGCGCAGACCGCGGCCGATGCTCTGCTCGATCAGCGTGCGCGCGTGGGCGGCGCGCAGCGGCACGAGGGTGTAGAGGTTGCTCACGTCCCAGCCCTCCTTGAGCATGTTGACGTGAATTACGATCTCGGTCGGTTCAATCACGCTTTCCACCGCCAGCAGGCGCGCGATCATCGCTTCCTCTTCGGTGCCGGTGCGGCTGGAGTCGACCTGGATCACCTTGCCCCGGTAGCGCCCCTCGTAGAAGGCTTCCGACTCCAGCAGCGCCAAAAGCTGCCCCGCGTGCGTGGTGTCGCGCGCGATGACCAGCATGAAGGGCTTGACCGGCTTGACGCCGTGCTCGCGGGCGTAGGTGAGCAGTTCGACCTTGGTGGTCTCGTGCAGGCGCACGCCGTCTTCCAGTTTGGTTTTCTCGATCTCCTCCGGCGTGTGCGCCTTGGCGTCGAAGTTGCGCTGGGTCACCACGGCGGGCTCCTTGACGAAGCCATCCTCCATCGCCCGCGCCAACGGGTAGTCCATCACCACGTTCCTGAACGGCTGCGGCCCTTTGCTGGACTCGACGAAGGGCGTGGCCGTCAGCTCCAGGCCCAACAGCGGCTTGAGCTCGTGGATGGCGCGCACGCCCGCGCTGGCGCGGTAGCGGTGCGATTCGTCCATCAGCAGCACCAGATCGGGCAGATTCGCCAGATGGTTGAAGTAGCTGTCGCCCAAGACCTCGCGCATGCGCTTGATGCGCGGCTCCCGGCCCGCGCGCACCTCGGCGTTGATCTTGGCGATGTTGAAGATGTTGATGCGCACATCGTGGGCGAAACCCTGCGCTTGCTCGTCCACCGCCGCGCCGGTCTGGTCGTAGTTGTCGCCGGTGATGATCAGCGGCGTGGCTTGCGCAAACTCGGCCAGCCCCTTGAACACGTACTTGGGCGTGTTGCGCGTGAAGTCCGCGATCAGCTTGTTGTAGATCGTCAGGTTGGGCGCGAGCACGAAGAAATTGTTGATGCCGTGCGCCAGATGCAGGTAGGCGATGAAGGCGCCCATCAGGCGCGTCTTGCCCACGCCGGTGGCCAGCGCGAAGCAAAGCGAAGGGAACTCGCGCTCGAAGTCCTGCAAGGTGGGGAACTCGGCCTGCAAGGTGGAAAGAATGGCCGTGACGTCGCGCTCGTGGCCCAACAGATCGGGCGCGGCGTCGATGGCGCGCGCCAGGCGGACCAGCGACTCGGCCTGCGGCGGGCGCAGCGACAGGCGGCCGCTGATGTGGTGTTGCACGCGGGCGTTCATGCTTGCTTCCCTTTCCTCTGGTTCGGCAATGCGTTCCGGCTTTTTGCAAGCTGCTTGACGGGTTGCGCGATGGCATCCTCAAAATCTTTGTCAACCAGAGACGGAAGATCGCGAATGCGGGCCCGATACGCGGCATACGCCGCCTGAGCCTTCGCCAAGGCGGCTTCGGCAGTTACCTTGCCGGCGTGGGTCAGTATGTCCTTGCGCGTCATCCGCAGGAAGTTGTCCAGCTCCCCCGCCCAGTCACGCATGGTCATCGGTTGCCGCGCCTGTGCCTGTAGCTCCGCCACTTCAATGTACGCGCTGACGATACGGTTGAGTGTGTCCAGCTCTTCGGCGTTCAGATAGTTCTTGGCAATGCCCACATCCGCTTTGCGTACCGGCGCGCCTTTACTGGCCCCGGTCCAATTCGTCAAACCCATGTTCGGTGCTTGCGCGTCCACCCGCTGCACGATCAGTTCCGCTGCGGTATGGCCGTGCGCGGCCCAGTGCATCTTGTTCTGCACCGTGGCAAAGAACTGCTGCGAGGTCTCCGTGTGCGGGTCGTAGTCCACGCTGGTGGCGTAGATGTCCAGCACCTTGCACCAGAACACCTTTTCCGAGGAACGGATATCACGGATGCGTGCGAGCAGCTCTTCAAAATACTCAGCGTCATCGCCCCGCTTGAAGCGCTCGTCGTCGAGCAAAACCCCCTTGGACAAGTAGGTCTTGAGCTGCTCCGTGGCCCAGCGGCGGAATTGCGTGCCTCGATGCGACTTCGCCCGGTAGCCCACTGCCAGCACCATTTCCAGGTTGTAGTGCTTGAGGCTGCGGCTGACCTGCCGTCCGCGCTCCTGGCGAACTTGTAAGTACGGCTTACAGGTTGCCTGTTCCACCAACTCCCCGGACTCGTAGACGGCGCGGATATGCTGTGTGATGTTCTGCGATGAACATTGATACAACTCTGCCAATTGCGCCTGCGTAAGCCAGATACCGCCATCCTGAAAACGCACCTGCACTCGGGTCTGCGCATCTTCCGTCTGGTAAAGCAAAAACTCGCCTTGCACGGCCATTTGTGCAGCAGGCCGCTGCACAATTGCGCCACCCTTGGCGGGTTCGGGAACCGTGGGGTTCTGCGCCATCACGCCACCTCCCCCGCCGTGTCGCCAAACAGGTCGGCGGTGCGTTTGTCATGTCCCCCTCGCCCCTTGGGAGAGAGCCTGGGGGTGAGGGTGTTTTTGCTCCCCTCGCCCTCCGGGGAGAGCGAAGCGAGGGGGGCGAAGCCGGCTGGGGGTGAGGGTTGCGCCAGCGGCAGGTTGGCCACGTTCAGGCTGTAGTCGTCGTGGCCCCACTCGCAGCGGGCCAGCACCATTTTCGGAATCTTCTTGAGCGTCAGGTTCGGCCAGCGCTGCGCTGCCTGGGGCGCCGTCACGCCGTGGAAGGCCGAGCAGCACACCAGCAGGCTGCGCTGCGGGCCGACTTCGTCGGACAGCGCCTGCAACTGCGCCGGCGAGAGGTTCTGCGTGGTGACGAAAATAAAGTCGCGCTCGCTGGAGTGTCCGTGCTGCCACCAGTCCGACTCCGACGGCGCGTAGGCAAAGCCTTCCAGCTTGGCCAGCGCCTCGGCCAGCATCGCCGCGTTATAGGCCGGGTTGATGATCGGGTTGCCCCAGCGGTCGTTGACGATCAGCGTCGGCGCCAGCCGGTAGTAGCGAAAGCCGCCGCCGCCGCGCCAGTTCAGCGCCTGACTGATGCCGCCCTGGTCTTCGCCGTCGATCACCTTCTTCAGGCGCGGAATGATGTGCGTGTGGCAATGCTCACCCAGCTCGACCATGATCCAGCGGCGGCCCATTTTGTGGGCTACAGCGCCCGTGGTGCCGGAGCCGGCGAAGGAGTCGAGGACGAGGTCGCCGGGGTTGGTGGCGATTTCCAACACTCGTTTGACGAGCCGTTCTGGTTTCGGAGTGCTGAATACGTCAGTACTGTTGAATACCCGTACTTCCAGCTTCGCTTCGTGGTTGTGGCCAACATCTTCGTTAGACCAAAACGTCGCGGGGGGTCGCGTTGGGCTTTCTTCGAGATACTGCTTTACGTAAATTTCCCAACGGCCATCCTTCTTAATAAACTCAAGTTGATCCAGATTGGCTGGAACGTTTTCTTTTTTCCAGCGCCAGCGTCCTTCTGTCCCGTCAGGTTTTATTGGCCATGTTTCTGAGCCATCCGGCGCCGGGATCGGATACCACATCGATGGCCTATCTTGCCTTCTTGACTCGGAACCCTCCTTCCTGAGAGAGCGCCGCCGGTAGTATTTATTGGCCGCGCCATCAAAAAATCCGAATTGGGCGGTATTTTGATCTTTTGGCAACTGACGAGGGGAAAATCGGTCCGACTTCTGATAAACGAGCAAGTGATCGTGGGAAACACTAAAACCACGTGCATCCATTCGCTCGCTATACACCTTCTGCCAAATTACGTTAGCAGCAAAATTCGCCCGTCCAAACACCTCATCGCACAAAACCTTGAGGTAATGGCACTCGTTGTCGTCTATCGTGATCCACAACGAACCCTCGTGCGCCAACAGCCGCCGAATGATCTCCAGCCGGTCGCGCATCAGCCCGAGCCAGATCGAATGCTCCAGCCCGTCGTCGTAATGCGTGAACGCGCTGCCGGTGTTGTACGGCGGGTCGATGAACACGCACTTCACCCGGCCCGCGAACTCCGCTTCCAGCGCCTTGAGCGCCAGCAGGTTGTCGCCAAAGATCAGCCGGTTGTCGTAAATGTCCTCCGTCGCCCCCGGCCCCTGCGCCAAAGGGCGGGCGGCGTTTCTGAACCTGGCGTGATGCGACAGGCTCGGGTCTTCAAGCAGAATACGCGGCTCCAGCCGGGGCCGCTTGTCCTTGCCGATCCACGTCAGTTCGAGTTTCTGCTTGTTGCTCATATCCACCCTGGGCTGTTCATTGGGCCGCTGCCGACCTGCACGCTTCCCACACATCCGGCGCTTTGCGCTGCAGCTCGTCGAACGGTTGCAAGCCAGCACCTACCGGGCCGAAACACCACGCCATCAGCCCATGGTCATCGGCTTGCTGCAAGGAGGCAACGAGGCTGGCGGCGTCAAGGGCATCCGCAGACACGGCTTGCCACACGCAGGCAGCAAGCCGGCGGAAGGTTCTTCGATAGCCCTCGGCCATGCCTTCGCGCCGGTCCAACTGCAGCACCCGCACCGTGCATTCCCCTCTGGCCGAGGGGGTGCCGCTGGCGCTGTCGTAACGCGCGGTGAGGTTGCCCGTGTCCGGATCGAAATCGAGGTGCTCCCATGGGTCTTCTGCACTTGGATCGACCAGAGCGGGCTCTCCGGCTGGCGACAGCGGGAACTGGTCGCCCTTGAAGCGTCCGCATTCGGTGCAGCACAGCAACAGGTTCGACCACACGAAAGCACGTTGCGGATACGCGCTTTTCGGCCAGAAGTGCTCTATGTCGCTCCCGTGTGAATCGACGCAATACATGCAGCGCTCGCGCGCGCCTGCCATCTTTTGCAAGACGCAAAGGACGGCCCGCATCCTTTGCGTCTGGCGCGCGGTTTTCCATGCGCCCTCGACGTTTCTTGCAGCAATGGTCGCCTGGCGGCGTTGATCCAGATAGGTCTGCGCCGTGGCCGGTAGCGCCGTGCGGTGAACTCGGCGCATGGATCAACAGGCCTCGTCGTTGCGCACGAACAACTCCAGTTGCGTCACCTTGCGCTGTTCGTCAGCGCTCAATGCAGCGCCTGAACGTTCCTTGGCCTTGAGTCGGGCGTATTGCGCCCGCGCCTCGACGGCCTGGGGGGAGCGGGTGTTTTGCAATCCAAATGCCGGTGTCAACAAGATCGTATCTGGCCGCGACGCGATCACCTTGTGGTATTCGTCCTGGTTCAGCGCACGGGGCTGGTCCGCACTGCCGGGCTCGGGAAGCACGAACAGGCCATTCGGACTGGCGGCCTGGCAGATCAACGGGCTGTGCGTGGTGACGATGAACTGAATGTGCGGGAAGTGGCGCCTGAGCCAAAAGCCAATCTCGCGCTGCCACTCGGGATGCAGGTGCGCGTCGATCTCGTCGATCAGCACGACACCGCTGCGCTTGAAGATGAGCTTTTTTTGCTCGTCGCGGCCCGTAAGGCCGTCCAGGCCATAAACCGCAATCAGGTGCCGCAAGACGTCCGCCAGCAAGGCGAGAGCGGCCCGATAGCCGTCGCTCATTTCGCTCCAGGACAACTGGAGCCCGTTGCGGTCTTTAAGCCAGAGGCCATCGGAATCGATGCGATCGACGGTGATCTGGTTCGGCATCAGTTCGTCGCGCAGCACCTCGAGAACAAGATCCAGTTGCTCTTTCGCTCCGGATCTTGCTTCCAGGGCCTTGTGGCTCAGCGTGCGCAGCCATTGATCGACTTCGGCCAGCGATGCCGCCTCCTGGAACATCGTCACGTAGCGCTCGGTGGTCGGCGCCACCATCTGGCGCGTTGCCTCGGGGGAGGCGCCAAACACCCGGCGAAAGGGGCCATAGCCGCAAGAAAACCATCCTCTGGAATCCTGCGACCAGAGGGTTCTTTGCGGCGTCGAATAGCCCTTTCTGTTCGTCGGATTCGCCGCGTCTACGCTGGGCTCCTTCTGACCGTTTTTCAGCACCATGCGGGCGGGAAACTCCCTGTCGGTAACGCGCCCCCCTCCGGTGAAGCTGTCGTCGTTGATCTCCGGCACGATGCCCAACTCGATGCTGGCTTCGTGCTGCCCGTCCCGTATCCAACGATGGAAGCTCGGCTGCAGGGATCGCGCGGTTTCCTTTCCAGTCAGAGCGATGGCGATTGCCTTGAGCAGCGTGCTCTTGCCCGATCCATTGTCACCCGTGAAAACGGTCCAGCCGGCATGGCTGCCATCCGGCCGCTTCAGGTCGAAGTTCAGGTCTGTGAACCCGCGAATATCCTTGAGTGCAATCTTGCTTACGTACATGGAATAGGCCCCGAACTTTCACCTTGCCGACCAGCCTGCTCGCGCTGGCTTTGGGCCGTCCCGAACCGGGGGCCTGCCCCCACACGCTCGGACACGGACTGTGCGCAGTGTAGCGCCCGCAGTTGGGCTACGACGGGGGCGTGTGCAAGCCGGGGCGCCCTGCCCTGCCCTCAAGCCACCCGCTCGTCGCAGGGCCGGCGCGTGCGTGCCAAGTCGAACCCCGCCAGGCGCTGCTGCAGGCAGGCCGCCCTAGTTCTTCAGGCCATCGCCCTGAGCGCCCATCGGAAGGATGGGCAAAACCCTGACAAAGCAGCAGAGTTGATACCCAACCCCGGCCGCTGTTATGGCCGTGGTTTAACCCGAGGGGAACCCTATGGAAGTGATGTTGGCCTACGACCACTCACGCAATGCCCGCATTGCGCTTGAGGCCGTGAAAAAAATGTTTGTCATGGCGCGCGAACTGCCCCGCGTCACCTTGGTCACGGTGATCGAGGAGCCCGGCAGCAACGCCAGCTCGGGCGACGAGCTCTTCAGCGCCCAATACCAGGAGCAAAAAGCCGGCACCGAAGCGGCCGCGGCCGAACTGGCCTTGGCCGGCTTTGCCACCCGCGTGCTGGTGGCCGAGGGCGACGCACGCAAGATGCTGCTGCAAGCCACCGAGCAGCACCGGCCCGATGTGCTGGTGATCGCGCGCCACTCGTACAAGCCCGACGGCAACTTCATTGCGCGGCGCATCGACGCGCTGTTCGACGAGCTCGACCACATGACCTTCGGCACCGTCAGCGCCTTCCTGGCGCGCCGGGTTCAGTGCCCGCTGCTCATCATTCCAACCCAAGAGGTCTGAGGGTCAACAACCCGGCAGCCCCATAGGATCATGCAAGTCGCCGACCTATTCCGCTACAAAAACCCTGAAATCAAGGCGCTCCACCTGACGTGGATCGCCTTTTTCATGACCTTCTACGTCTGGTTCAACATGGCGCCGCTGGCGGCCATGATGCTGCAGTCCGAAGACTGGCTGACGCGCGAGGACATTCAGGTCTTTGCCATTGCCAACGTCGCGCTGACCATCCTGGCGCGCGTTTTCGTGGGCATGGCGCTGGACCGCTGGGGCCCACGGCGGGTTTTTTCGACCCTGCTGGTGGTGATGTCCATCCCGACCTTCGTCTTTGCCTTTGGCGACAGCCGCGAGGTGCTGTTTGTCTCGCGTCTGGTCATGTCCTGCGTCGGGGCCTCGTTCGTGATCGGCATCCACATGACGGCGCTGTGGTTCAAGCCGCGCGACATCGGCTTTGCCGAGGGCTTCTACGCCGGCTGGGGCAACTTCGGCTCGGCCGGTGCGGCGCTGACCATCCCTTCGATCGCCCTGTACGTGTTCGGCGGCGACGACGGCTGGCGCTACGCCATCGCCATGTCGGGCACGGTCATGGCGCTCTACGGCGTGTTCTACTGGTTCGCCATCACCGACGGCCCCAAGCCCGGCACGCAGCGCAAGCCGCGCAAGGCCTCGGCGCTGGAAGTGTCGTCTTATGGCGACATGGTGCTGCACATCCTGTTCACCATCTTCCTGACCGGTGTGCTGGCGATCGTGGTCTATCGCATCAATCTGTCGGGCTTCATCGGCGACAACCTGGCCTACGCGCTCTACCTGGGCATCGCGCTCATCATCATTTACCAGGTGGTGCAGATCTTGCGTGTCAACCTGCCCATCCTCAAGCGCGGCGTGCCCGAGGACGACCGCTACCCCTACAAGTCGGTGGCGGCGCTGCACGTGACCTACTTCGCCAACTTCGGCGCCGAAATCGCCGTGGTCTCGATCCTGCCGATGTTCTTCCTCATGACCTGGGGTCTGTCGCCAGTGCAGGCGGGTCTGGTGGCCTCGACCTTCGCCTTCGTCAACCTGGTGGCGCGCCCGCTGGGCGGCTTGGTCTCGGACCGCTTTGGCAACCGGCGCTTCGTCATGTCCGCCTACATGTTCGGCATCGGCGTCGGTGCGGTGCTGATGGGCCTGCTCGACAGCACCTGGCCGCTGGTGATCGCCATTTGCTTCACGATCCTGTTCTCGGTCTTCGTTCAGGGTGCAGAAGGGGCGACCTTCGGCATCATTCCCTCGATCAAGCGGCGCGTGACCGGACAGATCTCGGGCATGTGCGGCGCCTACGGCAACGCCGGCGCGGTGTTCTACCTGTTCATCTTCATGTACGTCACGCCGCAGCAGTTCTTCTTCATCATCGCTGCGGGCGCCTTCATCAGTTGGCTGATCTGTGTCATCTGGCTGCAAGAGCCCAAGGGCGGCTTCGATGAGCACTACGTGCTGTCGTCGGTGGATCACGCCATCGCCGAGGAAAACCGCCTCAAGGAAGAAGCGCGCAGCCGCCTGGGCCAGTTCCTGACCGGCAACCAAGGCGTGGAGCTGAGCCAGAAGAACGACGGCTTCCAGCTCACGGCCAAGTTCCGCGACCTCGACGACCTGCGCGCCCTGGTGCAAAGGCTTGAACCCGTCGCGAGCACCCCGCGCAAAACGTAGCGCAGCGCCGGCTACGCCGCAGCGCGCTCAAGGCCGTGCCCGTCACGGCCTATCAGTACTTCCTTCGATCTATGGCCGCAGCTGCGGCCATCGGTCTTTCAGATGCGGCAGGCCCGACATAGGAAGGATAGGCAAGCGCGGCCGTGCAAGGCAAAGTCAGGGCCATTGCAACAGGCATATGCACGCCTGGGCAATACAACCTCGAAAGGCTACCCATCATGTCCCACCAGACACCCTCCCCGAGGAGAGCGCTACCATGAATCCCGCCTCCAAACCTACCGCACGCGCCGGCTTCTTCGACGTCGCCGAATGGCGGCCCGAAGACGACAAGTTCTGGCAGTCCAACAAGTGGCTCGCCATCCGCACCCTGATCATCGCCTTCCTGGCGCTGCACCTGGCCTTTGCGGTCTGGTTCACCTGGAGCGCGCTGGTGGTGCGCCTGCCCGGTCTGGGCTTTCAGCTCACGGTGGAGCAGCGCTTCTGGCTGCCGGCCATGGCCTTGCTCATGGGCGCGGTGGCGCGCTTTCCGCACACCTTCCTGGTGCTCAAGATCGGCGGCATGTGGACCACCTTGATCTTCACGCTGGCGCTGCTGATTCCGATCTTCGGCATCGCGCACGTGGTGCAGGACCCGACCACGCCCTTTACCACCCTGCTGTTCTGGGCCGGTGTGGCGGGTCTGTGCGCGGGCGGGCAGATCTCGTCCACCGCCGCCAACATCAGCCTGTGGTTCCCGAAACGCATAGGCGGCACGGCGCTGGGCTTCACCATCGGTTTTGGCAACCTGGGGGCCTCGACGGCGCAGTTCCTGGTGCCGGCCGTGATCGGCGTAGGGCTGTTTGGCGCCATCGCCGGCGACGCCATGACCTTCCGCATCCTGAACCCGCAAACGCGCGAGGTGGTGCGCGAGATTCTGATGTACCCGCAAAACGCGGCCTACATCTGGCTCATCCCGACCCTGATTCTGGCGGTGCTGGTGCTGTTTGGCATGAAGAACCACCCGCAGCGCGGCTCGTTTGCCGAGCAGTTCCAGATTCTCAAGCTCAAGCACACCTGGATCCAGACCATCCTCTACACCTTCACCTTCGGCACCTTCTCGGGCTTCGTGGCCTCCACGCCCCTGCTCATCCGTGAGGTGTTTGGCGGCCTGCCCAACGCGCCGGACCCGCTCGCCTACGCCTGGATCGGGCCCCTGGTGGGCGCGCTCATCCGGCCCATAGGCGGCATCCTGTCGGACAAGCTCGGCGGCTCGAACATGACCATGCTGGTGTTCCTGATCATGGGCACGTCGGCCCTCAGCCTGACCTTCCTCACCTCGCCGACTTCGGCCGAGCAGTTCACGATCTTCTTCGTGGTGCTGTTGGGCATCTTCCTCGGCGCTGGCATAGGCAACGCAAGCGTGTTCAAGCAGATCGTGATGATCTTCGAACCCAAGCAGGCCGGCCCGGTGCTGGGCTTTACCGCCGCCGCTGCGGTGCTGTTCCTGGGCTTCTTCGTGCCGCTGATCTTCGGGCGCTCGTTCGCCATGACCGGCAGCCCGAACGCCGCGCTCTACTTCTTTGCCTTCCTGTACTTCGTCGGCATCGTGCTGAACTACTGGTACTACTGGCGCAAAGGGGCCGAGAAGCCGTGCTGATGCCCTGAACCCGAGCCCACACCCACCCAAGCAGGAGCCGACCATGGAACTGATCGTCAACGCAGGCGCCATTTGCTACGGCATGTTGCTGATCATGAGCCAGTTCGTGCGCAACCGCATCACCGAAGCCTTGCGCGTGGATGCCTTGTTGCTGCCGAACCCGACCGACCGCACTCGGCCCCTGAATGCCCTGCTGGGCTTGCTGGTGGCGGGCTACGGGGCCTGGTCGCTGTGGTACCACCTCGCCGCCCCCGGCGGCGCCTGAACCGGCGCCCCAGCCCACGCCCCCCCGCCCCCAACCGCCGCACCTGCACCCCCATAGACCCCGCGCAAAGGAGCCACACACCATGAGCCATTTCCTCGACCGCTTGACCTTCTTCAAGCTGGCACGCGAACCGTTTGCCGACGGCCACGGCCGCACCACCGCCGAAGACCGCACCTGGGAAGACGCCTACCGCAACCGCTGGGCGAGCGAGAAAATCGTGCGCTCGACCCACGGCACCAACTGCACCGGTTCGTGCAGCTGGAAAATCTACGTCAAGGGCGGCATCGTGACCTGGGAGACCCAGCAGACCGACTACCCGCGCACGCGCTGGGACATGCCCAACCACGAGCCGCGCGGCTGCGCCCGTGGCGCCAGCTATTCCTGGTACCTGTACAGCGCCAACCGCGTCAAGTACCCGATGGTGCGCGGCCGGCTGCTGGAGCGCTGGCGCGCCGCGCTCAAGGTGGCCAAGACGCCGGTCGATGCCTGGGCGCTGATCGCCGACGACCAAGCGGCGCGGCGCGACTACCAGCAGGTGCGCGGCATGGGCGGCTTCGTGCGCTCGACCTGGGACGAAGTCAACCAGCTCATTGCCAGCGCCAACGTCTATACGATCAAAAAATACGGCCCTGACCGCATCATCGGTTTTTCGCCGATTCCGGCCATGAGCATGGTCTCTTATGCCGCCGGCTCGCGCTACATGAGCCTGCTCGGTGGCGTGAGCATGAGCTTTTACGACTGGTACTGCGACCTGCCGCCGGCCAGCCCACAGATCTGGGGCGAACAGACCGACGTGCCCGAATCGGCCGACTGGTACAACGCCGGCTACATCATCGCCTGGGGCAGCAACGTGCCGCAGACGCGCACCCCGGACGCACACTTCTTTACCGAGGTGCGCTACAAAGGCACCAAGACCGTGGCGGTGACGCCCGACTACTCGGAGGTGGCCAAACTGTCCGACATCTGGCTGCACCCCAAACAGGGCACCGACGCGGCGCTGGCCATGGCCATGGGCCACGTGGCGCTCAAGGAGTTCTACTTCCCCGACAGCGGCGTGCGCAGCGCCTACTTCGACGACTACGCGCGCCGCTACACCGACTTGCCGCTGCTGGTGCTGCTCAAAGAGCAGACGCTGGCCGACGGCAGCACCACCCTGGTGCCCGACCGCTACCTGCGCGCCAGCGACTTCAACGGCAAGCTCGGGCAGAGCAACAACCCGGAATGGAAAACCGTGGCCTTCGACAGCCACGGCAAGGCGGTGCTGCCCAACGGCTCGATCGGCTTTCGCTGGGGCCCCGAGGGGCGCGCCGACCAAGGCAAATGGAACCTGGAGGCCAAGGAAGCGCGCGCCAACGAAGAGGTGCGGCTCAAGCTCTCGGTGCTCGAAGACGGCGCCCAGGAACACCAGATCGCCGAAGTGGCGCTGCCCTATTTCGCCGGCCGCGACGTGCCGCATTTCAGCTCCAACAAAATGGGCGGAGGAGACATCAACCGCGTGCGGGTGCCGGTGGTCAAGCTGCCGCTGAGCAAAGAAGAGGGCGCACCCCACGCCCTGGTCGCGACCGTGTTCGACCTGCAGGTGGCGCAGTACGGCATCGACCGCGGCCTGGGCAGCGGCGCCAGGAACTACGACGACAACGCCCCCTACACCCCGGCCTGGCAAGAAGCCATCACCGGCGTGCCGCGCCAGCAGGTGATCACGGTGGCGCGCCAGTTTGCCGACAACGCGCACAAGACGCACGGCAAATCCATGGTCATCATCGGCGCCGCCATGAACCACTGGTACCACGCCGACATGAACTACCGCGGCGTCATCAACCTGCTGATGCTGTGCGGCTGCATTGGCCAAAGCGGCGGCGGCTGGGCGCACTACGTCGGGCAAGAGAAGCTGCGCCCGCAGTCGGGCTGGATTCCGCTGGCCTTTGCCACCGACTGGGCGCGCCCGCCGCGCCAGCAGAACAGCACCAGCTTCTTCTACGCCCACACCGACCAGTGGCGCTATGAGCAGATCGGCGTCGCCGACATCCTGTCGCCACTGGCCGACCAAAAAGCCTTCGGTGGCAGCCTGATCGACTACAACGTGCGCGCCGAGCGCATGGGCTGGTTGCCCAGCGCACCGCAGCTCAAGACCAACCCCTTGCAGGTGGTCAAGGACGCGGCCGCCGCCGGCATGGACCCCAAGGACTACGCCGTCAAGGCGCTCAAGGACGGCAGCCTGCAGATGAGCTGCGAAGACCCGGATGCGCCGCAAAACTGGCCGCGCAACCTGTTCGTCTGGCGCTCGAACCTGCTGGGCTCGTCGGGCAAGGGGCATGAGTACTTCCTCAAGCACCTGCTGGGCACGCAAAACGGCGTGCAGGGCAAAGACCTCGGCGCCGCCGACGCCAAGCCGACCGAAGTCGCCTGGCACGCCCAGGCGCCCGAGGGCAAGCTCGACTTGCTGGTGACGCTCGACTTTCGCATGAGCACCACCTGCCTGTATTCCGACATCGTGCTGCCGACGGCGAGCTGGTACGAGAAAAACGACCTCAACACCAGCGACATGCACCCCTTCATCCACCCGCTGTCGGTGGCGGTCGATCCGGTCTGGCAGAGCCGCTCCGACTGGGAGATCTACAAGGGCCTGGCCAAGGCGTTCAGCCAGGTCTGCGTCGGCCACCTGGGGGTGGAAAAAGAACTGGTGCTCACCCCCCTGATGCACGACAGCCCAGCCGAACTGGCGCAGCCGCTGGACGTGAAAGAGTGGAAAAAAGGCGAGTGCGATCTGGTGCCGGGCAAGACCGCGCCGGCCATGACCGTGGTCGAGCGCGACTACCCCAACACCTACAAGCGCTTCACCGCGCTCGGGCCGCTGCTCAACAAACTGGGCAACGGCGGCAAGGGCATGGCCTGGAAGACCGAGACCGAAGTCACGCAACTGGGCGAGCTCAACGGCATCACGCTCGAAGAAGGTGCGACCAAGGGCATGCCGCGCATCGTCAGTGACATCGACGCCTGCGAAGTGATTCTGCAGCTCGCGCCCGAGACCAACGGTCACGTCGCCGTCAAGGCCTGGGAGGCGCTGTCCAAGGTCACCGGGCGCGAGCACGCTCACCTGGCGCTGCACCGCGAGGACGAAAAAATCCGCTTCCGCGACTGCCAGGCACAGCCGCGCAAGATCATCAGCTCGCCGATCTGGTCGGGGCTGGAATCCGAGAAGGTGTCGTACAACGCCGGCTACACCAACGTGCACGAACTGATTCCATGGCGCACCCTGAGCGGACGCCAGCAGTTCTACCAGGACCACCCCTGGATGCGCGCCTTTGGCGAGGGCTTTTCGAGCTACCGGCCGCCGGTGGACCTCAACACCACCGACGCCATCCACAACCGCAAGCCCAACGGCAACAAGGAGATCTTGCTCAACTTCATCACCCCGCACCAGAAGTGGGGCATCCACAGCACCTACTCCGACAACCTGATGATGCTCACGCTCAACCGCGGCGGGCCGGTGATCTGGTTGTCCGAAGTCGATGCCAAGGCCGCCGGGATCGAGGACAACGACTGGGTCGAGCTGTTCAACGTCAACGGCGCCATCTCGGCGCGCGCGGTGGTCAGCCAGCGCGTCAACCAGGGCATGGTGATGATGTACCACGCGCAAGAGAAGATCATCAACGCGCCGGGTTCCGAAATCACCGGCCACCGCGGCGGCATTCACAACTCGGTCACGCGCGCCGTCACCAAGCCGACGCACATGATCGGCGGCTACGCGCAACAGAGCTGGGGCTTCAACTACTACGGCACCATCGGCACCAACCGCGACGAGTTCGTGGTGGTGCGCAAGATGCACAAGGTCGATTGGCTCGACACCCCGAACGACCCGCAGCGCGCCAGCGCCGTCTTGTCGCAGGGCGAAAACCCCTGATGCCCACGCACCGCGAACAAGGAGCAATGCAATGAAAGTACGCGCACAGATCGGCATGGTCCTGAACCTGGACAAATGCATCGGTTGCCACACTTGCTCGGTGACGTGCAAGAACGTGTGGACCAACCGCCCCGGCGTGGAATACGCCTGGTTCAACAACGTCGAGACCAAACCCGGCATCGGCTACCCGAAAGAGTGGGAAAACCAGAATCGCTGGAACGGCGGCTGGACCCGCAAGAGCGACGGCTCGATCGTGCCGCGCCAGGGGGGCAAGTGGTCGCTGCTGATGAAGCTGTTTGCCAACCCCAACCTGCCCGAGATCGACGACTACTACGAGCCCTTCACCTTCGACTACGAGCACCTGCACAGCGCGCCCGAAATGAAGGCCGCGCCCACGGCGCGCCCGCGCTCGCTCATCACCGGCCAGCGCATGGAGAAGATCGAGTGGGGCCCGAACTGGGAAGAAATCCTGGGCGGCGAGTTCTCCAAGCGCAGCAAGGACGCCAACCTCGACAGCTTCGAGGCGGCGCAGAAAGCCATGGTGGGGGAGTTCGAAAACACCTTCATGATGTACCTGCCGCGCCTGTGCGAGCACTGCCTGAATCCGACTTGCGTCGCTTCCTGCCCCTCGGGCAGCATCTACAAGCGCGAGGAAGACGGCATCGTGCTGATCGACCAGGACAAATGCCGCGGCTGGCGCATGTGCGTCTCGGGTTGCCCGTACAAAAAGATCTACTACAACTGGAAGAGCGGCAAGGCCGAGAAGTGCATCTTCTGCTACCCGCGCATCGAAGCCGGCCAGCCCACGGTGTGCTCCGAGACTTGCGTCGGCCGCATCCGCTACCTTGGCGTGCTGCTCTACGATGCCGACCGCATCGAGCAGGCCGCCAGCGTGGCCCGCGACACCGACCTGTACCAGGCGCAGCTCGACGTCTTTCTGGACCCCAACGACCCTGCGGTCATCGCCCAGGCCCTGCGCGACGGCGTGCCGCAGAACTGGCTCGACGCCGCCCGTGTCAGCCCGGTGTGGAAGATGGCCATGGACTGGAAGGTGGCGCTGCCGCTGCACCCGGAATACCGCACCCTGCCCATGGTCTGGTACATCCCGCCGCTGTCGCCCATCAGCGCCGCCGCCAACGCCGGCGCGCTCAACCTCAACGGCGTGATCCCCGACGTGAGCCAGTTGCGCATCCCGGTCAAGTACCTGGCCAACCTGCTCACCGCCGGCGACCCGTTCCCGGTGGTCAAGGCGCTCGAGCGCATGCTGGCCATGCGCGCCTACCAGCGCGCCAAGCACGTCGAGGGCGTGGTGAACCAGGAGGTGCTCGATCAGGTCGGGCTGGATGCCGCCACGGTCGAAGACATGTACCACATCATGGCCATCGCCAACTACGAAGACCGCTTCGTGATCCCGAGCACGCACCGCGAGTACGCCGAAAACGCCTACAACCTGCGCGGTGGCTGCGGCTTCAGCTTTGGCAACGGCTGCTCCGACGGCGAGACCGAAACCAGCCTGTTCGGGGCCGAGAAGAAGCGCACCATCCCCATCAAGGTAGGAGCCTGAAATGAGCGGCCACACCCCCCCACTGGCCCCGAGCATGCAGCTGACGCTGCGCGCGCTGGCGCACCTGCTGCGCTACCCCAACGCCGAGCTGCGCGCGCACCTGCCCGAGTTGCGCGCCGCCTTGCAACACGAGGCCGCGCTCGCGGCGCCGCGCTTGGCCGAGCTCGAGCAGCTGCTGCAGCGCCTGCAGCACGGCAGCGGCCTGACGCTCGAGGCCGAGTACGTCGAGCTCTTTGACCGCGGCCGCAGCACCGCGCTGCACCTGTTCGAGCACGTGCACGGCGACAGCCGCGACCGCGGCCCGGCCATGATCGACCTGCTCCAGACCTACGAGCAAGCCGGCCTGTACCTGGACGCCGACGACCTGCCCGACTACCTGCCGGTGCTGCTCGAGTTCGCCTCGACCCAGCCGGCCGCACAGGCGCGGGCCTTTCTGCACGAGACCGCGCACATCGTGCGCGCCATCTTCAGCGCCCTGCTCAAGCGCCAAAGCCCCTACGCCTGCGTGCTGGCGGCGGTGCTCGAGCTCGCCGGCGAGGCCGCGGAGCCGGTGCCGGTGGCCGCCGACCCGGATCTCGATCAGGCCTGGGCCGAGCCGGCGGCGTTTGACGGCTGCACCAGCAGCGGCCAGACGCGGCCCGATCAGCCGCAACCGATACGCTTTGTCAAGCCTTCCAAACCGTCGCATCAAGGAGCGCAGACATGAACTCGCTGCACCAGTTCTTCTTTGGCTACTTCCCCTACATCTGCCTGGCCGTGTTCCTGATCGGCAGCCTGCTGCGCTTCGATCGCGACCAGTACACCTGGAAGACCGATTCGTCGCAGCTGCTGCGCACCGGCCAATTGCGCTGGGGCAGCAACCTGTTTCACATCGGTATCCTGGTGATTTTTTTCGGCCACACCGTCGGCCTGCTGACCCCGCCCTGGATCTATGAGCTTTTTGTCAGCACCGCCGACAAAAAGCTGCTGGCCATCAGCGTCGGTGGCGTGGCGGGGGTGCTGGGCCTGATCGGCCTGAGCCTGCTGCTGCACCGGCGCCTGAGCGACCCGCGCATCCGCGCCACCAGCAAGAGCGCCGACATCCTCATTCTGTGGCTGCTGTGGGCCCAGTTCGCGCTCGGCCTGGCCACCATCTGGGGCTCGGTGCAGTACCACCTCGACGGCGCCAAGATGGCGCAGCTGTCGGCTTGGGCACAGCACATCGTGACCTTCCGCGCCGGCGCCGCCGATTTGCTGGTCGATATCGGCTGGATCACCAAGGCGCACATCGTGCTGGGCATGACGCTGTTCCTGGTGTTTCCGTTCAGCCGCCTGGTGCACGTCTGGAGCGGCTTTGGCACCCTGGCCTACCTGCGGCGCCCCTACCAACTGGTGCGCAGCCGCCGCCTGGGGCTGAGCGGGCGCTCGGACGCCCCACGCTGAACCGCCTCCTGCACCCCCCACAACCACGGCCATCCCACCCAACCCTGAAAGCCAGAGCCCTTCATGAACGATACGACTGACGCCATGCGCACGGGTTGCGGTGGCGGTGGCGGTGGCTGCCAATGTGCCGCCCAGGCTGCCCAGGCCGCTGCGGCAGCGGCCGCCCCCGCGCCGCCGCTGCCGCGCATCAACGGCGTGGCGCTGCAGCGCGCCGACGAGGCCCTGTCGCCGCCCGAACTGCGCGAGCGCGCCTACGCCGAGCTGCTGCGCCAAGAGGCGGTGCGCCGCGGCCTCTTGCCCGCCGCTGCCGACACCGACCTGGCCCCGACCTTGGACGAAGCGCAGCAGGAGCACATCCAGGCCATGCTCGAGGCCGAGGTGCAAACGCCCGCGCCCGACCTCGAGGCCTGTGAGCGCTACTACCAGGCCCAGCGCCTGCACTTCGTGGTCGGGCAGGCGGTGAACCTGCGCCACATCCTGTTTGCCGTCACCCCTGGGGTAAACGTGCACGCGCTGGCGCAGCGCGCCGAAACCGCGCTGCTGGAGCTGTCGCGCAAAGAAGCCGCGCCGCAGCGCTTCGGCGAGCTGGCGCGCGAGCTCTCGAACTGCCCCAGCGGCGCCCAGGGCGGCGAGCTGGGCTGGATCGGCCCCGACGACTGCGCGCCCGAGCTGGCCAACGAGCTGTTCTTCCAGACCGATCAACTCGGTGGCATGGGGCTGCACCCCCGTCTGGTGCACACGCGCTTTGGCTTTCACATCGTCGAGGTGCTGGGCCGGCGCAAGGGCCGCCAGCTCGCTTTCGACGAAGTGCGCGAGCGCATCGAACGCCAGCTGCGCCTCAAGTCGCGCGCCACGGCGCTGCGCCACTACATGCTGCTGCTGGCCGGCGCGGCGCAGATCGAGGGCCTCGAACTCGAGCGCAGCACCGACCCCTTGGTGCAGTAAACTGTCGCGTCACCCCGAAACCGCTGCAACAAGGCGTGCACCCAAGCGGGATTGCGCGCAACAGGAGGCAAACTTGAAATTCATCGATGGGAATATTGCTTCCCGGCTGGGCTTGAGCCATGGCGCCTTGATCGTCATGATGCTGGCCTTGGTGGGCGTCGCCCTCTGGGGTTACGCCCAGGTGCAGTCAGTCAATGCCCGGCTGATCGAAAGCGAATGGGTCAAGTCTGAAGCCGCCCACGTCATCAACGCCACCACGCGCGCCAACGCGCGGCGCAACCTTGAGATGCTGATCGTCACCGACCCGGCGCAGATCACGCAGATTCGGGGCCATATCGCGCAAAACCGCAAGCTCATCGACGAGGCCTTTGCCACCCTGGAGCAGCTCACCACCCACCCCGATCACCAGCGCCTGTTGGCCGAACTCGCCAGCGCACGGCGCGCCTATGTCGAATCTTTCGTGCGTGTGGGTCAGCACGTGCAGGCCGGCGAACGCGAGGCCGCCGTGGCCCTGATGCTGAGCGAAACCCTGCCCGCCCTCGATGCCCTTCAAGCCCCGATCAACAGGTTGGTGCAGGCACAGCAGAGCCTGGTGAGCAACAGCACAGCCGAACTGGGCCAGACCATCGCCACGGCACAGGCTTGGCTGATTGCCTTGGGCTTGGCCGCCGCCGTGCTGGCATTGCTGCTGGCGGTGGCGATTTCGCGCTCCATCACCCGGCCCTTGGCCGAGGCCGTGCAACTGGCGCGCTGCGTCGCCGCCGGCGATCTGAGCAGGCAGACACCCAGCGCCGCGACGAATGTGGCCAACTGCTTCGGGCCTTGCAGGACATGAATCAGTCGCTGGGCAAAATCATCACCCAGGTGCGCCAGAGCGCCCAGTCGGTCGCCAGCGCCAGCAGCCAGATTGCTGCGGGCAACCAGGATCTGTCGGGGCGCACCGAGCACCAGGCCAGCGCACTCGAGCAGACCACGGCCTCGATGCAGGAACTCACCCAAACCGTGCAGCGCAACACCGACAGCAGTCGCCACGCCAACCAGCTCGCCGAGTCGGCCTCTGCGGTGGCGGTGCGCGGTGGCACCGTGGTGGCCCAGGTGGTGCAGACCATGGAAGCCATCAATACCTCGTCGCGCAAAATCGCCGACATCATCGGTGTCATCGACGGCATCGCGTTTCAGACCAACATCCTGGCGCTCAACGCCGCCGTCGAAGCCGCACGCGCTGGTGAGCAAGGGCGCGGCTTTGCCGTCGTGGCCAGCGAGGTGCGCAGCCTCGCCGGGCGTTCGGCCAGCGCCGCGCGCGAGATCAAGCAGCTCATCGGCACCTCGGTGAGCAATGTCAGCGACGGCTGCAAGCTGGTCGAGCAAGCCGGCAGCACCATGGACGAAATCGTGGTTCATGTGCGCCGCGTCGCCGATCTGATGCGCGAAATCACCAGCGCCGAACTCAATCAGTCCGCGGGCATAGACCAGATCAACCAGGCCATCCAGCAACTCGACCAGACCACACAACAAAATGCGGCACTGGTCGAGGAATCGGCCGCCGCCGCCCAGTCACTGAGCGCGCAGGCGCGCGAACTGGCCGAGGCTGTGAGTGTGTTTCGGCTGCTCCGCGGCAGTTCGTCTGCCGATGTGCCCTTGCTGCCCCGACCCGCCTGAAACCTGGCACCCTCCAGTCCCATTTTGCATACACGGGAGCTCGCATGGCGTATTTCGAATGGGCTGACGATTTGGTCATAGACCGTGGCCCGATAGATGCCGATCACCTGAAACTGGTCGCCACCGTCAACGAACTGCACAGCGCCACCAGCCAAGGGCGCGGGCGCGAGGTGGTCGTCGAACTGCTCGACACCCTGCTTCGCCCCATTTGCACACTGCCACCCCCGCGCACCCCATGATCCCGAACACACCCCTGACCAACGCCTGGCTTGAGCGTCTTCCCGAATTCCGACTGCAACCCCTGCGCCTGCTCGGCCGCACCCTGCTGCCGATCGTGCAGGGCGGCATGGGCGTGGCGGTGTCGGCCTCGAGCCTGGCCGGCAACGTCGCGGCGCTGGGGGCGGTGGGCACGCTGTCGTCGGTCGATCTGCGGCGCAAGCACCCGGATTTGATGGAGCAGACCGCGCACCTGGGCACCGGCCCCGAGGTGCGGCCGCTGATCGACGCCGCCAATATCGTGGCGCTGCGGCGCGAGATCGCGCGCGCGCGCGAAATCGCACAAGGCGGCGGCCTGCTGGCGATCAACATCATGAAGGCCATCAGCGCCTACGGCGCGCACGTGCGCGAGGCGCTGGCCTGCGGCATCGACGCGCTGGTGGTGGGCGCCGGGTTGCCGCTCGATTTGCCCGAAATGGCGCAAGACCACCCCAAGACCGCCCTCATCCCCATCCTGTCGGACGCGCGCGGCGTGCAGCTGATCGTGCGCAAGTGGGAGAAAAAAGGCCGCCTGCCCGACGCCATCGTGATCGAGCACCCGCGCTGGGCCGGTGGCCACCTGGGCGCGGCCAAGGTCGAGGACCTGCGCGACGGCCGTTTCGATTTCGACCAGGTGCTGCCAGCGGTGCGCGCCTTTCTGCGCGCGGCCGGGATCGAGCGCGCCATCCCGCTGATCGCCGCCGGCGGCGTCTATGAGCGCGCCGACGTGCAGCGCCTGCAGGGCCTGGGGGCCGATGCGGTGCAGCTGGGCACCGCCTTTGCCGTGACCCAGGAGTGCGATGCCGATCTGGGCTTCAAGCACATCCTGGCCCGGGCGCGACCGCGCGATCTGGCCGAGTTCATCAGCGTCGCCGGGCTGCCGGCGCGCGGGGTGCGCAACCACTGGCTGAGCAAATACCTGCGCATCGAGCCCAAGCTCAAGGCGGTGGCGCACCCCAAGGGCCACTGCAACATGGGCTTTGACTGCCTGACGCACTGCGGCCTGCGCGACGGCAAGGCCGAGATGGGCCAGTTCTGCATCGACCAGCAGCTCGGGCACGCGCTCGAGGGCGACGCGCAGCGCGGCCTGTTCTTTCGCGGTGCCGGCCCGCTGCCCTTTGGCGACCAGATCCGCCCGGTGCGCGACCTGCTGCGCTGGCTCATCGAAGGCGTGCGCGAAGGCGTCAGCGGCGACCCCAAGGCAGCCTGGCTGGCCGAGCTCGACCCGACCCAACCCTACGACGCAGCCCGCCCGGTGCTTGCAGCCTAAAATCGCCGCAGCCCGACTGACGCTGCCCTTATGACCGCCCCCACTTCTACCCCCCCTTCCGCTTCCGCATCCCCTTCCAGCCCCGCTCCCCGCGCTGACGCGCTGCCCGACCTGCCGCCGCAACCGATCAGCCTCGACGTGCTGCGCGAGAAATACCTCAAGGGCGACGAGCGCAGCGCCGACGATCTCTACGACCGCCTGGCGCGCGCGCTCGCCAGCGTCGAGGCACCCGAGCGCCGCTCCGAGTTCGAGGCGCTGTTCAGGCGCAACCTCGCTGCCGGCGGCATCGGCGCCGGGCGCATCATGAGCGCGGCCGGCAGCGGCATCAGCGCCACCCTGATCAACTGCTTCGTCCAGCCCGTGGGCGACTGCATCCAGGGCCTGGACGACGCCGGCTACCCCGGCATCTACGAGGCGCTGCGCGAAGCCGCCGAGACCATGCGCCGCGGTGGCGGTGTGGGTTACGATTTTTCGCGCATCCGGCCCAAGGGCGCGCGCGTCAAGGGCACGGCCTCGACCGCCAGCGGGCCCTGCAGCTACATCAACGTCTTTGACCAGTCCTGCGCCACGGTAGAGAGCGCCGGCGCGCGCCGCGGCGCGCAGATGGGCGTGCTGCGCATCGACCACCCGGACGTGCTCGAGTTCATCACCGCCAAGCGCACGCCGGGGCGCTGGAACAACTTCAACGTCTCGGTGGGCGTGAGCGACGCCTTCATCGAAGCGGTGCTGCACGACCGCCCCTGGGACTTGGTGCACCCGGCCACTCCCGGCGCCGACCAGGTGGCGGCAGGCGCCCAGCAACGCGCCGATGGCCTGTGGGTCTATCGCCAACTGCCCGCGCGCCAGTTGTGGGACACCATCATGCGCTCGGCCTACGACTTTGCCGAGCCCGGCATCCTGTTCCTGGACCAGATTGCGCGCGACAACAACCTGCGCTACTGCGAAAGCATCGAGGCCACCAACCCTTGCGGCGAGCAGCCCTTGCCGCCCTACGGCTGCTGCGACCTCGGGCCGGTGATTCTGCCGCGCTTCGTGCTGCATCCCTTTGGCCACGGCGGCACGGCGCGCTTCGACTTCGGGCGCTTTGCCCAATGCGTGGCCGTGCAGGTGCGCGCGCTCGACAATGTGCTCGACCTCACGCACTGGCCGCTGCCGCAGCAGCAGCGCGAGGCGCAGGCCAAGCGCCGCATCGGCGTCGGCTTTACCGGCCTGGGCGACACCTTGGTGCTGCTGGGGCTGCGCTACGACAGCGCCGCCGGGCGCGAGATGGCGCGCGAAATTGCCGCCTGCATGCGCGACGCCGCCTACCGCGCCTCGGTCGAACTGGCGCGCGAGAAAGGCGCCTTTGCGCTGTTTGACGCCGAGCGCTACCTCGAGGCCGGCAGCTTCGCCAGCCGCCTGCCGGCCGACATTCAAGCCAGCATCCGCGCCCACGGCATCCGCAACAGCCACCTGCTGTCCATCGCCCCGACCGGCACCGTCAGCCTGGCTTTTGCCGACAACGCCTCCAACGGCATCGAACCGGCTTTCTCCTGGACTTATCTGCGCAAAAAGCGCGAAGCCGACGGCAGCCGCAGCGAATACGAGGTGCAAGACCACGCCTGGCGCCTGTACCGCGCGCTCGGCCACGACACGCGCCAGCTGCCCGACTGCTTCGTCAACGCGCTCGAGATGAGCGCACACGACCACATCGCCATGATGGAGGCGGTGCAGCCCTTTGTGGACACCGCGATCTCCAAAACCGTCAACGTCGCCGCCGATTACCCCTACGCCGACTTCAAGGACCTGTACCTGCACGCCTGGCGCGCCGGCCTCAAGGGCTTGGCCACCTACCGCCCCAACGCCATCCTGGGTGCGGTGCTCGAAACCCTGCCGGAAAGCCCGGCTGCCGCCACCCCAGCCCCAGCCGCCGCGCCCGCGCCCGCCGCCTTGGCCGACCCGATGCGCGCCGTGATCGAGAGCCGCCCCAAGGGCGCGCTCGACGCCGTGGCCGAAAAAATCGAGTACTGGACCCACGAAGGCCACAAACGCCTGTACCTGATCGTCTCGTTCCTGCCGCTGCCGCGCCCCGATGGCTCGGGCCACGTCGATCGCGCCATCGAGTTTTTCATGCCAGTGGGGCAGTACGGCGAATCGCAGCAATGGATCACGGCCAGCATGCGCCTGCTGTCGCTGGCGGCGCGCGGCGGTTTTCTGGAGCGCGCGCTGAGCGACATGCGCAAAGTCGCCTGGGACCGCGGCCCAGTGCGCCACGGCCACAAGATCAAGGAAGACGGCACCCAGGTGCCGCTATGGCACGACTCCGAAGTGGCGGCGATCGCCTACGCGATCCAGAACATCCTGGAGCTGCGCGCCCGGCGCAACCTGAACGCCGACCAGCTCAGTCTGGCGCTGCCCGAGCCCGAGGCCGACCCCGAACCCGAACCGGCCGCCGCACCCAGCGGCCCGGGCCTGATGGCGGGCAAGAAATGCCCCGAGTGCGGCGCCCACGCCATGATCCGGCGCGACGGCTGCGACTACTGCACCGCCTGCGGCCACGTCGGGTTGTGCGGCTGAGGCGGCGCGCGGCTCAACCCAGCAACCGCTGCGCCAGCAAGGCGTAAAGCGGGATGCCGATCAGGATGTTGATCGGAAACGTCACCCCAAGGCTGAGCCCGAAGTAGAGCGCCGGGTTGGCCTCGGGGATGGCGTAGCGCACCACCGCCGGCACCACGATGTACGAGGCGCTGGCGGCCAGGATCATGAGCAGCACCGCATCGCCCAGCGGCAGTTGCAGCAACCAGGCCAGTGCCAGCGCGAGGCCGGCGTGCACCAGCGGCCCGCAGCTGGCGTAGGCGATCAGCACCTTGGGCGCTTGCCGTGCCTGCTTGAAGTTGCGCGCCACCATCATCCCCATGTCCAGCAAAAAGAAGGCCAGCATGCCTTTGAACAGGTCGCCGGCGAAGGGTTTGAGCATCGCCTCGCCGGCGCTGCCGCTGATGAAACCAATGGCCAGCGAACCGAGCAACACCAGATGCGCGCCGTCGGTGAACGATTCGTGCAGGATTTTGCCCAGCGGCGGCACCGACGGAGCCGGCAACGCCCGCACCGCACCGCCGCTGGCCGCCGCCGTGGTCTGAGCGTGGTGGCGCGCGGCGCTGGCCAGCAGCACCGCCATGATGATGGCGGGCGACTCCATGATCACCAGCGCCACCATCATGTGGCCCCCGAAGTCGATCCCGGCACCCTTGAGAAACTGGGTGCCGGCCACGAAGGTGACGGCGCTGACCGAACCGTAGGAGGCCGCCACCGCCGCCGCGTCGAAACGCGAGATGCGGTTTTTGAGCAGCGCGTAACCCAGCGCCGGCACCAGAAAAGCCAACAGCAGCGCCGCCCCCAACGCCGCCAGCACGCCGGCAGAGAAGCCCGAAGCGGCCATGGCAAAGCCGCCCTTGAGGCCGATGGCCATCAGCAGATAGAGCGAAAGGAACTTGGAGATCGCGGGCGGGATTTCGAGGTTGGAGCGCACCAAGCCCACGAACACCCCAAAAACAAAATACAGAATGGCTGGATCGAACAGGTTTTGCATAATGACTAGGCGGCGGCAAACAATGCTGCAAGCGTAGCCAAGTTCCCGAATTCAGTAAATTAAAACTCGCGTCGCCCTGCATTCAGTTAAAGCTAAATTTACATCGTGGCCTGAGCCGTTGCCTGCGCCGCACGATGTCGGGCCTTGCCCCGCCTGTGCCACGCGGCTGCGGCCGCCCCCTCAGCCCCCTCAGCCCGCTGCGTCGCTGTCGAGCCGCCAGCCCAACACCTCGCCAGCGCGCAGCGGCTTGAGCGCAGCAGCACCAAAAGGGTAAGACTCGGGCACGCTCCAGCGCTCGCGCCGCAGCGTGACGCGCTCGGTGTTGCGCGGCAAGCCATAAAAATCGGCCCCAAAAAAGCTGGCAAAGCCCTCCAGCCGCTCCAGCGCCCCCACCGACTCGAACGCCTCGGCGTAGAGCTCGAGCGCAGCGTGCGCGGTGTAGCAACCGGCGCAGGCGCTGGCGTGCTCCTTGAGGTGCGCGGCGTGCGGCGCGCTGTCGGTACCGAGGAAGAACTTCGGGTTGCCGCTGGTCGCGGCTTCGAGCAAGGCCAGCCGGTGCTGCTCGCGCTTGAGCACCGGCAGGCAGTAGTAGTGCGGGCGCAAGCCGCCGCTGAAAATCGCGTTGCGGCTGTAGAGCAGATGGTGCGCGGTGATGGTCGCCGCCACCTGCGGCCCAGCCTGGCTCACGAACTGCACCGCCTCGCGCGTGGTGATGTGCTCCAGCACCACCTTCAGGCGCGGAAAGCGCGCCACGATGCGCGTCAGTTGCTCGTCGATGAACACGCGCTCGCGGTCGAAAATGTCCACGGTCGGGTCCGTCACCTCGCCGTGCAGCAGCAGCGGCAGGCCGATCTCTTGCATGGTGTCGAACACCGCGTCGCAGCGCGCAAAATCGCTCACGCCAAAAGCCGAGTTGGTCGTCGCCCCCACCAGAAAGGCCTCGCCCACCCCGTAGACGATGCCGCTGGCGTGGGCGGCGGCCACGTCTTCGGGCGTGGTCTGGTCGGTCAGGTACAGGGTCATGAGCGGCTCAAAGCGCGCCCGAGGCGGCAAAGCGGCCAGAATGCGCTCGCGGTAGGCTTGCGCGTCAGCCAAGTTGCGCACCGGCGGGTTCAGGTTGGGCATGATCATGGCACGCCCAAACTGCGCCGCCGAATGCCCCAGCACCGCCTGCAAGGCCGCACCGTCGCGCACGTGCAAGTGCCAGTCGTCGGGGCGGGTCAGCGTCAGGGTCGCGGGTGAGGCCGCCGCGGAAGCAGCGGTGGCAACAGGGGTTGGGGCAGCGGCGTCGGTCATGGCGGAATTGTCGCAGCTTCGAGCGCGCGTGGCTCGGGCGGATCGCTCGCGCTGGCGCCGTGGTGCTGCAGCGCCCACATCTGCGCGTAGCGGCCCGCAGCCGCGAGCAAGTCGGCGTGGCGGCCGCGCTCGACGATCCGGCCCTGCTCCAGCACCAGAATCTGGTGCGCATCGACCACGGTCGAGAGCCGGTGCGCGATCACCAGCGTGGTCTTGTTGCGCGCCACTTGGCGCAACTCGGCCTGGATGGCGCGCTCGTTGGCCGAGTCCAGCGCCGACGTGGCCTCGTCGAAAATCAGGATCGGCGGGTCTTTGAGCAGGGTGCGGGCAATGGCCACGCGCTGCTTTTCGCCGCCCGAGAGCTTGAGCCCGCGCTCGCCCACCCGGGTCTGGTAGCCCTGCGGCAGGGCGCTGATGAAGTCGTGGATGTGCGCCGCCTGCGCCGCGCGCCGTGCCTCCTCGGGCCCGGCATCGGGGCGGCCGTACAGGATGTTGTATTCGATGCTGTCGTTGAACAGCACCGTGTCCTGCGGCACGATGCCGATGGCGCGGCGCAGGCTGGCCTGGGTGCAGTGGCGCAGATCTTGCCCGTCGATGGTGATGCGCCCACCCGCCTCTGGCCCCTGCCCCGGCTGCCCGACCTCATAAAAACGGTACAGCAGCCGCGCCAGCGTCGATTTGCCCGCCCCCGACGGCCCCACCACGGCCACCGTCTGCCCGGCCGGGATGGTGAAGCTCAGGCCGCGCAAAATCTCGCGCTCGCGCTCGTAGCCAAAGTGCACGTCCTCGAAGCGGATCTCGGGCGCCTGCTGCAGCTGCAGCTCGACCGCGCCGGGGCGGTCGGCGATCTCGCGCTGGCTGTCGAGCAGCGCGAACAGGCGCTCGACGTCGATCAGGCCTTGGCGGATCTCGCGGTACAGCACACCCAGAAAATTGAGCGGGATGTAGAGCTGGATCATGAAGGCGTTGATCATCACCAGGTCGCCCAGGGTCATGCGCCCGGCCAGCACGCCCTCGGTGGCGCGCCAGAGCATGGCCACCAGCGCCAGCGCAATGATGAGCTGCTGCCCGGCGTTGAGCAGCGACAGGGTGGCTTGGGTTTTGAGCCGGGTGCGCTGCAAGCCCTCCAGCGCCGCGTCGTAGCGCTGCGCCTCGAAGCGCTCGTTGCCAAAGTACTTCACGGTCTCGTAGTTGAGCAAGGAGTCGATGGCGCGGCTTTGGCTGAGCGACTCGGCCTCGTTCATGTGGCGGCGCAGCTCCATGCGCCACTCGGTCACGCGCAGCGTGAAAAACACGTACAGCACCAGCGCGGCGAGCGTGATCCAGACAAACCAGAGGTCGAACTTCCAACCCAGCAGCAGCAGCACCAGCGTGACTTCGAGCATCGTGGGCACGATGCTGTAGAGCAGGTACGACACCAGCGACTGCACGCCGCGCACGCCGCGCTCGATGTCGCGCGTCAGGCCACCGGTTTGGCGCTGCAGATGAAAGCGCAGGCTCAGCTCGTGCAGGTGGCCAAACACCTGCAAGGCGATGGCGCGGGTGGCGCCCTCGGTGGCCTTGGCAAAAACCAGTTCGCGCAGCTCGGTAAAGAGCGAGGTACAAAAGCGCAGCGCCCCGTAGGCCAGCAGCAGCCCCAGCGGCAGCACCACCAGCGCCACCCCGGCCTCGGGCAGCCCGAGCCGGTTTGGCCCACCGGGCGGGGCCAAGGTGTCCACCAGCTCTTTGAGCAGCAGCGGCACCGAGACCGTGGCCAGTTTGGCCGCCACCATGAAGGCCAGCGCCGCTGCCACCCGCCAGCGGTACTGCCACAGGTAGGGCAGCAGGCGCCGCAGGGCCGACCAGTTGGCGTGGGCTGCGGGGGCAGGCGTTGTCACGCCAGCCGCGACGGGGGCTGCGTCATCGCTGGGGCTGGGGCTGGGGCTGTCGGTGGACGCGGCGGCGGTGGCTGGGGGGCTGGGTCTCATCAGGGTGGGCACTCTACCCGCTTTGCCGGCCCGTGTAAGGGTCCGCGCAGGCAGCACCGGGGGAGCGCGCGGGGGGATACGAAGGCAGCAGGCTGGGGCACTGCAAATGTGCTACATTGTCGCCCATGCAAGCAGCCCGCTTTTATTTTGCCAGCTTTTGGTTCTCACGCGTCACCGACGGCAGAGAGCGATGAGTGCGGCCCCATGAAACCGGCCGCAGGCGCCCAAAAAACCGTCGGAAACCCTCCGGCGGTTTTTTTTTGCCCTCGTCCCCAAGCAACACCTCCCTTTCGCATCCACCCCACCCGTTCAAGGAGTATGACCATGAGCACCGCCCCCGCCGACTACTGGCACACGCACCCGATCGATCGCACCAGCCTGACCGACGACCAACGCATCGAGGACATCACCGTGCTGCCGCCGCCCGAACACCTGATCCGCTTCTTCCCCATCCGTGGCACCGCGGTCGAGCAACTCATCGGCCAGACGCGGCGCAACATCCACCGCATCGTGCAAGGGCAGGACGAGCGGCTGCTGGTGGTGGTCGGCCCGTGCTCGATCCACGACCCCGCCGCCGCGCTCGACTACGCCCGGCGCCTGCAGCCGCTGCGTGAGCGGCACCGCGAGCAACTCGAGATCGTGATGCGCGTGTATTTCGAAAAACCGCGCACCACCGTCGGCTGGAAAGGCCTGATCAACGACCCCTACCTGGACGGCAGCTTTCGCATCGACGAAGGCCTGCGCATCGCGCGCCAGCTGCTGATCGACATCAACCGCCTCGGCCTGCCCGCCGGCAGCGAGTTCCTCGACGTCATCAGCCCGCAGTACATCGGCGACCTCATCAGCTGGGGCGCGATCGGTGCCCGCACCACCGAAAGCCAGGTGCACCGCGAGCTGGCCTCGGGTCTGAGCGCGCCCATCGGCTTCAAGAACGGCACCGACGGCAACATCCGCATCGCCAGCGACGCCATTCTGGCCGCGGCGCGCGGGCACCACTTCCTGTCGGTGCACAAAAACGGCCAGGTGGCGATCGTGCAGACCAAGGGCAACCCCGACTGCCACCTGATTTTGCGCGGTGGCAAGGCGCCCAACTACGACGCCGCCAGCGTGGCCACCGCCTGCGCCGAATTGGCCGCCGCCAAACTCACGCCGCGTCTGATGATAGACTGCAGCCACGCCAACAGCAGCAAACAGCACCAGCGCCAGCTCGAAGTGGCCGCCGACATCGGGCAGCAGATCGCTGCCGGATCGCGCAACCTCATGGGCGTGATGGTCGAAAGCCACCTGTGCGCCGGGGCGCAGAAGTTCACGCCCGGCCAGGACGAAGTCGGCAAGCTCGCCTACGGTCAGAGCATCACCGACGCCTGCATCGGCTGGGACGACACCGTCGGCCTGCTGCAACGGCTGGCCGATGCCGTGTCGGCGCGACGCCAGCAGACTTAAGCCCGCTGGCGCCGCACCGCCCGGCGATCGCTCACCACCTATTGCCTGACAGCAAGGAGCATGACTTTGATCCAGCTACAAGAACTGCCCTTCTTCGTACAGGCCATGGGTTGGCCGCTGGCCTTGCTGCTGGCCTGGCTGGCCGGCGAACGCCTGCACACGCTCTGGCGCGTGCCGCGCGTGAGCACCTACTTTGCCGTCGGCCTGCTGGGCGGCTGGCTGAACCTGCACGGCCTGACCGCCGCCGTCACCGGTCTGGCGTTTCTGGCCAACCTGGTCTTGGCGCTGATCCTGTTCGAGCTCGGCTACCGCATCAACCTGCGCTGGCTGCGCCACAACCCTTGGGTGCTGTTGCTGGGTTTGGGCGAGTCGGCCCTGACTTTTGCCGTGGTGTTCTGGGCCACCGGCTGGTTCGCGCTCAGCCTCGAGGTGCGGCTGATTCTGGCGGCGCTGGCGGTTTCGACCTCGCCGGCGGTGTTGCTGCGCGTGGCCCACGAAAGCCGCGCCGCCGGCCAAGTGACCGAACGCATCATGCACTGGTGCGCCATCAATTGCCTGGTGGCGGTGTTGCTGGTCAAGCTGGTGGTGGGCCTGTGGCACGTGCGCGCCGTGGGCGACTGGCAGGCCGCCGCCATCGGCAGCGTCTATGCGCTGGCGGTATCGGTCGCCCTTGGAGCCGCCATCGGTGTGGCCATTCCTTGGCTGCTGCGCCGCGTGGCCGCTCACAGCCAGAGCCTGTCGGTGGTGTTTGCGCTCGCCGTGTTGCTGCTGACCACGGCCGCCTACGCGCTGATGCTGTCGCCGCTGCTGGCGGCGCTGGTGTTTGGCATCGTGGCGCGCGAGCGCCGCATTCAGCTCACCAACGCGCAGCGCGGCTTTGGCTCCATCGGTGAGTTGCTGGGCGTGTTTTTGTTCGTCTATGTGGGTTCGCTGATCGTCTGGGCCGACGTCTGGTCATCGATCTGGATCGCCTTGGTCCTGCTGGGCCTGCGTTTGTTGAGCAAAACCGCCTGCAGCCTGGCCGTGGCCCGCATCAGCGGCATCACCCTGCGCAAAGGGCTGCTCAGCGGCTTGGCGCTCGTGCCGCTGTCGGCCTTTTTCGTGCTGCTGCTCGAACAGACGCGCCTGTACGGCTTCGAGCCCGCCCAGAGCGCCTTTGCCGCCATGGCGGCGCTGATGGTGCTCCTGGGCCTGTTTGGGCCCTGGGTGACCCAGCTCTGCCTGAAAGCCGCCCGCGAGACCCACGTGACCGCAGCGACCGATCACCCTGCAACCCCACCCCGAGGCTGACCATGGGACTCGAAGCCTTCAAATCCAGCAACGCCCTGACCATGGGCGTCGAGCTCGAGCTGCAGCTCGTCAACACCTACGACCACGACCTCTCGAGCAGCGCCGACGACCTGCTCGAGCTGCTCGCACGCAAGCCCTTCCCGGGCACGGTCACGCCCGAGATGACGCAGAGCATGATCGAAGTGGCCACCGGCATCCACACCGGCCACGCCGGCTTGCTGACGCAACTGCACGCCATGCGCGATGCGCTGGTGCAGGGCTGCGACCGGCTCAACCTTGAAATCGCAGGCGGCGGCACCCACCCGTTTCAGCGCTGGTTCGAGCAGCGCATCTTTGCGCGCCCGCGCTTCGCGCAGCTCTCCAACCTGTACGGCTATCTGGCCAAGCAATTCACGATTTTTGGTCAGCACGTCCACATCGGCTGCGAGTCGGCCGACGAGGCTTTGTTTTTGCTGCACTCGCTCAACCGCTTTGTGCCGCATTTCATCGCTTTGTCGGCCTCATCGCCCTACTCGCAAGGGGTGGACACCTTGTTCGATTCGGCGCGCCTGAACTCGGTCTTTGCCTTCCCGCTCAGCGGCCGCGCCCCTTTCGTGCTGCGCTGGGACGAGTTCAGCGAAGGCTATTTCAGCAAAATGGAATCGACCGGCGTGGTGCGCTCGATGAAAGATTTTTACTGGGACATCCGGCCCAAGCCCGAATACGGCACCATCGAGTTGCGCGTCTGCGACACGCCGCTGACGGTCGAGCGCGCCGCCGCCTTGGCGGCCTATTTGCAAACCCTGTGCCGCCACCTCTTGCATCGGCTCGAGGAGCCGCCAGCCGAAGACGATTACTTGGTTTACACCTACAACCGTTTTCAGGCCTGCCGCTTTGGGCTCGACGGTTTGCTGGTGCACCCCAAGACGCGCGAGCCCATCAGCATCCGGGAAGACATCTTGGCCACGCTGCGCCGGCTGGCCCCGCATGCCCAAGCGCTGGAGTCGCAAGCCGGCTTGGACGAGATCGAGCGCGTAGCCGGCCGCGACGGCAACCACGCCACCTATCTGCGGCGCAGCTTTGGCGCCAACGGCAACGTCCAGGCCGTGGTGCGCGCTGCCGTCGATGCCCTGCGCTTGGGGCCACGGTAGCGGCATCATCCCCTAGGCCTATCGTCCTGAGGCACTACTACCCCCGCTGTGCAGCCTGCGCTGGGGGTATAGTGGCTGGCATGGATTTGATCTGCCCTGCCGGTAGCTTGGCCGCGCTCAAGCAAGCCGTGGACCACGGTGCCAACGCGGTCTATCTGGGGCTGCGCGACGCCACCAATGCGCGCAACTTCGCCGGCCTGAACTTCGACCCGCCGGCCTTGACCAGCGGCTTGGCCTACGCGCACGCGCGCGGCTGCCAAGTGTACCTGGCCATCAACACCTACGCGCAGGCGGCGCAGCCCGAGCGCTGGCAGCAGGCGCTGGATCAGGCCGTCACGCTGGGGGTCGATGCCGTCATCCTCGCCGACCCGGGGCTGCTGCGCTACGCCTGCCAGCGCCACCCGGGGCTGCGCCTGCACTTGTCGGTGCAGGGCTCGGCCACCAACTTCGAGGCCATCAACTTTTACCAGCGCCAGTTTGGCATCGTGCGCGCCGTGCTGCCGCGCGTGCTGGCGCTCGAACAGGTGCGCCAAGTGGTGCAAAAGACCCCGGTCGAGATCGAGGTCTTCGGTTTTGGCAGCCTGTGCGTGATGGTCGAGGGCCGCTGCGCGCTGTCGTCCTTTGTCACCGGCGAGTCGCCCAACACCCACGGCGTGTGCTCGCCGGCCAAGGCGGTGCGCTGGCACGAAACGCCCTCTGGCCTGGAAGCGCGCCTGGGCGGGGTGCTGATCGACCGCTATGCCCCAGACGAAAACGCCGGCTACCCGACCCTGTGCAAGGGCCGCTTCGACGTCGCCGAGCGCGCCCACGACTACGCCATCGAAGAGCCCACCAGCCTCAACACCCTGAGCCTGCTGCCGCAACTGCTGCAGATGGGGGTGCGCGCCATCAAGATCGAGGGCCGCCAGCGCAGCCCGGCCTACGTGGCGCAGGTGACCCAAGTCTGGCGCGCCGCCATCGACGCCTGCAAGGCCCAGCCGCAGCATTACCGCCCGCGGGGCGAGTGGCTGGCCGCGCTCGACGCCGTGGCCGAAGGCCAGCAACACACCTTGGGTGCTTATCAGAGGGCCTGGAAATGAGCGCCACCGCCTTGGCCCCGAACACCGTTGCGGCCACCGCCCCAGCGCTGGCGCTGGCACCCCTGCCCTACTACTGGCCGCGCGCGCAGGTGTTTGATTTCTACGCCGCCATCGCCGCCACGCCCGTCGATCTGGTCTATCTGGGCGAGACCGTGTGCTCGCGCCGCCACGAGCTGCGTTTGAGCGACTGGATCGAGCTCGCGCGGCTGCTGCGCTCGAGCGGCAAGACGGTGCTGCTGTCCACCCAGGTGCTGCTCGAATCGGGCTCCGAAGTCAGCGCCATGCAGCGCGTGGTGGCCAATGGCGAGTTCGAGGTCGAGGCCAACGACATGGGCGCGGTCGGCGTGCTGTCGGCTGCTGGGCTGCCTTTCGTCGCTGGGCCGCACCTCAACCTCTACAACGGCCCGGCGCTGGAGTGGATCGCCGCCCTAGGCGCCAAGCGCTGGGTGGCGGCGCTCGAACTGCGGCGCGAGGATTTGGCGCTGCTGCAAGCGCGCCGCCCGGCGGCGCTGCAGACCGAGGTGCTGGTGCACGGCCGCCTGCCGCTGGCCTTTTCGGCGCGCTGCTTCACCGCCCGGCACCACCGCCTGCCCAAAGACGATTGCCAGTTTCGCTGCCTCGAACACCCCGAGGGCCTGCTGCTGCGCACGCGCGAGCAAAGCGAGTTTTTGGTGCTCAACGGCCTGCAAACCCAGTCGGCGCAAGTGCACAGCCTGATCGACTGCTGGGCCGATCTGGTGGCGCTGGGCGTGGAAGTGGCGCGCATCGTGCCGCAGGCGCTGCACACGGCCGACGTGATCGACCTGTACCACGCCGTGCGCAGCGGCCAGCTGGATGCAGCCGCGGCGCGCAGCGCCCTGCTCGAGCTGCTGCCCAGCGCCGACTGCAATGGCTACTGGCATGGCCAGCCCGGGTTGGCGCGTGTCGCCACCGCCCCTTGGGCCCGGAGCTGATCTCATGTGCCTGGGCCGAACGCTTGCACAGCATCTGACACCTGTGGGTGCTCGCTGGCAGCGGCTGCCACTTCGTGGCCCTTTTGCCCTGCCTCAACGGATCAACGACTGCCCATGAACCCCAGCCTGGCACCTGCTGCGCGCCCGCGCGTTCCGGCCACTTTGGCGGCCGTCCTGTCCCGGCTGCCGCGCTACCCCGGCTCGCTGCTGCTGGTGCTGGGTCTGAACGCGGTGCTGGCGCGTCAGTTGCCGCCCGACGTCGCCGCGCGCATGCAGGGCAAGCGTTTTTGCATCCAGGTGCGCGACGCCGGTCTGCGCTTCGACTTCGCTTGGCAGCGCAGCCTGTTTCTGCCCTGTGCGCCGCAGCCCGAGCCCGACCTGACCCTGAGCGCCGAGGCCTGCGACCTGCTGCGCCTGGCCCAACGCCTGGACGACCCGGACACGCTGTTTTTCAACCGCCGCCTGTCGTTGCAGGGCGACACCGAACTCGGGCTGGTGGTCAAGAACGCGCTCGATGCGCTCGACTGGCCACTGTTCGGGCCCGCAGACTGGACCCCCCCGGCGCTGCTGCAGCGGCTGCGCCAGCGCCTCGATGCCTGCTGCGCTCCAGCCCCGCTGCCGCCGCGCACCCCCGCCCGCACCCCCGCCCACGAACAGGCCCGATGATGGCACCCCACTCCAAACCCAAGCCCTTGATCTACGCCTGCTCGGGTTGCTCGAGCGCGGCGCAACTGGCCAACCACGTGGCCCTGCGGCTCGATCGCAGCGGCGTGGCCGAAATGTCGTGCATTGCCGGTGTCGGTGGCGACGTGCCGTCGCTGCTCAAGCTCGCCCACACGCCGCGCCCGATCGTCGTGCTCGACGGCTGCCCGCTGGCCTGCGCCGCGCACTGCCTGCGCCGCCACGGCATCGAGCCGACGCAACACCACCAGTTGCAGATTTACGGCGTGCGCAAACGCCGCCACGAAGACTTCGACCCCGAGCAGGCCGAAGCCGTGCTGTACCGGGTGCGGCGCGGCTTGGAACACCTGCAGCCCCATGCAGCCTGAGGCCCGGCCCGGCGTGCAGCGCCTGCTGGTGGCCATCACCGGGGCCAGCGGTGCCATTTACGGCTGGCGGCTGCTGCAACTGCTGCGCGAACTGCCCGCGCTCGAGGTTCATGCGCTGGTCTCTGATGCCGGCTGGCTGACCCTGCGGCATGAGCTGGACCTGGGGCCAGACGATGTGCACGCAGCGGTGGCGCAACTGCACCCGGTGGCCGCTATCGGGGCCGCGCCCGCCAGCGGCTCGTTTCGCTGCCACGGCATGGTGGTGGCCCCGTGCTCGATGCGCAGCCTGGCAGCGATCGCCCTCAGCCTGGCCGACAACCTGATCGTGCGCGCCGCCGACGTCATGCTCAAAGAGCGCCGGCGCCTGATCCTGCTGCCGCGCGAAGCGCCACTGCACCTGGGCCACCTGCGCCACATGCTCCAGGTGACCGAGATGGGCGGCATCATCTGCCCGCCCATGCCGGCTTTTTATCAGCACCCGCGCACCATCGACGATCTGGTGGACGCCAGCCTGATGCGCGTGCTCGACTTGCTCGGGCTGGCGCACCCACGCGCCCAACGCTGGGTCGGGCTCGGCGGCGCGGCCGCTGGCCACGCCGCCACCTGAACACACCATGCCCTACCGCGACCTGCGCGACTTCATGGGCCAGCTCGAAGCGGCGGGCGAGTTGCGCCGCATCGCCGCGCCGGTCTCGCCCCAGCTCGAAATGACGGCGCTGTGCGACCGGGTGTTGCGCGCCGGCGGCCCGGCGCTGCTGTTTGAACACCCGAGCGGCTACGCCATGCCGGTGCTGGCCAACCTGTTTGGCACCCCGGCGCGGGTGGCGCGCGCCTGCGGCCTGGAATCGGTGGCGGGGCTGCGCCAGTTTGGCCAGCTCCTGGCCCAGCTCAAAGAGCCCGAGGCCCCGCGCGGTCTGCGCGACGCCCCCCAACTGGCGGCCATGGCGCGCGCGCTCTGGCGCATGCGGCCCCAAGTGCTGCCGCGCCCGCCGTGCCAGCAGGTGCAGTTCGAGGGCTTCGACGTCGATCTGCGGCAGTTGCCCATACAGCACTGCTGGCCCGACGACGTGGCCCCGCTGCTGACCTGGGGCCTGGTGATCACGCGCGGGCCGCACAAGCCGCGCCAGAACCTGGGCATCTACCGCCAGCAGCTGCTCGGGCGCAACCAGCTCATCATGCGCTGGCTGGCGCACCGTGGCGGCGCGCTCGATTTTCGCGACCACTGCCGCCTGCATCCGGGCCAGCCCTTCCCCCTGGCCGTGGCCATCGGTGCCGACCCGGCGACCCTGCTCGGTGCCGTGACACCGGTGCCCGACGCGCTCTCGGAATACCAATTTGCCGGCCTGCTGCGTGGCGCCCGCACCGAAGTCGCGTCCGCCATCGGCGTGCCGCTGCAGGTGCCGGCCCAAGCCGAAATCGTGCTCGAAGGGCATATCCTGCCCGATCCCCTGCACCCCAGCGGCTGGCAGCACGCGCTCGAAGGCCCCTATGGCGACCACACCGGCTACTACAACGAACGCGCCGAGTTCCCGGTGTTCACGGTGCAGCGCCTGACCCAGCGCACGGCGCCGATCTACCACTCGACCTACACCGGCAAGCCGCCCGACGAGCCGGCCGTGCTCGGGCAGGCGCTCAACGAACTCTTCATCCCGCTGCTGCAACGCGCCCTGCCCGAGGTGGTGGATTTTTACCTCCCGCCCGAGGGCTGCAGCTACCGCCTGGCGCTGGTCAGCATCCGCAAGGCCTATGCCGGCCACGCGCGGCGGGTGATGATGGGCATCTGGAGCCATTTGCGCCAGTTCATGTACACCAAGTTCATCGTCGTCGTCGATGACGACATCGACGTGCGCGACTGGCGCGAGGTGGTCTGGGCCATCACCACCCGCATGGACCCGGCGCGCGACTGCATGCTGGTGGAACAAACCCCGATCGACTACCTCGACTTTGCCTCGCCCGTCAGCGGCCTGGGCAGCAAGATGGGGCTGGATGCGACCCACAAATGGCCCGGCGAAACCACGCGCGAATGGGGCCGCAGCATCCACATGAGCCCTGCGGTGACCCAGCGCATGGACGCGCTGGCACAATCGCTGGGCTTATGAGCCCGTCCCACCCCCCCGACCCGCTGCTGAGCGGGCAGTCGATCGAGCTGCTGCAGCACCTGCACATCCTGACGCGCGACGGCCGCCTGAACCAGGACAGCCGGCGCAAGCTCAAGCAGGTGCAGCATCTGCTGCACTTTATCGAGCCGCTGCTGCTCGACGTGCTGCAGCGGCGCGGCGACGTGACGCTGGTCGATCACGGTTGCGGCAAATCCTATTTGGGTTTTCTGCTCTACGACCGTTTTTTCAAGGCGCGCAGCCAAGGCCGGGTGATCGGCGTCGAGGCGCGCGTCGAACTGGTGCACAGCGCGCAGGCGCTGGCGCAGCGGCTGGGCTTTGCGCGCATGGGCTTTGTCGCCGCCACGGTGCAGCAGGCGCTGCAGGCCGAGCTGGCGCCGGTGGTCGATGTGGTCACCGCCTTGCACGCCTGCGACACCGCCACCGACGACGCCATCGCCTTTGCGCTGGCGCACCGGGCGCAACACCTGGTGCTGGTGCCGTGCTGCCAGGCCGAAGTGGCCGCCGCCTTGCGCCAGCACAAGGGCCTGTCGGCGGCTGCGCCCCAGCCGCGCGCGCCGTTGAGCGAACTCTGGCGTCACGCGCTGCACACGCGCGAGTTTGGCAGCCACCTGACCAACGTGCTGCGCTGCCTGCAGCTCGAGGCCCATGGCTACCAGGTCACGGTGACCGAACTGGTGGGCTGGGAGCATTCACTGAAAAACGAACTGATTTTGGCGCGCAAAGTCGGCCGCCACGCGCCCAGGCGCGCCAGCGCCTGCTGCAGGTGCTGGAGCAGTTCAACCTGCCGCCGTTGCAGCAGCGTTTCGGCGTGCCGGCGCCCGGGCATTCCACCGCAGCCGCGTAGGCCCTTGCACGGCAGCCCGGCACCACGTGCTAAGCTCCAAACGCACCCCCTTTTTCAGGACAGGAGCCCCAATGCCCGCTTTGCTGCCCCAAATCGACCCCGACGGCCTGCTCGAGTTCTCGGTCGTCTATACCGACCGCGCCCTGAATCACATGTCGCAGCGCTTCCAGCGCGTGATGGTCGATATCTCGGCCCTGCTCAAACAGGTCTATAACGGCCACGCCACCGCGCTGGTGCCGGGCAGCGGCACCTTTGGCATGGAAGCGGTGGCGCGCCAGTTTGCCGGTGGGCGCAAGGTGCTGGTGCTGCGCAACGGCTGGTTCAGCTACCGCTGGTCGCAGATTTTCGAGATGGGCGCCATCCCGGCGCAGGAACTGGTGCTCAAAGCCCGCCCCTGCGCCGATGAACCGCAGGCACCTTGGCAGCCGTGTCCGCTCGACGAGGTGCTGGCCACCATTGCGCGCGAGCGCCCGGCCGTGGTCTTTGCCCCGCACGTGGAAACCGCCGCCGGCCTGCTGTTGCCCGACGACTACCTGCGCGCCGTCGGCGAAGCGGTGCGCGCCGTCGATGGCCTGTTCGTGCTCGACTGCATCGCCTCGGGGGCGCTGTGGGTCGACATGCAGGCCTGCGCCGTCGATGTGCTCATCAGCGCGCCGCAAAAAGGCTGGAGCGGCTCGCCCGCCTGCGCCATGGTGGTGTTGGGCGAACGCGCCAGCGCCGCCATCGAGGGCACGCGCAGCAGCAGCTTTGCCTGCGACCTGAAAAAATGGCTGCAAGTCATGCAGGCTTACGAAGCCGGCGGCCACACCTACCACAGCACCATGCCCACCGACGCGCTGGTGCGGCTGCGCGAGGTCATGTTCGAAACCCAGGCTTTTGGCTTCGAGCGCGCGCGTGCGCAGCAAAACCTGCTCGGTCGGCAAGTGCGCGCCCTGTTCGAGTCGCGCGGCCTGCGCAGCGTCGCCACAGCCGGCTACCAGGCGCCCGGCGTGGTGGTGAGCCACACCAGCGACCCGCTGCTGCACAACGGGCAAAAGTTTCGCGCCGTCGGCATCCAGAGCGCCGCCGGTGTGCCGCTGATGTGCGACGAACCGGCCGACTGGCGCACCTTTCGCATTGGCCTGTTTGGCCTCGACAAACTGGCGCAGCCCGAGCGCAGCGTGGCGCAACTCGCGGCGGCGCTCGATCAGCTCGGGTTGTAGGCGGTGGGGCTGGGGCTTGCCCCTGCATTTTTCTGCAGTTAAGCCACAAACCCCGGTATTGCAGTAACATCTACGGTATCACTACCTGCACAAGCGTCGGGAGAGATCCGCCCTTCATTGAGGTGGGCGCCGAAGGAGCAACCGCCCCGGAAACTCTCAGGCCAAAGGACCGGCGCTTGCCATGCAAATCTCTGAAGAGTGGTCGGCCTCATCGCCCGACCCACCGCAGGAGCAAGTGACCCAAAGCCACGGGTCATGAATCTCTCAGGTTCCAAACAGAGGGGGCGCGCATTCCGCACAGAGCGGAGTGTGCCTGCCCTTTCTGACACTTTGGAGCCCACTCATGAAATCGATCGCAGTCGTTGGCGGAGGCATCACCGGCGTCACCACGGCCTACGCCTTGGCCAAGCGCGGCTTGAGCGTCACCCTATTCGAGCAAAACCGCTACGCGGCCATGGAAACCTCGTTTGCCAACGGCGGGCAGTTGTCGGCATCCAACGCCGAGGTGTGGACGCACTGGTCCACCATTCTCAAGGGCTTCAAGTGGATGCTCAAAAGCGATGCACCGCTGCTGGTCAACCCCAAGCCGAGCTGGCACAAGCTGTCGTGGTTTCTGGAGTTCATGGCCAACATCCCGCACTATGAGCGCAACACCACCGCAACCGCCAAGCTGGCCATTGCCGCGCGCGAGCACTTTTTTGCTTGGGCCGACGCCGAAGGGCTAGATTTCAACAGCGAAAAGCGCGGCATTTTGCACATATACCGCGACCAAAACGGCTTTGAGCACGCCGGCCGCGTGAGCCAGCTGCTGGCCGCGGGCGGTTTGCAGCGCCGGGCCGTCACGCCGGCAGAAATCCGCGCCATCGAACCCACGCTGGCTGGCCAGTACTACGGCGGCTACTACACCGAAAGCGATTCCACCGGCGACATCCACAAATACACCGTGGGCTTGGCCGCTGCGGCCGAGCGCTTGGGCGCAGCGATCCGCTACGGGCAGCCAGTGCGCCGCCTGCGCAGCGACGGCCAAAGCGCTTGGGTCACAGCCCAAGACGCTGCCGGGGAAACCACCCACCGCTTCGACGGCCTTGTGGTGTGCGCCGGCATCACCAGCCGCGACTTGGCCGCCCAACTGGGTGACCGCGTCAACATCTACCCGGTCAAAGGCTATTCCATCACCGTGCAGCTGCCAGACGAAGCCAGCCAGCAAGCGGCCCCGTGGGTGAGCTTGCTGGACGACGAAACCAAACTGGTGACCAGCCGCCTGGGCCCAGACCGCTTTCGCGTCGCGGGCACCGCCGAATTCAACGGCGCCAACAAAGACATACGGGCGGACCGCATCAAGCCCCTGATCGATTGGGTGAACCAGTGCTTCCCGGGCGTGAACACGCGCCAAGTGGTGCCGTGGGCCGGTTTGCGCCCGATGATGCCCGACATGATGCCGCGCGTGGGCCGAGGCAAAAAACCCAACGTTTACTACAACACCGGACACGGCCACTTGGGCTGGACGCTGTCGGCCGGTACCGCCGATTGGGTCGCGGGCTTGGTCGCCAGTGCCAGCGGCTCAGCCACCGCGCATACTGTAGCGCCGGTGAACCGCACCGGGAATCGAGGAGGCCGATTGGTTTAAGTTGACACCTCTTCAGAGGTGTTGCTGTTGGCGAGTTGCCCCCAGTAGTTTGCCTCAGCTTCTGCCGGAGGGATGCCCCCAATTGGCGTGAGCAGTCGGACGAGGTTGAACCAGTGCACCCATTGCAGGGTGGCCAGCTCCACGGATTCCTTGGTCTTCCAGGGTCCCCGGCGGTGAATCAAACCGAGGGCTGTATGCCCGCCTGGTCCAAGCGTTCGGTGTAGCGAATGCTGACGTATTGACTGCCCCTGTCGCAATGATGCGTCAAAGCATGGGCTGCCGGCTGGCGGTCATACAGCGCCGGTTCAAGCGCGTCCAGCACGAAGTCCGTCTGCATGCTGCGGCTGACCCGCCAGCCCACGATGCGCCGGGCGTAGACATCGATGACAAACGCCACGTACAACCAGCCCTGCCAGGTGGAGACATAGGTGAAGTCTGACACCCACAGCTCATTGGGTCGGCTGGCCTGAAACTGCCGGTTGACATGGTCCAGCGGACACGGTGCCGACTTGTCTGGCGTGGTCATGGCTCCATCTTCTCAGTTATCCATTCCGCGAACGCGGCACCCGCGACGCATGAAACCGGTGTGTAATTGAGGGGCGGCGTCCGGCACAGAGGTCGGTTCGTACTTGGTGCTTCGAGCTCGTTTCTCAG
>JBGFRU010000004.1:0-53069 GCA_041694945.1 Pseudomonadota bacterium
CAACTGAGAAACGAGCTCGAAGCACCAAGTACGAACCGACCTCTGTGCCGGACGCCGCCCCTCAATTACACACCGGTTTCATGCGTCGCGGGTGCCGCGTTCGCGGAATGGATAACTGAGACCAGTTGCCCGGCTTTGATCTCGCCGCGCAGCAGACGTTGGGCAAAACCGTGCTCGGGCACCAAGCCCGAGCGCGGCGGTGCAGAGGTGGGCAGCTCACTCCAGAACTGCACAGCGCCGTCGCGCAGCGTGAACAGGCGCGCGCTGCCCCTGGTGTAGGGCAGCGGCCACTGCAGCAGCGCGGCGTGGAAGTAGGGTGGCGGATCGACGTGCAGCGCCACCAGCGCGGGTGGCTGGCCCGGGGGGGCGAGCAGGCCGACATAGGCCAGCCGCACCCGGCCCTGCGCATCGCGCCAAGGCCCGATCACGCCGGCGCGGCGCTGTGCCAGCAGCGTCTGCAAACCCTGATAGAGCACTGGGTGCTCGCTAGACGGTTGGAGCGCTGAATCCCAAAGGGATCTGAGCCCTGCGTCAAACAGCTCGATGCGGGTAATGGAGGGCGCATCGGCATAGCTGACCATGAACCGATCCAGCAGCACCAGCCGCTCGCCTGCAGGCTGGGTCAGGAAGCGCACCCAGAGTTGCTCCAAGCTATTGCGGTGCTGCAGCCGCCCCGCTACCGCCAAGCGCTCTTGGTGCCAGTCGGCCAAGCGCTGCGTCTGGGCAAAGGCGCTGGCGTGCATTTCGGCTGCGAAGCGTTGCTGGGTTTGGCGCCAAGCGTACCAGCCCGCCGCCACTGTGGCGGCCACGATCAGGGCGCTGATGAGCGCGATTGCCAGCCACGGCAGGCCGGTGTGTACGTTGGGCTGCCGGCCGGCCGGGTGCTTCGGTTTTGCCGGCTGCGCTGGGGCTGTGGCAGGGTTCATAGCAAAACCTTGCCTGGGTTGAAGATGCCTTGCGGGTCGAGCGCCTGCTTGAGCGCGCGCATGAGCGCAATGCCCTCGGGGCCGGCCTCCTGCTGCAAAAATTCGATCTTGTGCAGCCCCACGCCGTGTTCGCCGCTGCAGGTGCCGCCCAGCGCCAGCGCGCGCGCCACCAAGCGCTGGTTCAGCGCCTCGGCCTGCGCGCGCTCGGCGGCGCTGTGCGGGTCGATCAGGTAGCCGAAGTGGAAGTTGCCGTCGCCGACGTGGCCGACCAGAAAATAGGGCAGGCCGCTGGCCTCGGCGTCGGCCACCGACGCGAGCAGGCAGTCGGCCAAGCGGCTGATGGGCACGCAGGCGTCGGTGGTGATGGCGCGGCAGCCGGGCCGCGTCTGCAAGGCGGCAAAGTAGGCGTGGTGGCGCGCTTGCCACAGGCGGCTGCGCTGCTCGGGCGTGTCGGCCCAGTCAAAGGCGCTGCCTTGGTGCTCGGCGCAGATGGCTTGCACCAGCTCGGTCTGCTCGCGCACGCCGGCGGGCGAGCCGTGAAACTCCATCAGCAGCAGCGCTTCGGCGCGCAAGCCCAGCCCGGCGTAGGCGTTGACGGCGCGCACGGTGGCGGCGTCGAGCAGTTCGCAGCGCGCGATCGGTATGCCCATCTGGATGATGGCGATGGTGCTGCGCACCGCCGCTTCGAGCGTGGCAAAGGAGCACACCGCCGCCGCCACCGCTTCGGGCAGCGGGTACAGCCGCAACGTGAGCTCGGTGATCACGCCCAGCGTGCCCTCGCTGCCCACGTACAGGCGCGTGAGGTCGTAGCCGGCGCTGGATTTGCGCGCCCGCGTGCCGGTGCGCGCCGGCACGCCGCTGGCGCCCACCACCTCGAGCGCCAGCACGTTGTCGCGCATGGTGCCGTAGCGCACCGCGTTGGTGCCGCTGGCGCGGGTGGCGGCCATGCCGCCCAAGCTGGCGTCGGCACCGGGGTCGATGGGGAAGAACAACCCCTGGTCGCGCAGAGCGGCGTTGAGCTGCATCCGGGTCACGCCCGGCTGCACGGTGGCGCACAGGTCGTCGGGGTAGATGGCGAGCACGCGGTTCATGCGGCTCAGATCGAGGCTGATGCCGCCGTGCAGCGCCAGCAACTGGCCCTCGAGCGAGGAGCCGGCGCCGTAGGGGATGAGCGGCACCTGGTGCGCGGCGCACAACTGCACCGCAGCGCAGACGTCGGCGCTCGATTCGGCATAGACCACCGCCGCCGGGGGCGGCACGTCGATGTAGGCCGATTCGTCGCGCCCGTGCTGCTCGCACACCGCCAGCGCGGTGCTGCATTGGTCACCGAAGCGCTGGCGCAATGCTGCCAAAAACGCCGGTGAGGCGCGCTGCGGCATCGGGTTGGACGGCTGGGCTTGGCTCGTGGTCATGGGGGTGCCTCTTGACAGTACACCCACGCGCTGCTTGAAGCACAACTTTTTAGCATAATCCAAATTCTAATGCCACACAATGGGCTTTTATGACAGGAGCGCCAACATGGGTAATCGCCTGAGCCAGATCGCCACCCGCACTGGCGACGCCGGCACCACCGGGCTGGGCAACAACCAGCGCGTGAGCAAGAGCAGCCTGCGCATCCACGCCATGGGCGAGGTCGATGAGCTCAACTCGCAGCTCGGGCTGCTGCTGTGCGAGGCGCTGCCGCCCGAGGTGCGCACGCTGCTCGATTCGATCCAGCACCAGCTCTTCAACCTCGGCGGCGAGCTCAGCATTCCCGGCTACGAGCTGCTCGGCAGCGCCGCCGTGCTGGAGCTCGACGAGGCGCTGGCGCACCACAACGCCCAGCTGCCGCCGCTGCAGGAGTTCATCTTGCCGGCGGGCAACCGCGCCGCCGCGCAGGCGCATGTCTGCCGCACGGTGGCGCGGCGCGCCGAGCGCCAGCTGGTGGCGCTGGGCAACGAAGAAGCCCTGCACGAGGCCCCGCGCCAGTACCTGAACCGCCTGAGCGACCTGCTGTTCGTGCTGGCGCGCGTGCTCAACCGCGCCGACGGCGGCGACGACGTGTATTGGCGCAGCACCCGGCTGCAGCGCGCCGCGCCCGAGGCGGATCAGGCCTAGGGCGGCGTTCCTAGTGCCATGCCCCCTCTGCGCCGTGTCAGCAAACCCCCTACAAGGCCCGGCACAAACCCCGACGCACGCAACAGCCGACTTCTGATTCAAGAAGAACTGGGCGGCTTTCACAATCCATTTCAACGCTTCAACGTTTTGGCGCCGTGATTACGGCAGACGAATTGAGGCTCAAACTGGAGAGTGAAAATGAATGCCACCGCTACCGCCACCACCGCCATCACCGTCCCAGCCGCTGCTGCCGCCCCAGCCGCCGCCCCCGATCCGCTGCTGGAGCAAATCCGCGAAATCAACTTCACCTACCTGATGCTGGCGCAGCAGCTGATCCGCCACGATCTGGCGGCTGCCGTGTACCGCTTGGGCGTGAGCGAGGAGTCGGCCGAGCTGATCGCGGCGCTCTCGCCGGCGCAGGTGCTCAAGCTCGCCAGCAGCAACACCTTGCTGTGCCGCATGCGCGCCGACGAGAACATGGTCTGGAGCCTGCTCACCAGCCGCCACAGCCCGCAGCGCGGCGGCAACGACACCACGCAGCAGCTGCACGCCAGCATCCTCATGGCCGGCCGGCTGGCCAACGCCTGAATCCGGGCCCCCCCAGCGCATCACACAGCCATTAGGAGCAGCACCATGAGCACCGCCACCAAAAGCCTAGTCAGCGAAAGCAAAGACATCGAACGCGCCGTGGCGCTGATCCATCTGGGGGCGCGCTTGCAGGTGCTCGAGAGCGAGACCGACCTGTCGTACGAAAAGTTGCTGCGCCTGTACAAAGAGGTGGCGGGCAAATCGCCCAGCAAGGGCCAATTGCCCTTTTCCACCGACTGGTTTCTGAGCTGGCAGCCCAACATCCACGCCTCGCTCTACGCCAACATCGCCGGCTACCTCGACAAAACGGTGGCCCTCGATTCGATCGAGGTGGTGATGAAGGCCTACCAGCTTTACGCCGAGCAGATGCAGATCTGCGGCATCGAGCCGCTGCTGAGCATCACCCGCGCCTGGCGCCTGAGCAAGTTCATGGCCGCCAACATGCTGGTGCGTACCCGCTGCACCAGCTGTGGCGGACACTTCGTCACCGACCCCTACGAGAACACGCGCTACTACGTCTGCGGCCTGTGCAAACCGCCGGCGCGCGCCGGCAAGGGCCGCGCGGCTGGAGGGTTGCGGTTGGCGTGAGTGTGGGCCCTGAACGCCCTGTGCGCCCATCTGCTTGCACATAAAGTATGCGGTGCTTTGCGCACACAGATCGGGATCAGCGCCGAGCCAATCATTAGATGCTATTATCATAAAGTAATCGGTTTTTATTCGTTTGAGTTTGCAAGAATTTCTCGCATGATCGGGCTCCCCACGCTCATCTGCACGAGAAAACCATGCCCAACCGCCGCCACCTGTTGCACCTGCTGGGCGCCAGCGCCCTCGGCCCTGCCGCTTTCAGCCTTGCCCACGCCTCCACCCGCGCCGCCCCCGCCGCGCCGCTGACGCTGCTCAACGTCTCGTACGACCCGACGCGCGAGCTTTACGCCGACTACAACCCGCTGTTTGCGCAGCGCTGGCGCGAGCGCACCGGGCAGGAGTTGCGCTTCCAGCAGTCGCACGGCGGCTCGGGGCGGCAGGCGCGCGCCATCATCGACGGCCTCGACGCCGACGTGGCCACCCTGGCGCTGGCGGCCGACATCGACGCCCTGCACGCCAACGGCAACTGGGTGCCGCGCGACTGGCAGCGGCGCCTGCCGCACAACAGCACGCCCTACACCTCGACCATTATTTTTGTGGTGCGCAGCGGCAACCCGAAAAACATCCGCGACTGGGGCGACCTGGTCCGGAGCGACGTGCGCGTGATCACGCCCAACCCCAAAAGCTCGGGCGGCGCGCGCTGGAACTACCTTGCGGCGTGGGAGTTTGCCCGGCGCCATAGCGGCAGCGCCGCCGGCGCGCGCGAGTTTGTGGCGCGCCTGTACCGCAACGTGCCCGTGCTCGACGTGGGCGCGCGCGGCTCGGCCACCAGCTTTGCCCAGCGCAACCAGGGCGACGTGTTGCTGGCTTGGGAGAACGAGGCCCATCTGCTGGAAAAAGAGTTTGGCCAGCGCGTGGATTTCGTCTATCCCAGCATCAGCATTCTGGCCGAGCCGCCGGTGACGCTGGTCGATCGCAACGTCGATCGCAAAGGCAGCCGCGCCGTGGCCCAGGCCTACCTGGAGCACCTCTACAGCGAAGAAGCGCAAGACCTGATCGGGCGCCATTTCTACCGCCCGCGCTCGGCGGCGGCGCTGGCACGCCACGCCAGCCGTTTGCCCCGCATACCGCTGTTCTCCATCGACGAAGCCTTTGGCGGCTGGGCAGCGGCCACGCGCGAGCACTTTGCCGACGGTGGCGTGTTCGACCAGATTTTCACCCTGCGCTAAAGCCGCCGCCGGCTCGCCTAATGCACCAGCTGCATAACAAAACAAAAACAAAGTCGTTTGCAATCTGAAGCGCCGCTGGCACACTGCGCCCTCTGCCCACCCTCGATGGAGATTTGCCCCATGACCACCCGCCGCCATCTGTTGCACCTGTTCGGTGCCGCCGCCCTCGGGCCCGCTGCGCTCGTCAGCGCCCACGCCAACCCGGTGGACACCCTGCTCAACGTCTCGTTCGACGTCTCGCGCGAGTATTTTCGCGAGATCAACGCCGCCTTCATCGCCCAGCAGCAGCAGCGCACGGGCCAGACGCTGCGCGTGAACATGTCGCACGCCGGCTCCAGTGCCCAGGCGCGCGCCGTGGCCGACGGGCTCGATGCCGACGTGGTGACCATGAACACCGTGACCGACATCGACTTTTTGGCCGAGCGCGGCGTGGTGGCGCGCGACTGGCGCCAGCGCCTGCCGCACAACGCCGCCCCCACCACCTCGACCATGCTGTTTTTGGTGCGCCGCGGCAACCCCAAGCAGATCCGCGACTGGCGCGACCTGATCCGCCCTGGGGTGCAGGTGGTGGTGGTGAACCCCAAAACCGGCGGCAATGGCCGTATGGCGTATTTGGCCGCCTGGGGCTTCGTGCGCAGCCAGGGTGGCAGCGACGCCGACGCCGCCGCCTTTGTGCGCCAGCTGTACCAAAACGTGCCGGTGCTGGCGCGCGGCGGGCGCGACGCCACGGGCGTGTTTTTGCAGCGCAACATCGGCGACGTGCTGGTGACCTTCGAGTCCGAGGTGATCTCGGTCGAGAGCGAGTTTGGCGTCGGCCGGGTCGATGTGGTGCACCCGAGCACCAGTTTGCTGACCGAAAACCCGGTGGCGATGGTCGAGCGCACCGTGAACCAGCGCGGCAGCCGGGCGCTGGCGCAAGCCTATCTGGAGTTCCTCTACAGCGACGCCGGCCAAGAGATTGCCGCCAGCAACCACTTCAGGCCGCGCAACCCCGAGGTGCTGCGGCGCCACAGCCAGCACCTGCGCCCGATCCGGCTGTTCGAGGTCGGGCAGTACTTTGGCTCGTGGGGCGAGGCGCAGCGGCAGCACTTTGCCGACGGCGGCCAGTTTGACCAGATTTTTGCTCAAAGGCGCTAAATGACGACCGCAGCCATCGACTTGCCCGCGCCCGAGGCGGCGCCACCACGCCGCGCCCAGCGCCGGGTGTTGCCAGGTTTTCATCTGGCGCTGGGCTACACCGTGTTTTACCTGAGCCTGATCGTGCTCATCCCGCTGGCGGCGCTGATCCTCAAGACCTTGAGCATGAGCTGGGCCGACTTCTGGGACGCGGTCACCACGCCGCGCGTGCTGGCATCGTTTCGGCTCTCGTTTGGCGCGGCTTTTTTGGCGGCCTTGGTCAACGCGGTGATGGGCTTGCTGGTGGCTTGGGTGCTGGTGCGCTACAGCTTTCCGGGCAAAAAGCTGGTGGATGCGCTGGTCGATCTGCCCTTTGCCCTGCCGACGGCGGTGGCCGGCATTGCGCTCACGGCGATTTTGGCCGGCAACGGCTGGATCGGCCAATTCTTTGAGCCCTACGGCATCCAACTGGCCTTCAACCCCACCGGGGTGGTGATCGCGCTCATCTTCGTCGGCCTGCCCTTTGTGGTGCGCACGGTGCAACCGGTGCTGCAAGAGGCCGAAAAAGAGCTCGAAGAGGCCGCGCAGTGCCTGGGGGCGACGCGCTGGCAGATTTTTTGGCGCGTGATTTTCCCCACCATCTTGCCGGCGCTGCTCACCGGCTTTGCCATGGCTTTTGCGCGCGGCGTGGGCGAGTTTGGCTCGGTGATCTTTATCGCCGGCAACATCCCGATGGTGTCCGAGATTGCGCCGCTGGTGATCATCGGGCGCCTCGAGGCCTTTGATTACTTGGGTGCGACGGCGGTGGCCAGCGTGATGCTGCTGTTCTCGTTCATCATGCTGCTGGCCATCAACAGCTTGCAAGCGTGGCAGCGCCGCCGCGCCGGAGACGGCGCATGAACGGCCGGCGCGCTTTGCAACGCGGCGAATCGCCGTGGCTGCGCTGGTGCCTGATCGGCCTGGCGCTGGGCTTTATGCTGCTGTTTCTGGTGCTGCCGCTGCTGGCGGTGTTCACCGAGGCGCTGCGTATGGGCGTGGGCGCCTACTTCGAGGCGCTGCGCGACCCCTACGCCTGGGCCGCGATCCGGCTCACGCTGCTGGTGGCGGCGATCACCGTGCCGTTGAGCCTGGTGTTTGGCGTTGCCGCCGCGTGGGCGGTGGCCAAGTTCGAGTTCTGGGGCAAATCGTTCCTGACCACGCTCATCGACCTGCCGTTTTCGGTCTCGCCGGTGGTGGCGGGGCTGATCTATGTGCTGGTGTTTGGCGCCCAGGGCTGGTTTGGGCCGTGGCTGGATGAGCGCGGCATCCAGATCATCTTTGCCGTGCCCGGCATCGTGCTGGCCACGTTGTTCATCACCTTCCCGTTCATTGCGCGCGAGCTGATTCCGCTCATGCAGGCCCAGGGCACCGAGGAAGAACAGGCAGCGTTGGTGCTGGGCGCGAGCGGTTGGCAGACCTTCTGGCGCGTGACCTTGCCCAACATCAAGTGGGGACTGATCTACGGCGTGATTCTGTGCAACGCGCGCGCCATGGGCGAGTTTGGCGCGGTCTCGGTGGTCTCGGGCCACATCCGCGGCCTGACCAATACCATGCCCTTGCACGTGGAGGTGCTGTACAACGAATACCAGTCGGTGGCCGCTTTTGCCGTGGCCTCGCTGCTGGCGCTGCTGGCGCTGGTGACGCTGGTGATCAAGACCGTGGCCGAATGGCGCATGGAACGCGAACTGCAAACCCTGGCCGAGCTGGCGCCCGAGCGCCCATCCAGCCCCCCTGTCTACACCCCAAGGACCCACGCATCATGAGCATAGCCATCCGCCAGATCAGCAAGCAGTTTGGCAGCTTTACGGCGCTGCGCGACGTCAACCTCGACATCGATTCGGGCGAATTGCTGGCGCTGCTGGGCCCCTCGGGCTGCGGCAAAACCACGCTGCTGCGCATCATCGCCGGGCTGGAGTCGCCCGACCAGGGCAGCGTGCTGTTTGCCGGCGCCGACGCCACCGACACCCATGCGCGCGAGCGCAACGTGGGCTTCGTGTTCCAGCACTACGCGCTGTTTCGCCACATGACGGTGTTTGAGAACGTGGCCTTTGGCCTGCGCGTCAAGCCGCGTGCGCTGCGCCCGAGCGAGGCCCAGATCAAAGAGCGCGTGCACGAGCTGCTCAGCCTGGTGCAGCTCGACTGGCTGGCCGAGCGCTACCCCTCGCAGCTCTCGGGCGGGCAGCGCCAGCGCATCGCCTTGGCGCGCGCGCTGGCGGTGCAGCCCAAGGTGCTGCTGCTCGACGAGCCCTTTGGCGCGCTCGATGCCAAGGTGCGCAAGGAGCTGCGGCGCTGGCTGCGGCGCCTACACGACGAGCTGCACGTGACCAGCGTCTTCGTCACCCACGACCAAGAAGAGGCGCTGGAGGTGGCCGATCGCGTGGTGCTCATGAACCAAGGCCGCGTCGAGCAGGTGGGCACGCCGCAGCAGGTGTGGGAGCACCCGGCCAGCCCCTTCGTCTATGGCTTTTTGGGCGACGTGAACCTGTTTCACGGCCGCGCCCACGAGGGCCAGTTGCACCTCGAAGGCGTGGCCATCGACACCCCCGAGCACGCGCAGGCGCGCGACGCAAAAGCCTTTGCCTACGTGCGCCCGCACGACCTCGAAGTCGAGCGCTGGCGCCCGGGGGCGGTGGGCATCGCGGCCGAACTGCAGCGCGCGCTGGTGGTCGGGCCCATCGCCCGGCTCGAGCTCTGGCCGCTGGACGCCGAAGCGCCCGACGGCCACGACCCGCTGATCGAAGCCCAGATCCCGGCCGAGCGCCTGCAAGCGCTGGGGCTCAAAGAGGGCGACCGGGTGCTGCTCTCGCCCAAGAAGGCGCGCGTGTTTTTGCAGCCGCAACCGGCCTGACTGGCCTGATGTGGGCCGGAGCGGTGCGTGAGCCGGCCGGCGCAGCGCCCGAGCCGCCAGGTGCGGCGCTCAAGCGCCGGGTTCGAGCAGGCGGCGCAGCAGCGGGTGCGCCACCCGGCGCTCCAAGCTGAGCGCGTAGCACGGGGCCGCGACGCCTTCGCACACCCCCAGCAGCAGCGCGCCGTGGCGCTGTTGCAGCGTGTCGGCCAGCGCCAGCGCGGCCGGGAACACCCCCATGCCTTGGCCGCCAAAGGTTTCGAGCAGCGCGCTGTCTTCAAACTCGCCGGCGATGCGCGGCGTCAGGCCATGGCGCGCCAGCCACTGGTCGAGCTGCGCGCGCACGCTGGCGTGGCGCGTGGGCAGCAGCAGCGGCACACCCTGCAGCGCCGCCGGGAACGGGCGCTGGGCCGCCTGCAGCCACGGCGGCGCGGCAAACCAGCCGTAGGCGCTGCTGGCCAGGCGGTGGTGGTGCACCTTGAGGTGCGCGCGGCTGCTCACCGGGTGGTCGGTCAAGACCACGTCGAGCCGGTGCGTGGCCAGTTCGGCCAGCAAATCGTCGATCTCGCCGTCGTGGCAGATCAGGTGCAGGTCGGGCACATCGAGCACCGGGCGCAGCAGGCGCAGCACCTCGAGCTTGGGCAGGCCGTCGGCCATGCCCACCGCCAGCCGCACCCTGGGCGCCAGCGCGGATTGGCGCAGCAGCGTGGGCAGGGCCTCGCCGAGCTCGAAAATCTGCTGCGCTTGGCGCGCCGCCAGCACCCCGGCCTCGGTCAGGGCCACGCCGCGCCCGACCGGTTTGAGCAACTGGCAACCCAGCGCCTTTTCCAGCTCGCGCACCTGGGCACTTACGGTCTGCACCGCCATGTCGAGCCGCGCGGCGGCCTTGGACATGCCGCCTTCCTGGGCCACGATCCAGAAGTAGTACAGGTGGCGGTAGCTGTAGGTGAGGCTCATGTTCAGCTTGGTTCGATGCAAGATTGCCCGATATTCTGCTTTATTGCGCGCCCCAAAGGCCCTAGACTGCAAGCTCCCTTCAACTGGCCCCGAGGAGCCTTGCATGAAATGCCCCAACTGTGTGGATGTGGAACTGCTGATGAGCGATCGCCAGGGTGTGGAGATCGACTACTGCCCGCAATGCCGCGGCGTCTGGCTGGACCGTGGCGAGCTCGACAAGCTGATCGAGCGCAGCCTGAGCCCGTCGCCCTCGCGCGCACGGCATCACGACACCCCGCTGCGCCAGCCCGATTTCCAAGATTCGGATTTTCGCCAGCGCAGCGGCGGCGCAGCGCCGGGGGGGTTGGGCGCCAAACTCGGCGGCTTGGCTGGGCTGGGTGGACTCGGTGGCGGCCTGCCGGGCGGCTTTGCGGCTGGAAACAAGCAGAAAAAGAAAAAATCGTGGCTCAGCGATATTTTTGACTGAGGCCCAGCCCTGTCTGGGACTTGCACCCACAAGAGTGCGCCCGTGCCGGGCGCACGAAAAAAAACCTGGCTCTAAAGGAGCCAGGTTTGAAAGCCTTTTTGCTGTCACACACAAAGGCACCCGCTCAGGGAGGAAAAGCGGGGGGCCGGGATTAATCGGCCCGAGGAAAGTATAAACCAAGTTCAGCACAAGCATCAACTCGGGCTGACAAAAATCCCCTATTGCGGAAATATGTATGCGCTATCGAGGAGGCTGGCCTTCGGGGCGGGTGCCGGTGCGGGGCGTGCGTGCGCTGCCCGCCACGAGGTCGAAACGAAACAGGCGGCACTCGATCGGGCCGTTCCACAGCGGCACCCGGCGCGAGGCTTTGAGCCGCATCTGTGCCGGCAGTTGCGGGTCGGGGGTGAGCAGCCAGGCGGTCCAGCCGGCGTAGTGCTTTTTCCAGTGGCTGGCCAGTTGCGCGAAAAAATCGGCATTCTCTTGGCCATCGGCGTGGCGCGCGCTTTCGCGGCCTGCACCCAGGGCTGCGCTTGGGGCTGAGCCCGGTTGCGCCCGCGCCCGCTCCTGCGCCGGCTGCCCGGCCACCCCGGCGGCAGCGAGGCGCTCGCCGTAGGGCGGGTTGAGCAGCATCACCCCGGGTGTGGGGCAAGGCGGCAGGCGCTCGAGGGCGTCGCCGCCGCGCCACTCGATGGCGTGCGCCACGCCGGCGCGCTCGGCGTTGCGGCGCGCAAAGTCAACCATGCGAAAAGACACGTCGGAGCCAAACACCAAGGGCTGGCCACCGGGCAAGGGCAGCTCGGCAGCCTCGGCTTGCTGGCGCAGCGCCTGCCAGCGCTCGGGCCGGTGTGGCAGCAGGCGCTCGAAACCAAAGCGGCGCAGTTTGCCCGGCGCGATCTGCAAGGCGCGCTGCGCGGCTTCGATGGCCACCGTGCCGCTGCCGCAGCAGGGGTCGTAGAGCGGCTGCGGCTGACCTTGGGCGTCCAGGCCAGTCCAGCCGCTGGCGGCGATCATCGCGGCGGCCAGCGTTTCTTTGAGCGGCGCATCGCCCGTGTCGCTGCGCCAGCCGCGCTTGAACAGCGGCTCGCCCGAGGTATCGATGTAGAGCCAGACCTGATCGGGGCCTAGGTGGGCGTGCAGGCGCACCTGGGGTTGCACGGTATCGACGCTGGGGCGCTGGCCAAAGCGCTCGCGCATGCGGTCGCAGACCGCGTCTTTGATGCGCAGGGCGGCAAAGTTCAGGCTCTGGAACGGGCACTGGTGGGCCGTGAGCTCGACCTTGAAGGTCTGCGCGGGCGTGAACCACAGCTCCCACAGCACCTGGTGGGCGGCTTGGTAGAGCGCGTCTTCGTGCGGGCAAGGTTGCAGCGCCAGCCGCACCAGCACGCGCTGGGCCAGCCGGCTGTGCAGGTTGAGCCGCAGCATGTCGTCCCAAGTGCCCGTGAGCTCGACGCCGCCGCGCTGGCGCTGCGCGCTGGCGGCCGCCGCCGGGCAGATGGCTTGCACTTCGGCCAGCAGGAAGTCTTCCACCCCGGCGGGGCAGGGCAGGAACAGGGTCAGGTTGTGCATGGTGGGCTGGGGCCGTTCAGAGCGCGCGGCGCAGATGGGTGGGGGCGATGCGCAGCGCCTCGCGGTATTTGGCCACGGTGCGGCGCGCGCAGGCGATGCCCTGGGCCTTGAGCAGGTCGGCGATCTGGTTGTCGCTCAAGGGCTGCTGGGGGTTTTCGGCGGCGATGAGCTGCTGAATCAGGGCGCGCACTGCGGTGCTGGAGGTGTGGGCGCCGGCCTCGGTGGCCAGCGCGGAGCCGAAAAAGTACTTGAACTCGAAGGTGCCTTGCGGCGTGGCCATGAACTTGGCGCTGGTCACGCGGCTGATGGTGGATTCGTGCAGCCCGACCTCGTCAGCGATTTCGCGCAGCACCAGCGGCCGCATGGCCAAGTCGCCGTGGCGGAAAAACTGGTGTTGGCGTTCGACGATGGCCGTGGCCACGCGCAAGATGGTGTCGAAGCGCTGCTGCACGTTTTTGATGAACCAGCGCGCCTCTTGCAGCCGCTGCTGCAGGCCGGCGTGGGCCTCGCCGCCCCGGCCTTGGCGCAGGGCCAGCGCGTAGGCGTCTTGCAGGCGCAGCCGCGGCAGCACCTCGGGGTTGAGCGCGACCTTGAAGCCGCTGCCTTGCACCGTCACGATCACGTCGGGGCGCAGCTGGTGCGGCTCGAGCACGGCAAAGCGACGGCCGGGCTTGGGTTCGAGGCGGGCGATGAGGCCAAAGGCGGCGCGCACCAGCGCTTCGCTGCAGCGGCACAGCTGCGCCAGGCGGCGGCTGTCGCGCCGCGCCAGCAGATCGAGCGGCTGCTGGCAGATGGCCAGCGCGGTGCGGCTCTCGGGGCTGTTGCGCAGCTCCAGTATCTGCAGCTGCAAGCACTCGGCCAAGTGGCGCGCGCCCACACCGGTGGGCTCCATTTGCTGCAGATGCTCGAGGGCCTGCTGCAGCGCGTGCAGCCAGTGTGTGAGCCGCGGGTCTGGCGCTGGTGGGTCGGGCGGCCCAGCGCGGTTGCTGGTGGCGGGTGCGCTTGCAATGAGGGATTCGCTGGCCTTGATCGCCTCAAAGGCGCGCTCCTGGGCGCACAGCGCCGCAGCCAATTCATCGAGCCCATCGGCCAGGTAGCCGTTGTCGTCGAGCGATTCGATCAGCGCGTGCAGCGCCAGCGCCACGCTGGGCTCGAGCCGCAGCGCCCCGGCTTGCTGGTGCAGGTGCTGCGCCAGCGACTCGGGCGCGCGCGCCCAATCGGGGCCCGAACCGTCGTCGGCGTCGGGCGCGGCGCCGTTGCGCAGCGCGCCCGGTTCGCCCCAATCGAGGCCTTCGCCCTGCGCTCCCAGCTCGCCTGGTTCGCCGGCCTCGGCTTGCGCGCCCATTCCCAGCGCCGCTGCCTCGCCATCCCAGGCGGCTTCGAAGGCGGTGTCGAGCGCCGGCATTTCGCTGGCCGCAACCTCGTAGGCCGAAACCTCGCTGCCCGAGGCCGCATCGATGCCGGCCTGCGCCTCGGGGCCGGCGGCCGCCCAAGGTGGCTCGGGCGGCGCGAGCGCGCTGGCTTCGGAGGCGGCGCCGAGGCCGCCATCGGTGCTGTCGCTGGGCGTGTCGTCGGCGTTGTCGCGCTCCAGAAAGGGGTTGTCGTCGAGCATCTGCCCCAGTTCCTGCTCCAGCTCCAGCGTGCTCAGCTGCAGCAGGCGGATCGATTGCTGCAGCTGCGGCGTGAGCGCCAGGCTCTGGGTCAGGCGCAGCGACAGTCCTTGCTTCATGGCGGCAGCGTGCTCAAAGGCGGAAATGCTCGCCCAGATACACCCGGCGCACCTCGGGGTTGGCCACGATCTCGGCCGGGGTGCCTTGGGCCAGCACGCGGCCGTCGCTGATGATGCAGGCGTGGTCGCAGATGCCCAGCGTCTCGCGCACGTTGTGGTCGGTGATCAGCACGCCGATGCCGCGCTCTTTCAGGTAGCCGATGATGCGCTGGATCTCGATCACGGCGATCGGGTCGATGCCGGCAAAGGGCTCGTCGAGCAGGATGAAGCGCGGCTCGGTGGCCAGGGCGCGGGCGATCTCGACCCGGCGGCGCTCGCCACCCGACAGCGCCGGCGCGGGGGCGTCGCGCAAGTGGCCCACGTGCAGTTCGTCGAGCAGGGCCTCGAGGCGCTGCTCGAGGCGCGGCGGCGACAGCGGCCGGCCGTCGGCGTCGCGCTGCAATTCGAGCACCGCGCGCACGTTCTCGGCCACCGTGAGCTTGCGAAAAATCGAGGCCTCCTGGGGCAGGTAGCCCAGGCCCAGCTGGGCGCGGCGGTGGATGGGCAGGCCGTGGATGGCCTGTCCGTCCAGAAAGATGGTGCCGGCATCGGGCCGGATCAGCCCGACGATGAGGTAGAACGAGGTCGTCTTGCCGGCGCCGTTGGGGCCCAGCAGGCCCACCACCTCGCCACTGGCCACGCGCAGCGACACGTCCTTGACGACCTGGCGGCGGCCGTAGCTCTTTTGCAGCCCGCGCACCTCCAGGCTGCTGCGCGCTGGCGCCGGCTTCACCGGCGCGGCTCCAGTCGTGGACTGGGTTGCAGGGGGGGGGTGGGTGCGCTGGGTGGGGTGGCTGGAGCGGCGCCGGGTGCGGGTGCATCGGGCCGGGGCGTGATCACGGCGCGCACGCGCCCCAGGGGGTTGTCGGGGGTGCGCGCCGCCGCGCCGCCCTCGACCGAGAAGCGCTCGGTTTGGCGGTTGATGACGATCAGGCTGCCGCTGGCCTGGTCGCTCAGCGCGCCGGCGCGCAGGCGGCGCAGCACCGCCTGGTCGATCAGGCGCAGCACGCCGGTGGCGCTGTCGTACTCGATGCGCAGCGCCTCGCCCTCGATCAGCTCATTCAGGCCCGGGCGCTGTTGACGAAAGAACGCGCGCTGGCCGGCGGCGCCCTGCAGCACCCCGGACTGGTTGCCTTGGGCGTCCTGGCGCAGCTCGGCGCGCTGCCCGCGCAGCAGCAGCGTGCCTTGGGTGATCACCACGTTGCCGCTGAACACGCTGACCAGGCCGGCTTGGTCGTGGGTCAGGGCATCGGCCTCGATCAGCATGGGCTGTGCCGGTGGTGCCGGTTGCGCGTGCAAGCCGAGGGGCAGACCCAGCGCCAAGGCAGCGCCCAAGGTCAGGCGCGCCAGCACGTGGCGCAGTGGCATGAGGCGACTGGAAGCGCAGCCAAGGCGCGGCACGGAAATTGCATAAGCCATGCTGCGCATTGTAGCCATGCCAGCGCGGCCTGGCCCAGGCGGTCAGGCCAAGGCGGTCAGGCCAAGGCGGTCAGGCCAAGGCGGTCAGGCCAAGGCGGTGGGCGCACAGCACCACAGCACCCAGGGCCTGGACCGGCTTGGGGTGGTGGGCGTCAGACCGAGGGCCGCGCCCAGCCCCCAGCCCGCCCTTAGCCCGCCCGCACCCGGGCGATCAGGGCGTCGGCGATCTGCACGGTGCGCTGGGCCTGGCCCGGGATGTAGAAGCGCCCGGCAATGCCCAGCGCCGGGGTGCCTTCGACCTGGTAGGCGTCCTGCAGCCGGGTGGCGCGGCGCACCCGACCGACCACGGCGAAGGAGTGGTAGGTTTGGGTGAACTGGGCCCGGTCCAGGCCGGCGCTGGCCGCCCACTGGGCGATGGCTTCGGCGTTGTGCAGGCGCTGGCGTTGGGGGCCGTGGATGGCCTGGAACACGCGCTCGTGGTGGCTCTCGAGGCGGCCCAGGGCTTCGAGGGTGTAGTACAGGCGCTGCAGCGGCTCGAAATCGGGCGTGAAGCCCACCGGCACATGGCGCACCAGCACGTCGGCGGGCAGGGTCTGCTTCCAGGCCCTGAGGACCGGGACGAAGTTGTGGCAGTGGACGCAGGTGTAGGCGAAAAACTCCAGCACCTCGATGCGGCCGGCCGGGGCCTCGACCGGGGCCGACTGGCGCAGGCGGCGGTAGTGCGTGCCTTCGCGCAACGCCCCGGCATGGGGTGCAGACACGGTCTGGGCGGCCAGGGGCAGCGCGCTGCTGGCGGCGGCAAGGCCGCCCACGCCCATCAGGGCTTGCGAGAAGAGTCGTCTGTGCATGGTGCGTCCTGGGTCTGGTTGGGCAGGCTGCGCGGTCGCGCTCTGACTGGGGTCGAGTGGGCGCCCTTGAAGTTCCGTATTTTTACCGACTGTTGCAAACCGTGGGCAAAGGCCTCAGCGAGCCACGCGCACCAGCGCCGTGTCCACATTCTGCGCCTGCAGGCGCTGGCCGATGGCGTCGGCTTCGGCCTGGGTGGCGAAGGGGCCCAGCCGCACCCGGAACAGGGGGCGGCCATTTTGCTGGCGCTCGCTCACGCTGGCATCGAGGCCCAGCATGGCGAGCCGGGCGCGCTGGGCTTGCGCCTCTTCGGCGCTGCCGAAGGCGCCGGCCTGAACGAAGTAGCTGATGCCGGCCACTGCGGCGGCCGCCGGGGGGCTGACCACCGCGGCCATGCGTTGCTCGATCAACTGGGCCAGCGGGTCGGCGGCGGGTGCGGTTGGGGTGGCGCCGGCGGCGGCAGGGGCCGCGGCGGGTGCGGCGGCCTCGGGGCCTGGCAGCGCAGCCGGAGCGGCAGGCCGGGTCGAGAGCCCGGCGTTGGGGTTCCAGTTGCGGTTCTGTTCGGCTTCCAGTGCCGCAGACCCCGCAGGCCGCTGCGTGTTGCGCTCCTCCAGCGGCGTGGCCGAGCGCGTGACGTAGAGCGCCACCGCCAGCGCCAGCGCCAGCCCCAGCAGCAGGCCGGCAGCGAAACCCAGCAAGGTGCCGCCATGGAGGCGGAAACGGGGCGTGGTGTACATCGGTCGTTTTGCGGTGCGAGAGGGGTGGGCGGCGGCGGGTTTCACATCTTCGTGGGCGCGCTCACACCGAGCAGCGCCAAGCCATTGTGCAACACTTGCGCGGTCGCCGCCACCAGCGCCAGCCGGGCGTGCCTGAGCAGCGGGTCATCGACCAAAATCCGCTCGGCGTCGTAGTAGCTGTGGTAGGTGGCGGCCAGTTCGCGCAGGTAAAAGATCAGGTCGTGCGGGGCAAAATCGGCGGCGGCGTTGCTCAGCGTCTCGGGGTAGCGCGCCAGCAGGCGCAGCAGGGCCTGCGCCTGCGGGCTTTGCAGCGGGCTCAGGTCGGCCGCTTGCAGCTGCTCGGGCGCACCGCCCCAGGCCGCCAGCACCGAGCAGATGCGCGCGTGCGCGTACTGCACGTAATAGACCGGGTTGTCGTTGTTTTGTTGCAGCGCCAGATCGACGTCGAAGGTGTATTCGGTGTCGGGCTTGCGCGAGAGCAGGAAAAAACGCACGGCGTCGCGGCTGGTCCAGTCGATCAGGTCGCGCAGCGTCACGTAGCTGCCGGCGCGCTTGGAGATCTTGACCTCTTGCCCGCCGCGCAGCACGCGCACCATGGTGTGCAGCACGTAGTCGGGGTAGCCCGCCGGGATCCCGACCCCGGCCGCCTGCAGCCCGGCGCGCACGCGCGCGATGGTGCCGTGGTGGTCGCTGCCCTGGATGTTGATGGCGCGCGCAAAACCGCGTTCCCACTTGCTGATGTGGTAGGCCACGTCGGGCACGAAGTAGGTGTAGCCGCCTTCGGTGCGGCTGCCGTCGGCGCCTAGGGTGGCGGACTTGCGCATGACCCGGTCTTTGTCGTCGCCAAAAGTGGTGCTGCGCAGCCACAGGGCGCCGTCTTGCTCGTAGGTGTGGCCCGATTCGACCAGGCGCTGCACGGTTTGCGCCACGCGGCCGCTGCTGTAAAGGCTGGACTCGAGGTAGTAGTGGTCGAAGCGCACCGCCAGCGCCTGCAAGTCTAGGTCTTGCTCATGGCGCAGCCAAGCCACGGCAAATTCGCGCATGCCGTCGAGGTCAGCCGGGTCGCCGCTGGCGCTGTAGCTGCGGTCGTCGGCGCGCACGCTCTGGCGCGCCAGAAAACCGGCGGCGATGTCGGCGATGTAGTCGCCGTTGTAGGCGGCCTCGGGCCAGTCGGGGTCGCCCGGTTTCAGCCCTTGCGCGCGCAGTTGCACGCTGCGCGCCAGCGTGTCGATCTGCACTCCGGCGTCGTTGTAGTAAAACTCGCGCTGCACCTGCCAGCCTTGGGTTTGCAGCAGGTTGCAGATGGCGTCGCCCAGCGCCGCCTGGCGCGCATGGCCGACGTGCAGCGGTCCGGTCGGGTTGGCCGAGACGAACTCGACCAGCACGCGCTGGCCGTGCTCGGGCTGGTAACCGAAGCGCGCCCCGGCTTGCAGCACCTCGCGCACCACCTGCTGCTGCGCCGCCGGCTGCAAGCGCAGGTTGATGAAGCCCGGGCCGGCGATTTCGAGCGCCTGCACCCAGCGTGCAAAGGCCGCCGTGCTCTGCAAGGCCGCGACCAGTTGCTGCGCCAGCTGGCGCGGCTGGGTTTTGAGCTGTTTGGCCAGCGGCATGGCGGCGGTGCAGGCCCAGTCGCCGTGCGCGGCGAGCTTGGGCGATTCGAAGCGCGCCAAGCTGGCGGCACCGGGGGCGAGGCGTTCCAGCTCGAGCGCCAAGGCGGCGAGCAGTTCGGATTTGACACTGAGCATGGGGCGGATTTTAGGGCTTGTCGGGCGTGGCCGCCCCGGTGCCTGTGCCGGGCGCGGACAGCGCCGCCGCGGCTGCGGCCTTGACCGCCTCGGTCAGGCGCTGCGCGCTGAGCGGCTCGTGCGCCCAGTGGTGCCAGTATAGGGCCACCGCCACGCTGGCCCCGGGCAGCAGGTCCACCAGCGGCGCCGCCGTGGCCGCGCGGCGCTGCAGGTGCAGCTCGGGCACCATGCCCCAGCCCAGGCCGAGGTCGATCGCTGCCTCGAAGGCGTCGATGGCCGGGGCGAAGTGGCGCGGGTAGTGCGCCTGGTGCAGACCGAAGTGCTGCGCCAGAAAGCGGTCTTGCAGCGCGTCCTTGCGGTTGAAGATCACGGCCGGCCACTCCAGCAGGCGGTGCACCGACACCGCCCCTCCGGGGCTGCGGCTGCGCTGCGCCACCTCGGGCGTGGCCACGCAGCGGTAGCGCATGGTGCCCAGCGGCTCGGCGATGCAGCCGCGCATGGCCTGCGCCAGCGTGCTGACGCAGCCGATCGCCTCACCGCTGTGCAAGGCGTCGTGGGTGTGGTCCTGGTCGTCGATCCAGACATCGAGCAGCAGGCGCTGCTGCAGCAACAGGGGCGCGACACCGGGCAGGAACCAGCTCGCCACCGAGTCGGCATTGACCGCCACCGACAGGCTGTGCCAGTGCGCACGCCGCTGCGGCTCGGGGGCCGCACCGGCGATCGCGTTCAGCAGGTCGGCCTCCATCAGCTGCACCCGTTTGGCGTGCGCCAGCAGGGTCTGGCCAGCGGCGGTGGCGCGCACTTGCCTGCCGCGCACCAGCAGGCGCTGGCCGAGCGCATCCTCGAGCGCCTTGAGGCGCAACGACACCGCCGCCACCGAGAGCGACAGGCTGCGCGCCGCAGCGGCAAAGCTGCGCTGCTCCACCACGGCGCTCAGGGCTTGGAGTTGGCGTGGGTCGAGCATGGGGGGGTGGGGCTGGGGGCGAAGGAGGTGGGGGCGTGGCGCAGACAGCAGACGGTGCGCAGCGTTGAGTGTAATTTAAGTGAATCAATTTAATTTAAATCCACTAAATTGCGCTGCGCCTTGCGGCACACTGCAGGGCCAAGCAGCTGGCGCTGCGCGCGCCAGCTGCCCCCGATCTGTAGGAGCGCAGTCTTGACCCTGACCCTGTCCACTCCGGCTTTTGCTGCCGGCTTGCTGCTGAGCCTGTCGCTGATCATGGCGATCGGGCCGCAGAACGCCCACGTGCTGCGCATGGGGCTGCAGCGCCAGCACGTGGGCCTGACGCTGGCGGTGTGCGTGCTGGCCGATTGGGTGCTGATCGCGCTTGGGGTGCTGGGGCTGGCGCAGTTGGGCGGCCTGTCGGACAAGCTGCACGGGGCGCTGGTGGGCGCTGGCGTGGTGTTTTTGCTCATTTACGGCTGGCTGGCCTGGCAGCGCTGCCGGCACCCACGCGGCGCCGTGGCGCCCGCAGCCGCATCAGCCGCCACGGCTGCGCCTGGCGCGGGCACGGGCTCGGCCCCGGTTCAGGCCAGCGCCGCGGCCCCGATCACGCGCCGCCAGGCGGTGCTGGCGGCCCTGGCTTTTTCCTGGCTCAACCCGCACGCGTGGCTGGACACGGCGGTGCTGATCGGCACCGCCTCGCTGGCCTGGGGGGCTGCCGGCACCGACTTCGGCCTGGGAGCAGCCACGGGGTCGGTGCTGTGGTTTTTGGTGCTGGGAGGGGCGGCGTTCTGGTTGGGGCAGCGCTTGCAGTCGCTGCGCCTGTGGCGCGCCCTCGATGCGCTGGTGGCGCTGATGATGTGGGGCATGGCGGCGCTGCTGCTCCATAGCCTGTTTTGAACGGGTGCAGCGCGCAGACCGGTACCCGCCCCACACCCGAGCTCGACCCGTGCATCAGCCGAACATCTTGCCCCACATCATGTCGGCCCAGACGGTCGAACCCTGTTTGGAGGCGGCGTTGTGCTGCGGATCGACCTGGAAGCTCAGCCGCGCCGCCTGACCGATCTGCATGCTGGCCGAGACGTTGACCATGATGGCCGAGGTCTCGCTCACCTTGGCCCAGCAGATGCCACCCGGCAGGGCCACCGTGGTGCCGGCCGCTGGAGCCGGCTCGGGGCGGCCGCTGACCAGCCCCAGAATCTGCTTGGCCACCTGCTGCCCGGCGCCGAAAGCCACGTGCCCGCTCTTGGGCAGCAGCGTGCCCTGGGCGTCGCCGATGACATAGACCAGAGGGTCGGCGGTGCTCTGAAAGCTGGGCAGGTGCACGCTGGCCCAGCGCTCACCCAGGCCCGCTTGCCGGATCAGGCCCGGGGCGCGCATGGGCGGGATGATGTTGGCGGCGGTGTAGTTGATGTCGCCTTCCGGGGTGCTCAGAATCCGCCGCCCGGCGTCGATGCGTGTCGGCGTGATGTCGGTGCGGTAATCGATCTCGTTGGGGTAGAGCGTCTCCATGGCGTGGCGCACCGGGCGCGCCGTGGGGGCCGGGGTCGGGTCGGAGTTGGCGTCAACGATGACGATCTTGCCGCGCGTGCCGCGTTTGCGCATCTGTTCGGCGATCAAGCAGGCGCGCTCGTAGGGGGCGGGCGGACAGCGAAAGGGCGGCCGCGGCACCGTCATGACGTAAATCCCGCCTTGGTTCAGAAAGGCATCGACCTGGAGGCGCACGGCCTCGTGTTCAAAGGCCCGAAAGCCCACCGGCAGCCGGTCGCGGCCTTCGGCAAAGCCCGGCAGGCTGTCTTCCATGTATTCCACGCCTGGGGCCAGCACCAGATAGTCGTAGGGCAGGCGCTGGGTATCGGTCTGCACGAAGCGCGCGCCGCGGTCGATGGCGGTGGCGCGCTCGCGCACCCGGCGCACCCCGATGCGCTCGACGTTGCGGTAGCTGTGGTTGAGGTAGCTCAGCGGCTTCAAGCCCGCAATGTAGAGTGCGCTCATCGGGCAGGACATGAAGCTGGGGTGGGGTTCCAGCAGCGTCACATCGATCTGGCCGCTTTCGGCCAGCGTGCGCGCCGCACCGATGCCGCCCCAGCCGCCGCCGACCACCACCACGCGCGCCTTGGACTTGCCGATCGGGGTGGCGCAACCCGTGGCCAGCAGGGCCAGGCCGACGGCGGCACCGCCGTGCAGCAGTTGGCGGCGGGAGGGGTGGTTGGAAATCTTTGAGCTCATGGGGCGTTCTCCTCGGTGGTGATGAATGTGTGAACGGCCCAGCGCCTCATACTTAAGGCGGTAGGGTATCCAATGTTAGCGGCGTGGTCTTGGTCAGCCATCGGGACTTACCCCAAGCCCTCACCCATGCAAAGCGAGCGATTACACTCAAAAATTCCGGCTGCACTGGCCACCACCCGATTTTTCACAGGAGCCTGTACTCTCATGTCCACTGCCCGCACCGCCGTCGGCCGCCTGCACGTCGCCAGCGCCTTGCACGAATTTGTCAACCAGCAGGTGCTGCCCGGCACCGGCGTCGATCCGGCGGCCTTTTGGGCCGGATTCGAGGCCATCGTCGCCGATCTGGCGCCCAAAAATGCCGCCCTGCTGGCCGAGCGCGAGCGCCTGCAGGCTGAGCTGGACCGCTGGCACCGCGCGCATCCGGGCCCCATCGCCGACCTGCAGTCCTACCGCCAGTTCCTCGAGGGCATCGGCTACCTGGTGGCGCCGCCGGTGGGCGTGCGCGCCAGCACCGCCAACGTGGACGCCGAACTGGCCCTGCAAGCCGGGCCACAGCTGGTGGTGCCGATCCTGAACGCGCGCTACGCGCTCAACGCTGCCAACGCGCGCTGGGGCTCGCTCTACGACGCGCTCTACGGCACCGACGCCATCCCCGAGGCCGGCGGCTGCGAGCGCGGGCGCAGCTACAACCCGCTGCGCGGCGCGCGCGTGATCGAGTTCGCGCGCGACTTCCTCGACCAAGCGGCGCCGCTGGCGATCGAATCGCACAAAGACGCGCGCAGCTACCGCGTGCAAGGCGGGCAGTTGCAGGTGGCGCTCGACGACGGCGCCCAGACCGGCCTGCGCCACCCCGGCCAGCTGCTGGGCTACTGCGGCCAGCCCGAGGCCCCCAGCGCCCTGCTGTTGCAACACCATGGGCTGCACATCGAGATCGTGCTGGATCGCCGCACCGCCATCGGCGCCATCGACCCGGCCGGCATCGCCGACGTGGTGCTCGAGGCCGCGCTCTCGACCATCCTCGACCTCGAGGACTCGGTGGCCGCCGTCGATGCCGAGGACAAAATCCTGGGCTACCGCAACTGGCTCGGCATCCTGCAAGGCACGCTCACCGAACGCTTTGACAAAGGCGGGCGCACGCTCACGCGCGGCCTCAACCCCGACCGCCGCTACACCCGCGCCGACGGCAGCGGCGAGCTGCGCCTGCACGGGCGTTCGCTGCTGTTCGTGCGCAACGTCGGGCATCTGATGACCAATCCGGCCGTGCTCTACACCGACGCCCAGGGCGTGCAGCGCGAAATCCCCGAGGGCATCCTCGACGCCGTGCTCACCACCACCATCGCCTTGCACGACCTGCAAGGCCACGGCCGTCTGCCCAGTGGCGAGGCGGTGCGCAACAGCCGCACCGGCAGCGTGTACATCGTCAAGCCCAAGATGCACGGCCCGCACGAAGTGGCTTTTGCGGCCGAGCTCTTTGGCCGCGTCGAGCGCCTGCTCGGCCTGCCCGACAGCACCGTCAAGCTCGGCATCATGGACGAGGAGCGGCGCACCTCGGTCAACCTCAAGGCCTGCATCGCGGCCGCCGCCAGCCGCGTGGCGTTCATCAACACCGGCTTTCTGGACCGCACCGGCGACGAGATGCACAGCGCCATGCAGGCCGGCCCCATGGTGCGCAAGGGCGAGATGAAATCCAGCGCCTGGATTGCCGCCTACGAGCGCAACAACGTGCTCGTGGGGCTGGGCATGGGCCTGCGCGGGCGGGCGCAGATCGGCAAGGGCATGTGGGCCATGCCGGACCTGATGGCGGCGATGCTGGAGCAAAAGATCGCCCACCCCAAGGCCGGCGCCAACACCGCCTGGGTGCCCAGCCCGACCGCCGCCACCCTGCACGCGCTGCACTACCACCAGGTCGATGTGGCCCAGGTGCAGCAGCAGCTCGAGCGCACCGACGCCGACGCCGAGCGCGACACCCTGCTCGATGGCTTGCTCACCGTGCCCGTGGCCACCAGCCCGAATTGGAGCGCCGCCGAGCGCCAGCAGGAGCTGGACAACAACATCCAGGGCATACTGGGCTACGTGGTGCGCTGGGTCGATCAGGGTGTGGGCTGCTCCAAGGTGCCCGACATCAACGACATCGGCCTGATGGAAGACCGCGCCACGCTGCGCATCAGCAGCCAGCACGTGGCCAACTGGCTGTTGCACGGCATCGTCACTGAGGCCGAGGTGCGCGCCAGCTTTGCCCGCATGGCGGCCAAGGTCGATGCCCAGAACGCCGCCGACCCGGCCTACCGCAGCCTGCTGGCCCACCCCGACGGCGCCGCCTACCAGGCCGCGCTCGACCTGGTGTTCAAGGGCTGCGCCCAACCCAGCGGCTACACCGAGCCGCTGTTGCACGCCTGGCGGCTGCAGGTCAAGGCGCAGCAGAGCTGAGAGGCCCAGAGCCTGGGCCCTGGGCCGCGCTCGCCGGGGCCGCGCTCGCCGGGGCCACGGTGGTTGGATCCGCCGCCTTGCCTGCCCCCGCCTGCGCCAGCCGTCTGAAGCGCGCGCTCAGCTCGACCCCCTCGTCGGTGCGGCGGCGCTGCAGCTCGATGCCGCCGTCGGTGGCCGCCAGCTGGCGCAGCAGCAGCCATTCGATCGCGTCGTGCTGCAGCCGCTCGGCGGCCACCGCCTGGCCGCTCTCGCGCGTGCGCACCCACAGCAGCGCGCAAGCCTGAACCGGGTCGTGTTCAAGGCGCAGCTCGAGGTGCTCGCTAAAGCGCTGCGCCCAGTCCACCATCGCTAGGCACAGGCTGTAGCCCAGCGTCGGGTCGATCAAGAGTTCCACCGGCTGCAGCTGCCGCTGCAGCGTCAGCCCTTGGGCCACCCATTCATCGCGCCGATCGTGCAGCGCGGCCTCGATCACTTGCGCCAGATCGATTTTTTCGTGGGTCTGCCGTGCCTGCCCGCTTTGCAGGCGCAAGATCTGTTGCGCCTGTTTGGCGCACTGCTGCAGCCGCAAGGCCGGGGTGGCCAGCACGCGCATTTCGGCCGCACTCAGGCGCTCGCGCTGGCGCAGCAGCTCGAGCCCGCGCAGCACGCGATCGGCCGCTTCGGCGGCTTGGGTGCTCAGGGCCGCGCTCAGCTCGGGCCAGTGCTCGGCCATGCGCCACGCCGGGTCGGGGGTGGCGGGCGCAGCCGGCGGCTCGCTGGCGTCCGGGGTGCGGTGGGTGGGCGCTGCGTCTGAATCGGTGGAGGTCATGGGGACGCGCTTCGGGGGGCGGGTGGTCTCGGGCAAGCTTGGGGGGTGGCGCGCAGGGCCCAGCGCACCCTGGCGTCAGAGTTTGCCACAATACGTCCATGAGCCTGCCCCCTGCCCCCTACCCCCTGTCGCGGCCGCGCCGCCTGCGCCGCGACGCTTTCAGCCGCGACCTGGTGCGCGAACACCGCCTGACGGCGCACGACCTGATCTACCCCGTGTTCCTGCTCGACGGCGCCGACCGCTGCGAGCCGGTGGCCTCGATGCCCGGCGTGGAGCGCCTGAGCCTCGACCGGCTGCTGCCGGTGGCCGCAGAGTGCGTCGCACTGGGCATCCCGGCGCTGGCGCTGTTTCCGGTGATCGAGGCGGCGCTCAAAACCCCGGATGGGCGCGAAGCCTGCAACCCCGACGGGCTGGTGCCGCGCGCGGTGGCGGCGCTCAAGGCGCGCTTTCCGGCGCTGGGCCTGCTCACCGACGTGGCGCTGGACCCCTACACCAGCCACGGCCAGGACGGCCTGCTCGACGACCGCGGCTACATCGTCAACGACGCCACGGTGCAGGTGCTGGTGCAGCAGGCGCTGTGCCAGGCGGCGGCCGGGGTCGACATCGTGGCCCCGAGCGACATGATGGACGGGCGCATCGGCGCCATCCGGCAGGCACTGGAGGCGCAGGGCTTGGTACACACGCGCATCATGGCCTACAGCGCCAAGTACGCCAGCGCCTTTTATGGCCCCTTTCGCGACGCCGTGGGCAGCGCCGCCAACCTCGGGCGCGCCGACAAGAAGGTCTATCAGATGGACCCCGGCAACAGCGACGAGGCGCTGCGCGAAGTCGCGCTCGACCTGGCCGAAGGGGCCGACATGGTGATGGTCAAGCCCGGCATGCCCTATCTCGACATCGTGCGCCGGGTGAAAGACGAATTCCGCGTCCCGACCTTTGCCTACCAGGTGAGCGGCGAGTACGCCATGCTCAAGGCGGCGGCGCAAAACGGCTGGCTGGCGCACGACGCCGTGATGCTCGAGAGCCTGCTGGCCTTCAAGCGCGCCGGCGCCGACGGCGTGCTGAGCTACTTTGCGCGCGAGGCGGCGCGGCTGCTGCAACGACAATAACGCCATGCAACACCTCTTACCCCGCCAAGCCTGGGAATGGCTGCAAGCGCGCCGCGCGGCCAACCTGGAGCCGCTGTTCGTCGATGTGCGCATGGAGATCGAGTCGCTCTACGTCGGGCGCCCACCGGGAGTGGTGCAGGTGCCGTGGTACGAGTACCCCGACCTGCGGCCCGATGCGCAGCGCTTCGTGCAGCAAGTGGAGCGCGAAGCCGGCAGCAAGGAGTGCCCGGTGTTGCTCATCTGCCGCAGCGGCAAGCGCACGCTGGACGCCGGGGCGGCGCTGGAGGCGGCCGGCTTTGGCGAGGTGGCGCACGTGCTGCACGGCTTCGAGGGCGACCTGGATGCCCACTTTCACCGCTCCACGCGCAACGGCTGGCGCTTCGACGGCCTGCCGTGGGAGCAGATGTGACAGCGGACGGGACACCGGCGACCGCTGATCCTTCCTCTTCGTCCGCCACGACGCGCCGCTGCCTGCAGGTGCTGCAAGAGGTCTTTGGCTACCCCGCCTTCCGGGGTGCGCAGGCCGAGATCGTGGCCCATTTGAGCGACGGCGGCGACGCGCTGGTGCTCATGCCCACCGGCGGCGGCAAATCGCTGTGCTACCAAGTGCCGGCGATCGTGCGCCAGCGCGCCGGGTTGGGGCTGACGGTGGTGGTCTCGCCGCTGATCGCGCTCATGCACGACCAAGTGGGCGCGTTGCTCGAAGCAGGGGTGGAGGCGGCCTACCTCAACTCCAGCCTGAGCGCGCAGCAGGCCAGCGCAGTCGAGCGGCGCATGCTGGCCGGCGAGCTCACGCTGCTCTACGCCGCCCCCGAGCGCCTGGCCACGGCGCGCTGCATGGCGCAGTTGCAGGCGCTGTACGAGCGCGGCACCTTGAGCCTGTTTGCCATCGACGAAGCGCACTGCGTGAGCCAGTGGGGGCACGATTTCCGGCCCGACTACCGCGGTCTGGTGGCGCTGCACGAGCGCTTTCCGGGCGTGCCGCGCATCGCCCTGACCGCCACCGCCGACGCCCTGACGCGCGCCGACATCGTCGAGCAGCTGCGCTTGCAGCAGGCGCGCACCTTCGTCAGCAGCTTCGACCGCCCCAACATCCGCTACACCATCGTCGAGAAAAAAGACAGCCTGCAGCAGCTGCTGCGCTTCATCGAGCGCGAGCACGGCAGCGTGGTCAACGGCCAGCGCCAGCACGACGCGGGCGTGGTCTATTGCCAGTCGCGGCGCAAGGTCGAGGACGTGGCGGCGCAGCTGGCGGCGCACGGTCTGCAGGCGCTGCCCTACCACGCCGGGCTCGATGCGGCCCTGCGCCAGCGGCACCAGGACCGCTTTTTGCGCGAAGACGGGCTGATCATGGTCGCCACCATCGCCTTTGGCATGGGCATCGACAAGCCCGACGTGCGCTTCGTCGCGCACCTCGATTTGCCCAAGAACATCGAGGGCTACTACCAAGAGACCGGCCGCGCCGGCCGCGACGGACTGGCCGCCAACGCCTGGATGGCTTATGGTCTGCAAGACGTGATCCAGCAGCGCAGCCTGATCGACGCCAGCCCGGCCGCCGACGAGTTCAAGCAGGTCATGCGCGGCAAGCTCGACGCCCTGCTGGCCCTGGCCGAGGCCAGCGACTGCCGCCGCGTGCGCTTGCTGGGCTATTTTGGTCAAAGCGCCCAGCCCTGCCACAACTGCGACAACTGCCTCACACCGCCCCAGACCTGGGACGCCAGCGAGGCGGCGCGCAAGCTGCTGTCGTGCATCTTCAGGGTGCAGCAGGCCAGCGGCGGCGCTTTCGGGGCCGGGCACCTGATCGACATCCTGCGTGGCAAGCTCACCGAGAAGGTGCAGCAGCACGGGCACCAGCGCCTGAGCACCTTTGGCATCGGGGCCGATCTGGGCGAGAGCGAATGGCGCAGCCTGCTGCGCCAGCTGATCGCGCGCGCGGCGGTGTGGGTCGATGGCGCGCACTTCAACACCCTGCGCCTGGGCGAGGGCGCGCGCGCCGTGCTCAAAGGCGAGCAGAGCGTGAGCCTCAAGCTGCAAACCCACACCCGCACCGCCCCGGCCAGCACGGCGCGCGCGCGCAGCGCCGCCCAGACGCTGCCGCTGGCGGCGCGCGAAACGCTGGCCGCGCTCAAGGCCTGGCGCGCCGAAGTGGCGCGCGAGCACAACCTGCCCGCCTACGTGATCTTTCACGACGCCACGCTGGAGGCGCTGGCACAGCGCCAGCCGCGCACCTTGGCCGACCTGCAAGGCATCCCCGGCCTGGGGCAGAAAAAACTGCAAGCCTATGGCGAGGAAGTGCTGCGCGTGCTGGAGCGGCGGCCTTGATGGCGTCCTGGGCGTCCGAGGGCACGGCAACCACAGCCCCAAGCCCCCCAAGTCCTGACGGATACCCGACGGACCACCGCGGTTCGTAATAAAATCTTAACAGTCGCTTGCGCTTTTCATGAAGTAGATCTCCAGCTTACAGGCCGCCGTCCAGGCGCACTCCCGCCAAGCCCAAAAACCGATTCGGAAAGCCCCTCGCTCAGGGTTTTTCCACATCCGTTTTTAGACTTTGGAGTGGATTGCATGAACGCACCTGCGCAACCGGGCTTGGCCCTGAACGCACCCGATTGGGTGCAACACACCCGCCTGCGGGCCTGGGTGGCCGAAATCGCCGCCCTGTGCCAGCCCGAGCGCATCGAGTGGTGCGATGGCTCCGAGGCCGAATACGACCGCTTGTGCCTGCAGATGGTCGCGGCCGGCACCCTCGAGCGCCTCGATCCCGTCAAGCGTCCCAACTCCTACCTCGCCCGCACCGACCCCTCCGACGTGGCGCGGGTCGAAGACCGCACCTTCATCTGTACCGAACGGCCCGAAGACGCCGGTCCGACCAACAACTGGATGGCCCCGGCGCGGATGCGCGCCACCCTGCAACCGCTCTTTGCCGGCTGCATGCGCGGGCGCACGCTGTACGTGATCGCCTTTTCGATGGGGCCGCTGGGTTCGCCGATCTCGCACATCGGCGTCGAACTCTCCGACAGCCCCTACGTGGTCGTCAACATGCGCCACATGACGCGCATGGGCCGCGCGGTCTACGAGGTGCTGGGCCGCGAGGGCGAGTTCGTGCCCTGCGTGCACAGCGTCGGCGCGCCGTTGCAGCCGGGGCAGGCCGATGCGGTCTGGCCCTGCAACCCAGCCACCAAGTACATCGTGCACTACCCGGAGACGCGCGAAATCTGGTCTTACGGATCTGGCTACGGCGGCAACGCGCTGCTGGGCAAGAAGTGCCTGGCGCTGCGCATCGCCTCGACCATGGGGCGCGCCGCCGCGCTGGGCAGCGGCAGCAACCCGGGCTGGCTGGCCGAGCACATGCTGATTCTGGGCGTGACCAACCCGCAGGGCAAAAAGTACCACGTCGCCGCTGCCTTCCCCAGCGCCTGCGGCAAGACCAACTTCGCCATGCTGATCCCGCCCAATGCCTTCGAGGGCTGGCAGGTGAGCACCGTGGGCGACGACATCGCCTGGATCAAGCCCGGCGCCGACGGGCGGCTGTACGCCATCAACCCCGAGGCCGGCTACTTTGGCGTCGCCCCCGGCACCAACACGCTCACCAACCCCAACTGCATGCGCAGCCTCGAGCGCGACGTGATTTTCACCAACGTCGCGCGCACCGACGACGGCGACGTCTGGTGGGAGGGCATGGGCCCGGCCCCGGCGCACGCCATCGACTGGCAGGGGCGCGACTGGACGCCGCAACTGGCCCAGGCCAGCGGCGCCAAGGCGGCGCACCCCAATGCGCGCTTCACCGTGTCGGCCACCAACAACCCGGCGCTCGACGCCGCCTGGGACGACCCGGCCGGGGTGCCGATCGACGCCTTCATCTTTGGCGGCCGGCGCAGCGACACGGTGCCGCTGGTGACGCAGGCGCGCGACTGGAACGAAGGCGTGTACATGGCCGCCACCATGGGCTCCGAGACCACCGCCGCCGCCTTTGGCGCCCAGGGCGTGGTGCGGCGCGACCCCTTCGCCATGCTGCCTTTTTGCGGCTACCACATGGGCGACTACTTCCAGCACTGGATCGACCTCGGGGCCAGGCTGCGCGCCAGCGGGGCCAGGCTGCCGGCGATTTTCTGTGTCAACTGGTTTCGCAAAGGCGCCGACGGCAAGTTCGTCTGGCCCGGCTTTGGTGACAACATGCGTGTGCTGCACTGGATGCTGCAGCGCCTCGAAGGCCAGGCCCAGGGGCAGGAGCACGCCTTGGGCACCAGCCCGCGCTATGCCGACCTGAACTGGGACGGGCTGGCTTTCAGCGCGCAGCAGTACGAGGCCGTGAGCGCCGTCGATGCGCAGCAGTGGCGGCAAGAGTTGGCCAGCCACGCCGAGCACTTCGACCAGCTGGCGCCGCGCCTGCCGCCCGAGTTGTGGGCGGTCAAGGAGCGGCTGGAGCAGCGCCTGGAGGCCGAGGCGCTGGCCTGATCCGCACGGCCCGAGCGGCTGCCTGCCGATGCGGATGCCGCCCTGGCTGCGGTGCGGGCGGCAGCCGCAGGGCCCCGGTCGCGGGCGACATCGGTTTGCCGCATGAAAATCCAGCTGCTGAGCGATCTGCACCTCGAAGTCCAGCCCGCCTGGCAAGCCCGCCCGGCCCGCGGTGCCGATGTGCTGGTGCTGGCCGGTGACATCGGGTCTTATCAAAGCGCTCCCCTTGCCCCCGCCCCGCCTGCGGCGGCGGCCTCGGTGGCTGCCGCCCACGCGCCGCCCCTGCCGCTCGCGCTCCCGGCTCCGCCCCGGATGCGCGAACCCGACTGGGGGTTGCGCCGCTTCTCGCCCTTGCCACAATACGCCGGCTGGCCCACGCCGGTGCTGTTTTGCCCCGGCAACCACGAATACGATGGGTTCGATTTCGATGCTACCCACGAGGCGCTGCGCGCCTGCTGCGAGCGCCTGGGCATCGTCTGGCTGGAGCGCGAGCAGTGGCTGTACCAAGGGGTGCGCTTCGTGGGCACCACCTTGTGGAGCGATTTTGACGCGCTGGCCGAGCTGCCCGCCAGCGGCCGCGGCCTGCCCGCCGACCCGCTGGCGCGGCGGCACAAGCTGCGCGAGCGCGCCTACCGCGCCGCCAACCACTACCTGCGCAAGATGCACACCCGGCGCCACGGGCAGGGCTTTGACGCCGCCGCCATGCGCGCGCAGGCGCTGCGCTGCCAGGACTGGCTGCGCGCCACCCTGGCGCAGCCACACGCCGGGCCGACGGTGGTGGTGACGCACTTTGCTCCCAGCCTGCGCAGCCACGACCCGCGTTACGGCATCAACCCAGGCACCGCCGGGTTCTGTAATGCCCTCGACGAGCTGCTGGCGCAAGCCGACCTGTGGCTGCACGGGCACCTGCACTGGGCCCAGGACTACCAGGTGGGACGCTGCCGGGTGGTGGCCAACCCGCTGGGCTACGCCGAGAAAAACGAACAGGCCCGGTTTTTGCCCGAGCTGCTGATCGAGTGCCCGGCCCCGCACCCTGATTCCCGCTAGTGTGGTGTTGCGCCTGCCGGCGCCCGGTTGGCCGCTGTCCGTTGGCTGGCCGGGCGTGGGAATGGGGCAAAATGGAGCGCTCGAAGGGTCAACGGGTTCACAGCGGCCCACGAAAGGAGCCTGAATGCGTGTCGTGGTCCTCGGGGCGGGCATCATCGGTACCTGCAGCGCTTGGCATTTGTTGCAAGCCGGGCACGAGGTCACGCTGGTGGATCGGCAAAGCGATGCCGCGCTCGAAACCAGCTTTGCCAACGCGGCCCAGATCTCGGTCGGCTACAGCGTGCCCTGGGCCCACCCCGATACTCCCCTGAAAGCGCTGGGCTGGATGCTGCAGCACCAGGCGCCCCTGCTGTGGCGACCGCAGTGGGATCGGGCCCAGTGGTCGTGGCTGTTGCGCTTTTTGCGCCAGTGCACGCACGGCGCCTTTGCCCACAACCTGCGCCAACTGGTGGCGCTGGCGCGCTACAGCCAGCAAGCGCTGCAGGACATTTGCGCGCACACCGGCATCGAGTACGGGCGCAGCCAGCGCGGCATTGCGCTGTTTTGCACCGATGCCGCCAGCCTGCAGGGCGCCGAGCGGGTGAGCGCCATGGTGCGTGCGCTCGGGGTGCCGCGGCACGCCCTCAGCCGCGACGAGCTGTTGCAGCTCGAGCCTGCGCTGCAGCCCTTTGCCGAGCGCCTGCTGGGCGGCTGCTACACCCCCACCGACGAGCACGGCGATGCCCGGGTGTTCACCCAGGCGCTGGCGGCGCGCTGCCAAGGCGCAGGGGCGCAGCTGCTGTACGAGCAGCACATCGAACAGCTGGCGCTCGAAGGCGGCGTGCTCAAGCGCGCGGTGCTCAAGCACCAGCACACGGGCGTGACCCGGGTGCTGCAGGCCGACGCCTTTGTGCTGGCTTGCGGCAGCGATTCGGTGGCGCTGGCGCTGCCGCTGGGTTTGAGGTTGCCGGTCTATCCGTGCAAGGGCTACAGCGCCACGCTGGCGCTGCTGCAGCCCGAGCGCGCGCCCAGCCTCAGCCTGATCGACGACGAATGCAAGATCGCCGTCTCGCGCCTCGGGGACCAGTTGCGGGTGGCGGGTACGCTCGAGCTCGCGGGCATGGACCGTGCGCTCGATACGCCGCTGGCCCGGGCCCGCTGCGCCCGCCTGTTGCAGCGCGTCGAAACGGTGTTTCCCGGCGTGGCCGACACGCGCTTACCCGAGCACGGGGGCCAGCCCCAGTTCTGGTGCGGTCTGCGTCCCACCACCCCCAGCAATGTGCCGCTGATCGGCCCCAGCCGCATCCCTGGGCTGTGGCTCAACGTGGGGCACGGCACCCTGGGGTGGACGCTCGGGCCCGGTTCGGGCCGCGCGCTGGCGCTGCGGCTGAGCGGCCAAAGCCCGGAGCTGGATTTTTCGTTTCAGGGGGCTTGACGCCGGGTTGCGGGTGCGTTGCGCCGACCCCTGGCTGCTGCGCCGCGCGCGCCTGCCGGCGCAGGGGGTGCAGGGGCGGGCACTGTACCAAAGCAAAACGCAGGGGCGCGACCGGGTCTCGACCTGGCAGCAAGCGGATACGCCTTAAGATCTGGGGCGCGCCGCTTGGGCCCCTGTCACCGATGCAAGCACCAAATTCCAACACCTTCCGTGCCGCGCTGGGGCGTTTTGCCACCGGCGTGACGATCGTCACCACCCGCTGCGGCACCGGCCAGCCGCTGGGGCTGACGGTGAACTCGTTCAACTCGGTGTCGCTGCAGCCGCCGCTGGTGCTCTGGAGCCTGGGGCTGCGTTCCGCCGCCCTGCCGGTGTTCATGCAGGCGCCGCATTACGCCATCCATGTGCTCAGTGCGCAGCAGCGCGATCTGGCGCTGCGTTTCGCGGCCCAAGGGGTGGACCGCTGGAGCGGGTTGGAGTTTGCTGAAGGCGTGGGTGGCGTGCCTTTGCTGCCCGGGGTGGTGGCCAGCTTCGAGTGCCGCAGCCGCAGCCGCCACGAAGAGGGCGACCACGTGATTTTTGTGGGCGAAGTCGAGCGTTGCCAGCACCGCCTCGAGGTGCGCCCGCTGCTCTACCACGGCGGGCGGTTTTACACCGAGCACCCGCTGTAGCCCGCCGCCCACGGCAGCGGCGGCGCTTGTCTGGGCCTTGCGGCGTCTCAGGGCAGATCGACGGCCTGCAGCACCGGGTGCAGTTCGTCGATCCAATGCTCGACTTCGCTCGCGCCGAGCTCCAGGAACTGCAGGCACTGGGGGCCGTGATCGACCCACTCTTTGGAGACGCCAGCCCCTTCGTGTTGCTGCACCAGGTGCTCGGCCACCAGTCCCACGGCCACCAGTTGGCGCACGGTGACGGCAAAGCGCTGATCGCTCAGGCAGGTGAAGTCGTGGTGCAGGCGCAGCGCCAGCGCCAGCTCGCTGGGCAGCAACCAGGTGCGTGCCACCAGGGCCCCGACCACTGCATGGTCGGTGCGGTGGTTGGCGTTTTCGGTGGCGCAAAAGCTGCGGTCCTGGCGCGCCAGCGCTTCGGTGAGGGTGCTGCCATAGCCCCTGAGCCCTTGCAGCAACACCGGCAACCCGACGTGGCAGAACAGGCCAAAGCTGTAGGCCAGCCCGGTGTCGAGGCCGTAGAGCTGGCGCGCGATGTGTGCGCACGCCAAGGCACGGCGCGTCGAAGTTTCCCAGAAGTGCTGCAGCAGCGGCGCATGCACGGGCAAGGCGCGGCGCAGCAGAAAGCCGCTGAGCAAACGGACCCCGGCTTGCAGGCCCAGCACCGTCATGGCCCGGCCTACGGTCTGCACCGGATGCACCAGCTGGTAGAGCGGGCTGTTGGCCTGGCGGATCAGGGCGGCGGCCATGGCCACGTCGGCGCTGGCAATGTGGTCGATGGCGACCAGATCGGGTTCCGGCTCGTTGATGGCTTGCTGCAACTGCCGCAGCAGTTCCGGGCAGGGCGGGATCAAGATGTCGCGCAGCGGCCCGCTGAGGCGTGCGCGCTCGAGTTCGGCGTCAATGTGCTGGGCCATGGTGTAAAGGGCAAGTCAAGCAGCCAGCCTGCCCGGCGACCACTGGCCCTCATTGTGCCAGCATAAGGCGGGAGCAATGAAAAAAGCCAGCTTGAGGCTGGAGGAATAGAAAAGCCAGCTCGAGGCTGGCTGGGTGCTTGCGCTGCGGGGGCGCTCTGGGTGGCGCCCTGGTGCGAACCGGCCGATGCGCCGGATTCGAGGTTCACGCTTGGGATTTTGGAATGGTGCGGTGTGCGATGCGTCTCTTCTGCCCTTTGTGGCCCGCAGTCTTGATGCTGCGTGCAACGTCTCAGCTGATTCTATGCGCGTGTACCACGATTGTGCATAGGGATTTACCCGGATCAGGCGCCCACATCCGGGTCGTCGTCGCGCAGCGCAAAGTCGCCACGCAGCCAGGCCTGGCGGATCGCCTCGGCCTCGGCCCAGCGCCGCTGCGGCACCATGACGCGCGCAGGAATCGCTTGCGCCAGCAGGGAGTAGGTCTGCGCCATCTGGTCGTCGGCGACCATGGTGGGCACACCGCAGGCCTGCAACCGGCCTTGCAACAGCCACGCCTCGGTGGCCACGGCAAAGGTGGTGAGGGTTTGCCAGTCGCCTTGTTCGGGGTCGTAGGGGCTGTTGTCGGGCATGGGGCGGTGCTGGGGTCAGGGGGGATTGTGCGCTACCATGGGGGCCATGATATCTGCTCCCCAAAGCGATGCCTTCGACTACCTGATTGTGGGCGGCGGCTCGGCGGGTTGCGTGCTGGCCGCGCGCCTGAGCGAGGACCCGGAGGTGACGGTGGCGCTGCTGGAGGCCGGCGGTGAGGGCCGCGACTTGGCCATCCGCTTGCCCGCCGGAGTGGTGGCGATGCTGCCTGGCCGCCCCTTCAAATACCACAACTGGGCTTTCGAGACCGTGCCCCAGCCGGGCTTGCTCGGGCGCTGCGGCTACCAGCCGCGCGGCAAGGCGCTCGGCGGCTCGTCGGCCATCAACGCCATGCTGTACGCACGCGGCCACCGCAGCGACTACGACGACTGGGACGCAGCCGGGGCAGCGGGTTGGTCGCACGCCGAGGTGCTGCCCTTTTTCATGCGCAGCGAGCACAACCAGCGCGGCCCCAACGGCTGGCGCGGCATCGGCGGGCCGCTGCACGTGGCCGATCAGGTCAGCCCGCGGCCGATCACGCAGGCTTTTGTCGAGGCCTGCGCGCAGCACGGCATCCTGCCCAACCCGGACTACAACGGCGAGCGGCAGGATGGGGCCTTCTTGTTTCAGGTCACGCAGTTCCACGACGCGGCCCGGCGCGGCCAGCGCTGCTCGGCGGCGGCGGCCTTCGTGCACCCGGTGCTGCAGCGCCCCAACCTGACGCTGTTCACCCGCACCCACGCCACCCGCGTGCTGTTCGAGGGCCGGCGCGCCGTGGGGGTGCAGGCGCGCCAGCGCGGCCGCAGCCTGAGCCTGCGCGCGCGGCGCGAGGTGGTTTTGTGTGCCGGCGCCCTGCAAACGCCGCAGTTGCTGCTGCTCTCGGGCGTCGGGCCGGCGGAGGAACTGCAGCGGCACGGCATCCCGCTGCTGCACCGTTTGCCTGGGGTCGGGCAGAACCTGCAGGACCACCTGGATCTGACGCTCTCGTACCGCAGCGACCGGACCGATCTGTTTGGCATTGGCCTGGGGCCGGCCTGGCAGCACTGGCAGGCCTGGCGGCAGTGGCGGCGCAACGGCAGCGGGCCGCTGAGTTCGCCCAGCGCCGAGGGCGGCGCCTTCTGGCGCTCGCAGCCCGAGCTGGACCGCCCCGATCTGCAGCTGCACTTTTGCGTCGGCATCGTGGACGATCACGTGCGCAAGCTGCACTGGGGCTACGGCTTCAGCTGCCACGTCTGCGTGCTGCGGCCCCATGCCCGCGGCCGGGTGGGTCTGCACAGCGCCGACCCGCTGGCTGCGCCGCTGATCGACCCGGCCTACCTGTCCGATGCGCGCGACCTGCAACTGCTGGTGCGGGGCGCGCAACAGATGCGCGAGATTTTGCTGCGCCGCCCGCTGCAGCCGTGGCGCGGTACGCCGCTGTTTGACGAGCAGTTGCAGGGCCAGGCGGCGTGGGAGCAGTGGGTGCGCCGCCGCGCCGACACCATCTACCACTCGGTGGGCACCTGCCGCATGGGGGCCGATGAGGGCGCGGTGGTGGATGCGCAGCTGCGCGTGCACGGCCTTGCGGGGCTGCGCGTGGCCGATGCCTCGGTCATGCCCACGCTCATCGGCGGCAACACCAACGCGCCTTCGATCATGCTCGGCGAGCGCGCGGCGGCGTGGCTGCGGGCTGAACGCAAGGCCTGAGGGCATGCGCTGGCGCTGGCCGCGGCACCAGCCAGGCCATTGGCGCTGGGTCACCGATCAAATGCGTAAAATGCGCGTGCACAATCAAATTTATTTGATGTAGCGCAAACAAACACCTGCTGCTTTTGGCTAGCATACGCTCCCCGAGCCCACTCATGGGGCTCGGATTCGAACCTTGGAGATTTGATGACCGCCCCTACCCGCCGCCGCATCTGGGCCCAGTTGTTGCTCACCATTGCCGTGGCCCTGATGCTGGTCTGGACGGCGGTGATCGTCTGGCAGGGCCATGTGGCGCGCCAGGCGGCGATCGAGCAGGCGCGGGAGTTCACCGCCAGCCTGCACCACGCCACCATGGCCGGCCTGACCAGCATGATGATGACCGGCACCATCGACCAGCGCCAGCTTTTACTTGAGCAGCTCAACGCGCTCGGCCGCATCGAGGACGTGCGGGTGGTGCGCGGGCCCGGGGTGGCGGCGACTTTCGGCCCCGGCACCGACGCCGACCTGCGCCCCGACGCCGCCGAGCAGTGGGTGATCGAGACCGGACAGGAATACGCCGAGGTGCTGCGCGACGAGCGCGGCGAGTTCTTGCGCGTCATTCGTCCGACCCTGAACGCCAGCAACTACTTGGGCAAAAACTGCATGACCTGCCACGCCGTGCCCGAAAACGCGGTGCTGGGCACGGTGAGCATGCGCGTGCCACTGGCCGAAGTGAACCAGCAAATGGACACCCAGCGCTGGCAATCGATCCTGCTGGCGCTGCTGACCAGCATCCCGGTGCTGCTGCTGATCTACCCGTTCATCAACCACATGGTGACCAAGCCGCTGCGCCGTTCGGTCGCTTTGGCGCAGGACATCGCACACGGCGATCTGTCGCAAGAGGTGGTGGTGGACTCGCGCAACGAAATCGGCCTGCTGCAAACCGGGTTGCGCGACATGACGCTGAGCCTGCGCAAGCTGGTCGGGCGCGTGCAGGCGGGCACCGATTCGATCCTCGCGGCGTCTGGCGACATCGCCAGCGGCAACAACGACCTGTCGCAGCGCACCGCCTTGCAGGCCGACTCGACCGAGCAGATCGTGGGCGCGCTGGAGCAGCTCTCCGAGGTGCTGGGGCAAAACGCGGCGCACGCGCGCTCGGCCGATGCGCTGGCGCAGTCGGCCTCGGCGGTGGTCGGGCGCGGTGGCGAGTCGGTGCGGCAGGTGGTGCAGACCATGGAGGCGATCGAGGCCTCCTCGCGCAAGGTCGCCGACATCATCGCCGTGATCGACACCATTGCCTTTCAAACCAACATCCTGGCGCTCAACGCCGCAGTCGAGGCGGCGCGCGCGGGCGAACAGGGGCGGGGCTTTGCGGTGGTGGCCGCCGAGGTGCGGGCGCTGGCGCAGCGGTCGGCGCAGGCGGCGCGCGAGATCAAGGCACTGATCGACGCCTCGGTGCAGCAGACGGCGGCCGGCACCGCGCAGGTGCACCGCGCCGGGCAGGAAATGGCCGAGGTGGTGCAGTCGATCCGGGCGGTGACACAGTTGATCGGCGACATGGCCGCGGCCGGGGCGCAGCAGGCGCAGCGCATCGAGGGCGTCAAGCGCTCGGTGTCCGACATCAGCGACGTGACGCAGCAAAACGCGGCGCTGGTCGAGCAGGCGGCGGCGGCAGCCAGTTCGTTGCGCGAGCAAGCCGCCGAACTCGATCAGCTGGTGGCCACCTTCAAGCGCTGAGGCGGGGCTGGTCAGGGGCTGCCTAGCCGCGCCAAAAGAACAGCGCGCTCATCACCAGCCCGGTGCACACCACCACGGCGCGCACGGTGCGCATGGACAGGCGCCGGGCGTGGCGCGCCCCGACGTAGCCGCCCAAGGTGGCGGTGGCCATCATCAGCAGCGCCGGGCCCCAGGCGATCACGCCGGCCAGCACGAAGGTGAGCACCGACAGCAGCGACAGCACCAGCGAGTTGAGGTTTTTGAGCGCGTTGGCGGTGTGCAGGTTTCTTTCGCCGCTGGCGCTGTAGAGCGCCATCAGCAAGATGCCCAGCCCGCCGTTGAAATAGCCGCCGTAGGTGGCCACCGCCAGCAGCCCGGGGTTGCGCCAACGCGGCGCGGCGCTGGCCGATGCGGCCACCCAGTGGCGCGCCAGCCAGGGGCCGAGCAGAAACAGCGCGGTGGCAAAGAGCAGCAACCAAGGAATCAGGCCGCGAAACACCGCCGCTGGGGTGACCAGCAACAGCAGCGCCCCCAAGACGCCGCCGGCGGCCGAGAGCAGGGTTTCGCGCAGCAGCCGCCGGCGCGGCAGTTGCGCCAGTTCGGCCCTGAAGCCCAGCGTGCTGCCCAAATAGCCGGGGCTCACCGCCAGGGCGCTGGTGGCGTTGGCCACGATCGGCGGCAGGCCGGCCACCAGCAGCGCAGGCAGGGTCAAAAAACTGCCGCCGCCGGCGATGGCGTTGAGCGCGCCAGCGGCAAAGCCGGCGCTGGCGAGCAACAGGGCGATACCGAGGGTGTCCACGCTTGCGCAGGGCGAGTCAGAGCGCGAGCCGGGCGCCGGTCTGCACCAGGCGCGCGTATTCGGCCTCCGGCAGTGGCCGGCTGAACAGGTAGCCCTGCAACTGGTCGCAACCCAGGCCGCGCAGGTATTCCATCTGCGCGCGCGTCTCCACCCCTTCGGCGACGATCTCGTGGCGCAACTGCCGCCCCATGGTGATGATGGCTTGGGCGATCGCACAGTCGTTGGCTTGCAGCGGCACGCCGGTGACAAAGGCGCGGTCGATCTTGAGCGTGCTGATGGGCAGGCGTTTGAGGTAGGACAGGCTGGAGTAGCCGGTACCAAAATCATCCAGCGCCAAACCCAGGCCCATGGCCGCCAATTCGTTCATGATGCGCAGCATGTCATCCGGGTTGCGCGCCATCAGGCTTTCGGTGAGTTCGAGTTTGAGTTGTTGCGGCGCCACCCGATGCTGTTGCAGCAAATGCTCGATGCGCCGGGGCAGGTGGCGGTCGATCTGACGCACCGACAGGTTCACTGCGAGCGGCGGCATCTGCAGGCCGGCAGCGCGCCAGCCTGCGATCTGACTGCAGGCTTCGTTGAGCACCCATTCGCCGAGTTCCAGGATCAGGTGGGTCTCTTCGGCCAGGGCGACGAAACGCGCCGGCGTGAGCAGGCCGTGGCGCGGGTGTTGCCAGCGCAACAGGGCTTCGGCGCCGACGATCAGGCCGTTGCGCAAACTGACCTTGGGTTGGTGGTGCAGCAGCAATTCGCCGTGCGCGATGGCGCGACGCAAATCGCTTTCGAGCTCGAAGCGTTCGGTCGCCCTGTGCGTCATTTCCTCGCTGAAAAACTGCACTGCGCCCTCGTGACCCGTGGCGGCGCGTTGGCAGGCGCTCTGGGCGTTGCGCAGCAAGGTGGCGGCGTCCAGGCCGTTGTCGGGGTAGAGCGCGATGCCGACACAGGCCGACAACTGCACCGAGTGGCCTTGAAGGGTGATCGGCGCGCTCAACAGGGCCAGCAGCTTGTGCGCCACCAGGGCCGCGTGGTCGGGTTGCTGCACGCCCAGCAGCACCAGCGCCAGTTTGTCGTGCCCAAACCGGGCCAGCAGGTCTTGCTCGCGCAGGCCGGTTTGCACCCGCTGCACGAGTTGCAGCAGGCCTTCGTCGCCGCAGTCGTGGCCCAAGGTGTCATAGACCCATTCGAGCCGCTGCAGCTGCAGCACCAGCACCGCCGTGTGCCAGCCGCCGCGCTTGGCTTGGGCCAGTGCCGGGGTCAGCAACTGCGCCAGCAGCAGCCGGTTGGGCAGGCGGGTGACGGGGTCCAGGTGGGCCGCATCGAAGGCCGCCGGCACCCCCGGCGGCGGCTGCTCCTGGGTGGGCGTGCACAGCAACAGGGCGTGGTGCGAGTGGCCCTGATCGTCGCGCACCGGCAGGATGCGCACCGTTTGCGCCAGCATCTGGCCGTCCGGGCAGCGCAGCGCAAGCCGGCCGCGCCAATGTCTGTGGGTGTGCAGCGTCTCCTGCAGCTGGCTGCGCACGGTTTCGCTGTCTGCAGCACACAGCCAGTCGAGGTTGTGGCCGAGTGCCTGGTGCTGCGGGTGGCCGGTGAGGGCGACAAAAGCCCGGTTGAGCCAGACGATACGGCCCTTGGGGTCGGTCAGCAGCGCAGGCAGGTTGCTGTTTTCGAGCAAATGGCGGTACAGGGGTTGGCGCTCGTCAGGTGTCAGCTCCAGGTTCAGGGGCTCGAAGTGGGCGTTCAGGGCGCTGGGGCTGCCCTGCGGGTCGCATTCGAGCTGCAGTTGCAGGCGCGCCTTGGCGGCTGGTCCCGCTTGGGTGCGGCAAAAAACGGTCAGGCTGGCGGTTGCGTCGCCGGGATGGCCGGCGCCGGCGGCGCCCAGATCGAGCCAGTCTTCGTCCTCACTGTGCAGGCTCAGAAACAGCAGATGCTGTCCGATGGCTTGCTGCGCCTCGAAACCGAAGAACGCTTGTGCCGACGCGGGCCACTCAGTGATGAAGCCGGCCAGATCGAGCCGGACGCAGGCCCGACGATCCGGCGCCGGCACAGCGGTTTCAGGTGCGCGATCCATGCCCACTTGCGGCGCCTTTGAGTTCGAAAGTCCACTGGCAGGCCTGGGCCAGCAGCGCGTTGGCCTGGGCAATCGTCACGCCCAGCGCCGCCAGTTGCTGCACGGCGGCGGCAGGCTGGCGCTGCTCGATCGCCTGCCAGAGCCTGAGCAGGGCGCCGATCGGGCTTTGGCCTTCAAGCAAGCCCAAGCGCAGAGGGTCGCTCAAGCGCAGCGGTTGCAAGATGTCGGGCAGTGGCTGGCCCAGCAGCACATCGAGCATCGACAACACGCCGGCCATGAAGGCTTCGTCCTGGGCCAGGCGATCCTGTCCGGCCGCTTGGGCCAGCAATTCCAGCCCACGCGCACGCAGGCAGACGTGGGCCAGCAGCATGGCGCTGCGCGGGTCGTCGTCGCGGGCGGCAAAGAGCAGCAGATTGACCCAGCGTTTGAGCGCCTGCCGGCCCAGCAGCAAAATGGCCTGGCCGAAGCTGGTGATTTCGCGCCGCGCCCCGACCGCGGCCGAATTGACCAAGCGCAGCAACTGGTACGACAGGGTGGGATCTTGGCGAAAAACGGCTTCGAGTTCGTGCGTGTCGGCGTCCTGGGTGAGCAGTTTCAGCAAAGCCATGGCGCGCTGGCGCGAAGCGGTCTGCGCCGCGGTGCCGCGCGGCGACAGCTTCAGGTACCAGTCCCCAGCCAGCCAGCGGGCCGCAGGGGGCAAGCGGATCGGCCAGACCGGCTCCGCGCACCAAAACAGCGCTTGCGGGGTGGCGAGCTGCACGGCGGTGCCCTGCAGGGCTTCGGGCGCCGCGCACAGCCCCTCGGATTGCGACAGCACACACGGCAGGCGCGCAGCCCATTCGAGCAGCAGCGCCTGCTCGGCAGGGCCCAAGGGGGCACTGCAGTGCCAATGGACGGCGGCCGGGCGCCCGTCGGCCTGGGCCAGCAGTTGCGGCAGCAGCAGCCCCGGCGCGGTCTCGGGTACAGGCACACTCATGCGCCGATTATCCAGGCAATGGCGGCGCTTGGTCGGCTTGGGGTCGCATTGGGGCGATATGGGGCGCTCCAAGGCGACGCAACCCGTTGCCGGGGTTCAGGGCAGCGGTTCGACCGCGACCGGCACCCGCGCCGCCAGCGCGCACATCGGTTCGTAGCCCAGCGTGCCGGCGGCGTGCGCCACCTCGTCGATCGGCAGCAGCGCGCCGCAGCGGCTGCGGCCCCAGAGCGTGACTTCAGCGCCGGCTTGACACGGTCCCCGCTGCGCCTCGACCGGGCCCAGATCGACCGCCAGCATGTCCATGCTCACGCGCCCGACCAGGCGCGTGCGCACGCCGCACACCAGCACCGGGCCGCCGCAGGCGTTGTGGCCGGGCGCATGGCGCGGGTAGCCGTCGGCGTAGCCGCAGGCCACGATGCCGACGCGCATGGCGCCGGGGGCGATGTAGGTGGAGCCGTAGCCGACGGTTTCGCCGGCGGCCAGCTCTTGCACGGCGATCAGTTGGCTGGACAGCGTCATGGCCGGCTCCAGCGCCCAGTGCGCGGCGCTGTGGGCAGGAAAGTCGGGCGAGCTGCCATAGAGGGCGATGCCGGGCCGCGTCCAGTCGGCCGCCAGCGGCTGTGCCTCGGGGCCGCTGCCCAGCCGCCGCGCCAGCCCGTGACGCAGCAAGGCGGCGCTGTTGCACAGGCTGCGCTCGCCGGGCAGGTCGTGGCTGGCGCGCACGAAGGCCTCGAGTTGGTGCTGCACGCCCTCCAGGCCGCCGCGCTGGCCGTCGGCGTCGCTGAAATGCGTCATCAGGCCGATTTCTTCGACCTGGGGCAGGTGGCTCAGGCGCGTCCAGGCGGCGCGAAAGGCCTCGGGGCGCAGGCCGAGCCGGTTCATGCCCGAGTTCATTTTCAAGTACACGCGCTGCGGCACTTCGCACTTGTGTGCCGCCAGCCAGTCGATCTGCTCGCTGCGGTGGACCACGTGCCAGAGCTGCAGGCGCGAGCAGGTTTCGAGGTCGCGCGGCTCGAAGGCGCCCTCGAGCAGCAGGATGGGGCCGCGCCAGCCCAAGGCGCGCAGCCGCTCGGCCTCGACCAGGTCGAGCAGCGCCAACCCGTCGGCGGCGCGCAGCGCAGCATACACGCGCTCGATGCCGTGGCCGTAGGCGTTGGCCTTGAGCACCGCCCACACCCTGGCCGACCCGCCAGCGCGGCGGCAGCGCCGCAGGTTGTGCAGCAGCGCAGGCAGGTGGACGGTGGCCAGGATGGGGCGCGGCATGGTGCGGCGGCAATCAGGCCACGGTGGCTTCGGGGGCCTCGGCGGCGGCGCTGAGGGCCTCGTCGAGCGCCTCGATCCAGTGCCGCACTGGCGTCTGGGTGCCGCTCTGCAGGTGCGTGATGCAGCCGATGTTGGCCGACACGATCTGGTCGGCCCCCAGCTCGCCCAGGTGGCCGAGCTTGCGTTCGCGCAACTGGCCCGACAGCGCGGCTTGCAGCACCGAATAGGTGCCGGCCGAGCCGCAACACAGGTGCGCCTCGGTGCGCGCCGTGTGCACCTCGAAGCCGAGCGCACGCAAACCCTGTTCGACGCCGCCGCGCAATTGCTGCCCGTGCTGCAGGGTGCAAGGCGGGTGGTAGGCCAGTTTGGGGCGTGGCCGCGCCGCGGTGTGGGCCAGCTTGCGTTGCAGCGCCGGCACCAGATCGGGCAGCAGCTCGCTCAGGTCGCGCGCGAGGGCGCTCACCCGCTGCGCCTTGGCGGCGTAGGCCGGGTCGTGGCGCAGCTGGTGGCCGTAGTCTTTGAGCATCACGCCACAGCCCGAGGCGTTGCTGACGATGGCCTCCACCGGCTGCGTGCTGTCGGGGCGCACGTAGGGCCACCAGGCATCGATGTTGGCGCGCATGTGGACCAAGGCGCCGCTGTGGTCGTCGAGGTGCAGCCGCAGCGCGCCGCAGCAGCCGCCCGCAGGCAGGCGCAGCACCTGCACCCCGGCGGCGTCGAGCACGCGCGCGCTGGCGTGGTTGATGCTGGGCAGCATGGCCGGCTGCACGCAGCCTTCGGGCAGCAGCACGCGGCGCGGATGCGCCCGCTGCGGCCACGGACCCGGGGGCAGGCGCTGCGGCACCTTGGCGCGCAGCGCGGCGGGCAGCAGGGGGCGCATGGTCTGCCCGAGGCGCATGGCGGGCGCAAACCAGCGCGACGTCAGCCCCTCCTTGAGCAGCCAGCGCAGGGCGCGCTGGGGGCTGCTGCGCGGCACCTGCGCCGCCACCACCTTGCGCCCGACATCGAGCAGCCGGCCGTATTCGACCCCGCTCGGGCAGGTGCTTTCGCAGTTGCGGCAGGTCAGGCAGCGGTCCAGGTGCTGCTGCGTGCGCTCGGTCGGGGTGTCGCCTTCGAGCACCTGCTTGATGAGGTAGATGCGGCCGCGTGGGCCGTCGAGCTCGTCGCCCAGCAACTGGTAGGTGGGGCAGGTGGCGGTGCAAAAGCCGCAGTGCACGCACTTGCGCAAGATCTCCTGCGCCGTCTGTCCGTCGGGGGTGCCTTGGTAGGGCGGGGCGAGTTGGGTTTGCATCGCGGGCGGGGCGGGCCTAAAGAGGGATGAACGAGAGGGTCACAGACCCCAGCCCCACTGGTCGGGGTTGAGCAAGCCATGTGGGTCGAATTCGGTCTTGAGGCGTTGCTGGATGGTTTGCAAGGCCGGGGCCGGGGGGGTGCAGCGCAAGGCGGCCAGCGCGGTGGCGGCGGCATCGGGGTCGCCGTCTGCCGCCGGCGCGCTTTGCGGGCCGCGCCACAGGGTGGCGTGGCCGCCTTGGGCCTGGGCCCAGGCGCGCAGGGGGGTGGCCTGGCTCAGCGGGGCCCAGACCCAGCGCAGCCCGCCGTGCCACTCGATCAGGGTGGGCCAGGGAGCCTCGAGTGCGGCGCTGGTGGGAGCCACGCTCAGGCGCCACAGGGCGGCGTCGGGCGTTGGGGGTTGGGTGAAAAAAGGCAGGGTCTGCTCGCGGCAGGCCTGCCAGTCGGCGGCGCAGGCGACGGCGTCGAGCCGCTCGCCGCGGGCTGCGGCCAGCATCTGCGGGCAGGCCGCAGCCACGGCGGCTGCGGCGCCGCGCAGGCGCACGTAGAGGTGTTCGGGGGCGTGCGCGGCGCTGAGGTCGCGCACCCAGCAACTGGCATTCAGGGGCAGCGGCAGGGCGCGCCAGCGCGCCAACTGCGCGAGCGCCGCCGCCTGGGGCAGCTCGAAGCGCAAGGTGGCCTCGGCCGGCGCCAGCGGCAGCACCTTGAGCGAGACCTGGGCCAGCACCCCCAGGCTGCCCCAGCTGCCTGCGAGCACGCGGCTGAGGTCGTAGCCGGCCACGTTTTTCATCACCTGGCCGCCAAACTCGAGGTACTGCCCACGCCCGTTGAGCACATGCACCCCGAGCACGAAGTCGCGCAGCGCCCCGGCGCTGGCACGTGCCGGTCCGCTCAAGCCGGCCGCCACGGCACCGCCGAGCGTGGCACCGGGGCCAAAGTGCGGCGGCTCGAAAGCCAGACACTGGCCCTGTGTGGCCAGCAGCGCTTCGATCTCGGCCAGCGGCGTGCCGGCGCGCGCCGTGAGCACCAGCTCCGAGGGCTCGTAGGCCACGATGCCGCGGTGCGCGCCGGTGTGCAGCGTGAGCGCAGCGGGCGCCGGGGGCGGGCACAGAAAGGCCTTGCTGCCAGCGCCGACGAGGCGCACGGGCCGGCCATCCAGGCGCGCCGCCTGCAGGATTTCAATCCAACTCTGGAGCGCGGGGGCCAAGGCGCTGGCGGCGGTCTCTGGGGGGGCTTGCATGGGCGCAATGGTAACGGGCCGCAAACGCCCGCCTTGTGATTTTTTTTTAATGCCCGCCATCAGTCCCAGTACAGCGGTGTGGGCAGGCCTGGGGTGTCGACGCGGCGCGCAAACACCGCCCCCGATTGGGGATGGCGCTCCAGCTCGGCGACGCTGCGGCCCGAACGCATGGAGGTCACAAACAGGGTGCAGCCATCGAGCCCACCCAGGCACACGCCGCTGGGATACAGCGACGGCACGGGCAGATCGAGCACGGTGCGCCCGTTGCCGTCCAGGCGCCGCACCCGGCCGGTGGCGATCAGGGTCACCCAATAGTGGCCGGTCTGATCGAGGACGCCGCTGCGGGGCAGGCCCTCGAAGGGCGCGGCATCGGGGCCGGGCGGGACGCTCGAGGCGTTGGGTGGCAACGCAAAGCGCGTCAGCGGCATGGGGGCGCTGAGTTCGGGCGGCCAGCGGCCGGGCTGCGACAACGCCGCTTGCACCACTTCCGCGCGGCGGGGGTTGCACCAGGTCACGCTGCAGCCATCCGGGGCCCAGCACAAGCCGAGGCCGTCGCCCACCTGGTGCCGAATCGGCTCCAGCGGCGGTGGGTTGGAACTGCGTGCCCGCAGGCAGTAGAGGGAGCTGGAGTGAGCCGAGTGGTGGCTGGCATCCCGGGTTTGCGCCACCAGCCACAGGCGGCCCCAAGGGTCGCAGGTGCCGGCGCGCCACAGGGTCTCTGCGCCGACCGAAGGCAGCGCAGTCAACAAAGTGGGGACGTCGAGCCAAGAGCTGGCGTGATAAATGCCGTCGGCCAGCAGCAGCAGCAAGCCGCCGCTGCGGCAAGGCGTCAGTCCGGTGATCGGGCTCGCAAAACCCCAGTGCTCGGCGCGGCCGCTGGGCACGTGCAGCCGCCACGCGCGCTTGAGCGGCGGGTCGATCCAGTACAGGCGCTCCTCGCGGGCGCTCCAGAAAGGCGCTTCGCCCGAGGCGCACAGCACATCGCTCAGCACTTGCCAGTCGCTGCCGCTGGTGTCGGCCATGCCTTGCATCCTTTCCCTCATTTAAAGCGACGGGCTACACTAGCCCCCATGTTGTGGGTCAAAGCCTTTCATATTATCTTCGTAGCCAGTTGGTTTGCGGGTCTCTTTTATTTGCCGCGCATTTTTGTGAATTTGGCGCTCGTCGAGCCCGACAGCGCGGCCGAGCGCGCGCGCCTGCTGCTGATGGCGCGCAAGTTGCTGCGCTTCATGACGCTGCTGGCGCTGCCGGCCTTGGGGCTGGGGCTGTGGTTGTGGCTGGGTTACGGCATAGGCTGGGGGCCGGGCAACGGCTGGATGCACGCCAAGCTGCTGGTGGTGGGTTTGCTGTTGGCCTACCATGGCTACTGTGCCCAGCTGCTGCGCGATTTCGAGGCCGGCCGCAACCGCCGCAGCCACGTCTGGTACCGCTGGTTCAACGAGGCGCCGGTGCTGTTGCTGGTGGCAGGCGTGTTGCTGGTGGTGCTCAAGCCTTTCTGAAGCCAGTGGCCCAGGCGCCTGCCCCCTTGGTTTGCCCGCTGGCCTGACCCTACGCGCCCGATGAATCCCCTTGGTTCCCTGTCGTCGGCCTCCAGGCCCTACCCGCTGGCGCTGGTGCTGGCGCTGTTGTACGCGGCGCTGGTGGTGTACGCCAGCCTCTACCCCTTCAGCGGCTGGCGTTACCAGGGGGTGGCGCTGTGGGCGTTCCTGTTTGCCCCTTGGCCGGTCCACTGGACGGTTTTTGATGTGTCTGCCAACCTGCTGGCCTACGTGCCGCTGGGGCTGTTGCTGACCCTGGCCGTGGCGCGCAGCAGCAGCGCGCGCGTGGCGGCCAGCGTGGGCGTGCTGCTGCCGTGCCTGTTGTCGCTGGCACTCGAAAGTGCCCAGGGGCTGCTGGTGCAGCACCGGGTGCCGTCGCAAGTGGATTGGCTCCTGAACACGGCCGGCGCGGTCTTGGGGGTCGGGCTGGCGCTGTGGCTGTTGCGTTCGCGCTGGCCTGAGCGCTGGCGCGCGTTTCGCCAGACCGGGTTGATGCCGCAGACCTGCGGCGCACCGGTGCTGTTGGCGCTGTGGCCGCTGGCCTTGGTCTATCCGACTTCGGTGCCTTTTGGTTTGGGTCAGGTGTGGTACCGGCTCGAGGGCACGCTGTACGCGTGGGCCGAGGGCAGTTTTATGCAGCCGTGGTTGCCGGTGCCGCTGCCCGAGCCGCCCCTGAGCCCGCTCACCGAGGCGATCGTGGTCGCCTTGTGCGTCTGGGCGCCGCTGCTGCTGGGCTACGCGGTGCTGCGCCGGGTTGGGCAGCGCTTGCTGTTCATGCTGCTGGCGCTGGCGCTGGTGCTGGGGGCGTTGTTGCTGTCTGCCAGCCTGACGTGGGGGCCCGGGCACGCTTGGGCGTGGCTCACGCCAGCGGCGTCCTTGGGTTTGAGTTTTGCCGTGGCGCTGGCGTTTTTGAGCCTGGCTTTGGGGCACCGGGCGGCGGCCTTGTTGTCGCTGCTGGCCTGGGTGCTGGCGCTGACCTTGCTCAACCGCGCGCCCGCCGTGCCGTATTTTGCTCAGTCGCTGCAACTGTGGGAGTGGGGCCGCTTCATACAGTTGCACGGCCTGTCGCAGTGGCTGGGGGCGCTGTGGCCTTTTGCGGCGCTGTGGGTGGGTTTGCGGCTGGCCTTGCGGGCCGCGCCGGGGCCGGTCTACAATCGCCGCGCATGAATCCCGCCACATCCGCGCCGAGCTATTTTGAGCGCCACATTTTCTTCTGCCTCAATCAGCGCGACAACGGCCAAGCCTGCTGCGCTGCGCTCGGTGCCCAGCAAGCGTTCGACCACTGCAAGGCGCGGGTCAAGGCCTTGGGCCTGGACGGCCCGGGCCGGGTGCGGGTCAACAAGGCCGGTTGCCTGGACCGCTGCGCCGGCGGGCCGGTGGCGGTGGTCTATCCGCAAGGCACGTGGTACACCTACCTCGATCGTGCCGATCTGGACGAGATCATCGACTCGCATCTGCGCGACGGCGTGGCGGTGCAGCGCCTGTTGCTCGACCCCGAGGTGGGGCGCTGAGAAGCCCAGCTCTGCCGCCCGCATGAACGCGCACACCCAAACCCGTCTGCTCCCCGGCCCGCAGGGGGCGTTGGAGGTGGCCATCGATGAGCCGGCGCAGCCCCGCGCCGGCGCTGGGGTGGCGCTGATCGCGCACCCGCACCCGCTGTTTGGCGGCACGCTGCACAACAAAGTGGTGCAGACGCTGGCGCGGGCGCATGTGCAGCAGGGCTGGCGGGTGTTGCGCTTCAATTTTCGTGGCGTCGGGGCCAGCGCCGGCGTGCACGACCACGGCGTGGGCGAGACCGACGACCTGCTGGCGCTGCTGCAACTCGAGGCCGCGCACGGGCCGCTGGCCTTGGCTGGTTTTTCTTTTGGCGCCTACGTGGTGCTGCGCGCCCTCGAGCGCTTGCCGGCGCAGCGCTTGCCGCAATCGGTGCTGCTGGTGGGGGCGGCGGCCAGCCGCTTCGAACTGCCCGTGCTGCCGGCTGAACTTCACGACTGCACAGCGCTCATACACGGCGAGACCGATGACACGGTGCCCTTGGCCGCCGTGCTCGACTGGGCGCGACCGCAAGGCCTGCCGGTCACCGTGGTGCCCGGGGTCGAGCATTTTTTCCACGGCCGCCTCGGCCTGCTCAAGGCGCTGACGCTGCGGCATCTGCGCGCCTGCGAGCCAGCGTCCTTCAAGCCCTGAGACCGATCACCGCGGCCACGACGGCACCGCTCGCGCCCTTGGGCCGATCGCAACCGCACCGACCATCTGCCTACCGCCTCACCATGATGCCTCCCTTTCTGAAGCGCGTGTTGCTTGGCCTTCTGCTGAGCATGGGCGGGCTGCTGGGCGCGGCCAGCCCGGCTTGGGCCAGCAGCCCGCAGCCGCCCGAAATCGCGGCGCGCGCCTTTGTGCTGCTCGACGCCACCAGCGGCCAGGTGTTGGCCGAGCGCGAGGCCGAGCGCGAGGTCGAGCCGGCCTCGCTGACCAAGCTGATGAGCGCCTATCTGGTGTTCGAGGCGATGCGCGCCGGCCGCATCGAGCGCACGCAAACGCTGACGGTGAGCGAGCGTGCCTGGCGCATGCCGGGTTCGCGCCTGTTTGCACCCCAAGGCGCGCAAGTGCCCGTCGAAGCCTTGCTCAAGGGCATGATCGTGCTCTCGGCCAACGACGCCACCATTGCCTTGGCCGAGGGCGTGGCGGGTTCGGTGGAGCGCTTTGTCGAGCGCATGAACCAGCAGGCGCAGGCGCTGGGCCTGACGCGCACGCGCTTTGTCAACCCCGAGGGCCTGAGCGCCCCCGGCCAGCGCAGCACGGCGCGCGACCTGGCGCAGTTGGCGGCGCGCCTGAGCCGCGACTTTCCCGAATACATGGCCTACTTTGCCATCCAGCGCTACCACTACCCCGGCGCGCCGGCGGTCAACGTCAGCAACCGCAACTTGCTGCTGCTGCGCGACCCCACGGTCGACGGCATGAAAACCGGCCACACCGAGGCCGCGGGTTACGGCATCGTCGCCAGCGCCCAGCGCCCCTTTGCTGCGCTCGGCCCTGGCGCCGCCGGTCAGCGCCGGCTGATCGCCGTGGTGCTGGGGGCCAGCAGCGAAAACGCCCGCGCCGCCCAGAGCCAGACCCTGCTCAACTGGGGCTACGCGGCTTTTGAGGCGGTGCGCCTGTTTGCGCCCGGCCAAGCGGTGTCGCAGCCGCCGGTGTGGCAGGGCCGCGCTGCCACGGTGCCGCTCGGTCGCCCCGAGGGCGTGGTGGTCACGGTGCCGGCCGGGCAAGCGGCGGGTTTGCGCACCGAGGTGCTGCGGCCCGAGCCGCTGCTGGCGCCACTGCTCAAAGACCAGCCGCTGGGCACGCTGCGGGTGCGCAACGCCCGTGGCGACGTGGTGGCCGAAGTGCCGCTGTTCGTGCTCGAAACGGTGCCACAAGCCGGCCTGTTGGGGCGCTTCTGGGGCGCGCTGCGGCTCTGGATCCAGTAGTCTAGCAACGCACTCGGGTACGCGCTGGTCAAGCGCCGCGTTTCGTGCCAGACTGGGGCCGCATACGTGGCAGCGCTTGAGGCGGGATCGGGCCTTGGCGGCTGGGCGCGTGTGCTGCCCACAACCCCAAGGAGCAAGCATGACTGCCATGATGAAAGCCGCCATCTTCGTCGAACCCGGCCGTATTGAGCTGGCTGACAAACCCATCCCCGCGGTGGGGCCCAACGATGCCTTGGTGCGCATCACCACCACCACCATCTGTGGCACCGACGTACACATCCTCAAAGGCGAGTACCCGGTCGCCAAGGGGCTCACGGTGGGCCACGAGCCGGTCGGCGTGATCGAAAAACTCGGTTCAGCCGTGATCGGCTACCAAGAGGGCCAGCGCGTGATCGCCGGCGCCATCTGCCCCAACTTCAACTCTTACGCCGCCCAAGACGGGGCGCCTTCGCAAGACGGCAGCTATCTGGTGCCTTCGGGGCGCTGCGGCTGCCACGGCTACAAGGCCACCGCCGGTTGGCGCTTTGGCAACCTGATCGACGGCACCCAAGCCGAGTACGTGCTGGTGCCCGACGCCCAGGCCAACCTAGCCCCGGTGCCCGAGGGCCTGAGCGACGAACAGGTGCTGATGTGCCCCGACATCATGTCCACCGGCTTCAAGGGGGCCGAGAACGCCAACATCAAAATCGGCGACACCGTGGTTGTGTTCGCCCAAGGCCCCATCGGCCTGTGCGCCACCGCCGGGGCGCGTTTGTTGGGCGCCAGCACCATCATCGGCGTCGATGGCAACGACCACCGGCTGGCGATCGCACGCCAGATGGGGGCCGACATCACGCTCAACTTCAAACAGTGCGACGTGGTGGCCGAGGTCATGCGCCTGACCGGCGGCAAGGGCGCCGACTCCTCGATCGAAGCGCTGGGTCTGCAATCGACCTTCGAGGCCGCGCTGCGCGTGCTTAAGCCCGGCGGCACGCTCTCGAGCTTGGGGGTGTACTCCGAAGACCTGAAGATTCCGCTCTCGGCCTTTGCCGCTGGGCTGGGGGACCACCGCATCGTCACCGCGCTGTGCCCGGGCGGCAAGGAGCGCATGCGCCGGCTGATGAACGTGGTCGCCAGCGGCCGCCTCGATCTGGGCCTGCTGGTGACGCACCACTACCGTCTCGATGACATCGTCGCCGCCTACGACCTGTTTGCCAACCAGCGCGACGGCGTGCTCAAGGTGGCGATCAAGCCCTAAGAGGCTGGGAGGCAATCGTTCATCCTCGCCTTGACGCACCTAAACACCGTCTGCGGCGTTGCCCATGCGCGCCGTGGCTTGGGCCACGGCTGTGCCTTGCGCCTTGCTGGTGGCGCTTCGGCGCGCCCGTGCGGACACGCCCAATCGCATCTCAGTTATCCATTCCGCGAACGCGGCACCCGCGACGCATGAAACCGGTGTGTAATTGAGGGGCGGCGTCCGGCACAGAGGTCGGTTCGTACTTGG
>JBGFRU010000041.1:0-52938 GCA_041694945.1 Pseudomonadota bacterium
TTTTTGGCCCTGCTTAGGCGCAAACCACAGCCATAGTGCCACTATGGCGCGGATTTGCAACGACAGCAGGGACGAAAAGGCGCGGTTTTATGTTCCAGATAGCGCGCAACGCCACACTAGCCACCATGAAGCTGCTGCTGATCGAAGACAACCCTGCCATGCAAGCCAGCTTGCAGCGCTCGTTGCAGCGGCGCGGCATTGCGGTGGCCTTGTGCAGCGACGGCCGCCAAGCCCTGGAGGCCTGGGCCGCCAGCGCCCCCGATGTGGTGCTGCTCGATCTGACCCTGCCCGGGCTCGACGGCTTGCAGGTGCTGCACAAGGCGCGTCAGAACGGCTTTGCGGCCCCGGTGATCATCCTCACCGCGCGCGGCACTGTGGGTGACCGGGTGCTCGGCCTCAAGACCGGGGCCGACGACTATCTGCCCAAGCCCTTTGACCTCGACGAACTCGAGGCCCGGATTCACGCCCTGCACCGGCGCAGCCAGAGCAGCGGTGCAAGCGCTGGCCGCGCGCCCGACGCCGGCGCACGGCCCGCATTTTGCGGTCTGCGCGCCGACCCCGACAGCAACGCGGTGTACTTCGAGGGCCGCGCGCTCGATCTGGCGCCGCGCGAACTGGCGCTGCTGCGCGCCCTGCTCGAGCGCCCAGGGCGCGCCATCGCCAAAGAGCAATTGCTGGAGCGGGTGTTTCCCCACGCCGATGAAGTCCTGCCCGATGCGGTCGAGGTGGTGGTGTACCGACTGCGCAAGAAAATCGCCCATCTCGGCGTCGAACTCGTGACCTTGCGCGGCCTGGGCTATCTGCTCAAGGCGCAAGAATGAACCTGCCCCCACGCTCGCTGCGCAGCCAGCTGATGCTGGGCATTTTGTTGCCGGTGGTGGCCTTTCTGGTGCTCAATGCCTACGTGCTGTACCAGCAGGCCCTGAACGCGGCCGACACCGCCTACGACCGCACCCTGCTGGCCAGCGCCAAAGCCATCGGCGAACAGCTCGAAGTGGTGCCCGATGCCTTGCACGGCCACCGGCTGCTGGGTTCGCTCACCTACGCGGCGCTGGAGGCCTTCGAGGCCGACAACCGCAGCCGCCTGTACTACCGCGTCACCGGATTTTCGGGCGAAATGGTGGCCGGTTTTGCCGACCTGCCGCCCTGGCGCGGCAGGCTGCCCACCAACACCCTGTACGCCGCGCTGGTGCACTTTTACGACGACCACTACCAAGGCGAGCCGGTGCGCGTGGCGGTGTTGCTGCAACCGGTGGCCGGGGTGCATGGGCTGGGCATGGCCACCATCCAGGTGGCCGAAACACTGGAACTGCGCCAAACCCTGGCGCGCCAGATTTTGCTCGACACCCTCTGGCGCCAAAGCCTGTTGATCGCCCTGATCGGCCTGGTGGTGTTCGTGGTGGTGCAGCGCGCCACGCTGCCGGTGCGCCGGCTCAGCGCCGCCTTGGCCGCACGGCCCGAAAACGACCTCAGCCCGCTCGACAGCGCCGCCGCCCCAACCGAACTGCAACCCCTGCTGCAAGCCACCAACCAGCACATGGCGCGCTTGAGCGATCTGTTGCAACACCAAAAGCGCTTCGTGCGCGACACCTCGCACCAGATCAAGACGCCGCTGGCGGTGTTGCGCACGCAGTTGCAATCGGCCCTGCGCGGTGACGTCGATACCCAGCTGGCGCTGCGCGAGATGATGCAGACCGTCGATGGCGCCACCGAGCTGGCCAACCAGATGCTGGCACTGGCCAAAATCGAGCAGCTGCGCATCCAGGCCGACGTGCCGGTGGTGGCCTGGGCCGAGGCGCTGCGCGCGGTGGCGCTCGACGTGGCCGCGCTGGTGGCCGACAAGCAGCTCGATTTCGAATTGCTGCTCGATCCCACTGCCGCCACCCTGCGCGTGCGCGCGCACGAGTGGTCGCTCAAAGAACTGGCGCGCAACCTGCTGCACAACGCCATCCGCCACTCACTGCCGGGGGGCGCGCTGCGCATCGAATTGCGGGCCGGACCGGAGCGCGGCTGGGCCCAACTGACGATCGACGACAGCGGCGCTGGCCTGCCGCAGGATCTGCTCGACAACCCCTTCAGGCCCTTCCACACGGCGGTGCAGGCCCCGCATGGCTCGGGCCTCGGGTTGGCCATCTGTCATGGCATCGTGCAAACGCTGGGCGGGCAGATCGAGCTGCAAAACCGGCTCGACGGGCACGGCCGCTGCATCGGGCTGCGCGCCTGCGTGCGGCTGCCCCTGGTGGAGCCGCCCTACTCCACGATCACATAAACCTTGAGCACCGCCTCCAGCACCTGGAACGAGCCGGTGAAGCCGGGCGGGATGTGCATGGTTTGCCCTGGGCCGGCCTCGACGTGGCTGCCGTCGTCGCGCCGGATGCGACAACGCCCCTCCAGCACCGTGAACACCTCGCGCTCGGTCGGGCCGAAAGCGATCGCCCATTCACCCACCTCGCTGCGCCACAGGCCGGTACTGATCACGCGCGCACCCTGCAGCGGTGCATCGAACAAATCCCAAGTCTGGCGCAGCGGCAGGCCCACAATGCGCCGGTCGCGGCGCGGGCGCGAAAGCTCGGGCTCGCCGCTGGGCTGCGGGCCGAAACTGAACAGATCGTGCTCGGACATGGCGCTTCCCGCAATCCCGCTCAGGCGCGCGGCAGCGTCACCCCGTGCTGGCCTTGGTACTTGCCGCCGCGGTCCTTGTACGACACCTCGCACACCTCGTCGCTCTCGAAAAACAGCACCTGCGCGCAGCCCTCGCCGGCGTAGATCTTGGCCGGCAGCGGCGTGGTGTTGGAAAACTCCAGCGTCACGAAGCCCTCCCACTCGGGCTCGAAAGGCGTGACGTTGACGATGATGCCGCAGCGCGCGTAGGTGCTCTTGCCCAGGCAGATGGTGAGCACGTTGCGCGGAATGCGAAAATACTCCAGCGTGCGCGCCAGTGCAAAACTGTTGGGCGGGATGATGCACGAATCGCCCTCGAAATCGACAAAGCTCTTGGCGTCGAAATTTTTCGGGTCCACCACCGTGCTGTGGATGTTGGTAAAGACCTTGAACTCGCGCGCGCAGCGGATGTCGTAGCCGTAGCTGCTGGTGCCGTAGCTGATGATTTTTTGGCCATCGGCCTGGCGCACCTGCCCCGGCTCGAAGGGCTCGATCATGCCCTGTTGTTCGGCCATGCGGCGGATCCACTTGTCGCTCTTGATGCTCATTGCTGCACTCCGTTTGCAGCGATTGTAGGGCCGCCGCAGCGCCCAGACCGGTCGCCCAGACCAGCGCTGTGCACGCTTGGCCAGAACCCGCTACAATACCCCCATCCGTTTCTTAAAGGAGTATTCCATGCTGCGTTTCGACGTCCCCCAGGTCTGGTCCAACGTGATCCGCCTCGAAGCCTTCATCACCTTTGCCGTCGCCGCGCTGGCGTTGGCGCTCAATTTCGCCTGGCTGATGGCGCTGCTGGTCGCCTTGGGCTTGGTGCGCGGCTTCTTCGGCCACCACCGCTGCCCCTCGCACCACCTCTGGAAAGCGCTGATGCTGCGCGCCAACTGCGCCGGCAAGCTCGAAGACGCCGGGGCCAAGATGTTTGCCAACAAGATCCTGTTCATCGCCAGCAGCGTGTCGCTGGCGCTGTTCCTTTCGGGCAGCGACCTGTGGATGGTGCCGGCAGGCATACTGGTGGTGTTCGCCACGCTGGAGTGGGCGTTTTCGTTCTGCGCCGCCTGCTGGGTCTATGGGGCTTGGTATCGGCGTTTTCCGCCGGCGAGCGCATAAGCCCTTGCGCCCCGCGCGCTGGGGCAAGCGGCCGGGCTAGCGCGCGGCCGGCTCTGGCAGCGGCTGGAGCGGCGCGCGCACGATGCGCGCAAAGCCCGGCAGGCCCGCCAGCAGTTGGCGCCCGTAGCCGCTCTGGTGCAGGCGCCGGTCGTAGCACACCACGTGCGCTTGGTCGTCCTCGGTGCGGATGGCTCGCCCCACCCACTGCGCCAGCCGCATCGCCGCGGCAGGCAGCACCAGCTCCTGGAACGGATCGCGCCCAGCGGCGCGCAGCCACTCGGCCCGCGCCTGGCCCACCGGGTCGTCCGGTGGAGCAAAAGGCAGTTTGGTGATGAACAGGTCCTCGCACAGCTGGCCCGGCAGATCCAGGCCCTCGCCAAAAGACTGCATGCCAAAAATGATCGACGGCTGCCCAGCCGCCACGCGCTCGGCGTGCAAGCGCAGCAGGCGCTGGCGCGGCAGCTCGTTTTGCACCAGCACCCGTGCGCGCAGGGCCGCCGGCAGGGCCTCGCAAGCCAGCCGCATCTGCAGGCGCGAGGTAAACAGCACCAGCGCCCCGTGGCGCACCGCAGTCAGGTCGTGCAACAGGCTGCACACCAGCTCGGCGTTGAAGGCGCTGGCCTCCTTGGGGTCGGCACGGGTACCGCCCAGCACCAGCCGCCCCTGGCGGCTGAAGTCGAAGGGGCTGGGCACTTCGAGCGTGCAAGCGTCCGGGTCGTGCTCGAGACCGGATTCGCGCAAGAAATAATCAAAGCGCCCGCCGCTGCTCAAGGTCGCCGACGTCAGCACGGCCGCGCGCACCGAGCCCCACAGGTGCTGGCGCAAGGTGCTGCCCGGCAGGGTCGGACTGGCATGCGCCATCAGCGCCGCATCGGCCCCCGCAGACTGCACACTGAACCATTTGGCAACCGGTTCGTCCCCCAGGCTGGGTTGCTGCAAAAACAGGCGCGCCGTCTCGTGCGCGGCCTCCAGGCGCGGCGTCAGGCTGCCCAACTGGGCGTACAGGGTGGCGAGCTGACGCGACTGCTGCGGCTGCTCGCGCATTTCGGCACGCAGGGCTTTGGCCAGCAGCCGCAACGAGTCGATGAAGGCACCCGCGCTGCGCTGCAGCGCCTCCAGGGGCTGCAGCAGCGCAGCGGGCGTTTGGCCCTGGCTGAGCCGGGCCACGCGCTCGGGCGCCCAGCCTGCCGGTTCCTCGCTCAGCTCGGGGCCATGCTGCTGCACCACCCAGCGCGCCAGCTCTTGCATGGCCTGGCGCAACGCCGCCGCCTGCTCGTGTACGCCGGCCAGTTCTGCCAGCCCCAAGGTGGCGCCAGCGCGCATGGCGCGCTGTGCCAGGCGTTCGATCCATCCCAGGCGGCTCAAGTCCATGCGGCTGGCAAACTGCTCCAGCGCCACCGCCGGCAGGTGGTGCGCCTCGTCGATCACCAGCAGGCAGTTGTCGAGGTCGGGCAAGGTGCGCGAGCCCAGGGTGCTGAGCAACAAGTCGTGGTTGACCACGATCACCTGCGCCCCCACCAGCTCCTTGCGCTGCTCGAAGTAACTGCACTGGCCATAGACCGGACAATGGCGCGCCGCACACGAACTGGCCTGCACCGCCACCGACTGCCACAGCGGGCCTGCAGGGGGCTGGCTCAAGTCATCGAAGTCGCCGCTCCAGCGACCGCTGGCCAAATCGGCTTGCAGAGCCAGCAAGGTGTCCACGTCGCTGGCGCCCCCGGGCTGAGGCGGCTGCGGCTCGAGAAACCAGTCGTCCTCGTGCAGGTCCTCGTCGGCGGCGGCGTCGTTGCCGCGCGCAGCCCCCAAGCCAGCCAAGCGACGCTCCAGCTTGAGCTTGCAGACGTAGCGGCCACGGCCCTTGGCCAGGGCGTAGCGCAGGGGTTGTTCGAACTGCGCCACCAGGGCCGGCAAGTCTTTGTGCACCAGCTGCTCCTGCAAGGCCACGGTGGCGGTGCTGATGAGCACACGCGTGTTGCGCTCGAGCGCCAGCGCCAGCGCCGGCGCGCAGTAGGCCAGCGATTTGCCCACCCCGGTGCCGGCCTGGATGACGGCCAAGGCGCGCTGCGGCTCCGCCCCGGGCAGCGCCTGCGAGGCCTCCAGCGGCCCCAGATCGGCTTGGCTGAAGGTTTGCGCCACTTGTGCGGCCATCAGCCGTTGCCCCGGCCGCGGCCGCAGCCCCAGGTCGCGCTGCAGCAGGCGGTCGTAGCAGGCCAGCGCCTGCTGCGCCAGTTCGGGTTTGTCCATAAGCCACAGAGTGTGGCACAAGCGCAGAATGCGCAGATCACAGCGAAATTGGCCGCATAATGCAGCCCAACGCCAAAGGGGAGCAATCAGCACATCGGGTCTGACCCAGTTTATGCCCCCACTTTCACCCTCGTCTGCAGCTTGGCCGTCCCGCCTCAACCATGGCTTGGACCGTGTGCTGCTGGCGCTTTCAGTGTTTTGGCTGCCCGTTCTGTTCGGCCTGCTGACGCTGTGGGCTCTCTGGAGCTGGAGCAGCCATTACGCCCATGGCCAAGGCACCGCGCTGCAGTTTGCACGACGCCCAGGGAACCTGGCAGGCCGCCGAGGCCCTGCAGCGGCTGACGCAAGCGGCACCGGCCCCCGTGCTGCAACAGGACAACGATTTGCTGGAGACGCCCTTCTGGCTGCTGCTGCAACCCCAGCCTGCGGCCCCCTCAGCCATACGCATCGAATTTCCCTCGCGCCATGCGCATGGCTTGGCTTGCTGGGACGCCAGCACCCTGACCTTGTTGGCCAGCGGCTCGCGTTCCGAACCGCTGCAGGGCAGCATGCAGTTGGCCCGCGCCGGCTTTGCTTTCGACCCCGCTGGTGCCAGTTCCTTGCTGTGCCGCACCACACTGGTCGGCCCGGGCCGCATCGCGGCCTTGCAGTGGCAGGCCACCGATCTGTCCCAGCGCGAACTGCAGTTTCACCGTGGCTCGGGCCTGCTCGACGGCGGCATTCTGGTGCTGGCGCTCTTTACCCTGATCGCCGGCCTGATCAACCGCAACCGCACCTACGTCCTGTTTGCCGCCTGGCTGGTGGTGAACCTGCGCATGGCCGCGCTCTCGATGGGCTGGGACCAGCAGTGGCTGGGGCACACCATTCCCTACGAATGGCTGCAAACCATGCGGCCGTTGACGCTGGCGTTGTATTACGTGGTCACTTTTACCCTGTTCGTCTCCCTGCTGCGCGACGAGCTGGCCCAGGTCGGGCACGCCTACCTGAGTACCGCCATCAAATGGTGTTGCCTGCCGCTGCTGCTGTTGGCCGTCGTCCTGCCATACGCTCAGTTTTTGCCCATCATCTGGATTTGTGCTGGCCTCAGTCTGCTGGCTTTGCTGTTTTTGCTGGCCAAAATCTTTATGCGCACCCGCTCCAGAGTGGCGGTCTGGTACGCTGCTGCCATTTCGGTTGCGCTGCTGGCCAGCTTGCTGGAAGTTGCAGCGGCAGCATTAGGCCTCAAGGGGCTGCTTTGGGCCTTCAATAGCGTCACCGCCGCGCTGGCCTCCAGTCTGCTGGCCTCGCTGGCGATCGCCGAGCAAATCCGGCTGGCGCAGCAACAGCGGCTGGCGGCTCAGGCCGAGCTGCAACACACCTACGAAGTGCTGCCGATCGGCCTGTTCTCGCTCGACCTGCAGGGCCACCTGAGCAGCGCCAACCCGGCCCTGCAACACCTGCTGGGCGAGACTGAAGCGGGTTTGCGCGCACAGACTTGGCCCGAACGCTTTGGCCCCGTCCACTGGAATGCCCTGCTGGAGCAGACACGCAGGCACGGCACCGCCGAACTCGAGCTGCTGCACCAGACCGGGCCCGAACCGGGGCGGCGCTTTCAGGTGCGCGCTGCCCTGGCCGGCGACAAGCTCGAATGCACCCTGCAAGACATCACCGAAAAGGCCCAGGCCACCGAACACCTGCGGTTTTTGGCGCACCACGACACCCTGACCAAGGTGCTGAACCGGCGCGGCATCGAGCAGGTGCTGGGCAACGGCCTGGCCGACCTGGCGCGCGGCCATCCGCTGGCGGTGGCCTACCTCGATCTGGACCGCTTCAAACTCATCAACGACCTCTATGGCCATGCCGCCGGCGACACCGTGCTGCACACCGTGTGCCAACGGGCCCAAATCCCCTTGATCCAGAGGATGCAGCTGGGCCGCGTCGGCGGCGACGAGTTTTTGATCGTCATGCCGCACACGCCGCTGGCGCAGGCCGAGGCCGTGTGCAGGGAAATCCTGCACCAGATCGGCGGCAGCGCTTGTCAGGTCGGGGAGCGCGCCTTCCAGGTGCGCGGCTCCATCGGCTTGATCGAAGTCGCCACCGGCAGCCTGGCCAAAGACGTGATCGCCACCGCCGACCACGCCTGCCGCATGGCCAAAAAGGGCCAGGGCAACACGCTGGTGGTGTTTGAGCGCAGCTCGGGCATCTTCAGCGATCACGAAGCGCAGCTGCATCTGGTCGAACAACTGGCCAGCCAGCAGTCGGTCGCGGGCCTGTATCTGGAGATGCAGCCGATCATGTCGTTGCGCACGCCGCATGGGTCGCACAACTTCGAAGTCTTGCTGCGCATGCACGACGAACACGGCCAACTGGTGCCCACCGCGCGCCTGATACAGGCCGCCGAAATCGCCGGCCGCATGGGCGTGATCGACCGCTGGGTGCTGGCCCAGACCTTGGCCTGGCTGGAGCAGCACCAGCAGGCCTTGGCGCAAAACCGCTTCGTCTGCGTCAATCTGAGCGGGGCTTCGCTCAACGACGAGCGCTTCATCGACGATGTGTTCGTCATGTTCGAGCGCCACCGCACGGTGGCACCTCGGATCTGCCTGGAGATCACCGAAAGCGTGGCCTTGCACGACATGGACAACACGCACCGCTTCATCGACCGGGTGCGCGCCGCCGGCGCCAAGGTGGCGCTGGACGACTTCGGGGCCGGCTACACCTCGTTTTCCTACCTGAAGGAACTGCCGGCCGATCTGCTCAAGATCGACGGCAGCTTCATCGTCAACATGAACCGGCACCCGGCCAACGTGGCGATCGTCGAAGCCATCGTCAGCCTGGCGCAAAACCTGGGCATGAAAACCATCGCCGAATGGGCCGAAGACTTTGAAACCGTGGAAACGCTGGCCGAAATCGGAGTCGATTACGTGCAAGGCTACGTGGTGGCCCGGCCGCAGACGCCGCAAGCCATGCTGGCGGCCCGCTCGGGGGCCGATTTCATCGCCGACGACCGGCTCAAGGCCTACCTCAGCACCTTGGCTCCGAGCGAACTCGATCACGTCGATCTGGTGCTCGGCGCCGATCTGCCCGCAGCGGCGTTGCCACGCACCGGATGACCCTCGACGTCCTCACAGCTTGTATGGCAACTGCAGGTCGGGGTGCTCGGTGTAGAACATGAAATCACACCAAGGATGCCCGGCCTCCTCCCAGCGCTGACGCACATTTTGCACATCTAGGTACAAAACCCGGTGCGGCAGATTGAATACGTGGGACAGCGGCATGTAACCCAGGTGTGGGTACACGTCCTGAAACAGCATGCGCTCGTACTGACGGTCCAGCGGTGCGCGGGCCGTGATCACCATGTAGCGGATTCCGGCCTGCAGGCAGAGCAGGTAGTAGGCCTTGAACAGGGCGACTTTGACCAGCCTTGCCGTGCCGTCCAGACTCACACCCAGGCGCGTGGCCTCGGCCAGCGGCAGGCCCTGCATCCACTGCGGCAGTTGCACCGATTGCTCCAGCGCCAGCGGCCGCCCCTGGTTGGTCTGGATGCGCATGGTGCCCATGGGCGCGCCGTCGAGCTTGGATTCGGCCAGCAGCAGCACCACCCCATCGGCCCCGTCCAGCGCTTCGGGTTCGCGCAACGAGGCTGTCATGGTCGGTGGCAAATGACGGGCATAGGCACCGTGCCGAATCTCCAGCACCTTGGCCAGATCCTGCGCACCGCTGGCCAGGCGCAGCGTGAAGGGCCAATACTCGGTTCGGTTTGCCGACCTCTCACCGCTTGCCGCAACTGACCTTGGCCGGATGGAAACATGGGTTCTGACGCCTGTGGCGTCGCTGATCGTCATCATGTCGTGGGCTCCAGCGTTTGCAGGTGCACCATGCAGCCCGCATGGATTTCACTGTATGCCCGCAGCGCGCCGCCATGAGTCGGAAAACGGCTGGACTTGAAGTCCGAAAATCCCCTACAAGCCGACATCCCGTCACCCCCCCGCCACCGGCCCTGTCGGCTACAGCCAGCCCGCCAGCTTACAATCAAAAACTTGGCGTTGAACCGCAGGAAGCGTGGCAGAGTGGTCGATTGCACCGGTCTTGAAAACCGGCAACGGGCAACCGTTCGTGAGTTCGAATCTCACCGCTTCCGCCAAACACAGAGGACACCGGCGCAGCTCCCGCCCACCTCATCGGCAACCCTCTGCTGCGCCACGCCCATGAGGACGAAACCAGCGCAGAATGGCATAAGACCAGACTTGGCATCTCGCCCCCGCCTACGACCTGACCTTCTGCGAGGGCCCCACCACCGACGCTCAACGGGCTTTTGGGTGCTCTGCAATGTACTGGCGCAAGGCGCTGTCGATGCGTGTCTGCCAGCCAACGCCTGCCGATTTGAAGTGTTCGACCACCTCATGCGACAGCCGAATGTTGATGCGTTCCTTCGGAAACTCGACACGCGGGCGGCCACGGGGCTTGAGCATTTCCCTGGCTACTTTCTCACCGAAAAGCTGAGGCAGCACCTCGCTGGCAGGACGTGCCTTGGCGAAATTTTCTGCCGTCCACTCTGGATTTTCGTCGTCCAGCAGTTCAGGGTTGGGCTTTTTGCTCATGCTGCTTCACCTCTCGTTTGTTCGCCTTGCGCAGGCTGATGACGTGCACCTTGCCAGCGCGGGGCGTGAACAACACGGCGTGTAGCCGGTCACCGATGTATCCAATAGCCACCACCCTCTCCTCATCCGCGCCGAGCCCCCCACAGCCCCCAGCAAAAAAAACGGGCCAACCCCTAACAAGGGTTAACCCGTTGATTTAAAACCTAAGTTTTGGCGCGGCTGGCAGGATTCGAACCCACGACCCCTTGGTTCGTAGCCAAGTACTCTATCCAACTGAGCTACAGCCGCTTGCTGAAGACCGAATTCTATGCCAACTTCGGGCCGGTTTGGCGCGCGCGCAGAAAAAATCTCCTCCCTGGGCTCTCTTGGGACGCAGCCCAGGCGGGATGAGCGAACGGCACCGGGCTTGTACTAAAATGCAGCAGAGCCTGCAAAATCATTGTTAGCATTTAAATCTTAATTCGTACTTCTGCCGCACACCGTGTTCAAACAACTCACTCTCTGCCTTCTCGACCCGCAAACGCTGCCCACGCTCGAGGCCATGGAGCAGGCGCTGTCCGCGGCGCCTTTTGTGCCCTGCATGGCCAGCCAAGAGCACTCGATCGGCTGGGTGCCGCCGCGCGGCAAAGAGCACGGCGCGCTGGTGGAGCTGGTCAACGGCCAGCGCCTGCTGCGGCTGCAAAGCGAGCATAAGCGCGTGCCGGGCGCGGTGGTGCAGCGCCACCTCGACGAGCGGCTGGAGCAGATCGCGGCCCGCGAGGGGCGTCAGCCGGGGCGGCGCGAGCAGCGCCAACTGCGCGACGAGATCGTGCAGCAGCTGTTGCCCATGGCTTTTGCGCAGAGCCGCAGCGTGATGCTGTGGATCGACCCAATCCACGGCCGGCTGGCCCTGGACAGCAACAGCAGCGCGCGCTGCGACGAGGCCATCAGCACCCTGCTCAAATCGTTCACGGGTTTGCAGCCCCGGCCTTGGCACACCCAGCTTTCGCCCCAAGTGGCGATGACCAACTGGCTCAGTGGCGGCGCCGACGACTGGCCGCCCCAGTTTGCGCCCGGGCAGGAGGTGGAGCTGAAGGCGGCCGACGAGCAAAAGGCCGCGGTCAAGTTCACCCGCCACCCGCTCGACGACGAGCAGATGCGCCTGCACATCGGCCAAGGCAAGCTGCCCACCAAGCTGGCGCTGGATTGGGAGGGACGGGTGCGCTTCGTGCTGGCCGAGAGCGGCAGCCTGAGCAAGATCGAGTTTCTGGACGGGGTCTTTGCCGAGCACGGCCAAGCCGAGGAGGAAGGCGGCTTCGACGCCGACGCCACCATCGCCACCGCCGAGCTCAGCGCCCTGATCGGCGACCTCACCCAGGCCCTGGGGGGCTTGCAGGCTCAAGCCGGCACGGCTGCCCCGACAACGGCGGCTTGAGCACCACCGGGTTGGCTCAAAAAGCCAACTGCTCGGCCTCCAAGAAAGCCAGGCTGATGTAGCGTCCGATGTTGGACTCGAAGCCGAGCATGGTGGTGGCGTGGCGCGCCACCCGGGGGTCTCTGAGCACATTGGCGCGCGCCACCTCGACACCGTGGCCGTCTTTGACGGCCTGCAGGCTGTGCTCCCAGATGCCACGGAAAAACTCGCCATAGTCGCGCAGCAGGGTGCGGCTGGCGCGGCCGTGGGCAGGCACCCAGAGCTGCTCGCCAGCCGCTGCGCTGAGCTTGTCGAAGTACTCGAGCGTGCCGGGAAAGGAGCCGTCGTCCATGTTGGCGATGCGGTTATCCATCGCCACATCGCCCACGTAAGTGACCCGGTCCGGCCGCACCTCGATCGACAGGTCGTAGGGGGTGTGGGCAATGCCGTAGTGGTGCATGCGCAGCTCGACCTGGCCAAAGCGCAGCGTCTGTCCGTGCCGCACGGTGCGGTTGGGGGACACCACTTGCGTGCCGGCAGTGGCCTGATTGGTCCAGCGCTCCATCAGGTTGCGCCACAGATTGCCTGTTGCGCCCTTGATGCCATCCTTGGCGCCCTGCAAGGCATAGATCGGCAGCTCGCGTCCAAAGGCGTTGACGAAAGCGTGGTTGCCGAGCCAATGGTCGCCATGGTAGTGGCTGTTGAACACCGCCACCACCGGCCGGGGCGTGACGGTGCGGATCATGCGGATCGCCATCTCGCCGATCTGCAGCGAACCGCCCGGATCGAGCACCACCACCCCGGCATTGGTGACGACGAACGGCACGTTGGCAAAAAAACCGAGGTTTTCGGGGGTTGGGAAACCATCGCGGGCTCGGATCATCCAGACGTGCGGCGACAACTGCTCTGGCGCCACATCGGGCACCGGCGGGCCCTGGATGTACTCCTGCACCTGCTGCGCCAGCGTGCGCACCGGGGCGGTGAGTGCGAGCGCCGTGAATCCGGCTCCGGCGCCGGCGGCACCCAGGAGCAGGCGGCGCCGGGTGCGGTCGTGCACTCGGCTGGGGCGGTTTGGGGCCTCTGAGGGCTGTGTCATGGCGTTGTCTCCTGTGGGCACTGCATCGTCACCGTGCGCGGTGCAAGGGCTGCGCGGTGCGCGTCTATTTATCGTTGCATGATCATTATGCAATATACGGCCGGTGCCTGGGCCCGGACAGCGCTTGCATCGCCTGCCCCGAGCAGGGGTTTCAAGGCCGGATCGTGCCTTCCTGGTGCCCGCCTCAACACCCAGCCCGACCCAGCCGCCGTGCGATTTCGGCCACCAGGGTGCGCGCCAACTGCAGCTTCGGGCCAGCGGGCAAGGCCTGGCTGCCTTGTTCGTCGAGCAGCAGCAGGGCGTTGTCGTCGCGGCCAAAGGTGGCGGGGCCGATGTTGCCCACCAGCAGCGGCACGCCCTTGCGCCGCCGCTTGGCCTCGGCGTGGGCGTGCAGGTCGTGGCTTTCGGCGGCAAAGCCGACGCAGTACAGTTGCCCGGCGCGGGCACGCGGGCTGGCTGCTGCTTCGGCCAGGATGTCGGGGTTTTCCACAAACGCCAGGCTGGGCGGCTGGCCGCTGCCGTCTTTCTTGATTTTTTGCTCGGCGCTGTGCGCGGGCCGCCAATCGGCCACGGCGGCGGCGGCCACGAACACACTGGCCCAATCCAGATCGGCCTGCACCGCAGCCTGCATTTGCAGCGCCGACTGCACGTCGCAGCGGTGCACGCCCAGCGGCGTGGGCAAGTGCACCGGCCCGGCCACCAGCCGCACCTCGGCCCCGGCTTCGCGGGCGGCGCGGGCAATGGCAAAACCCATCTTGCCCGACGAATGGTTGGTGATGCCGCGCACCGGGTCGATGGCCTCGAAGGTCGGGCCGGCGGTGACCAGCACCCGCTGCCCGGCCAGGCACTGGGGCTGAAACTGCGCCTGCAGCAGCGCCAGCAGTTGCTCGGGCTCGAGCATGCGGCCGTCGCCGCTTTCGCCGCAGGCTTGCTCGCCCTGCCCCACCGGCCACACATGGGCCCCGTCGGCGCGCAGTTGCGCCACGTTGCGCTGCGTGGCCGGGTGCGCCCACATCTCGCGGTTCATGGCCGGGGCCAGCAGCAAGGGCACGCGCTCGGCCGGCCGCGCCAGGCACAGCAGCGTCAGCAGATCGTCGGCGCGGCCCTGCGCCAGCTTGGCCAGCAAATCGGCGCTGGCGGGGGCGATCAAGATGGCGTCGGCCGCGCGCCCGAGGTTGATGTGGGCCATCTGGTTGGGCTCGCGCGCATCCCACTGGCTGCTGTAAACGGGGCGGTTGCTGAGCGCTTGCAGCGTGGTCGGGGTGATGAACTGGCAGGCGGCATCGGTCATCACCACCTGCACCGTGGCGCCGTCCTTGACCAGCAGCCGGCACAGCTCGGCCGCTTTGTAGCAAGCGATGCCGCCCGAGAGCCCCAGGACGATGTGTTTGCCGGCAAGGTCGTTCATGGGCGCGACTGTACACCAGCGCGCTGCGGCCACCGATGGGTTCAACCGAGATTCAGAGCGTCGCCAGCAACGGCGGCCGTCGCTGGCGCCACGGCAGTTCGCGCTCCAGCTGGCCGGCCAACCGCAGCAGGCAGGCTTCGTCGAGGTAGCGGGCGGTGAACATCAGGCCGATGGGCAGCCCGGTGCTGCTGTGCTGCAAGGGCAGCGAGAGGCTGGGGTTGCCGGTGAGGTTGGCCAACGGCGGGGCGGCGACCCAGTCGAAGTTTTTTTGCACCAGGGTGGGCAGCAGGGTGTCGAGCAGCCGCGTCAGCGGCCCCAGGCCGGTGTAGGTGGCCAGGGTGGCGGCGATCTGGTCGAGTCCGCGCAGCCGGAATTCGCCATGCGGCACCGGGGGCTTGGCCAGCGTGGGCGTGAGGAACAGGTCGCAGCCCTGCATGAAGTGCTCGAACAGGTAGCGCTGCCGATGCAGATCGCGTGCCACCAGCTCGATTCGGGCGCTGGACAGGGACTCGCCAAAGCGCGCCAGCAACCAGGTGGCGGGCTCGAAATCGTCTGGCCGCAAGCGCCGGCCGAGCAGGCGGCGCGCTTCGCGCAGGTCGGTGGCGGCGGCGCACATCACGCGCAACAGGTAGGCTGGGCCGACCACGTGGCGGTCGATCGGCGGCTGCGCCTGCACCAGCTCGTGCCCGAGCGCCTGCAACTGCGCCACCGTCTGCTGCAGGGCGTGGCGGCAGTCGGCGCTGAGCTCGCCCGAGCGCATCAGGGGTTGCTCGCACCAGACAATGCGCAGCCTGCCCGGCGGCTGCGTCACCTCGTGCACAAAGGGCCGCGCCGGCGCCGGCGCGGTGTAGGGGCAGCCCAAGTCGGGGCCGCTGGTGGCGTCGAGCGCAGCGGCGGTGTCGCGCACGCTCAGGCTGATGACGCCCTCTTGCACCTGCCCAAACCAAGGCTCGCCCACCAGCGGCCCGTAGGGGTTGCGCCCGCGCGAGGGCTTGAGCCCGACCACGCCACAGGCCGCAGCCGGAATGCGCAGCGAGCCACCGCCGTCGCCGCCGCTGGCCATGGGGACGATGCGCGCCGCCACCGCCGCCCCGGAGCCCCCGCTGGAGCCGCCCGCCGAGCGCTGCAAATCCCAAGGGTTGCGCGTGATGCCGTGCAGCCTGGATTCGGTGCTGCCCAGGTAACCGTTTTCGGGGCAACTGGTTTTGCCAAAAATCACCAGCCCGGCGGCCTTGAAACGCCGCACCATTTCGCTGTCGCGATCCGGCACGTAGTGCCGCAAGGCGCGGCTGCCGTGCGTCAGCGGCACGCCGGCGTAGGCTGCGAGCAGGTCTTTGAGCAAGAACGGCACGCCGGTGAACGGCCCCTGCGGCAGCCCGGCCTCGATGGCGCGGTAGGCCAGTTCGTCCATGTCGTGCACCACCGCGTTGAGCTGCGGGTTGAGCGCGTCGCGGCGGCGGATGGCTTCGTCGAGCAGATCGCGCGCGCTCACCGCGCCCTGGCGCACCAAGTCGGCCAAGCCGAGGGCGTCGTGCTGGTCGTAGTCGGTGAAGCTGGGCATGGTCGATGCTCCCTTGGATCTGGCGCAGCGCCTAGCGGCGCTGCGGCGGCAAATCGGTGCAACTGCCGTGCGCGGCTTCGGCCGCCAGACCGACGCTTTCGCCCAGTGTGGGGTGCGGGTGGATGGTTTTGCCGATGTCCACGGCGTCGGCGCCCATTTCGATCGCCAGCGCGACTTCGCCGATCAAATCGCCAGCGTGGCGCCCGACGATGCCGCCACCCAAGATGCGGCCGTGGCCAGCGGCTTCGGGGCGGTCGTCGAACAGCAGCTTGGTAAAGCCCTGCTCGCAGCCGTTGGCCAAGGCGCGCCCGGAAGCGCTCCACGGGAACAAGCCCTTGCGCACCGCGATGCCCTGCGCCCTGGCCTGCTCTTCGGTCAGGCCGACCCAAGCCAGCTCGGGGTCGGTGTAGGCCACGCTGGGGATCACGCGCGCATCGAAAGCCGCGCGCGCCAGCTCGGCGCTGCCCAGCAATTCGCCCGCCGCCACCTCGGCCGCCACGTGCGCCTCGTGCACCGCCTTGTGCGCCAGCATGGGCTGGCCGACCACGTCGCCGATGGCGAAGATGTGCGCCACGTTGCTGCGCATCTGCGCATCGACTTCGATGAAGCCGCGCCCGTTCACGGCCACGCCGGCGCGCTCGGCGGCGATCTTGTGGCCGTTGGGCGCCCGGCCCACGGCTTGCAGCACCAAGTCATACAGGCCTTCGCTCGCGCTGCCGTCTGCGCCCTCGAACTGCACCCGTATGCCTTCGGGCGTGGCTTGGGCGCCCACGGTTTTGGTTTTGAGCAGGATGCGGTCGAAGCGCCCTTGGTTCATCTTCTCCCAGACCTTGACCAGATCGCGGTCGGCGCCCGGCATCAGGCCGTCGAGCATCTCAACCACGTCCAGCCGCGCGCCCAGCGCCGAATAGACCGTGCCCATCTCGAGGCCGATGATGCCGCCGCCGATGATCAGCATCTTCTTGGGCACGCCGGGCAGCGCCAGCGCGCCGGTGCTGTCAACGACGCGCGCATCGTCGGGCAGGAAGGGCAGGCGCACGGCCTGCGAGCCCACGGCGATGATGCAGCGCCTGAACGACAGCACTTTTTTGCTGCCGGTCTGCTCCTGGCCGCTGCCGTGGGTTTCTTCCACCACGACCTGGTGCGGGCCGACAAAGGTGCCGTAACCGCGCACGACCTCGACCTTGCGCATCTTGGCCATGGCACCGAGGCCGCCGGTGAGCTTGCCGATGACTTTGTCCTTGTGCGCGCGCAGCTTGTCCACGCTCACCGTGGGGGCAGCAAATTCGACCCCCAGCGCGCCCAGATGGCTGGCTTCTTCGAGCACCGCCGCCACGTGCAGCAAGGCCTTGGAGGGGATGCAGCCCACGTTCAGGCAGACCCCGCCCAACTGCGCGTAGCGCTCGACCAGCACGACCTTGAGGCCCAGATCGGCGGCCCGAAAAGCGGCCGAATAGCCCCCCGGGCCCGCGCCCAGCACCAGCAGGTCGCAGTCGAACTCGGTTGGGTTTTGAAGTGTTTGGTTGTTCATGGCAAGTTAGAGCAGCACGCGGCGGAAGTCGGCCAGAATCTGGCCCAGATAGGCGTTGAAGCGCGCCGCCGCGGCGCCGTCGATGACGCGGTGGTCCCACGTGAGCGACAACGGCAGCAGCAGACGCGGCACAAAAGCCTCGCCGTTCCAGACCGGGCTGAGCTGGCTTTTGCACACACCCAGAATGGCGACTTCGGGGGCGTTGATGATGGGCGTGAAATAGCGCCCGCCGATGCCGCCCAGGCTGGAGATGGTGAAGGTGGCGCCGCTCATTTCGGCGGGACTGAGCTTGCCGTCGCGCGCTTTCTTGGCCAGTTCGGCCATCTCCAGGCTGATTTGCAGCACCCCTTTCTGGTCGGCGTGCTTGAGCACCGGCACCATCAAGCCATTGGGCGTGTCGGCGGCAAAGCCGATGTGCCAGTAGTTTTTGACGATCAGCGCATCGCCGTCGAGGCTGCTGTTGAAATCCGGGAATTTTTTCAGCGCCGCTACACAGGCCTTGATGAGGAAGGCCAGCATGGTGACCTTGACGCCCGATTTTTCGTGCTCGCGGTTGGTGGCGACGCGAAAGGCCTCGAGTTCGGTGATGTCGGCGTCGTCGTGGTTGGTCACGGCCGGGATCATGACGGCGTTGCGCAGCAGGTTGGCGGCGCTGATTTTCTTGATCCGCCCCAGCTCTTTGCGCTCGATCGGGCCAAACTTGGCAAAGTCCACCTTGGGCCAGGGGATGAGGCCCAGCTCACTGCCAGACGCCCCCCCACCGGTGCCGCTGGCAGCCAAGGCCGCCCGGGCCGCTTGGGTGTGCTGCTGCCCGGCCATGACGGCGCGGCTGAAGGCTTGCACGTCGGCCAGCGTGATGCGACCCTTGAGGCCGCTGCCGCTGACTTCGGCCAGCGGCACGCCGAGCTCGCGCGCAAACTTGCGCACCGACGGCGAGGCATGGGGCAGCGCGGTGCCGGCTTGCGCGGGTGCAGCGGCCAAAGACGGGGCCGGCACGGGCGTGCCGGGTTGCGCGGCTGGCGCCGCTGCCGGCGCGGCGGCCACGGGCACGGCAAGCTGCGCCGCGACAGCGGGCGCAGCAGCGGGCGCAGCAGCGGGCGCAGCAGCGGGCGCAGCAGCAGGGGCAGCAGCCGGCTCGGCCACATCCTCGGTCTCGAGCTCCAGCAGCACCGAGCCGATGTTCACCTTGTCGCCCAGCGCCACCTTGAGCGCGCGCACCACGCCGGCGTGCGAGCACGGGATTTCCATCGACGCCTTGTCGCTCTCGACCGTGACCAGCGACTGCTCTTGGGCTACGCGGTCGCCCGCCTTGACCAGCAGCTCGATCACCGCCACGTCTGTGAAGTCGCCGATGTCGGGGACTTTGACTTCGATCATTGCCATGATGGGTGCCTTTCGCTCGCTTCAGGCGTGCAGGGGGTTGATCTTGTTGGCGTCGATGCCGTATTTGGCGATCGCTTCGGCCACTTTGGCGGCGGGCAAAGCGCCCTCCTCGGCCAGACCCTTGAGCGCGGCGACCACGATGTAGTGGCGGTTGACCTCGAAGTGCTGGCGCAGCTTGCTGCGAAAATCGCTGCGACCAAAGCCGTCGGTGCCCAGCACCTTGTAGCTGCGCCCTTTGGGGATGAAGGCCCGAATCTGCTCGGCGTAGGCCTTGATGTAGTCGGTCGCGGCCACCACCGGGCCGGTGTGCGCAGCCAGCTGCTGCGTCACGAACGCCTGCCGCGGCGCCTCGGTCGGGTGCAACAGGTTCCAGCGCTCGCAGTCCTGGCCCTCGCGCGCCAGCTCGTTGAAGCTCGGGCAGCTCCAGACATTGGCCGCCACGCCCCAGTCCTGCTCCAGCAGGCGCTGCGCATACAGGCTCTCGCGCAGTATGGAGCCGCTGCCGAGCAGCTGCACCCGCGGCGTGAGCTTGGGGCCTTCCTGGCACAGGTACATGCCTTTGAGGATCTGCTCCTCGGTGCCGGGGGTCAGGCCCGGCATGGGGTAGTTTTCGTTCAGCAGCGTGAGGTAGTAAAACACGTTCTCCTGGCGCTCGACCATGCGCCTGAGGCCGTGGTGCAGGATCACCGCCACCTCGTGCGCAAAGCTCGGGTCGTAGCTGACGCAGTTGGGGATGGTGCCGGCCAGAATCTGGCTGTGCCCGTCTTCGTGCTGCAAGCCCTCGCCGTTGAGCGTGGTGCGCCCGCTGGTGCCGCCGAGCAAGAAGCCGCGCGCCTGCATGTCGCCCGCCGCCCAGGCCAGGTCGCCGATGCGCTGAAAGCCAAACATCGAGTAGTAGATGTAGAACGGCACCATGATGCGGTTGTTGGTGCTGTACGAGGTCGCGGCCGCGATCCAGCTCGCCATGCCGCCGGCTTCGTTGATGCCCTCTTGCAGGATCTGCCCGGCCTTGTCTTCGCGGTAGTACATCACCTGGTCTTTGTCCACCGGGGTGTAGAGCTGGCCCTTGGGGTTGTAGATGCCGATCTGGCGAAACAGCCCCTCCATGCCGAAGGTGCGCGCCTCGTCCACCAAAATCGGCACCACGCGCGGCCCCAGCGCCTGGTCGCGCAGCAGCTGCGTGAGGAAGCGCACGTAGGCCTGGGTGGTGGAAATCTCGCGCCCCTCGGCGGTGGGTTCGAGCACCGCCTTGAAGGTTTCGAGCGCCGGCACGGTGAACTGCTCGCTGCTGCGCGCGCGCCGCTTGGGCAGGTAGCCGCCCAGCGCCTGGCGGCGCTCGTGCAGGTAGCGCATCTCGGGCGTGTCGTCGGCCGGCTTGTAGAACGGGATTTTGGGCAGTTCGCTGTCTGGGATCGGGATGTTGAAGCGGTCGCGGAAGGCGCGGATGTCCTCGTCGCTGAGCTTTTTGGTCTGGTGCGCGGTGTTCTTGCCCTCGCCCGCCTTGCCCATGCCGTAGCCCTTGACGGTCTTGACCAGCAGCACCGTGGGCTGGCCCTGGTGGTGCTGGGCGCGGTGGAAGGCGGCATAGACCTTGGAGGCGTCGTGGCCGCCACGGCGCAGCGCCGCCACGTCGGCGTCGCTCATCTTGGCCACCAGCTCGAGCGTGCTGGGGGAGCGGCCAAAGAAGTTCTTGCGCACGAAGGCGCCGTCGTTGGCCTTGAAGGCCTGGTAGTCGCCGTCCAGCGTGTCCATCATGATCTTGCGCAGGGCGCCGTCCTTGTCGCGCGCCAGCAGCTCGTCCCACTGGCGGCCCCAAAGCAGCTTGATCACGTTCCAGCCCGAGCCGCGAAACTCACCCTCCAGCTCCTGCACGATCTTGCCGTTGCCACGCACCGGGCCGTCGAGGCGCTGCAGGTTGCAGTTGACGACGAAGATCAGGTTGTCCAGCCCCTCGCGCGCCGCCAGGCCGATGGCGCCGAGCGATTCGGGTTCGTCCATCTCGCCGTCGCCACAAAAGGCCCAGACCTTGCGCCGCGCCGTGTCGGCAATGCCGCGCGCGTGCAGATACTTGAGGAAGCGCGCCTGGTAGATCGCCATCAGCGGCCCCAGCCCCATGCTCACGGTCGGGAACTGCCAGAAGTCGGGCATCAGCTTGGGGTGCGGGTAGCTCGACAGACCCCGGCCATCGACCTCTTGGCGGAAGTTGAGCAACTGCTCCTCGCTGATGCGCCCTTCCATGAAGGCGCGGGCGTAGATGCCGGGCGCGCTGTGGCCCTGCATGTAGAGCAGGTCGCCGCCGTGGCTGCCGCCGCTGTCGGTGTCGTCGGCGTGCCAGAAGTGGTTGAAGCCCGCCGCCAGCATGTGCGCCAGCGACTGGAACGAGCTGATGTGACCGCCCAGGTCGCCGCCGTCGGCCGGGTCGAGCCGGTTGGCCTTGACCACCATCGCCATCGCGTTCCAGCGCATGTAGGCGCGCAGCCGCCCCTCGAGCGCCAGCTTGCCCGGGCTGGGCGCTTCTTCGCCCGGCTCGATGGTGTTGACGTAGCCGGTGGTGGCCGAAAACGGCAGGTCCACGCTGTGCTCGCGCGCTTCTTCGAGCAGTTGCTCGAGCAAGAAGTGGGCGCGCTGCGGGCCTTCGCGCTCGATCACCGCCGTCAGGGCGTCGAGCCATTCGCGGGTTTCCTGGGCGTCGAGGTCGGGCGCGCTGAGCACGCTCTGGGAGGGAGGCAGGGGTTCGGACATGCGGCGTCTCCTGTTTGTGGGCCACTGCGGTGCGCGCGATCGCGGCGGACACCGACGGGTTTATGGTGACACAGGCGCGCGCCACCTCTAGGCAAGTGTGGCAGAGTTTGCGCGTTTTTTCAAGATGCAGATTAACTTTTTGTATTATGAAATTACATCCGCGCACCAACCCACGAGCAAGCCCGATCCGAGGCGGGTTTTTCCCATAGACTTGGAGCCGATGACTACACCCCGTTCATGGTTCGGCTGGCTGCGCGCGCACTGGCGCCCTTGGCGGCGCTGGCAGCGCTGGTGGCTGGGCCTGAGCCCGGCGCAGCAAGACCGGATGGTGAGCATCGTGCCCCTGATCTCGGTGCTGCTTTTTTTGGCCGCCATCGCCTCGGCGTTCACCTACTTCACCCGGCTCGAGGCCCAGCGCGAGCAGCAGGAGGTGACGCGCGACGTCGAGTACGCGCAGCAGCGCCTGCGGCTGCGCTTGCTGGAGCCGCATGAGCCCCTGCAGCGCATGGCCGCAGAGATCGTCGGCGGCGAACTCAGCCCCCAGCTGTTTGCCCTCGAGGCCGAGCTGCTGGCTGGGCGCTTTCCCGAACTGCTGGCGCTGACCTGGCTCGATGCGCGCGACCAGGTGGTGTCGGCCCACGCCGCCGTGCAGGCGCCGGCGCAGCTCGACCGCAGCGTCGGCCAACCGGTGCTGGATGCCGACACCGGGGGCGCGTTAGGTGTGGCGCGCACCACCCTGCAGCCACACTTCAGTCGCCCGCTGGGTGGCCCGGGGCCCGACTCGCGCCTGCTGTTGCTGCTGCCGCTGACGCACTTTGGCAGCTTTCAGGGCACTCTGATGGTCGAGTATTCGCTCGAAATGCTGCTGCGGTTGGGGGTGCCCAGCGACGTGCGCACCCGCTACGCGCTGGCGCTGGTCGATTTGAACGGCAACGTGGTGGCCGGCAGCACGCACGAACTCGACCCCGAGGGCCTGCCCTGGCTGCCTTGGGCTGGGCACCCGCGCAGCGCCCAGCTGGCGGTCACGCCCGTGGGCCCGCATCTGCAACTGCGCGCCACCAGCTACCGCCTCAGCCGCGATGCCGCCGGCGAAGGGTTTTTCTGGGTCGTCGGCTCGCTCAGCCTGCTCACCATCTGGATGCTGCTGACCAACCTGCGCCACACCCGGCGCCGGCTGCAGGCGCAGCGCGCCTTGCAGTCCGAGACGCTGTTTCGTCGCGCCATGGAAAACTCCATGCTCACCGGCATGCGCGCGCTCGACCTCAATGGCCGCATCACCTACGTGAACCCGGCCTTTTGCTCCATGACCGGCTGGAGCGAGACCGATCTGGTGGGTGCGCAGGCCCCCTTCCCCTACTGGCCCGCCGCCCATGTGGAAAACCTGCACGCCCGGCTCGATGACGAGCTCAGTGGCCGCACCAACGCCGGGGGCTTCGAGATGCCCGTGCAGCGCAAGGACGGCAGCACCTTTTATGCCCGCATGTACGTCTCGCCGCTGATCGACTCGCAAGGCCAGCAGACCGGCTGGATGACTTCGGTGACCGACATCAGCGAACCCAAGCGCGTGCGCGAAGAGCTCGGGGCCTCGTACCGGCGCTTCACCACCGTGCTCGACACGCTCGACCAGGCGGTGTCGGTGGCGCCCCTGAACAGCACCGAACTGCTGTTTGCCAACCGCATGTACCAGACCTGGTTCGGCTCGACCGCCGAAGGGCACCGGCAGTTGATCCAGCTCAGCCAGCGCAGCAGCGCCACGCGCCCCGATGGCGACGACCACCAGTCAGACGGCCTGGCCGGCCTGCCCACCGACGCCCTGTTCGAGGCCACCACCGAGCACGCCGAGCTGTTCCTCGACGACCTCAACAAGTGGCTGGAAGTGCGCTCGCGCTACCTGACCTGGGTCGATGGCCGGCTGGTGCAGATGGTGATCGCCTCCGACATCACGGCGCGCCGGCGCGCCGAGCAGCAGGCGGCCCTGCAGCAAGAGCGCGCCGAGGCCGCCAGCCGCCTGATCACCATGGGCGAGATGGCCTCGAGCGTGGCGCACGAGCTCAACCAGCCCCTGACCGCCATCAACAACTACAGCAGCGGCATGATCGCGCGCTTGCAGCAACAGCAGATCAGCGAAGCCGAACTGCTCGAAGTGCTGCAAAAAACCGCCAAACAGGCCCAGCGCGCCGGCCAGATCATCCAGCGCATCCGCGCCTTCGTCAAACGCAGCGAACCCACCCCGATCCCGTCGGACGCGGCGCAGATGGTGGCCAACGCCGTGGAACTGGCCGAAATCGATCTGCGTCGCCATCTGGTGCGCCTCAACACCTACGTGGCGGCCCGCTTGCCGCAGTTGCTGGTCGATCCGATCCTGATCGAACAGGTGCTCATCAACTTGCTCAAAAACGCCGGCGAAGCCATCATGCAGGCGCAGCGCCCTGTCGGGCAGCGCCAGGTCGAGCTGTGCGTGACGCCGCGCCACGTCGAGGGCCTGCCGGTGGTGGAGTTCAGCGTGCGCGACAACGGCCGCGGCATCCCGCCCGAACGACTCGAACGCATCTACGAGGCCTTTTACAGCACCAAGGCCGAGGGCATGGGGATCGGGCTCAAGCTGTGCCGCTCGATCGTCGAATCGCACCACGGCCGGCTCGAGGCGCGCAACCTCTACAATGGGCACGAAATCATGGGTTGCGAATTCAGCTTCTGGCTCCCCTCGCTGATTGCGCTCAAATCCTGATGCACCCCAAGGCCAGTGCCCGCCGCCGGGCCTGGGCCGACCCAATGAAGGCGACAAATGAGTGTGATGGCTAAGCGCGGTTTGGTTTATGTGGTCGATGACGATGAGGCGGTGCGCGACTCGCTGCAGTGGCTGCTCGAAGGCAAAGACTACCGGGTGCGTTGCTTCGAATCCGCCGAGGCCTTTTTAAGCCGCTACGACCCGCGCGAAGTGGCCTGCCTGGTGGCCGACATCCGCATGGGCGGCATGACCGGCATGGAGCTGCAAGACCGGCTGCTCGAACGCCACTCCCCCTTGCCGATCGTCTTCATCACCGGCCACGGCGATGTGCCCATGGCGGTGCAGACGATGAAAAAAGGCGCGCTCGACTTCATCCAGAAACCCTTCGACGAGCAGCAGCTCATGGCCCTGGTCGATCGCATGCTGGAGACCGCACGCTGCGCCTTTGCCGACCACCAGCAAGCCGCCAGCCGCGAAGCCCTGATGGCCCGGCTCACCGGGCGCGAATCGCAGGTGCTCGAGCGCATCGTGGCCGGGCGGCTCAACAAACAGATTGCCGACGACCTCAACATCAGCATCAAAACGGTGGAGGCGCACCGCGCCAACATCATGGAAAAGCTCGGTGCCAACACGGTCGCCGATCTGATCAAAATCGCCTTGGCTCCAGGCGCGAAAGCCTGACCCCCCTGCCCTTTACCACCCCTTCTGTTTCTGCAATGACTGCTCACTTGATCGACGGCGTGGCGCTGTCGCGGCAACTGCGCGCCGATCTGGCGCAGCGCGTGACCAAGCTGGCGGCGCACGGCCACCGGCCCGGCCTGGCGGTGCTGCTGGTGGGCGACGACCCGGCCAGCCAGGTGTACGTGCGCAACAAGGTCAAGGCCTGCGCCGAGGCCGGCATCCACTCGCTGCTCGAACGCCACCCTGCCAGCCTGAGCCAGTCCGCGTTGCTGGCGCGCATCGCCGCGCTCAATGCCGACCCGAGCATCCACGGCATTCTGGTGCAGCTGCCGCTGCCGCCGCAGATCGACGCGCAGCACGTGATCGAAGCCATCAGCCCGACCAAGGACGTGGACGGGTTTCACATCGCCAGCGCCGGTGCGCTGTTGGTCGGGCAGCCCGGTTTCTGGCCCTGCACCCCCTACGGCTGCCTGAAAATGCTGGAGCACATCGGCTTTGACTTGCGCGGCAAGCACGCCGTGGTCATCGGGCGCAGCAACATCGTCGGCAAACCGATGGCGCTGCTGCTGCTGCAACGCGACGCCACCGTGACCCTGTGCCACTCGCGCACCCCAGACCTCAAGACCCACACCCGCCAGGCCGACCTGATCGTGGCCGCGGTGGGCAAGGCAGGGCTGCTCACGGCCGACATGGTCAAACCCGGCGCCGTGGTGCTCGACGTGGGCATGAACCGCGATGCCACTGGCAAACTGTGTGGTGACGTGGACTTTGCCGGCGTCAAGGAGGTCGCCGGCTACCTCACGCCCGTGCCCGGCGGCGTCGGGCCCATGACCATCACCATGCTGCTGAGCAACACCGTGCAGGCGGCCGAGCGCGCTGCGGCGGCTTAGCGCCCAGGCTGCGGCCTACTGGTAGCGCACCGCCACGATCTCGTAGCGCTTGACGCCGCCCGGGGCCTGCACCTCGGCCACGTCGCCCTCCACCTTGCCGATCAGGGCGCGTGCGATCGGGCTCGAGATGTTGATCAGCCCTTGCCTGAGGTCGGCCTCGTCTTCGCCCACGATCTGGTACGTGACGGCCGCGCCGCCGCGCTCGTCTTCGAGCTCGACGATGGCCCCAAACACCACCCGGCCACCGGCGTCGAGCGTGGCCGGGTCGATGACCTGCGCTTGCGCCAGCTTGCTCTCGATTTCGGCGATGCGGCCTTCGATGAAGCCCTGGCGCTCTTTGGCGGCGTCGTAGTCGGCGTTCTCGCTCAGGTCGCCTTGGGCGCGCGCCTCGGCAATGGCGTTGATGACCGCCGGGCGGTCGCTGGATTTGAGGCGCTGCAACTCGGATTTGAGCTGTTCGGCGCCGCGCTTGGTCACGGGATAGGTGGGCATTGTTGCATCTCCAAATGCAAACCGCCGAGCTGTGCAGACCCGGCGGTTGATGAACGGCTATTATGCCCGAACGCGGCTGCGCTCCACGGCCTGTCCGCGGCGCTCGCGCGGCCTCTCATGGCGCTGGCGGCACGACTTGCCCCATGGAGGGGGCAGCGCCCGTCAAGCCGGTTGCGCGCTGGCCGCGACGCCTGTGCTCTGCGCCAGCGGCCAGCGCGGCCGCACCGCAAAGCTGTACCCCTCGCCGCAGGCGTCGGCCGGCATCAGGCCGGCTTGCCAGCGCATGGCGGCGGCCAGTGCGATCATGGCCCCGTTGTCGGTGCACAGGTGCAGCTCGGGGTAGTGCACACGCAGCCCCAGGCGCTGGGCAGCGGCATCGAGCTGCTGGCGCAAGCGCTGGTTGGCGCCCACGCCGCCGGCCACCACCAGCCGCCGCAGACCGGTTTGCTGCAAGGCGGCGAGCGATTTCTTGAGCAGCACCTCGACGATGGCGGCCTCGGTGGCGGCGGCCAGATCGGCCCGGCGCGCTTCGAGTTCGGCGCCCAGCTTGCGCGCCTGCGTGAGCACCGCGGTTTTGAGGCCAGCAAAAGAAAAATCCAGATCGCCGCTGTGCAGCAGCGGGCGCGGCAGGGCGAAAGCCGAAGCCTCGCCCTGTGCCGCCAGTCGCGCCAGCGCCGGGCCGCCGGGGTAACCGAGCCCAAGCAGTTTGGCCGATTTGTCGAAGGCTTCGCCGGCGGCGTCGTCGATGGTTTCGCCCAGCAAGTGGTAGCGCCCGACCCCATCGACGCGCATCAGTTGCGTGTGCCCGCCCGAAACCAGCAGCGCCACGAACGGGAACTCGGGCGCATCGGCGCTCAAGAAGGGCGACAGCAGATGCCCCTCGAGATGGTGTACCCCCAGCGTGGGCTTGCCCAGCGCCGCCGCCATGCCGCACGCCACCCCGGCCCCCACCAGCAAGGCCCCAGCCAAGCCCGGGCCGCGCGTGAACGCCAGGCAATCGATCTGCTGCAGCGTGCAACCGGCCTGCTGCAACACGCTGTGGGTGAGCGGCAGCACGCGCCGGATGTGGTCGCGGCTGGCCAGCTCGGGCACCACACCGCCATACGACTCGTGCATCTGCACCTGGCTGTGCAGGGCCTGCGCCAGCAACTGCGGTGGGGCGGCACCGGTTTGGGCGCGCACCAGGGCTACCCCGGTTTCGTCGCACGAGCTTTCGATTCCCAAAATCAGCATGGGATGAGTGTAAGGCAGGCGCTGCATCCCGCGACACCCTCCCGCGCCCCTCGAGGGCATGAAAATTGCTTGGAGCAGACGGCACAACCCCGACGCCGCCTGACTGCCCACCCCCTCGATGACCTCTAGCCTCAGCTTCCTACTGGCCGCCAAACACACCGAGCTGAGCGAGTTGCAGCGGCTGGCACAGAGCATTGCGCTGGCCCGCAGCACCGCCGCGCTGGTGCACGAGCTGCAACGCGAACGCGGGCTCTCCAACCTTTGGGTGGGGTGGGCCGGCTCAGCGCAGGCCGACCCGCACGCCGAACTGCAGCAGCAAATCCGGCACACCGATCCCCAGGTGGCGCAGTGGCTGCACGAGTCCGTTGCCCTGCTCAGCGCGCCCACACCGCACGCTGCACGGCTGTTGGGCCGGGTGGCTTACGCGCTTCAAGGCCTGGATGCGCTCGCCCTGCTGCGCACGCGTGTGGCCACCAAGGCACTCGACACCCAAGGGCTGTCGGCCGCTTACGCCCGCCTGATTGCCGGCTTGCTGGCCGTGGTGTTCGAAGCCGCCGACCAAGCCAGCACTCCCGAGCTGCTGCGCCCACTGGTGGCGCTGTTCAACCTCATGCAAGGCAAGGAGTGGGCCGGACAGGAGCGGGCTGCAGGTGCCGCCCTGTTTGCCCGTGGCCAGGCGCAAGCGCCCGAGCTGCTGCACCTGAGCGAACTGATCGAGGCGCAGCAGCGCTGCCTGCAGGTGTTCGAGTCCTTTGCCAGTGCGCCGCTGCTGCAGCTTTGGCATCAGCGCCAGCGCGCCCAACCCCTGGGCGAGCGCAGCCGCTTGCGCCGCTTGCTGCTGCAAACAGCGGCTTCGGGGGCACTGGAGCCGCAACAGAGCGCGGTCTGGTTTGCTGTTTGCAGCCAGTGCATGGACCAGATGCGCCCGGTCGAAGACCAGTTGACGCAGGATCTGGTCGCGCAAGCCCAGGCCTGCATGGCGCGGGTGCAAACCGAGATCGGGCAACTCGAACAGCGCCAACGCCAGCCCCCCGACGCGCAGACCCACGGCGCGCGCGGCAGCGCTTTTTTTGAAACCACGCCCCCCACCCTCCAGCCCACACCCCAAGGTCTGGCGCTGGGGCTGGAAAAGTCGGTGCTCGACCTGGTGCAAGACCAGGACCAGCGGCTGCAAGCTGCCGCCGCCGAGCTCGAGACGCTGCGCGCCAGCCTGAACGAGCGCAAACTGATCGAGCGCGCCAAGGGCCTGCTCATGGCGCACCAGCAGCTCGACGAACCGGCCGCGCACAAGGCCCTGCGCGAGCTGGCCATGAACCAGAACAAGCGCATGGTGGATGTGGCCGAGGCGGTGCTGTCGATGGGCCGCCTGCTTGCACCAAGAAGGTAAGCGCCCGGGCGCGAATTTGGTGCGCCGGGGCGGCCAATGGGTGCCAAGGCAGCGCCAGTGCCCCACCCCTCCCGCAAACTCAGCCCCCAACCACCTTGGCACGGAATCTGCTTGATTGACGGCATGGTTCGCGCCAATGGCGGCTCGAACCCGGCTCGCAGAGCCACAGGGGCAACGGCGTCCCTCCAACCCGCTTTCATGGCGGGCCCTGGAGGGCGCCGTTTTTTCATTTTCTGCAGCGCCTTTCGATTGTTCAATGTTCCAGGAGTTGTCATGCCCGCGTTCAGCCCCATCCCCTCCAAACCCTGCCCGGCCTTGGCACCGGCCTCTGCCCGCCCCGATGCAAACCGCCACGCAGCAAGCCCACCCGCTGACCCGGCACCGGCCGCCGCCGCCCCAGACAGCGGGCGCCGCAGCGCCCTGCGCCAGGGCGCGGCGCTCGCCGGCGCCGCCCTGCTGGCCACTGCCGGCACCGGCCTGATGCCCGGCCTGCGCTCGAGCGCCCATGCGCAAGGCGCGGCGCGACCCGAGCTCGAGGAGGTGCGCATCGGCTTCATCCCGCTCACCGACAGCGCCTCGGTGATCATGGCCTCGGTGCTGGAGCTGGATCGCAAATACGGCGTGCGCATCGTCCTGTCCAAGGAAGCCAGCTGGGCCGGTCTGCGCGACAAGCTGCTCAATGGCGAACTGCACATGGCGCATGCGCTCTACGGCCTGATCTACGGGCTGCAACTGGGCCTGGGCGGGCCGCGCACCGACATGGCCGTGCTGATGACGCTCAACCGCAACGGCCAAGGCATCACCCTGAGCCGCCAACTGGCCGAGCGCGGCGCGGTGGACCTGGCCACGCTGACGCAACTGATGGCACGCGAGCGCCGCGACTACACCTTCGCCCAGACCTTCCCCACCGGCACCCACGCCATGTGGCTGTACTACTGGTTGGCCAGCGCCGGCGTCAACGCGCTGCGCGACACCAAGGTCATCACGGTGCCGCCGCCGCAGATGGTGGCCAATATGCGCGTTGGCAACATGGACGGGTTCTGCGTCGGCGAACCCTGGAACCACCGCGCCATCGCAGACCGCATCGGCATCACCGCCGCCAACTCCCAGGATGTGTGGCCCGACCACCCCGAGAAGGTGCTGGGCGCGCGCGCCGACTTCGTGCGCCGCCACCCCCACACCGCACGGGCCGTGATGATGGCTGTGCTCGAAGCCAGCCGCTGGATCGACGCCAACCTGCAAAACAGGCTGCGCATGGCCGAGACCATCGCCGCCCGCCCCTTTGTCAACACCAGCGTCGACGTGATCCGCGATCGCATTCTGGGGCGCTACCAGAACGGCCTTGGGCGCACTTGGGACGACCCCAGGCACATGAAGTTCTTTGACGGCGGCGCGGTCAACTTCCCGTTCCTGTCCGACGGCATGTGGTTCCTGACCCAGTTCAAGCGCTGGGGTCTGCTGCGCGAGCACCCCAACTACCTGCAAGTGGCGCAGCAGATCAACCAGATCGAACTCTACCGCCAGGCTGCCACGCAACTCCATATCAGCGTGCCACGCGAGCCGCTGCGCAGCAGCACCCTGATGGATGGCGTGGTCTGGAACGGCCGCGACCCGGCGCGCTACGCCGACAGCTTCAGCGTCAAAGCCTAAGGAGCCGCCACCATGGTCAGCGCCGTCTTTCATCCCCCCAAACCGCTGGAGGGCAAACGCCCTGCCAGCGCCCCGGCTGCACATGCCCACACCACCACCGCCCCGGCCGCCACTCTGGCGCCCAGCCCCTTGGGGCGGCGCTGGGATGTCAGCGCATGGCCGTCCCAGGCTTTGCCGCCGCTGTTGGGTTTGCTGCTGCTCATCGGCCTGTGGCATTTGGCCGCCAGCAGCGGCGAAGGCCAGTTCCCGACCCCAGGCGCGACCTGGAGTGCGGCGCTGGAGCTGTTTTCCGACCCCTTCTTCGTCAACGGCCCCAGCGACGTCGGCATCGGCTGGCAGGTGCTCAGCTCGCTCGAGCGCGTCGGGCTGGGCTTTGGTCTGGCGGCCCTGGTGGGCATTCCGCTGGGTTTTCTGATCGGGCGCTCGGTCTTTGCCGGGCGCATGGGCGCGCCGCTGATCAGCCTGTTCAAGCCGGTGTCGCCGCTGGCCTGGTTGCCGATCGGGCTGCTGGTGTTCCAGGGCACCGAAGCGGCGGCGATCTGGACCATCTTCATCTGCTCGATCTGGCCCATGATCATCAACACCGCCGTCGGCGTGCAGCGCGTGCCGCAAGACTACCTGAACGTGGCGCGCGTGCTCAACCTGAGCGAGTGGACCATCCTGACCCAGATCCTGCTGCCCGCCGTGCTGCCCTACGTGCTCACTGGCGTGCGCCTGGCCGTGGGCACCGCCTGGCTGGTGATCGTGGCGGCCGAAATGCTGACCGGCGGCGTCGGCATCGGCTTTTGGATCTGGGACGAGTGGAACAACCTCAACATCACGCACATCATCGTGGCGATTTTCGTCATCGGCCTGGTCGGCCTGTTGCTGGAGTGGGCCTTGGTGAGCCTCGCCCGCGCCTTTACTTTCGAGGAAGTCAAATCGTGAACGACAGCTCCTACATCCTGATCGAAGGCGTGGCGCAGCGCTTCAAGACCCAGCGCGGCGAGTTCGAGGCCCTGCGCCAGATCGACCTGCGCATCGCCAAGGGCGAGTTCGTGACCCTGATCGGGCACTCGGGTTGTGGCAAATCGACCTTGCTCAACCTGATCGCCGGCCTGAGTTCGCCGAGCTCGGGGATGCTGCTGTGCGCCGGGCGCGAGATCGCCGGCCCGGGGCCCGAGCGCGCCGTGGTGTTTCAGAACCACTCCCTGCTGCCTTGGCTCACCTGTTTTGAAAACGTGCACCTGGGCGTCAAGCGCGTCTTTGGCGCCGGATCGCGCAGCGCCGGGGCCAAGTCGGAGAGCAAAGCCGAACTGGCGGCGCGCACCCACGCGGCGCTGGAACTGGTGGGCCTGAGCCACGCGGCGCAACGGCGCCCGGGGGAAATCAGCGGCGGCATGAAACAGCGCGTCGGCATCGCGCGCGCGCTGGCCATGGAGCCCAAGGTGCTGCTGCTCGATGAGCCCTTCGGCGCGCTCGACGCCCTCACCCGCGCCAAGCTGCAAGACGAACTGCTCGAAATCGTGGCCCGCACCCACAGCACGGTGGTGATGGTGACGCACGACGTGGATGAGGCGGTGCTGCTCTCGGACCGCATCGTGATGCTCACCAACGGCCCCTCGGCCACCATCGGTGCGGTGCTGCCGGTGCCCTTGGCGCGCCCGCGCCAGCGCGTGGCACTGGCGGACCACCCCACCTACCTGCAATGCCGCAAACAAGTGCTCGATTTTCTGTACACCCGCCAGACGCACATGCATAAAGAGGCCGCATGATGGAAACCACCGCCCCCCACGGCGCCGCGCCAACCACTCCCACCCCCACGCCAGCTCCGCGCCCCAAACTGGTGCTGGTGGGCAACGGCATGGCCGGCGTGCGCACGCTCGAAGAGCTGCTCAAGCTCGCCCCCGATCTGTACGACATCACCGTCTTTGGCGCCGAGCCGCACCCCAACTACAACCGCATCCTGCTCTCGCCGGTGCTGGCCGGCGAGCAGGAACCCGAGCAGATCGTGCTCAACGACTGGGATTGGTACCGCCAGCACGGCATCACCCTGCACGCGGGCTGGACCGTCAGCGCGGTGAACCGCACCCGGCGCCTGGTGCACGCCAGCGGGCCCGGCGGGGCCACGCAAACTGTCGCCTACGACCGCTTGATCCTGGCCACTGGCTCCAACGCCTTCATCCTGCCCATCCCCGGCGCGCAACTGCCCGGCGTGCAAGGCTACCGCGACATCGCCGACACCGAGGCCATGATCGCTGCCGCAGCGCAGCACCGGCAGGCGGTGGTGATCGGCGGTGGCCTGCTGGGCCTCGAAGCCGCCAACGGCCTGATGAAGCGCGGCATGGAGGTGACCGTGGTGCATGCGGCCCCCTGGTTGCTGGAGCGCCAGCTCGACCAGCGCGCCGCCGAATTGCTGCAGCGCTCGCTGCAGGCGCGCGGTCTGAAGTTTCTGCTCGGCGCCCAGACCGAGGCGCTGCTGCCCGGTGCCGATGGGCGCGTGGCCGCCGTGCGCTTCAAGGCCGGCAGCGCCCCCGAGCCAGAAATCCCGGCCCAGCTGGTGGTCATGGCGGTGGGTATCCGCCCCAACACCGCCTTGGCTGAACGCATGCGGCTGCACGTGCAGCGCGGCATCGTGGTCTCGGACACGCTGCAGACCGTGACCGACCCGCGCATCTACGCCGTGGGCGAGTGCGCCGCGCACCGTGGCGTCGCCTACGGTCTGGTGGCCCCACTGTTTGAGCAGGGCAAGGTGCTGGCCAACCACCTGGCAGAGTACGGCATCGCCCGCTACAGCGGCAGCGCGACCTCGACCAAGCTCAAGGTCACGGGGATCGATCTGTTCAGCGCCGGCAATTTCATGGGCGGCCCCGGCACCGAAGAAATCTTGCTCAGCGACCCGACCGCCCCCAACGGCGGCGTGTACAAGAAGCTGGTGCTGCAAGACGACAGACTGGTCGGCGCCTGCCTCTACGGCGACACGGCCGATGGCAGCTGGTATTTCAAGCTGCTGCGCGAGGGCCGCTCGATTGCCGACATCCGCGACCGGCTGGTGTTTGGCGAGAGCAACCTGGGTGATGCCGGCCACCAGGGGCACCAGAAGGCCGCCCAAATGGCCGACAGCGACGAGGTCTGCGGCTGCAACGGCGTCACCAAAGGGGCAATCTGCAAAGCCATCAAGCGCCAGGGCCTGTTCACCCTGGAGGAAGTGCGCAAACACACCAAGGCCAGCGCCAGTTGCGGCAGCTGCACCGGCCTGGTGGAGCAGATCCTGATGTTCAGCGCCGGCGGCGACTACTCGGCCGCACCGCAGAAAAAAGCCCTGTGCGGCTGCACCGAGCACAGCCACCAGGAGGTGCGCGATGCCATCCGCGAGCGCAAGCTGCTGAACATCGCCGCCGTGTACCAGGCCCTCGATTGGCGCACCCCAAGCGGTTGCGCCACTTGCCGGCCGGCCCTCAACTACTACCTCATCAGCACTTGGCCCAAAGAAGCCCGCGACGACCCGCAGAGCCGTTTCATCAACGAGCGCAGCCACGCCAACATCCAGAAAGACGGCACCTACAGCGTGGTGCCGCGCATGTGGGGTGGTGAGACCAGCGCCGCCGAACTGCGCCGCATCGCCGACGTGGTGGACAAGTACCGGATTCCCACCGTCAAGGTCACGGGCGGCCAGCGCATCGACCTGTTGGGCGTCAAAAAAGAAGACTTGGTGCAGGTCTGGAAAGAGATCGGCATGCCCAGCGGACACGCCTACGCCAAGGCGCTGCGCACGGTCAAGACCTGCGTCGGTTCCGAGTGGTGCCGCATGGGCACGCAGGACAGCACCCAGATGGGCAAGGATCTGGAACGCGCCTTTTTTGGCATGTACGCACCGCACAAGGTCAAATTTGCGGTCAGCGGTTGCCCGCGCAACTGCGCCGAGGCCGGCATCAAGGACGTGGGCATCATTGGCGTGGAGAGCGGCTGGGAGATGTTCATCGCCGGCAACGGCGGCATCAAGACCGAGGTGGCGCATTTTTTTTGCAAGCTCAAAAGCGCCGCCGAAGTGATGGAATACACCGGCGCCTTCATGCAGCTCTACCGGCTGGAAGGCTGGTATCTGGAGCGCACGGTGCATTTTGTGAACCGGGTGGGGCTGGACTACGTGAAGCAGCGCATTCTCGACGACCCCGCTGGGCGCCTGGCGCTGTGGCAACAGCTGCAGGCGGCGCTCGCGGGCGAGCCCGATCCGTGGTTCGATCTCGAGCGGGCGCAGGTCGATGTGCGCCAGTTTCAGCCCCTGGAAACCGCCGCGCTGCCGGGCTGATGTGCCACACCACCACAGGGCTGCGGCCTGCATTGCCACACACCTTCTCAGGAGACACCATGACCCGCTGGATTCCCGTCTGCAGCGTTGATGACATTCCGGCCCTGGGTTCGCGCCGCGTGGCGCGCGCCCGCGGCCTCGACGTGGCCGTGTTCAAGGCCGCCGACCAGCATATTTTTGCCCTGCTCGACCGCTGCCCACACAAAGGTGGGCCCCTGAGCCAGGGCATCGTGTTTGGGCACAGCGTCGCCTGCCCGCTGCACAATTGGAGCATCGCCCTCGACAGCGGCGAGGCCGCCGCGCCCGACCAGGGTCAAACGCCGCGCTTCGCCGTCAAAGTCGAGCACGGGCAGGTGTTCCTGGACGCCCACGAGCTCGACACCCTGGCGACCGAGGCCACGCGGCCGCTGGCTGGCCCGGCCCGGCGCACCTGCCCCGGCGTGACCAGCGGCAGCTGCCCAGCACCCGCCGTGGGCGCCCGATAAGGCGCACCCCCATGGCCACCACCCGTTCCACCTGCCCCTACTGCGGCGTGGGCTGTGGCGTGCTGATCGAGCACCAGGGCGGCCACATCACCGGCGTGCGCGGCGACCCCGAGCATCCGGCCAATTTCGGCCGTCTGTGCAGCAAAGGCTCGACCCTGCACCTGAGCGCCCGCCCCGAGCTGGCGCAAGCCACCCGGCTGCTGCATCCGCAGTGGCGCAGTGCACGCGGCCAGCCGCCCCAGGCCATGGCCTGGGAACCGGCGCTCGATCTGGCGGCCAACCGCATCGCCAGCACCGTGCGCCAGCACGGCCCCGACGCCGTGGGTGTCTATGTGAGCGGCCAACTTCTGACCGAGGACTACTACGTCTTCAACAAGCTCGTCAAAGGCGTGCTGGGCAGCAACCAGATCGACTCCAACTCCCGCCTGTGCATGAGCAGCGCCGTGGTCGGCTACAAGCGCACCCTGGGGGCCGACGCGCCGCCGCCCTGCTACGAGGATTTGGGGCTGGCACAAACGCTGTTCATCGTCGGCAGCAACACCGCCTGGGCGCACCCAGTGCTGTTTCGCCGCATTGAAGACGCACGCGCAGCGCGGCCGGATATGCGCTTGATCGTCGCCGACCCGCGCCGCACCGACACCGCCGCCTGCGCCGACCTGCATCTGGCGCTGCAACCCGGCACCGATGTGGCGCTGCTGCACGGCCTGCTGCACATCATGCTGCAGGAAGGCTGGGTCGATCGGGCCTACATCGCCGCCCACACCAACGGTTTTGCGGCCCTGGAGGCGATCGTGCGCGCACACACCCCCGCCCACACGGCGCGCCTGTGTGGCCTGCAACAGGCCGACCTGGTCACCGCCGCGCGCTGGCTTGCCGGCCTCGACGCCCCGGCCCCGGCGGGCACCCCGGCGGCCACCGCCCCAGCCTTCAGCGGCCGCGATGGCCGCCGCCGCCGTCCCACCCTGAGCCTGTACTGCCAGGGCCTGAACCAGAGCAGCAACGGCAGCGCCAACAACGCCGCCCTGATCCACCTGCATCTGGCCACCGGGCAGATCGGCCAGGCTGGTGCCGGCCCCTTTAGCCTGACCGGCCAGCCCAACGCCATGGGCGGGCGCGAAGTGGGCGCCATGGCCAACTTGCTCAGCGCCCACCGCGATCTGTCCAACCCCACGCACCGGGCCGAAGTGGCGCAGCTCTGGGGCCTGAGCAGCGTGCCCGAGCAAGCCGGGCGCAGCGCCGTCGAGATGTTCCAGGCCGCCGCCGAGGGCGCGGTCAAGGTGCTGTGGATCGTCTGCACCAATCCGGCCCAAAGCCTGCCCGACCAGCGCATGGTGCGCCGCGCGCTGGAGCGGGCCGAGTTCGTGATCGTGCAGGAGGCCTTTGCCCACACCGCCACCACCGCCTACGCCGACCTGCTGCTGCCCGCCGCCACCTGGGGCGAAAAAGAGGGCACCGTAAGCAACAGCGAGCGCTGCATCAGCCGTGTGCGCCGCGCCGTGCCCGCGCCGCACCACCCCGACCATGCGCAAGACGGCCCGCGGCCCGATTGGGTGATCGCGCGCGACCTCGCACAGCGCCTGGAAGCCCTGCTGCACCCGCAGCCCGAGGCGCAGCGGCGCATCCACTTCGACTACCCCACGCCCGAAGCGGTGTGGAACGAGCACCGCCAGAGCACCTGCGGCCGCGACCTGGACATCAGCGGCCTGAGCTACGCCCTGCTCGAGCGCGCCGGCCCACAGCAGTGGCCGCTGCCCAAGGGGCTAAACCGTGGACGCAAGCGCCTGTATGCCGACGGCCGCTTCCCGACCGCCGACGGCAAGGCGTGCTTTGCGGCCCTCGCCTACCGCCCGCCCCATGAAACCTGCGACGCCAGCTACCCGCTGGCCCTGAACACGGGCCGGCTGCGCGACCAGTGGCACGGGATGAGCCGCACCGGCTTGCTCGGACGCCTGTTTGGCCATGCCCCGGAACCGGTGCTGCAGATGCACCCTCAAGACATGGCACGCAGCCACCTGGCCGACGGTGCGCTGGTGAGCGTGCAGAGCGCACGCGGACGCATCGTGCTGCCGCTGCAGGCCTGCGCCGATCTGGGGCCGGGGCAGGTTTTTTTGCCCATGCACTGGGGCTCGGATTGCCTGGGCGGGCGCACGCCGACCGGCCAGCCGCTGCTAGGCGTCAATGCCCTGAGCACCCCAGCCTATTGTCCGGCCTCCAAACAACCGGAACTCAAGCACGCCGCGGTGCGCGTGGAGCCGATCGACCTGCCTTGGACCCTGCTGGCCCTGGCCTGGCTGCCAGAATACGAGGCCGCCCAAACCCGGGCCTGGCTGTCCAAGCAACTGCACCAGTTCGACTTCGCCACCTGCGTGCCCTTTGGTCGCCACGAGGAGCAGGGGCGCACGGGCGTGCTGCTGCGCGCCGCCAGCCGGCAAGCCCCAGCCGCCGCGTTGCTCGAAGCCGTGGCCGCGCGCCTGGGGCTGAACACCCCCGACACCCTGTGCTACCGCGACCCCCAGCGCGCCCAGGTGCGGGCGCTGCGCCTGCTGCGCCCCAGCCCCTCTGACCCCCAGCGGCTCGACGCCCTGCTGCTCGGTGGCGACGTGCGCTCGGCCGCCTGGCTCAAGACGCTGCTGCTGGATGAAAGCCCCGTGCCGGTAGGCGGACAGTTGCTGCTGCGGCCCAGCGCAGCCGCGCCCTCGGCTTCGGCTTCAATGCAGGCCAGCCCCAGCCCCCAGGTCTGCGCCTGCCTCGATGTGAGCGAGCAGGCCATCACCCTGCACCTGGCCAGCAGCCCGGGCAACGCCAGCCAGCGGCTGGCACACCTGCAACGCACGCTCCACTGCGGCACCCAGTGCGGCGCTTGCATACCGCAGCTCAAACGCTTGCTGCAGGCCGTGGCCGCGCCCGCCATGGGGCCCGAAACGCCCATCGCTCCATAGCACTCAGCGATTGCCATGCTGGCACAATCGCAGCGATGAGCATCAAAGACCATCTGAAAAAAATCGGGCGCGGCAGAGACGGTGCGCGCGCGCTCGACCGCGGGCAGGCCGCCGACCTGTTTGGCCAGGTGCTGGACGGCACCGTGAGCGATCTCGAGATCGGCGCCTTCTGCCTGGCGATGCGCTTCAAGGGCGAGACCGCCGAAGAATTGGCGGGCTTCCTCGACGCACTGCATGAGCGGCTGCAGCGCTGGCCCGCCCCCGCCCCCGCCCACAGCCCGTTACCGACCGTGGTGCTGCCCAGCTACAACGGCGCGCGCAAACTGCCGGCGCTGACCCCGTTGCTGGCTGGTTTGCTGGCGCGCGCCGGGCTGGCGGTGCTGTGGCACGGCTGCGCCACCGAAGACGCCCGCGCCCACCCCGAGGCGCTGCTGCCGGCGCTCGAGGCGGCGGGCTTGCTCAGCCCCGATCTGCAACCCGGCCGGGTCTGCTGGGTGCCCACGCAGCGCCTGCACCCGGGCCTGCAGCGCCTGCTCGACGTGCGCCGCACCGTGGGCTTGCGCAACAGCGCCCACAGCCTGGTCAAACTCATGAACCCGGTCGCCGGGCCGGCCTTGCTGCTGAGCAGCTACACCCACAGCGAATACCTGCACAGCATGAGCGCCACGCTGGCGCTGACCGGCACCCACGCCCTACTGTTGCGCGGCACCGAGGGCGAGCCCGTGGCCGACGCACGGCGTTGCCCAGCAATGGACGCCTTCGTCGCCGGGCAACGCTGGCGCATCCACGAAGCCCAGGGCGGCCCCCTGATGCCCGTACCTGGCCTGCCCACGCCCGACGCCGAAGCCACCCGGCGCTGGATAGAGGCCGCGCTGGCTGGCGCGCACGCCATCCCCGACCCGATCGGGCAGCAGGTGCGCCACACCCTGGAGCTGGCGCACCTGATCGCCGCCGGCCCGCCCTACTCCCCACCCCAGCCGCACAGCCCATAAGCGGCTTGCCATGCGCCCGCGCCGGCCAGCACCACGGCGCATGAGGGGTTCGGGCTCAATCCCCCTTGAGCCCTTTGGGCAGCGGAAACTTGAGGGTCTCGGGTGCGCCGTCGAGGCTGCGCACCGACACCGCGCCCAGCGCCTTGAGGCGCTGCAGCACGCCTTGCACCAGCAGCTCCGGCGCCGAGGCCCCGGCGGTCACGCCCACACGCGCCGTGTGGGCAAACCAGTGGTCGCGCAGTTCGGAGGCGTCTTCGACCATGTAGGCGGGCACCCCCAGGCGCTGCGCCAGCTCGCGCAGCCGGTTGGTGTTGGAGCTGCTTGGACTGCCCACCACCACCACCGCATCGACCAAGGGACTCAGCAGCTTGACCGCGTCTTGGCGGTTTTGCGTGGCGTAGCAGATGTCTTGCTGCTTGGGCTCGCGCAGCGCCGGAAAACGGGCGCGCACGGCGGCGGCGATCTCGGCTGCGTCATCGACGCTGAGCGTGGTCTGCGTCACCAGCGCCAGCCGTTCGCTCTGGCGCGGCTGCACCCGCGCCACGTCGGCCAGGTCTTCGACCAAGTGGATGCCGGCGTCGAGCTGGCCCATGGTGCCCTCGACCTCTGGGTGCCCTTTGTGGCCGATCATGATGAACTCGTAGCCCTCCTGGTGCAGCTTGGCCACTTCCACGTGCACCTTGCTCACCAGCGGGCAGGTGGCGTCGAAGACGCGAAAACCGCGCTGTTCGGCCTCGCGCTGCACCGCCCGGCTGACACCGTGGGCACTGAACACCAGCGTGGCCCCAGCGGGCACCTCGGCCAGGTCTTCAATGAAAATGGCGCCGCGCGCCCTGAGGTCGTTGACCACATGGGTGTTGTGCACGATCTCGTGGCGCACGTAGATCGGACGGCCAAACTTGGCCAATGCGCGTTCGACGATTTCGATCGCCCGGTCCACCCCGGCGCAAAAGCCGCGCGGTTCGGCCAGCAGCACCTCGTGCACAGGCGCGGGCGGCGGCATCACAGCACCCCGATCAGCTGCACTTCAAAGCGCACCGGCTGGCCAGCCAGCGGGTGGTTGAAGTCGATCTGCAGCGCGCCGTCCTCGCGCACCTGGCACACGGTGCCGGCGTAGTGGCCCAGGCCGTCGGGGGTCGGAAACTGCAGCACATCGCCCACGGCTCCACCCTGCAGCGGCTGCCCCAGACGCTCCAGCAAGGTGCGTGCCACCCATTGCACCCGCTGCGGCTGGTGCTCGCCAAAAGCGGCGCCGGGTGGCAACTCGAGCACTGTGTGCGCGCCTTCGTGCAAGCCCAGCAGGCGCTCTTCGAGCGCCGGCGACAGTGCGCCGCTGCCCAGGCTCAGGGTGGCGGGCTGGGCGCCGAAGGTGTCGATCAGGCTGCGCCCGTCCGGCCCCGAGAGGCGGTAATGCAGGGTAAGAAAGGAGTCGGGGCCGACTGGGTTCATGGCAGGGTCGCGCTGCGGCAACAATGGGGGCTGCAAAATAGGGCTGAACACGCGCATTGTAAAAAACTTGGGAGATGCCACCTTGAACCCCCCTTCGATGCCCCTCAAGGGCCTGCCCGCCGACGCGCGACCGCGCGAAAAACTGCTGCAGCGCGGCCCCGCCGCCCTGAGCGATGCCGAGCTGCTGGCGCTGCTGCTGCGCACCGGCATACCGGGCAAAAACGTGGTGCAACTGGCGCAGGAACTGGTGGACCGCTTCGGCGGCGTGGCCGGGCTGCTGCACAGCGACGCGACGGCGCTGCAACGCATCAAGGGCCTGGGACCGGCCAAACGCGCCGAGCTGCTGGCGGTGGTCGAGTTGGCGCGGCGCGCGCTGGCTCAGGGTTTGAGCGCGCGGCCCTTGTTCGATACGCCGCAAGCGGTGGCGCAGTACCTGCAACTGCACCTGGGCCACAAGCGGCACGAGGTGTTTGCGCTGCTGTACCTGGACAGCCAGCACCGGCTGCTGGCCTTCGAGGAGCTGTTTCGCGGCACCCTGACGCAGACCAGCGTCTATCCGCGCGAAGTGGTGCTGCGCGCCCTGCACCACCACGCCGCGGCCGTGGTGCTGGCCCACAACCACCCCAGCGGGGTGAGCGAGCCCTCACGCGCCGACCAGAGCCTGACCGCCACGCTCAAAGCGGCGCTGGCGTTGGTGGACGTGCGGGTGCTGGATCACTTCATCGTCACCGCCGACAGCTGCCGCTCGATGGCCGAAATGGGGCTGGTCTAGCCCATCGGCCATCAGCCCGGCTCAATCCTGCGGCACGGCCTCGGTGAGCGCCGCATGCGCCTGCGGGGTGCGGATCAGGTAATCGAAAGCGCTCAGGGCCGCTTTGGCGCCCTCGCCGGCGGCGATCACGATCTGCTTGTAGGGCACCGTGGTGCAGTCGCCGGCGGCAAACACCCCCGGCAGGCTGGTGTGGCCCTTGGCGTCGATGGCGATCTCGCCAAAGCGGTTGAGCTCCAGCGTCCCCTTGAGCCATTCGGTGTTGGGCACCAGGCCGATCTGCACGAAAATCCCATCCAGCGCCAGCTCGTGCGGCGTGCCGCTGCGGCGGTCGGTGTAGCGCAGGCCCACCACGCGCGCGCCATCGCCCAGCACCTCGGTGGTCTGGGCTTGCGTGATCACGCTCACGTTGGGCAGGCTGCGCAGCTTGGCTTGCAGCACGGCGTCGGCACGCAGCTCGTCGGCAAACTCGAGCAGCGTCACATGCTGCACGATGCCAGCGAGGTCGATCGCCGCTTCCACGCCCGAGTTGCCGCCGCCGATCACCGCCGTGCGCTTGCCCTTGAACAGCGGGCCGTCGCAGTGCGGGCAGTAGGCCACGCCGCGGTTTTTGTATTCGGTCTCACCCGGTACGTTCATGTTGCGCCAGCGCGCCCCGGTGGAGAGCACGACGCTGCGCGCCTTGAGCACCGCGCCGCTGGCCAGCTCCACGCCGATCAAGCCGCCGGGCTGCGCCGCCGGCAGCAGGCGCACGGCGCGTTGCAGGTTCATCAGCTGCACCTCGTAGTGGCGCGCATGCGCTTCCAGTTCGGCGGCCAGCTTCGGGCCTTCGGTGTGCAGGTGCGCGGGGTAGTTCTCGATGCCCAGCGTGTCGTTGAGCTGGCCGCCCATGCGCTCTGCCAGCAAGCCGGTGCGGATGCCTTTGCGCGCCGCATACACCGCCGCCGCCATGCCCGCCGGGCCACCGCCGATGTTGAGCAGGTCGAACGGCTCGAGGGCGTCGAGTTGCTGCGCTTGCCTGACCAGGGCGCCGGCGTCGAGCTTGGCCAGCACCTCTTCGGCGCTCATGCGGCCCGAGCCAAACACCGCGCCGTTCAAATAGACCGAAGGCACCGCCAGCACGTCGCGCTCATCGACCTCTTGCTGGAACAACGCGCCGTCGATCACCACCGTCTGCACGCGCGGGTTGAGCAGCGCCATCAGGCTGAGCGCCTGCACCACGTCGGGGCAGTTGTGGCAGCTCAGCGACATATAGACTTCAAAACGGTAGTCGCCCGGCAAGGCCTTGATCTGCTCGATCAGGCTCGCCTCGACTTTGGGCGGATGACCCCCCGCCCACAGCAGCGCCAGCACCAGCGAGGTGAACTCGTGGCCCAGCGGCACGGCGGCAAAACGCAACCCGCCCGGCCCGCCCTGCCCTTGCACGCTGAAGGACGGCACGCGCGCGTCCTGCCCGTCGGTGCGCAGCCGGATTTTGTCCGACAGCGCCGCCAGGGTTTCGAGCAACTCGCGCATCTCTTGCGCGGCGCGGGAGTCGTCGAGCGCAGCCACCAGATCAACCGGCTGCTGCAGGCGTTCCAGATGGGCCTGGAGCTGGGCTTTGAGGGCGGCGTCGAGCATGTGCAATCCTAAATGTAAAAAACAGGTGGCGGACCGGGCCTGGCACGGGGCCAGGCCGTGGGCTTGAGGGACTGGCTTAGATCTTGCCGACCAGTTCCAGCGACGGGGCCAGGGTCTTGGCGCCTTCGTTCCACTTGGCTGGGCAGACTTGGCCCGGGTTCTTGGCCACGTACTGGGCCGCCTTGAGCTTGCGCAGCGTCTCCTTGACGTCGCGGGCGATGGCGTTGTCGTGGATTTCAGCGGTCTTGATCTGGCCTTCGGGGTTGATGATGAAGGTGCCGCGCAGCGCCAGCCCTTCGGCCTCGATGTGCACGCCAAAGGCGCGCGTCAGGGTGTGGGTCGGGTCGGCCACCAGCGGAAACTTGGCCTTGCCCACGGCGGGCGAGGTTTCGTGCCAGACCTTGTGCGAGAAGTGGGTGTCGGTGGTCACGATATAGACCTCGGCCCCCAGCTTCTGGAACTCGGCGTAGTGGTCGGCTGCGTCTTCGACTTCGGTCGGGCAGTTGAAGGTGAAGGCGGCGGGCATGAAAATCAGCACCGACCACTCGCCCTTGAGGGTTTCGTCCGAGACTTGCACGAACTTGCCGTTGTGGAAAGCCTGGGCCTTGAAGGGTTGGATTTGGGTATTGATGATCGACATGGATGCTCCTGAAAGGGAATGACTGAGGGTTGACGAGATGAGTGGAAACCCCGGCCATGATAGCCCAGCCGATAGCCGTTGTTTATTGATCGTGGCTATCGCGGGCATTGATGCGCCGCAGCAGAGGCGCTGCGCCTTCAGCCGCCAAAGCCGTGAAAGGCCCTGGGCACCGGAACCGGCACATCGATGCCGACCATGCCCGCCTGCACCCGGTGTGCAAACTGACGCGCCGCGTCGCCATGGCCTATGCGTGGTGGCCACAAAAGCGCTAAACTGCAGAGACGCGGAGCCCATACACTATCCGCGCTTGCTCGCCACCCAACAAACAAAGGACCCTTCACCATGCAAGGCAACCACCAAGTCATCGCTCACCTGCAGGCCCAGCTCAAGAACGAACTGACCGCCATCAACCAGTACTTTGTCCACTACCGCATGCTCAAGCACTGGGGCCTCGATAAGCTGGCGCAAAAGGAGTACCAGGAATCGATCGGCGAGATGAAGCACGCCGACCGCCTGATGGACCGCATTTTCATGCTCGACGGCCTGCCCAACCTGCAAGACCTGGGCAAGCTCAACATCGGCGAGAACGTACCCGAAATTCTCAACAGCGACTTGGCCTTGGAGCGCGCGGCGCAGGCCACCATCAAGGACGGCATCGCCCACTGTGAAACGGTGCGCGACTACGTCTCGCGCGACCTGCTGCTCCAAATCCTGGACGACACCGAGGAACACATCGACTTCCTCGAAACCCAGATCGATCTGCTCGGCAAGGTGGGGGTGCAAAACTACCTGCAGAGCATGATGGGCAGCGTCGAATAAAGACCGCGCCCAAATCGCGATAATGGCGAGCCCGGCGCCCGTTCGGTCGGGCCATCGGCCCCACCACCGTGCACATGGCCGCCCCCTACCGCATCAGCGCCTGCACGGGCATCGACCAGGGCGACCGCCCCTATCAGCAAGATCAGCTGGGATTGTGGCCGCACGCGCACAACAAGGGCTGCGTGCTGGGCGTGATCGCCGACGGCATGGGTGGCTTGACCGGGGGCCGCAAGGCCGCCGAACAGGTGCTGATGACGGCGCAGCAGTTGTTTCAGCGCTTCGATCCGGCCACCGACGATGGGGCCGCGTTTTTGCAGCGCTTGGCGCAGGAAGCCCATCTGGGCATACGCCTGACGGCCGCCTCCGCCGCCGATCTGGAGCCCCACAGCACCTTGGCGGCCTTGTTGCTCGTGCCGGGCGGTCGCTGCCATTTCGCGCACTCGGGTGATTCGCGGCTGTACCACTTTCGTGGCGCGCGCTTGCTGCACCGCAGCCGGGACCACTCGCTGGTGCAGGCCCTGGTGGCGCAGGGGCTGTTGAGCGATGCACAGGCGCGCACCGACCCGCGCGGCAACCTGCTGCTGCACTGCCTCGGCACCGAGCAGCCCCCGGCCATCGAAGGCCACCAGTGCGATGCCTTGCAAGTGGGCGACGCGCTGCTGGCCTGCAGCGACGGCATCTGGCAGTGCTTCAGCGACGAGGAACTGGGCACCTTGATGCACCAGGCCTCACCCCGGCAGGCGTGCGAGCAGCTGGTGGCGCAAGCGCGACGGCGCGCCGCCGGCAGTTGCGACAACCTGAGCCTGATCGTGCTCAAGCTCGACGCCGCAACCCCTTGATCCAGCTCTGGGTTCAAGCCATGGGGAGCTTGAGCGGCGTCAGCAACTGGCCGCGCTGGTGGCAGGCGATCAGGTTGTCTGCCGCCAGCAGCGCCATGCCCAGGCGGGTGCCCCGGGTGGCGCTGGCGATGTGGGGCGTGAGCAGCACGTTGGGCAGCTCCAGCAACTCGGGCCGCACGTGCGGCTCGCCCTCGAACACGTCGAGCCCAGCGGCGGCAAGCTGACCGCTGCGCAGCGCGTGCACCAGAGCCAGTTCATCGACGATGCCGCCGCGCGCGAGGTTGACCAAGGTGGCGCTGGGCTTCATCTGCGCCAGTTCGGCTGCGCCGATGGCGTGGTGGTTGGCGCTCGTGTAGGGCAGCACCAGCAGCAGGTGGTCGGCTTGGCGCAGCAGCTCGGCCTTGCTCACGTAGCGGGCGGCGCAGGCGTGCTCGGTGGCGGCGTCGAGCCGGCTGCGGTTGTGGTAGAGCACCTGCATGGCAAAGCCGTGCGCGGCGCGGCGCGCGATCGCCTGCCCGATGCGCCCCATGCCCAGAATACCGAGCGTGCTGTGGTGCACCTCGGCGCCGAGCAGCAGGTCGGCCGACCATTTGTGCCAGCGCCCGGCGCGCAGGTAGCGCTCGCCCTCGCCGATGCGCCGCGCCGTGGCCAGCAGCAACGCCAGGCCGAAGTCGGCCGTGCTCTCGGTGAGCACGTCGGGGGTGTTGCTGGCCTGCACGCCGTGGCGCGCCAGGGCCTCGAGGTCGAGGTTGTTGAAACCCACCGCCATGTTGGCAACCACACGCAGTTGCGGGCAGGCGGCCAGCACGGCGGCGTCGATGCGCTCACCCTGGGTGGCCAACAGACCCCACTGCCCTTGCAGGCGCTCGATCAGTTCGGCTGGGGTCCAGACCACGTCGTCGGGGTTGTCGCGCACCTCGAAGTGCGCGCTCAGGCGCTGCAGCACCTCGGGGAACAGGCGGCGCGTGAGCAGCACGCCGGGCCGCTGCACGCTCATTCGAGCCAGGTGGTGAAGGCAGCCACGGGCAGGCGCGGGGTGCGAAAGGTGTTGATCGGGTCGCTGGGGTCGGCGTAGCCGAGCGCAAGCCCGCACACCAGCATCTCATTGTCGCCCGCCCCCACGTGCGGCAGCACGATGCTGGCGTAGCCGTTCCAGGCCGCCTGGGCGCAGGCGTCGAGCCCGTGCGCGCGCGCGGCCAGTGTCAGGTTTTGCAGGAACATGCCGGTATCGAGCAGCGAGCCGCCACCCATGGCCTTGTCGATGGTCACGAACAGCCCCACGGGCGCGTCAAAAAAACGGTAGTTGCGCTGCCACTGGGCGTGCATGCGGTCTTTGTCGCCCTTGCCGATGCCCAGCAGGCTGTACAGGCTCAGGCCGTTTTCGCGCCGCCGTTCGATGTAGGGGCTGATCCACTGCTTGGGGTAGTAGTCGTAGGATTCGCGGTACTGCTCGGCCAGCGCCGGGTCGGCGCGCACGGCGTCGTGGGCGGCACAGACCTTTTGCACCAAGGCATCCCGGCTGGCCCCCTGCAGCACGTACACCTTCCAGGGCTGGGTGTTGGTGCCCGAAGGGGCCCGGCTGGCCAGTGCCAGCAGCCGCTCCAACAGCGGGCGCGGCACCGGCGTGGGCAAATAGGCGCGGATCGACTGGCGGCTCTCGATCGCCGTTTCGACGCTGGCGGGGTCGGCCACCACCGGGCGCACGAAGGGGGGAGGCGGGGCATTCTGGGGGACGGCTGCGGTCATGCGGTAGGGCTCCGATGGTCTGAAGGGCGGGTGCAAGGTCGCGCACCCAGTGGATTATGGCGGCTAAAAGCGCATCCGCCCGGGCCTGCAGCGCCGCCTGGGCGACAGCGCTGCGACCTCACAACAAAGCGGTGAGCACGGCGTGCAAATCCGGCGGCAGCGGCACCGGGCGCCGCGTGGCCCGGTCCACATACACATGCACGAAGTGCCCCGAGGCCGCGCACAGCGGCGCGCCTTGGGCATAGAGCCCGACCTGATAGCGCACGCTGGAGCGCCCCAGGTGCGCCACCCGAAGGCCGGCTTCGACCGGTTCGGGGAAGGCCAGCGAGGCAAAGTAGTTGCATTGGGTTTCGATCACCAGCCCGATCACCGCGCCGGCGTGGATGTCGAGCACGCCCTGCTCGATCAGGTAGCGGTTGACCGCGGTGTCGAACCAGCTGTAATAGACGACGTTGTTGACGTGGCCGTAGAGGTCGTTGTCCATCCAGCGCGTCTGGATCGGCATGAAATGCCGAAACTCGGTGCGCGGCAGTGGGCTGGGGCGGGCCAAGGCAGCGGCTTCAGCCATGGTAGCCGCCCTCCTGCGCCAGGCTCTCGAAGCGCGTGAGCACGTTGAGAAAGGTGAGCTTGACGGTGCCGGTCGGGCCGTTGCGCTGCTTGCCGATGATGATTTCGGCCACGCCCGGCTCTTTGCAGGCCTCTTTGGTGTAGTACTCGTCGCGGTAGATGAACATGATGATGTCGGCGTCCTGCTCGATGGCGCCCGATTCGCGCAGATCGCTCATCAGCGGCCGCTTGTCGGTGCGCGTCTCGACCGAGCGGTTGAGCTGCGACAGCGCGATCACCGGGCATTGCAGCTCCTTGGCTAGCATCTTGAGGCCGCGCGAGATCTCGCCCAGTTCGGTGGCGCGGTTTTCGTCGCCCGAGGCACTGCCGCTCATCAGCTGCAGGTAATCGACCACGATCAGCCCCAGTTTGCCGCACTGGCGCGCCAGCCGGCGTGCGTTGGCGCGCAGTTCGGCCGCGGTCAGGCCCGCCGTTTCGTCGATGTGCAGCGACACGTGGCGCAGTTTTTCGATCGCCTCGGTCAGGCGCGGCCACTCGTCGTCGTTGAGCTTGCCGGTGCGCAAGCGCCCCTGGTGGATGCGCCCGATCGAACCCACGATGCGCACCGCCAGCTGCGCCGCCCCCATCTCCATCGAGAACACCGCCACCGGCAGGCCCTCGTGCAGCGCCACGTGTTCGGCGATGTTGATGGCCAGCGCGGTCTTGCCCATCGAGGGCCGCGCCGCCAGCACCACCAGATCGCCCGCCTGCAGGCCCGAGGTCATGCGGTCGAGGTCGATGAAGCCGGTCGGCACGCCGGTGATGTCGTTCGGGTTGTCGGCCATCTCCTGCACCCGGTCCATCAGGTTGACGACGAGCGCATCCAGCGACTGAAAACCCTGCTTCAGGCGCGAGCCCTCTTCGCCGATGTGGAAGATTTTTTGCTCGGCCTCGTCCAGAATGGCCGCCACGGGCCGGCCCTTGGGGTTGTAGGCGCTGCCGGCGATGTCGTCGCTGGCGCCGATGAGCTTGCGCAAAATCGCGCGCTCGCGCACGATCTCGGCGTAGCGGCGGATGTTGCCGGCACTGGGCACGAACTGCGCCAGCGAGTTCAGGTAGGCCAGCCCCCCGACTTCGTCGGCGCGCCCTTGGCCACTCAGGTGCTCGAACACGGTGATGACGTCGGCCGGCTTGCCGGCGTTGATCAGCGCCGCAATGGCCGCAAATATCTGCTGGTGCTCGCGCCGGTAGCAGTCGGATTCGACGATCAGGTCGGCGACCCGGTCCCAGGCGCTGTTGTCGAGCAGCAACCCGCCGAGCACGCTGGATTCGGCTTCGATCGAGTGCGGCGGCACGCGCAGTTGCGCCACTTGGGGGTCCGGAAAAGCCTCCGGGGGCAGGTCATCGAGAGCAAACAAAGCAGACATGGGGCAGAGTACCTTTCAGGGTCTGCGATCTTAACCAGCGTGGCGCGGCGTCTGGGTTCTGGCGTCTGGGTCTCAAGTCAGCCCGGTATCGACCTCGCGCCGCGCCTGCAGCAGGTAGGTGCGCGACTGCATCTCGTTCAGGCGCGAGACGGTGCGCGGGAACTCGTGCGCCAGCGGGCCCTCGGTGTAGAGCTGCTCGGGCGGCACGGCGGCCGAGACGATGAGCTTGACGCGCCGGTCGTAGAGCACATCGACCAGCCAGGTGAAGCGCCGCGCCTGCGCCGCCATGTTCACCGGCAAGTGCGGCACGTGGCTGAGCAGCACGGTGTGGAACTGGTTGGCGAGCTCGAGGTAGTCGTTCTGCGAACGCGGGCCGCCGCACAGGGTGCGAAAGTCGAACCACACCACGCCACCGGCGCGCCGGATGGCGCGGATGGAGCGCGCCTCGATCTGCAGCAGCGGCTCCTGGTCACGCGCCTCGGCCAGGCGCTCAAAGGCCGCCTCCATCTGCGCCTCGACTTCGGGGCTCAGCGGCCACAGGTACAGCGGCAGCTGCTCGAGCGTGCGCTGACGGTAGTCGACGCCGTGATCGACGTTGAGCACGTCCATGTGGCGCTTGAGCCCTTCGATGGCCGGCAGGATGCGGTCGCGGTGCAGGCCGTCGGGGTACAGGCCGTCGGGGTGGAAGTTGCTGGTGGTGACGATGCCGATGCCGTATTTGTGCATGGCGTCGAGCACGCGGTGCAAGATCATGGCGTCGGTGACGTCGGCGACGTGGAACTCGTCGAAACACACCAGCCGGTAGCGCACCGCCATGCGCCGCCCGAGCTCGTCGAGCGGGTTCACGGTGCCCTGCAGCTCGGCCAGTTGGCGGTGCACCTCGCGCATGAACTCGTGAAAATGCAGCCGCGTCTTGCGCCGCAGCGGCACCGCGTTGTAAAAGCAGTCCATCAAAAAGCTTTTGCCGCGCCCGACGCCGCCGTACAGATACACCCCGCGCGGTATGGGCAGGCGGTTGATGAACTTCTTGAGGGCGTTGGAGCGGCGCTGCTTGAAGTGCGTCCACTCGGCGGCGCAGCGCTCCAGCGCCTCGACGGCGCGCAGCTGCGCCGGGTCGCTCTGGTAGCCGCGCTGGCGCAATTCGGCTTCGTAGAGGGCGCGCACCGGGCCCCAGGCGGGGGCCGGCGCCGCGTCGGCCTGGGCCGACCGGGCCGGCTGCGCCGCCGCCAACTCGGCTGGCGTGGCCACCGGGGCGTCCAGCGAGGAGGCGCTGCCTGCTGCGGCGGCTGGTTCGGTCAGTCCGCTCATCGCGCTAGGCTCGGGCATGGCAGGGCCGGCTGTGCCCAGGGCTCAGAAGTTGAGCGCGCGCTTGTCCACCGCCAGCGCCGCCTCTTTGGTGGCTTCGCTCAGGCTGGGGTGGGCGTGGCAGATGCGCGCGATGTCTTCGGCGCTGGCCTTGAACTCGAGCGCCAGCACCGCTTCGGCGATCAGCTCGCTGGCCATGGGCCCGACGATGTGCACACCCAGGATCTGATCGGTGGCGGCGTCGGCCAGCATTTTGACCATGCCGGTGGTGTCGCCCAGCGCGCGCGCGCGGCCGTTGGCCAAAAACGGGAAGGTGCCGGCCTTGTAGGCCACGCCGTCGGCCTTGAGCTGCTGCTCGGTGCGGCCTACCCAGGCGATTTCCGGGCTGGTGTAGATCACCCAGGGGATGGTGTCGAAGTTCACGTGCCCATGCTGGCCGGCGATGCGCTCGGCCACCGCCACGCCCTCTTCTTCGGCCTTGTGCGCCAGCATCGGGCCGCGCACCACGTCGCCCACGGCCCAGACGCCGGGCAGGTTGGTGCGGCAGTCGGCATCGACCACGATGGCGCCGCGCTCGTCGAGCTGCAAGCCCACCGCCTGCGCGTTGAGCCCCTGCGTGTGGGGCACGCGCCCGATCGAGACGATCAGCTTGTCGGCCTCGAGCGTCTGCGGCTCGCCCTTGGCGTTGGTGTAGGCGATGGCTAGGCCTTTTTTCAGCGCCTTGACCTCGCCCACCTGGACCCCGAGTTCGATCTTGAGGCCTTGCTTGTCGAAGGCCTTCTTGGCTTCGCGTGCGATCTGTTCATCGACCGCGCCCAGAAAAGTCGGCAGCCCTTCGAGCACGGTCACGTCGGCACCGAGGCGGCGCCAGACCGAACCGAGCTCGAGCCCGATCACGCCCGAGCCGATCACCGCCAACCGCTTGGGCACCGCGCCCAGGCGCAAGCCGCCGTCGTTGGAGAGCACGTTGACTTCGTCGAAGGGCACTCCGGGCAGCTCGCGCGCGCTCGAGCCGGTGGCCACGATCACCTGTTTGGCGCTCAGGGTCTGCGCTTCGGCGCCGGCGGCGGCGGCGGTCACGGCGATCTGGTAGCCGCCGTCACTGGCCTGGACAAAGCTGGCGCGGCCGTGGAAAAACGCCACCTTGTTCTTCTTGAACAGGTACAGAATGCCGTCGTTGTTCTGTTTGACCACGGTGTTCTTGCGACCCAGCATCTGGGCCACGTCGATCTTCAAGGCGCCGGTGCCGATGCCGTGCTCGGCAAAGTGCAGCCGCGCGTGCTCGTAGTGCTCGGACGACTGCAACAGCGCCTTGGACGGGATGCAGCCGACGTTGGTGCAGGTGCCGCCCGGGGCCGGGCCGCCGTCGGCGTTGCTCCAGGCGTCGATGCACGCCACCTTGAGGCCGAGTTGGGCGGCGCGGATGGCGGCGACGTAGCCACCGGGGCCGGCGCCGATGACGATCACATCAAATGTTTGGCTCATGGCAGGTCGCTCCAGCTCACAGATTGAACAGCAGACGCGACGGGTCTTCGAGCGCTTCCTTCATCGCCACCAGACTGAGCACGGCTTCGCGGCCGTCGATGATGCGGTGGTCGTAGCTCAGCGCCAGGTAGTTGATCGGGCGGATCACGATCTGGCCGTTTTCCACCACGGCTCGGTCCTTGGTGGCGTGTACGCCCAGAATGGCCGACTGCGGCGGGTTGATGATCGGCGTCGAGAGCATGGAGCCAAAGGTGCCGCCGTTGGAGATCGAGAAGGTGCCGCCGCTCATCTCTTCGATGCCGAGCTTGCCTTCTTGGGCTTTTTTGCCGAACTCGGCGATTTTCTTCTCGATTTCGGCAAAGCCGAGCTGGTCGGCGTTGCGGATGATCGGCACCACCAGCCCGCGCGGCGAACCGACCGCAATGCCGATGTCGAAATAGCCGTGATAGACGATGTCGTTGCCATCGACCGAGGCGTTGACCACCGGGAACTTCTTGAGCGCGTGCACCGCCGCCTTGACGAAGAAGCTCATGAAGCCCAGCTTGACGCCGTGCTCCTTCTCGAAGCGCTCCTGGAAGCGCTTGCGCATTTCCATCACCGGCGCCATATTGACCTCGTTGAAGGTGGTCAGGATGGCATTGGTGGCCTGCGATTGCAGCAGGCGCTCGGCCACGCGGGCGCGCAGGCGGCTCATGGGCACGCGCTGCTCGGGGCGCTGGCCGAGGTCGATGTTCGGGGCCGCCACTTGCGGCAGCGCCTGGGTCGGCACGCCGGTGGGGATGGCCGCAGCCGGGGCGGCGGCCTTGGCCGGGGCGGCAGCGCCGG
>JBGFRU010000036.1:0-50053 GCA_041694945.1 Pseudomonadota bacterium
CACACGTTCCGATTCCTTGCCGGCCCCCACCCCCAGCCCGCCCAGCGCAACGGCCGGCGCGTCAGTCACACGTTCCGATTCCTTGCCGGCCCCCACCCCCAGCCCGCCCAGCGCAACGGGCGGCGCCACCGCACACCCCGATTCCTTGCCTGCCCCCGACTGGCTGCTGGTCAAGGGGGCGCAGCGCCACAACCTGCAGCAGCTCACGCTGCGGCTGCCGCTGCGCCGCCTGGTGGCGGTCACGGGGGTGAGTGGGTCTGGCAAGTCCACGCTGGCGCGCGAGGTGTTGCTGGCCAATGCCGCCAGCGCGGTGCAGTTGCGCAGCACGCAGGCCGGGCGACGCGCCTGGGACGCGGGCGAGCGCCCGGCCTGGCAGGGCTGCCAGGCGCTGATCGGTTGCGAAAGCATCGAGCGCGTGCTGGAAGTGGACCAAACCCCGATCGGCAAAACGCCGCGCTCTTGCCCCGCGACCTACATCGGCTTTTGGGACACCATCCGCAAGCTCTACGCCGACACGCTGGAAGCGCGCGCGCGCGGCTACGGGCCGGCGCGCTTTTCCTTCAACACCGGCGCGGGCCGCTGCCCACACTGCGAGGGGCAGGGCCTGCGCACCATCGCCATGAGCTTTTTGCCCGACGTGAAGCTGCCGTGCGAGGTCTGCCACGGCGCGCGCTTCAACCCCGACACGCTGGCCGTGAGCTGGCGCGGCCGCAGCATCGCCGAGGTGCTGCGCCTGGAGGTGGATCAGGCGCTGGATTTCTTTGCCGCCATGCCGGCCATCGCCCAGCCGCTGCAACTGCTGCACGATGTCGGGCTGGGCTACCTGACGCTGGGCCAGCCCTCGCCCACGCTCTCGGGCGGCGAGGCGCAGCGGCTCAAGCTGGTGACGGAGCTGAGCAAGGTGCGCCACGATCTGACGCGCCGCAGCCTCAAAATCCCGCACACCCTGTACGTGCTCGACGAACCCACGGTGGGGCTGCACATGGCCGATGTGGAGCGGCTGATCCGCGTGCTGCACCGGCTGGTCGATGGCGGCCACAGCGTGCTGGTGATCGAGCACGACCTGGACCTGATCGCCGAAGCCGACTGGGTGCTCGACCTCGGCCCAGAAGGCGGGCAGGATGGCGGCCGCCTGGTGGCGCAAGGCACCCCAGAAGACTTGGTGCGCCAAGGCAGCCACACCGGGCGCGCCCTGGCGCCGGTGCTGGCGCGCGGCGCGGCGCCCCCTGCGCGGGCCACGGCCTGAGCGCTGGGCGCCAGGCGCCAAGACCCAAACCCGCCGCGCACGCAAGGCCAGCGCCCATGCCCAAGCACTGGCAACTGCTGCACGTCGAGCCCCAGGCGCCGGCCAAGCCCGCCCTGGGCCAGCCCTGCAATGGCTGCGGCCTGTGTTGCCTGACCGAGCCGTGTCCGCTGGGCATCGTGCTCAGCCTGCGCGTGCGCGGCGCCTGCCGCTTGTTGCGCTGGGACGCAAGCCAAGCGCGCTACCGCTGCGGCGCGCTGCTGCGCCTGCCCGCCGCCGCCCAGAGCGGTCACCAGACGATGGGACTGCGGTTGCGCTTGGGTGCCTGGCTGCGCGCGCTCTGGAATCGGCTGGTGCGGCGCTGGATCGCGGCCGGCAGCGGCTGCGACTGCGCTTGGGAGGCAGAAACCTGCAACCCAGCGCAAACACCATCCAAGCGCAACCATTGACTGCGGCATGGGCGGAGTGTGAGCAAGGCGGGCAATTGCGCTTGGCGCAAGCGCGCAGATGGTTTGGCGGTCAGCGCAGTTGCCAAGCCAGCATCACCAGCCCCAAGGCGAGCAAGGCGCAGGCGGCCACCAGCCAGCGGCTGCGCTTGCGCAGGCGCTCGACCTGCTCGATCAGGCGCGCGTTTTGCTCGGCCAGATCGGCGTTGGTCTGCGCCAACTGGGCCAGATCGGCCTGCAACTGCTGGCACAGCGCCTCGAGCACCTGCAGGCGCTCGTGCGGCGTGCCGTGGCCCGTGGGCACCGGGTTGACGCCGGCCGCGCCGCCGCCCGAGCGGCTCTTGTCCAGAAAACGCCGCGCCCCGGCGAGCACCTTGGGCGCGTGCTCGATCACGTCGCCCCAAGGCACCAGCTTCAAGGCCAGCAGCCACGGAAAACCCATGTCATCGACTCCTTCAGTGCGGGGGGCTGCGCGCCGCCTCAGGCGGCCAGCGCAGGCGCGCAGTGCAGGGCGCGCAAGCGCTCGGAGAACTCGCGCAGTGCCGCAATGCCGCTGGCTTCGGCGCGCTGGCACCAGGCGTGCAAATCCTGCGCCAGTTGTTCGCGCGAGCGCGCGGTGCTGCTCCAGAGCAGGCGCAGCTCTTCGCGCATGGCGTGCATCTGCGCCAGCGTCGGGTGCTGTGCGCGCACCTGCTGCACCCGGACCTGGTGCTGTGGCGGCACCTGCGCGTCGTCGCGGTGCAGCCAGCGCCGCACCGCGCGCAGCGCCGCGGCGTCGGAGCGCCGGGCCTGCAGGCCGGCGAGTTCGGCCGCCACGGCGGCGCGCATCTGCTGCGCATAAGCGGCCATGACCTCGTAGCGGTGCGCGATCAGGGCCTCGAGCGTGTCGGCGTCGGCCACGGGCCGCACGGCGCCAAAGGCCGGTTTGGGCGGCGTCTTGCGCGCCCGGGCCAGGCCCAGCGCCGACAGCGCGCGGATGTAGGCCCAGCCGAGGTCGAACTCGTAGGGCTTGACCGAGAACTTGGCCGACGTCGGGTAGGTGTGGTGGTTGTTGTGCAGCTCCTCGCCGCCGATCACGATGCCCCAGGGCGAGACGTTGGTGCTGGCGTCGGGCGACTCGAAATTGCGGTAACCCCAGAAATGGCCGATGCCGTTGACCACGCCCGCGGCCCAAAACGGGATCCAGACCATCTGCATGGCCCACAGCGCCAGCCCCAGCGCCCCGAACAGCGAGACGTAGAACAGCAGCATGAGCACGATGCCCACCTGTGGCCAGCGGCTGTAGAGCCGGCGCTCGATCCAGTCGTCGGGCGTGCCGTGGCCGTAGCGCGCCAGCGTGTCGGGGTTTTGCGCCTCGGCGCGGTAGAGCTCGGCCCCTTGCCAGAACACCTTCTTGATGCCGAACACCACCGGGCTGTGCGGGTCGCCGACCTGCTCGCATTTGGCGTGGTGCTTGCGGTGTATGGCGGTCCAGTCCTTGGTTTTCATGCCGGTGGTGAGCCAGAGCCAGAAGCGAAAACCATGCGCCAGCGCCGGGTGCAGGTCCAGGGAGCGGTGCGCCGAGTGGCGGTGCAGGTACAAAGTGACGCTGACGATGGTCAGGTGCGTGCACACCAAGCCCAGCAGCAGCGCCTGCCACCACACCGCCCCGGTGAGGCCATGGACCAGAAAATGCAGGGACGCACCCCAAAACGATTCGATCGACACCGCAAACCTTTCAAACAACGGCCACCAACACACCGCCCGCACACGAGCCAGACACAGCCGACTCAGCGCCGGCACGGCGGGCCAGCGCACACGCTGGGCTGGCGGGCCGAATGTGGGATTCTAGAACCCGCGCCGGCGTTCCCGGATATTTCGTTCAATCCCGGCGCTGCCAGATGGCAGCAAAAAAACCGTCGCAGCCGTGCCGGTGCGGCCACAGGCGCAAGTAGGGGCCGTGGCAGAGCCGCTGTGCGCCTGCCACGCCGCAGCGCGCCAGGATGGACGCCGCCGGCAGGGCCTCGAAACCGGGTTCGGCTTGCTCAAAGGCGGCGGCAACGGCTTCGTTTTCGGCGCGCAGCAGGCTGCAGGTGGCATAGACCAGCCGCCCGCCGGGCTTGAGCAGCCGTGCCGCCGCCGTCAGGATGCGGCCCTGCAACTCGGCCAGCCGCGCCACGTCGGCCGGGCTCTGGCGCCACATCAGGTCGGGCTGACGCCGCAGCGTGCCCAGGCCGGTGCAGGGCGCATCGACCAGCACCCGGTCGGCCTTGCCCGCCAGCCGCTGCAAGCGCTGGTCGTGCTCGTGGGCCAGCGCCAGGGTGTGCACGGCGTCGATGCCGCTGCGCGCCAACCGCGGCTTGAGGGCATCGAGCCGGTGCGCCGAGGTGTCGAAGGCGTACAGGCGGCCGGTGTTGCGCAGCAAGGCGCCCAGGGCCAGCGTCTTGCCGCCGGCGCCGGCGCAAAAATCGATCACCGTCTCGAGGCGCTTGGGCTCGAGCAGCAGCGCCAGCAGTTGCGCGCCCTCGTCTTGCACCTCGATCAGGCCCTCGCGCCAGGCGGCCAGGTGCTGCAGCGCCGGCTTGCCCGCCAGCCGGATGCCCCAGGGCGAGTGCGGCGTGGCGGCGGCCTGCAAGCCGGCCTCCTGCAGCAACGCCAGCACGGCGGGCCGCTTGGCCTTGAGCAGGTTGACGCGCACATCCAGCGTCGCCGGCCGGCGCAAGGCCTGCGCGGCAGCGTGGAATTCTGCCTCTGCTGGCTCCGATTCGGGCGGATCCACCCCGGCACCCAGTGCACCGGCTTCAACTGCCGCACCCGAACCCGCTCGCTGCAGCCGCAGCTCCGCGCGCAGCGCCGCGGCCAGCCAATCGGGCAGGCCGTGGCGGCAGGCGGGCGGTGCGCTGGCATCGAGCTGGCGCGCCAGCGCCTGCGTGCGCCAATCCCACTCTTCGGGCGTGCAGGCGGCTTGCAGGCGCTCGGGCGGGCCGGTCCAAGCCAGCAGCAGCAGCGCACGCGTGTGCGCCGTGCCCTGGAGCTGTGCGGCGCGGCTGGGGCGCTGCGCACGGGCCGGGCGCTCCTGCTGCAGCGTGCGCCCCGGGTGGCTGGCCGCCAGCCACTGCAGGCGCGGGCGGTCGCGCAGCACCGCAAACACCGCGTCGGCCAGCAGGGCGCGCTCGCGGCTGCCCAGCGCGCCCTGCTGGCGAAAGAAATCGGCCACGGTGGCGTCGGCCGGGTGCTCGAAACGCAGCACGCGGCTCAGCAGCGCGCTGCCCAGTTCCAACAAAGTGTGAGGAGGCATATTGCCGGCTATTGTCGGCTATTGGAAAATGACGCCCTTACCGAGCCACGCCCATGACCCAGCCCCCCTACACCGAAGCGCCGCTGCCCCTGACGATCGAACAGCTCTGGGTCTATCCCATCAAATCGTGCGCCGGGGTGCGACTGGCTCAAGCCGAGCTGCTGCCCACCGGGCTGCAGTGGGACCGCACCTGGATGGTGGTCGATCAGCGCGGCGAGTTCCTGTCGCAACGCGAGCTGCCGCGGCTGGCGCTGGTGCGGCCGCGCTTCAGGCTCGGGCAGCTCGAGCTGCAGGCGCCGGGCATGTTGTCGCTCTATCTGGCGCTGGATGCGGCCGAAGCGCCGTGCAGGGTGCGGGTCTGGGACGACGAACTCGACGCCTACGACATGGGCGACGTGGCGGCGCAGTGGTTCAGCGATTTTTTGCTCGCCGATCGGCCCCAGCTCGGGCTTCGGTTGCGGCTGGTGCGCTTCGACCCGGATTGCGTGCGGCCTTCGGATGTGCGCTGGACCGGCGGCATTCAGGCCCCCAACACCTTCAGCGACGGCTACCCGCTGCTGCTGCTGAGCGCGGCGGCGCTGGACGAACTCAACCAGCGCCGGCGCCTGCTCGGGCAAGAAGCGCTGGGGGTGGAGCGCTTTCGCCCCAACCTGCTGCTGGGCAGCCTAGAGGCGCACGACGAAGACCGGCTGGCCGAACTGCGTTTTCCTGTGGCGACCCGCGCCGGCGTGGGCACCGCCAGCGCAACAAGCAGCGAAACAGCCGAAGTCTGGCTGCAACCGGTAAAGCCCTGCGCGCGCTGTTCCATCCCCGATGTCGATCCGGCCACCGGCATCGAGCAAGGCGACGCGGTGAGCACCCTGTTGCACAGCTACCGCCAAGACCGGCGGCTGCTGGGCGCGGTCACCTTTGGCATGAACGCCATCGTGCGCCAAGGCGCGGGCTTGCAGTTGCACGAGGCCATGCCCGGCTACGGGCGCTGGGGCGCGTGGCAGTAAGCGGCCTGCCCTGCGGCCACACCCACCACGCCAGCCGCCCGCGGCGCTCAAATGCGCTTGAGCAGGCGCGCCAGGTCGAGCCGGATGCGCAGGTCCTCGGGTGCCACCGGGGCCGTGATGGCGTACAGGGGCAGCTGGGTGTCGCGCTTGACCGGGATGCTCAGCAGCATGCCGTCGGGCCCGGTGATGGCCAGCGCGAGCGGGGCGTTGACCTTGGCCCCGCGCCGCACCACCAGCGCCGTCTCACCGGTTTTGAGCCGCACCAGGGTGCCGGGCGGATACATGCCGAACTGCCGCACAAAGCAAGCGCCCAGCGGGCTGGCGCTGGCTTCGGCCTCGAGGTACAGGTTGCCCACCACCACCTTGGGCCACATGCCGCGCCGGGTGCTGCGCGGGCTGATGCGCGCCACGAACAGATCGCTCAGGCGCAGCAACTGCTGCCCCAGATCGAGCTCGGTTTTCTGACTCGGGTAACCGCTGCCGTCGGGGGCTTCGTGGTGGTCCTGCACCCAGCGCAACCAGTCGGCGTCGGTCACACCCAGGGCGCGCAGCAGGGCCGCCGAGTCGCTCGGGTGGGCGCTGATTTTTTCGCGCTGGTAGGCCGTGGTCTGCTGCGCCTGGGTGGCCAGCAGGTCTTGCAGTTCGGCCATGGCGATGTTCATGGTCAGGGCCGCGCGCAGCAGCGCTCCGCGCTGCGGCTCCTCGATCGGCAACAGCGGCGCCACCAGCAGACAGGCGCTGGCGGCGAGCAAGGCGTGGGTGGCGCAGTAGCCGTACTGCCGATCCGAGAGCATCTGCACCAGCACCAGCAGGCTGTCGTCGGGCCGCTGCTGCAGCGTCAGGCGCAGCCCGGTTTCGATGAACGCCAGGCGGCGCGCAAAGTCATGCGCCTGCGCGCCCTCGAGCAGCAGCGCCGCCAGCCGCCGGCGCAGCGCGGGCATGGCCTCGACCGGGTCCGGGTCGAGCTGCAGGCGCACATCGGGCAGCAGCGGCTCCAGGGCGGCGGGCAGCTCCCAGAGGCTGGGGTCGTGCGGGTCGAGCGGCATGGCGCAACAATCTGGGCAAAGGCAAATGCGGGGGCAAGCAGAGGGACAGCGGGGCCGGGGCCGTCGGGCCGGCTGGCGGCACCGGTAAAATCGGCAGCTTCTGAATTTTTGTCATTTTAGGGCTTCCATGAGTCTCAAGTGCGGCATCGTCGGTTTGCCCAACGTCGGCAAATCCACCCTCTTCAACGCCCTGACGCAGGCCGGCATCGCGGCCGAGAACTACCCCTTTTGCACCATCGAGCCCAACGTCGGCGTGGTCGAGGTGCCCGACGCCCGATTGCAGCAGCTGGCGGCCATCGTCAAGCCCGAGCGCATCGTGCCGGCGATCGTCGAATTCGTGGACATCGCCGGTCTGGTCGCCGGTGCCAGCCAAGGCGAGGGTCTGGGCAATCAGTTTCTGGCCCACATCCGCGAGACCGACGCCCTGGTCAACGTGGTGCGCTGCTTCGAAGACCCGAACGTGATCCACGTCGCCGGCCGCGTCGATCCGGTGGCCGACATCGAAGTCATCCAGACCGAGCTCTGCCTGGCCGACCTGGGCACGGTGGACAAAGCGCTGCAGCGCGCCAGCAAAGCCGCCCGCAGCGGCAACGACAAAGACGCCGCCCGGCTGCTGGCGCTGCTGGGTCCGGTGCAGGCCGCGCTCAACCAGGGCCAGCCGGTGCGCGCGCTGGCGCTGAGCGACGACGACCGGGCGCTGCTCAAGCCGCTGTGCCTGATCACCGCCAAGCCGGCCATGTTCGTGGGCAACGTGGCCGAAGACGGTTTCGAAAACAACCCCTTGCTGGCCCGGCTGCAGGCCTACGCCGCGACGCAAAACGCGCCCGTGGTGGCCATTTGCGCCAAGATCGAGGCCGAACTGGCCGAGATGGAGCCCGCCGACCGGCTCGTCTTTCTGCAGGAAATGGGGCAACAGGAACCGGGCCTGAACCGGCTCATCCGCGCCGGCTTCAAGCTGCTGGGCCTGCAGACCTACTTCACCGCCGGCCCCAAGGAGGTGCGCGCCTGGACCGTGCGCATCGGCGCCACGGCGCCGCAGGCCGCTGGCGTGATCCACGGCGACTTCGAGCGCGGCTTCATCCGCGCCCAGACCATCGCCTTCGACGACTACCTGGCCTGCAACGGCGAGCAAGGCGCCAAGGACGCCGGCAAGATGCGCGCCGAAGGCAAGGACTACCTCGTGCGCGACGGCGACGTGATGAACTTTCTGTTCAACGTCTAAGGCGTCGCAGCCGGCGCCGCAGACGGCGGCGGCGCGTGGCCGATGCGCAGCCACAGCGCGTACAGCGCCGGCACGTAGAACAGGGTGATGGCGGTGCCCACCGCCACGCCGCCGATCAGCACGTAGGCCAGCGGGCCCCAGAAGCTGTCGAAGGTCAGGGGCACGAAGGCCAGCGCGGCGGCGAGCGCGGTCAGGATCACCGGGCGCGCGCGCTGCACCGCGGCTTCCACCACCGCCGCCTCGGCCTCGAGGCCGTCGTGGAAGTTGTCCTGCACCTGCTGCGTCAGGATCATGGTGTTGCGCATCAAAATGCCCGCCAGCCCGATCAGCCCGAGCAGCGCCACGAAGCCAAAGGGCTGCTGGAACAGCAGCAGCGCCAGCACCGCCCCCACCAGCCCCAGCGGGGCCGTGGCCACGACCACGAAGGTGCCGGAAAAAGAGCGCATCTGCAGCATGATGAAGATCAGCATCAGCGCCACCATGAGCGGGAACAGCTGCTGGATCGACTGGTTGGCCAGCCCGGCGCGCTCCACCGAACCGCCGATGTCGATGCGGTAGCCCGGCGGCAATTCGGCGCGCAGCGCGGCCATTTGCTGCCACAACTCTTCGGTGACGGTCGGCGGTTGCGCCCCGCGCACGTCGGCCTGCACCGCCAGGAAGGGCTCGCGGTTGAGCCGGCGCAGCAGCGGTTCCTCGTGGCGCAGCTCGAAGCGGCCGATCTGCGCCAGCGGCACCAAGCGGCCGTCGAGGCTGCGGATTTCGATCTGCTCGGGCAACAAGGGGCTGCCGTCGCGGGCGCCGCGGGCCTGCACCTGCACCGTGCGCGTGCCCAGCCGCAGTTCGCTCACCACCACGCCATCGAGCTGGAACTGGAGCTGTTGCTTGAGCTCGCGCGGCGTCAGGCCGAGCAGGCGCAGGCGCTGCGCGTCGAGTTCGAGCTGCAGCACCAAGGCGCGCTCATCCCAGTCGAGCTGGGTGTTGAGGGTGTGCGGGTGCGCCTGCATGATGCCCTGCACCTGCTGTGCGATGGCGCGCAGTTGCTGTGGCTCTGGCCCGACGATGCGAAAGCTCACCGGCCACGGCACCGGGGGGCCAAACAGCAGCCGCGACACGCGCAGCCGCGCCTCGGGAAACTCGCCGGCCTCGATGCGCGCCTGCAGATCGGCCATGATGCGCTCGCGCGCCGCCGCATCGGCCCCGATGGCCAGCAGCTTGGCAAAGGCCGGGTTGGGCTGCTCGGGGTTGGCGGAGATGAAAAACCGCGGCGCACCGGCCCCCACGTAGGCCGAGAGCGAACGCACGTCGGGGTGGTTGACCAGCAGCGCTTCGAGGCGGCGCACGGTGGCGTCGGTCTGGGCGATCGGGCTGCCTTGGGGCAGTTGCACGCTGATCAGCACCTCGGGCCGGTCGGAGCCGGGAAAAAACTGCTTTTGCACCAGGTTCGCCATGGCCCAGGCGCTGAGCAACAGCAGCAAAAGCGTAACCGCGACCACGCTCTTGCGCCAGCTCACACAGGCCGTGATGAGCGCACGCAGGCGCTGGTAACCGCGGCTCTGGTAGTGCGCGCTGCCGCCGTGGCCGCCGCCCGGGCCACCCGGGCCGCCATGGGGCTGGGCTTGCGCCAACAGCTTGATGCCTAGGTAGGGTGTGAACACCACCGCCACCAGCCACGAAGCCAGCAGCGCGTAGGCCAGCACCCAAAAGATGTTGCCGGCGTACTCGCCCACCCCCGACTGGGCAAAGCCGATCGGCACGAAACCGGCCACCGTCACCAGGGTGCCAAACAGCATCGGGGCGGCGGTGGCGTTCCAGGCGTGGGTGGCGGCGCGCACGCGATCCCAGCCCTGCTCCATTTTGACGATCATCATCTCGATGGCGATGATGGCGTCATCGACCAACAGCCCCAGCGCAATGATCAGGGCCCCAAGCGTGATGCGGTCTAGGTTGATGCCGGTGAACTTCATCAGCATAAAGGTCAGGCCCAGCGTCAGCGGGATGGCGATGGCCACCACCAGCCCGGCGCGCCAGCCGATCGCCAGCATGCTCACCACCATCACCACCGCCATGGCGGCCAGAAATTTTTTCTGAAACAAATCGACCGCCTGCGTGATGGCGTCGGCCTGGTTGGTGAGCACGCGCAGCTCCATGCCCAGCGGCAGCTCGGCCTGCTGCAAGCGCACAAAGTCGGCTAGGCGGGCACCAAAAGCCAGCCCGTTTTCGCCCTTTTGCATCACCACGCCCAGCAGCAGCGCATCCTGCCCGTGCGCGCGCACCAGGTAGCTGGGTGGCTCCTCGTGGCCTAGGCGCACCTGTGCCACATCTTGCAACTGCAGCAGCCGCCCGCCCACGCGCAGCGGCAGGCGTTCGAGCTGTTGCGCATCGCTCAGCTCGGCGGGCAGGCGCAGCTGCACGCGCGCGCCCTGCAGCTCCAGCGCGCCCGCCGGCAGCAACTGCAGCTGGGCGTCGATGGCCTCGAACACCGCTTGCGGCGCTAGGCCGAGCTGGTGCAGGCGCGCGAGGTCGAAATCGATGAACACGCGCTGCGGCCGCTCGCCCAGCAGCAGCGCCTTTTGCAGGCCGGGCAAGGCTTGCAGGCGGTCGCGCAAGGTGTCGGCGCTGAGCGCGAGTTCGGGCAGGGGCAGCCCGGGGGCGCTGAGCGCGATCAGGGCGAAAAACACGTCGCCGAAATCGTCGTTGATCAGCGGGCCGACGACCCCGCGCGGCAGCCGGGGCGCTTCGTCGCTCATGCGCTGGCGCACCTCGTCGAACAGCTCGGGCACCAGCGCACTCGGGGTGTAGTCTTGGAACTCGACCTGCAGATCGACCCGCCCGGGCCGGATGGTGCTCTCGATGCGGTACAGGTTCTGCACTTCCTGGATGCGTTTTTCGAGCCGGTCGGCCACTTGGGAGCGCATCTCTTCGGCCGTGGCACCGGGCCAGAGCGCCGAGACCATCATGGTGCGCACCGTGAACGAGGGGTCCTCGGCGCGCCCGAGCGAGAGGAAGGCGTAGAGGCCACCCAGCACCGCGATCAGGATGAAAAACAGCGTGACGGCGCGCTCGCGCACCGCCAGCGCCGACAGGTTGGGAAAGCTCACCGCGGCAGCTCCCGCACCGCCAGCCCCGGGCTGAGGCGGTGCGTGCCCAGCGCCACCACCGCCTCACCGGCCGCCAGCGGGCTGCTGACGTGGGCGTGGGTGGCGTCGATGCGGTGCACGCGCACCGGCACCGGCTGCGCCCGGCCCTCGGCCACGCGCCACAGCTGCGCACCGCCGCCGCGTTCGTCCAGCGCCCCCAGCGGCACGCGCTGCAGCGCCGCCTCGGCGGTGGCCGCGTGGCCTTCGGGCTGCAGCGCCACGCGCACCACCGCCCCCAAGGGCCAAACCACCGGGTCGAGCGCGCCCACGATGCGGTAGCGCGCGCGCCAGGTGCGGCTGAGCGGGTCGGCCGCGCCGGCCACTTCACGCAACTGCAGCGGCTGGCGCGCGCCGTCGGGCAACACGGCATAACCCGTGCGCGGCGCGTTTAGGCCTTGGGGCAAAAACAGCTCGATTTCGCGCTCACCCGCGTGCGCCAGCGTGCCCACGCTCTGGCCAGCAGCCAGCACTTGGCCGGGTTCGGCGCTGAGGTCGAGCAGCACCCCGGCCGCCGGGGCGCGCAACTGCGTGTGCTGGCGCAGGTTGCGCGCCACCGCCGTCTGGCTGCGCGCCGCCTGCACGCGGGCAACGGCCTCGCGCAGCGCCAGCTCGAAGCGCTCTAGGGTTTGCGCGCTCACAAAGCCTTGCGCCACCAGCTGGCGCTGGCGCTCCAGCTCGCGCTCGGCATGGCGCTGCGCCGCTTCGGCGCTGGCCAGTTGCGCCGCCGCGCTGGCTTCGTTGGCCAGCAGGTCGTGCGCGTCCAGCGTCAGCAGGGTCTGGCCGGCGCTCACGTGTTGGCCGGCCTGCACCGGCCGCGTCAGCACCCGGCCGCCCACCTGCAAAGCCAGCGGCGTTTCGTGGCGCGCCCGCAGCGTGCCCGAAAACTGGCGCTCGCCCGGTGCCGAGGCCTCGATCGGCACCGTTTTCACCCACGGCGGTGGGGCTTCGGCAGCGGGCGCAGCGGGGCCTTGGCAGGCCGTCAAAAAAACGAGGGCCGTCAAGCCGAGCAAGGCGGCCCTAAGCGTGTAGGCAGTCATGGCATCCCGATTGTTGGTGTGACCCCGCTGCGCCGACGGGGTCGAGAGCGTCCCATTATAGTATCTTTCTTGTACCCCGGGTGCATCTGAAGCGCTACCCAAGGCGCACCTCAGGTGGAAACGACCCAATCGGCCATCTGCTGCCCCAGCCGCACCGGCTGGTCGGCCGCCCAGCTCGGGTTTAGGCGCAGCAAGCCGGGCGGGAACAGCAGCACCACGGTTGAGCCGAGCAAAAAGCGCCCCATCTCGGCGCCGCGCTCGAGTTCGATGGCGCGCTCGTCGTAGCGCCAGTCTTGCAGCAGACCTGGGCGCGGCGGGTTGACCACGCCGTGCCAGGCGGTGGCCATGCTGCCGACGATGGTGGCCCCCACCAGCACCAGCGCAAAGTCGAAACGCCGCCCGGCGTGCGTGCCCTCGAACACGCAGACCACGCGCTCGTTGCGCGCAAACAGGCCCGGCACGGCGCGCGCGGTGGCCGGGTTGACCGAAAACAGCGCCCCCGGTACGTGGATCATGCGCTTGAGGCGCCCGGCGCAGGGCATGTGGATGCGGTGGTAGTCGCGCGGGCTCAAGTATAGGGTGGCGAAGTCGCCATGCTCGAAGCCGGCCGCCAGCTGCGCGTCGCCGCCCAGCAGCGCGATGCTGCGGTAGTGCTGGCCCTTGGCCTGAAAGATGCGGTCGCCGTCGATGCGGCCCAACTGGCTCACGGCGCCATCGACCGGGCACAACAGCCCCGACTCGGCCAGCGGCCGCGCCCCGGGCTTGAGGGCGCGGGTGAAAAAGTCGTTGAAGGTGGCGTAGGCGCCAAAGTCGGGCTGCAGCGCCTCGCTCATGTCCACACCGTAGCGCGCGGCAAAGCGGCGCATGGCCCACTGCGTGGCGGCACCGAGCGGGCGCCGCGCCAGGGCGCCGGCCAGTTCGGTCAGGGCCTGCTTGGGCAACACATACTGGGTCCAAATGGACCAACGCTCATCAGCCACGGCAGCTCCGGATGCAAAGGGCGGATTCTAGTCCGGCGCCTGCTTGCGCCCCCCGGTTCAAGGACCGTCGATCCTGCATCCAAATGGGCGAGAATGCCGCCATGCCTCCCGCCCTGTTCACTGTCGATGGTCTCTGCAAGCGCTACGGCGGCGCAGCGGTGGTCGATGAGCTGTCGTTTGCGCTCGCGCCCGGCGAGTGCCTGGGGCTGATCGGCCCCAACGGCGCTGGCAAGACCACCACCTTGCGCATCAGCCTCGGCCTGACGCACGCCGACAGCGGCCGCGTCGAAGCCTTTGGCCTGTCCATGCCCCTACACGCCCAAGCCATCAAGGCGCAGATGGGCGTGGTGAGCCAGTTCGACACGCTGGACCCGGACTTCACCTGCGCCGAAAACCTGCGCGTCTTCGGGCGCTACTTTGGCCTGGACCGGGCCACGCTGGCGGCGCGCATTCCGGCGCTGCTCGAGTTCGCGGCGCTGGCGCACAAGGCCGACGCCAAGCCGGGCGAGCTCTCGGGTGGCATGAAGCGCCGCCTGTCGCTGGCGCGCGCGCTCATCAACGACCCGCGCCTGCTGCTGCTCGACGAGCCCACCACCGGGCTCGATCCGCAGGCACGGCACCTGATGTGGGAGCGGCTGCAGCAGCTGCTCAAGCAGGGCAAGAGCATCCTGCTCACCACCCATTTCATGGACGAGGCCGAGCGCCTGTGCCAGCGCCTGGTGGTCATCGACCAGGGGCGCAAGATCGCCGAAGGGCGCCCGCGCGAGCTGATCGCGCAGCACCTGGAGCCCGATGTGGTCGAGGTCTATGCCCAGCAAAACCACGAGGTGCAGGCGCTGGCGCAGTCGGCGCTGGCGCGGCTGGCGCAGCGGGTGGAGGTGAGCGGCGAGACGGTGTTTTTCTACACCCTCGACGCGCGCCCGCTGCTGGCGGCCCTCAACGACTGGCCGCAGCTGCACACCCTGCACCGCCCCGCCAACCTCGAAGACCTGTTCCTCAAGCTCACCGGACGCCAGATCCGGCAGGAAGGATGAGCGAGCTGCTGCCCGCCCGCGCCCGCAGCCACTGGCGCGCCCCAAAGCTGTCGTGGCGCTTTTGGCCCGTGTTCCAGCGCAACCTGCTGGTCTGGCGCAAGCTGGCGCTGCCCAGCCTGGTGGGCAACATCGCCGAACCGCTGATCTGGTTGCTGGCCTTTGGTTACGGCATGGGGATGCTGGTCGGGCAGGTCACGGTCAGCGGCCCCGACGGGCTGCCGCTGGCGGTGCCTTACCTGCTGTTCCTGGCCAGCGGCGCTATCTGCATGAGCGCCATGAACGCCGCCAGCTTCGAGGCCCTGTACTCGGCCTACTCGCGCATGCAGGTGCAAAAGACCTGGGACGGCATTTTGAACGCACCGGTCACGCTGGACGACATCGTGCTGGCCGAAATGCTCTGGGCTGCGTTCAAGGCGCTGTTCACCGTCTGCGCCATCCTGGGCGTGATCCTGCTGCTGGGCATCAGCCAGGCGCCCAAGCTCTGGCTGGCGCTGCCGGTGCTGCTGCTGCTGGGCATCGCCTTCAGCTGCCTGGCGCTGATCTTCAATGCGCTGGCGCAGGGCTACGACTTTTTCACCTACTACTTCACGCTCTTTCTCACGCCCATGATGTTCCTGAGCGGGGTGTTTTTTCCGCGCGAGCAACTGCCCGCCGTGGTGCAGGCGATCTCCGAGCTGCTGCCGCTGACGCACGGGGTGGCGCTGGTGCGGCCGCTGTTCCTGAACCAGTGGCCGGCCGACGCGGCGCTGCACCTGGCCGTGCTGGCGCTCTATGCCGTGGCCGCGTTCTGGATTGCGCTGGCACTGACACGCAAGCGCTTCGCGCGCTGATAGACTGATGGGGCGGACCAAGGCTCCGCCGCCAATCCCCCATGCTGATCGCCCAGCTCTCCGACCTGCACCTGCGCGCCGCAGCGCCTGCGGGCGCGTGCGTGGACACCGCCGCGTTGCTGCGCGCCTGCGTACACGACCTGTGCGTGCGCCAGCCCAGCCCCGATCTGCTGCTGCTCAGCGGCGACCTGAGCGACAGCGGCAGCGCCGCCGACTACGCCTTGCTGCGCCAGCTGGTGCAGCCGCTGCGGGCGCTGGGCGTGCCCGTTTTGCCGCTGCTGGGCAACCACGACCGGCGCGCGGCGCTGCGCCTGGCCTGCGCCGACTGGCTGCAGGCCTGCCAGCGCCTGCACCCCACCTTTGTGCAGTACGTGTGGGAGCACCCGGCGCTGCGCCTGGTGGCGCTCGACACCGTGGCCGAAGGCTGCGCGCACGGCGAACTGTGCGCGCAGCGGCTGCACTGGCTGGAGCAGGCGCTGGCGGCCAGCCCCCAGCCCACCTTGCTGCTGCTGCACCACCCGCCCTACGCCACCGGGCTGGCCGAAATGGACGGCATGGCGCTGCGCCAGGGCGCAGAGCAGCTCGAGGCGCTGCTGTGGCAGCATCCGCAGGTGCAGGCGCTGCTGTGCGGCCACCTGCACCGCGTCACGGTCACGCGGGTGGCGCACACCGTGGCCCTCAGCGCGCCCTCGACGGCGCACCAGATCGCGCTCGACCTGCGCCCCGACCAACCCGCACGCTACCGGCTGGAGCCGCCCGGCTACCTGCTGCACCGCTGGCACGGCCAACGCCTGCTGACGCACACCGTGGTGGTGGGCGACTTTGGCGCGCCACAGGATTTCGACACGCTCTAGTCAGGTGGCGGCGGCGTTACTGCAGCGGCGGCTCCGCTGCCCGGTCTGCATCCTCGGGCCCCGGGTCTTCGAGCAGGCGCGAGCGCTGGCTCCAGCGCCAGCTCAGGGTGGCCAGGCACAGCGCCGACAGCGCCGCCAGCGACACCGACAGCGGCACCCCCACCCAGTGCGCCAGCTTGCCCCACGCCGCCGCGCCCACGGCGGCGCCGCCCATGAGGGCCATCTGATAGACCGAAATGGCGCGCGCGCGCACCCAGTCGGGCATGCCAAACTGGGCCGCGACATTGAGCGTGTTGGCCACTGCGATCCACGCCATGCCGGCCACGAACATGGCCAGCAGCGCCGCCCACAGCCCCGGCGCCCAGGTCACCACCAGCATCGCCAGTGCCTGCAGCACCATGCCGGCCCAGACCATGAACGCACGGCTGTGCCCGCGGCGCAGGCGCGGCAGGTACAGCGCCGACAGAATGGCGCCACTGCCCATGGCCGCCAGCAACCACGTGAAGGTGCTGGCGCTGGCGCCCTCGAAGCGCAGCGCCAGCAGCGGCAGCAGCCCGATCAGCGCCGCCGAATGGAAAAAAAACAGCCCCACTTGCAGATAAGCCAGCCGCAGGCGCGGCGACTGTGCGACAAAGCGCGCCCCGACGCGCAACGCGCGCCAGAACGGCTCGCGCGGCGCCGGCCTTGGGCACACGGGGCTGCGCCAGCGCCAGATCAGGGCGGCGCAGCCCAGCGCCAGCAGCGCATTGAGCACAAACACCCACTCACTGCCCAGCGCCGCAATGATCAACCCAGCCAGCAGCGGGCCGACGATGCGCGAGACGTTCATCGACACCCCATTGAGCGCCAGCGCCGCCGGCAGTTGCGCGCGCGGCACCAGGTGTGGCATCAGGGCGGCATAGACCGGCCAGCGCAGCGCCAGCCCGATGCCATTGGCAAACACCAGCGCCAGCAGCAGCGCCGGCGTGAGCGCCTCGAGCTTGACCGCCAGCACCAGCAGCAGCGCCACCAGCGCCGCCCAGACCTGTGTGACCAGCAGCAAGCGCCGACGCTCGAACGCATCGGCCAGCACGCCGCTGGGCAGCCCGAGCAGCAGCACCGGCAGCGTGGCGGCGGTCTGCACCAGCGCCACCCAGGCCGGCGAGGTGGTGAGCGTGGTCATGAGCCAAGCGGCGGCCACGTCGTTCATCCACAGGCTGACGTTGGCCGTCAGCCAAGTGATCCACAGCAGGGCAAAGGGGCGCTGCTGCAACGGGGCCAGAGCGGCCAAACCCAAAGGCGGGCGGACGCTGGGTGCAGAAGAGTCGGGCATCGGCCGCATTGTCGCTGCACGGCGCACGACGCGCCGCCCGGCGGCCGCTGGCCCATGGTTTGATGCGATACTGTAGCCTCCACAAGCCCAGGAGACTCCCATGAAATGGCTGATTCCCGTCGATGGTTCCGAGCTCTCGCTCGAGGCCGTGGCCTACGCCTTGCGCCTGGCGCGCGCCGGGCTGCGCTACGAACTGGTGCTGGTCAACGTGCAAGAGCCGTCCACCGTCTATGAGATGGTGACGCTGCCCGACAGCGCCGCGCTCTACGACCTGGCGGTGGCAGCCGGGCACGACATGCTCAAGCCCGCGCTGGACCTGGTGGCCCAAGCCGACGTTCCCTACAGCGTCGAGGTGCGCGTGGGCGACGTGTTGCCCATGCTGCTCGAGGTGCTGGAAGAAACCGGCTGCGAGGGCGTGATCATGGGCAGCCACGGGCGCGGCCTGATCAGGCGCACCCTGCTGGGCTCGGTCTCGCACCAGATGCTGCAACAGTCGCCGGTGCCGGTGACCTTCGTCAAACACGTCGACAGCGAGCCCGCAGCGACCGAAGCGAGCGCAGACGCCGACGACACCCCCGAAGCCGACCCCCCCAGCGCGGCGCGCTGAAAGCGCCTGCCGCCTGCCGATGGCCTCCCCGGCGAGCGCTTCCAGGCCCCCGATTGTCCTGCGTCCAGTTTTGACCCTTTGGAGACCCGCATGAGTGCATTCATCGATCTCAAAGCCGCCGACGGCTTTGTCTGCCCCGCCTACCTGGCCCAGCCCGAAGCCACCCCGCGCGGTGCGGTGGTGGTGCTGCAGGAGATCTTCGGCGTCAACAGCCACATCCGCGCCGTCGCCGACGGCTATGCGGCGGCGGGCTATCTGGCCTTGGCACCATCGACCTTTCACCGGGTGCAAGCGGGGGTGGAACTGGGCTACACCGACGCCGACATGCAGGCCGGTTTCGCCCTCAAACTGCAGGTCGATGCCCTGCCCGCGCCGGGCGTGATGGCCGACATCCAGGCCGCCATCGACACCTTGGTGCTGGCGGCCGGGGTCAAGGTGGGCATCGTGGGCTACTGCTGGGGTGGGCTGCTCACTTGGCGCAGCGCCTGCCAGCTGACCGGCCTGTCGGCTGCCGTGCCCTACTATGGCGGCGGCATGACGGTGGGCGCCGACGCCGAGCTGCAACCCCGGTGCCCGGTGCTGGCGCATTTTGCCGCGCAAGACAGCTGGATCCCGCTGAACACCGTGCAGGCCTTCACAGCGCGCCACCCGCAGGTGCAGGTGCACACCTACGACGCCCACCACGGCTTCAACTGCGACCAGCGCGGTGCCTACCACGCCCCGTCGGCCGCGCTGGCGCGCGAGCGCACGCTGGCCTTTTTGGCGCAGCACCTGGGTTAATCCCAATGCAGTCCTTGCGTTGTTACCTGAACAGGTATAAACTGCCGTCGTGGTCGATAAGGAAAAACCGCTCGAATGGATCGCGAGCAGCTACAAGGATCTGATGGCGTTGCCGCCGGACGTGCGGCGGCGTTTCGGTTACGCGCTGTCGCTGGCCCAGATGGGCGACCAGGACGACGCGGCGAAGGTGCTCAAGGGTTTTGGCGGTGCCGGCGTGCTGGAGGTTATCGAAGACGATGCCGGCGGCACGTATCGAGCGGTCTACACGGTCAAGTTCGCGGAAGCGGTGTTCGTCCTGCACTGCTTCCAGAAGAAGAGCAAGAGCGGGATCGCCACGCCGAAGACGGACATGGACATCATCCGCGCTCGACTGAAGGTGGCCGAGGCAATGGCACAGGAGTTACGAAATGCAAAAACGAATCATTGAAGGCGTCGAGGTTCAGCGCAGCTCGGGCAACGTCTTCGCCGACCTGGGACTGCCCGACGCCGAGAAACTGAAGATCAAGACCGGCCTGGTGGTCGAGATCAGGAAGGCGATGCGTGCCCTCGGCCTGACTCAACAAGCGGCAGCCAAACGCATGGGCATCCCGCAACCGAAGGTGTCGGGCATGATGCACGGCGACTTCACCAACCTGTCCGAGCGCAAGCTGATGGACTGCCTGAATCGCCTCGGTTACGACATCGAGATCAAGGTGCGGCCGGCGGCCGAGCCGGTCGGGCATTTGACGCTCGCCACCGCCTGACTCACGGTTGACGGCGCTGTACCCGGACAGCTTGTGCTGCGGCGGCGTGGACGGTGACGCATGATCGGCTGCTGGATCGGCTCTATGTCTGCGCCTTCGACAGCACATCCTCCAACTTGCTGCGGCTGGCCGCCCTGAGTTTCATCAGTCCCAGCTCGCGCGCCATCATGGTCAGGGCTTCCTCTCCCGCCTTGCCGCGGCCAAGGACCCAGCGTGCCAGCGACAGCAATTCGGACTCGCAGATTTCCTCGACCGGCCGTGTGCTGTCGTCATCGGCTGACCATCTGAAGGCGACTGCCGAGCCGCTTTCCACGCCTCGTGGCCAATAGAAGGTTCCACTGGCTTCTTCGGTCGTATCGAACAGGCGCTTGGCGATTGTTTCCACACGCTCTTGAATCCGGCTTCCCGTTCGCTGGAAGCCATGTGCCCTGGCGATGCGTCTGGCCAGCACCGTGTCCAGCACCGGTCCCTCATGCTGCACCACCCAATCGACCATGGGCTGCAAGACGCTGTCATAGCTCGGCTCATGGAACAAATCCGCCGCGATGACGTTGGCAGGAACCGCATTGGCAGGCTGCGAGACACGGAAGTGGCGTTCTTGTGATGTGACCGAGGCACCATCGGCCGGTGCCACCGACAAGTGCGCCGCCCGGGCATAGACCTCGTGGGCCGGCGAGCCGGTCATTTCCTCGGTCTCGTCATCCATCGGCCGCAATCGCGCCGCAGCGCGTGCGATGGCTGCGTCCGCCTCAGCCATCACTTCATCGCTGGAGGACGCGTCGTCCAGAACCGCTTCAATCGCCGCCTCTTGGGGCGGAGCGTCTGCGGCGTTGCTCTGCTGTTCCCGGTCGAGGGCCAGCAGCTCGTTCAGCTTGGCATGTACGCGCTCCAGCGTCCCGCCCGGGTTCACCCACCAGTCGGTGGACCATAACCGCACAATCTGCCAGCCCAGGCCTCGAAGCACTTGTTCCCGCAATTTGTCACGGTCCCTCGCCGTGGCCGATCGGTGGTAGGTCGCACCATCACACTCGACACCAGCCAAGTAACGGCCAGGGGCGTCAGGGTGAACCACGCCCAGGTCCACCCTGAACGACGACGCACCAACCTGCGTGTGCACCAGCCAACCCTTGCGGCCTAGCGCTGCCGCAACACTGGCTTCAAACGGGCTGTCGAAATCCCCCTGACTGCCGTGGTGCGCCTCCGCCAGCGCACGGGGTCCACGCTCCGCGAACTCCAGGAAGTGTTTCAGGTCGCGAACGCCAGCCGCCTTGGTGCGAGACAAGTCCATTTGCTCGCCGCGCAGGCTGGAAAACACCCGCAGTTCGTGACGTGCACGAGTCACCGCTACGTTCAGGCGGCGCTCACCTCCATCGCGGTTCAGAGGGCCGAAGTTCATTGACACGGCCCCGGACATGTCGGGACCGTAGGTGATGGAAAAGTACATGATGTCCCGCTCATCACCTTGCACGCTTTCCAAGTTCTTCACAAACACAGGCTCAAGCTCAACCTCCGAGAAGAAGGGCTCCAGACCTGGATCTTTGCGGCGTTCGGCGTCAAGCAAGTCTTCGATCAGACGCTGTTGTTCCGAGTTGAAGGTCACCACGCCAATCGTCAGGCCCGATTGTCTGAATCCCGGGGTCTTGAGCCGCTTCACCAGATCTGCCACCAGCGCCTGCGCTTCTGGCTGGTTGATGCGGGCCCCGCCTTTCTCGTACCGCCCCTGCACCAGGTGCAGGCTGACGGCTCGGTCTTCCGTCATCGGGGAGGGGAACGTGACCAACCCGCCGCCGTAATACCGGTGGTTGCTGAAGGCGATCAGGCTTTCGTGCCGAGAGCGGTAATGCCACGACAGGTTGCGCGTAGGCAGGCTGGCGCCGAGGCATTCGTCAAGAATGCTCTCCATGTCGCCTTCTTCGACGTCCTCGTCGCCCTCGGCGCTATCACTTCGTCCGAAGAAGTTGGTGGGCGGCAGCTGCTTGGGGTCTCCTACCATCACCACCTGCTTGCCGCGTGCCATGGCGCCAATGGCGTCCCAGACCGGGATTTGTGATGCCTCGTCGAACACCACCACGTCGAAATTGCTCGCGTCGGCGCAAAGGTACTGCGCGATCGACAGCGGGCTCATCAGCAGGCAAGGGGTCAGCCGCAGAACCACCGATGGAATCTCCTGCAGCAGCTGGCGCAGCGGCAGGTGCATCCGCTTCTTCGTGATCTCGCGGCGCAGTATGCCCCACTCGCTGTTGCGCTGGATGCTGTCGGCCGCTGGCAAACCGGCACACAGCTTGGCCCGAATCCACTGCCGCGTGACTTCGGTGAACTCGTCATCCAGGGCACGGAACTCTTGAATACGGTGCTCGTGCTCAGCCGAGACAAATCGCTTGAGCACCTCGTCTTCGTCAACGGTTTCCGCCAGCCACCAGCGCGCGTAGTTGACCTCGAAGGCGGCAGGCACCTTGGCAGTGGGAACGCTGCCAATTTCGATCGCGTGCGCCAGTGCAGTCAAACCGGCATGGGAGGCGTCGGCTTGCACGCGGCGCCAAGCGCACCAGGCGTTCAGGCCATGGTGGTGTGTTTCCACGCGCGCAGCCGCCTGGGTCAGTGCTGTGATGGTCTGCTCAGCGAAGGCTCGGCGAACCGGCTCAGGCTGCACCGCCGTGACGCTGAAGTGGTCTATGGCATCGTGGAGTTTGCTCAATCGCTGCGGGAGCTGTTGGCAGAGTTGCCCCAGCGTTGATGCATCTGCCAGCTCGCTGCGCCGTTTGGCCAGAACCGTGTGCAGGTTGGCACGGGCCTGTGCCGCCTCGTCGGGCGTGAACCCGAGGCCTGACAGACCCGCATTCAGCGACGTGTGGAACTGACAGGCTTGGACGATGCCGTCCAAATCGGTATCCAGACCCTTCCAGACGTCTGGGCACCTTGTGGGCAAGCTGCTCATGGCCAGCAGTTGCATCTCCACACCAGCCCGGTCTTGCAGCAGGGCGAGTTGCTGCTGCAGTTCCGGGCCGCAACTTCCCTGTTGGACTTCTGGGTGCGGGGCTTGCAGCTTGCCGCGTTGCTGGAGTCCAAGGCACTCACGTTCAAACACAAGCGCGGCGCGCAGCAAAGTGGCGTCGGTTGCGTGCCCGCGCCACAGTCCATGACTGGGCTGCGACAGTTGCGCGCAATCGGCCAGGCGCTGGTCGATATCCAGCAGAGTTTCGAGGCGCTGCGCTTCGCGCGCCCAGCGTTCGCCGCAATACCCCTCCAACGCTGCGGCAAGGCCCTCCATCGAAAAAGGCTTGTGCAGGCGCGCTGCCTGCAGTGCGGCATTGGCCTTCAAGGCGCTGCGCGCGTGGTCGGTGCGGGTTTTGACGCCAGCCCACAAACCCTCGGCGGCCGCGCCAGGGTTGAGTTGCTGCACCTCCTCAGCCAGGCTCTTGATGCGCACCAAGGCGGCCAAGTCTGCGGCCACACGCAGTTCACCGGTGCCTTCAACCACCGCCTCAAGTGCATTGCGTATCTTGCGTTTGCCGAGCCAGGAGAGCGGCCAGAGGGACTTCTCGGCCTTGCCCCATTCGCGCTGGAGTTGCGCCACATTGAGTTGGGCAACCCCCGCGCCGTACTTGACCGACAGGCCGTTTCGCAGTTGGGCCACCTCGTCAATCCACTGCACGCCACGCTCGATTTCGTCGCTCACGGTGGCGGGCCATGGTGTGCCCAGTTCGCCGTGCAGGCGTTGGCGTTGTTCCAGCAGGTCCAACGCCTGTGCCAGCCTCGCTTGCAGCTCAGCAGGCCAGGGGGCGGGCAGCTTGGCAGACAGTTCGCGGTGCTGTACAAGCAGACTGTGGCCAACCTTCAGTTCCGACACGACATGCTCGTGTTCTGGCAAGGCGCAGAAGCTCCAATCCTGTGCAGATGCCAGGGGCAAGGCCCTGGCCAGGACCCCGATCGCCGAGCGAGTTTGGCGGTGCAGCGCCGGCCAGGAAATACCTAAGTGAAGGCCCAGTTCAGCAGCAGACTGCGCAAAGTCGTTGCTTGCGGTTTGCAGCGCCTGGGCGGCACGCACAAGCTCCTGTTGCCACTTCGCAGACCACTCCGTGGCGTGAACCGCGACGAGTGGGCCGCTCATCAACTGGTCCGCGCCCACGGCAGCGGCATTGGCCTGCAAGCGGGCGGCCAGTTCACGCAGACTGCCCAAGGCCGTTTCGTCGTGCACCTGAGGCGCGGACCAACGCAAATCCAGGTCAGGGATGTCACCTCCATCGACTACGCACCCAATGGCCCGGTAGATCGTCCAGCCGTTGGCGTACCGAAGGTGCAAGCGCTCCACATAGGTCGATAGCTGCTTGCGGACCCGCTGCAGTTGCTGCGCCTTCGCCGCCCACCCGGCGGCATCCACTTCCCCCTTGGAATCCCATGACCTTTGCAGTTGGCTCAACACGTCGAGTTTGCGGCTTTTGTTGGAGTGCAGCTCGAGACAGAACTCGCCCAGACCCACTTCGCGCAGGCGCCGGTAGACCACATCAAGGGCGGCAATCTTCTCGGCGACGAACAGAACACGCTTGTCTTCTGCCAGGCATTGCGCAATCAGGTTTGCGATGGTCTGGCTCTTGCCCGTGCCGGGTGGTCCGATCAGGACAAAGTCCTTGCCTCTGGCTGCCGCCATCACGGCCGAGAGTTGGGATGAATCCGCAGGCAAGGGGCTGAAGACCTGCTGCGGTGAGTAGTCGGCGTCCAGCCGACGTGCCTCTGGAAACATCACTGATGATTGGTAAGGTTCCCGTGGGGTGTCTATCAGGTGTGCCACCACCGGGGACTTGCGCAAATCGTCAGTGCGTTCGGCCAAATCCTTCCACATCAGGTACTTGGCGAACGAGAACAGCGACAACACGACGTCTTCGTTGACCTCCCAGCTGCGGATGTCCTTGATGGCTGCGCGTACCCGTTTCCAAATGCCGGGAATGTCCAGTCCGCAGTCGTCTCGCGGCAGGTCTCCCAGCGGCACTCCCAGTTCCAGCTGAAAGTCTTGACGCAGCATCTCTATCAGCGTCGGGTTGAAGAGGGGCTCATCCTCATGGGCTTGCAGTGTGAAGCCGGAGCGTGCGCTCTTGCGGTTCAGCGCGACCGGCAGCAGGATCAACGGTGCCTTGACACGGGTGTGCGGTTTGTCGGGGCGGGTCCAGACCAGGAAACCCAGCGCCACGAACAGGGTGTTGGCGCCGCCTTCTTGCATGGCGCTGCGGGCACCCCGAAACAGCTCGACCAGGCGCCCTTCGAGTTCCTGCTCCTCCAGACGGATGAACACTTCACGGCGCGTGAGGGCATCAGCCGCGTGCTCACGGCGCAGGTCTTCCAGGTTGCGAGACTCATGCAACTGCTGGCTGCGTGGATCACGTCCCTGCATCAGTTCCGGGCTGGGCAGCAGCTTGAGGGTTTGCCCGTCTGTCAGGGCGTCTTCGAGCGCGGGTGCTGCAACATCCAGGTGCAGCGCTTTTTTGCCAGCCTTGAAGTTCAGCAGCGCGTTGCGCAACGACAAGTCGAGAAGCTTGCGCTGCCAGCGCGCCAACCGGTCACCAGGCTCGAGTTCCGCCGTGGGGATATCGGCAGCTACCTCGTCTGGCAACTCGGGGGCGTCTTCGACCGTCGCGACGGTTTCGGGCTCGTCAGACAGTGGAGCCGCATCCGCAATGGCTTGCGCCTGAGCCAGTGGCTTGATGCGCGACATGCGCGCACGTTTCACGTCAACCACCAACTCAAATTTGTCGTCCTCTTCCTCAGAGAGCTGGCGGTTGGCGTTGGCAATCGCCTGGCTGAAGCTCACTGCCTGACCCTGGGCGGCAAGGGTCGTTTCAAAAACCAGCAGCTCCTGTAGCTTCAATCGCTTGCGCACTGCGGTGATGTCGTCGACCACTGCGTTGGAGAACTCCTCGTCACGCAGCCACAAGCCGACGAAGGCATGCCCCCGGGTGAATATCAACAGCGGGTTGAGGTGTGCCTGCTCCAGGCACGAAGCAAAAAGCAGCGCCAGATCAAGACAGGTGGCCAGCCCGGCGTCCAGCACCTGACTTGGGCTGCGCACCTTCTGCCCGGCATGTTCAAAACTCGCTGGGGGCAGGGCGTAGGTAAGCTTTCGCTGAAGCATCGCGGTCCACAAGCCCGACGCCAGCTCCCACGCCCGTTTTGCCCCATGGGTGTAGCCATCTATGGAACCGGATTTCCCGCCACTTTGCAAAGCGATGGCGGCAGCTTTGAGCAGGCGGTCAACAGCGGGGTCGTTGGGCTGCACGAACGCAGCCACCATTTCCGGCAGGTAACCGATGCCACCCCATTGGTTGCGGGCGAGCAGTTCGACCGTCTGCTCGTGGCTGGCAAGCACCACGCCAGGCGGCTTGCCGCTTCTCACCTCAAAGAGCAGGGTGGCTGGCTCGGCTTCGGTCAAGCGGGACAGCAGCGCACCGTCAAGCTGAACATCGAGCTTCGAGAGGTGATAGGTCTCTCCGGCGCCGACGGCATCGAGTGACCATGTCCGTGCTTTGATGAAAGCCGGTTCGGCCGAGAGGCTGATGGTCAGTTCAGTGATCGGGTCCGCTGTTTCGTTGACGATGGCCAGTTCGGTCAACGCAGGTACGGAGTTCTGGAAGTCAGCCAAGTTGAGCTTGGCCACTGCACTGACCCGCAAACGAACCATGGCCGCTGGCGGTGTGGCTTCTGCGTGCTCTGCCGTAGGTTCGGACGCAGGTGTGGGCGGCGTGTCCTCTTGCATGCGCGGGCTCCTTGGCGACGTGCTTGGTATGTTTGTGTCGCAGTGACAAGCATTATCCTGAATCTCCTGCATCACCGTCTCGAGGCGCCGACGCAACGCCATCTTCCTCAGCGGGCTGCCGCCCAATCAACCGGATCGGTCATGCGTTCTTTCTGCACCTGCTGGGTGAAATCTACACGCGGATCAAGTTTTTGATTTCAATGGGCTATCTGGCGAATTTTTGCTTGATGTCGCAGATTCAGGCCATCCCCACGGGACAAGGGTAAACGCCTAAGCCCGAGCCGCCCGTAGGGCGGTTTTTTTGGCGACAATCTGCGACTACCGGCAGCCACCAGCGATCCTGGGGGTTGCCGCAGCGCACCCTCCACGTCGGCGGGTGAACGGTGACTGGCGGCCTACCCGGCCGGCCTTGGCGACAGGAGACAAACCCATGAACGCACCCTTGCCCGAAGCGGTTCGGCGCGCCCTTGCCAGCGTCAGCCTGGACGACAAATACACGCTGGAACACGGGCGTGCCTTCATGAGCGGGGTGCAGGCGCTGGTGCGGCTGCCGATGCTGCAACGCCAGCGCGACTGGCGCGTGGGGCGCAACACTGCCGGCTTCATCAGCGGCTACCGCGGCTCACCGCTGGGCGGCTACGACCAGGCGCTGTGGAAAGCCAAGGCACACCTGGCCGCGCAGCAGATCGTGTTCCAACCCGGCGTCAACGAGGAACTGGCCGCCACTGCGGTCTGGGGCACGCAGCAGCTGGGCTTTGCACCGCCGGGCAGCCAGCGCCACGACGGCGTGTTTGGCCTGTGGTACGGCAAGGGGCCGGGGGTGGACCGCTGCGCCGACGTGTTCAAGCACGCCAACATGGCCGGCACCACGCCCTGGGGTGGCGTGATCGCGGTCGCGGGCGACGACCACGTCGCCAAAAGCTCGACCGCCGCGCACCAGAGCGACCACATTTTCAAGGCCTGCGGCCTGCCGGTGTTCTTTCCCGCCAACGTGCAGGAAATCCTCGACTTGGGGTTGCACGCCTGGGCCATGAGCCGCTTTGCCGGCGTCTGGGCCGGCATGAAAACCATCCAGGAGATCGTCGAATCGAGCGCCGTGGCCGAGATCGACCCGGATCGGGTGCGCATCGTGACGCCCGAGTTCGAGCTGCCGCCAGGCGGCGTGCACATCCGCTGGCCCGACGCGGCGCTGGAGCAGGAAGCGCGCCTGATGGACACCAAGTGGTACGCCGCGCTGGCCTATGTGCGCGCGAATCGGCTCAATTACAACGCCATCGAGGGCGCACACGACCGCTACGGCCTCATCGCCAGCGGCAAGGCCTGGAACGACACCCGCCAGGCGCTGCGCGACCTCGGGCTCGACGACGCCACCTGTCGCCGCATCGGGCTGCGGCTGCACAAGGTGGGCGTGGTCTGGCCCTTGGAGGCGCAGACCACGCGCGAATTTGCCACCGGGCTGCGCGAGATTCTGGTGGTGGAGGAAAAGCGCCAGGTGATCGAGTACCAGCTCAAGGAAGAGCTGTACAACTGGCGCCCTGATGTGCGCCCCGACGTGCTGGGCAAGTTTGACGAAGTGGGGGCCGACCACAGCGGCGGCGAATGGTCGATGCCCAACCCGAGCGCCAACCAGCTGCTGCGCGCCAACGCCGACCTGACGCCGGCGCTGATCGCCCAAGCGCTGGCGCGGCGCCTGAAGCGCCACGGCCTGCTGCCCGAGGGCAGCGAGGTGGCGGCGCGGGTGCAGGTGCAGCTCGAGCGCCTGCAGGGCCAGGCGCGCGCCTTGCAGGTGCTCAATGCCGACACGCCGCTGGCCGAGCGCCAGCCCTGGTTTTGCTCCGGCTGCCCGCACAACACCAGCACCCGGGTGCCCGAGGGTTCGCGCGCCATGGCCGGCATCGGCTGCCACTTCATGACCATCTGGATGGACCGCGCCACCATCGGCTTTACGCAGATGGGGGGCGAGGGCGTGCCCTGGGTCGGGCAGCAGCCCTTCAGCCACGAGACGCACGTGTTTGCCAACCTGGGCGACGGCACCTATTTTCACAGCGGCCTGCTGGCGATCCGCCAGTGCATCGCCGCCAACGTGAACATCACCTTCAAGCTGCTCTACAACGACGCCGTGGCCATGACCGGCGGCCAGCCGCTGGGCGAGCGCGCCGAGGGCCACCATGTGCTGCAGATCGCGCACAGCCTGCAAGCCGAAGGGGTGACGCGCCTGACCGTGGTCACCGACGAGCCCGAAAAATACCGCGGCGCCCTGCACACCACCGTGGGCGGCAGCACGCTGCGGCTGCCGCCCGGGGTGGCGGTCGAGCACCGCGACCAGCTCGACCGCATCCAGCGCGAATTCCGCCAACTGCCCGGCACCACCGTGATCCTGTACGACCAGACCTGCGCCACCGAAAAGCGACGCCGGCGCAAGCGCGGCACCCTGGCCGACCCGGCGCGGCGTGTGCTCATCAACCCGGCCGTGTGCGAGGGCTGCGGCGACTGCGGCGTGCAAAGCAACTGCCTGAGCATAGAGCCGCTGCAGACCGAATTCGGGCGCAAGCGCCAGATCAACCAGAGCAGCTGCAACAAGGATTTTTCCTGCCTCAAGGGCTTTTGCCCGAGCTTCGTCACGGTAGAGGGCGGACAGCTGCGCAAAAGCGCCCCGGCGGGCGCGCTGCCGGCGCCCGAGGCGCTGGGCGCGGTGCCCGAGCCGCCGCTGCCACCCTGTGACGCCGCCGGACCGGGCAGCGTCTATGGCATCGTGGTGGCCGGGGTCGGTGGCACCGGGGTCATCACCATCGGCCAGTTGCTCGGGGTGGCGGCGCACCTCGAGGGCAAAGGCGTGGTCACGCAAGACGCCGCCGGGTTGGCGCAAAAGGGCGGCGCCACCTGGAGCCACGTGCTGCTGGCCGCGCAGCAGAGCGACATCTGCACCACCCGCGTCGGCAGCGCCGCGGCCGATTTGATTCTGGGCTGCGACGCCATCGTCGCCGTCAGCAAGGAAAGCCTGGCCCGCGTGGGGCCGGGGCGCACACGGGTGGCCTTGAACGGCCACGTGAGCCCGACGGCGGCTTTCGTCCGCCAACCCGACTGGCACAACCCGGCCAGCCAGTGCCAGGCCACGCTCGAGCGCCTGCTCGGCCCCGAGGCCGTGGCGCCGCTCGACGCCGAGGCCTTGGCCACGCGGCTGCTGGGCGACGCGCTCTACCTGAACCCGCTGGTGCTGGGTTTTGCCTGGCAAAAAGGCTGGTTGCCACTGCGGCGCGAGTCGCTGCGGCGGGCGATCGAGCTCAACGACGTGGCGGTGGCCAAAAACCTGGCCGCGTTCGAATGGGGCCGCTGGGCCGCGCACGACGGCGCGCGGCTGCAGGCGCTGCTGGCGCCGGCGCAAGCGATTGCGCTGCACCCGCGCCCCGGCCTCGAGGCGCTGCTGCAGCGGCGCAGCGATTTTTTGAGCGCCTACCAGAACCCGGCCTACGCGCAGCGCTACAGCGCCTTCGTGCGCCGGGTGCAGCAGGCCGAGGCGGCGGCGCTGGGCGCCGGCCAGAGCGCCCTGAGCGAGGCGGTGGCGCACAACCTGTTCAAGCTCATGGCCTACAAAGACGAGTACGAGGTCGCGCGCCTGCACAGCGACCCCGCGTTCTTGCGCCAGATCGGGGCCCAGTTCGAGGGCGATTTTGCGCTGCGCTTTCACCTCGCGCCGCCGCTGTGGGCGCGCCTCGATGAGCGCGGCGTGCCGATCAAGCGCGCTTTCGGGCCGTGGATGCTCACCGCCTTCAAGTGCCTGGCGCGCCTCAAGGGCCTGCGCGGCACGGCACTGGACCCCTTTGGCCGCAGCGCCGAGCGGCGCGAGGAACGCGCCCTGATCGGCCAGTACCAAGACCTGATCGAAGAGCTGTTGCCCAATCTCAACCCCGCCAGCAAGGCGCGGGCGCTGCAACTGGCGGCGCTGCCCGAAGGCATCAAGGGTTTTGGCCACGTCAAGGCCCGCCACCTGGCCGCCGTGCGCCTGCGCTGGAGCGAACTGCTGGCGCAGTGGCGCGCTGCGGGGCAGCTGCCGCCCGAGGCGCCCGAACCCCCCGCGTCCGCCCGACCCTGAACGCCCAACCCGCAGTCCACGCCCCTTACACTCGCCGTTTTGCTTCAACAGAGGTGCCTTATGGGGCTCGGGGTGGCCTTCGCCTTGCTGGCCGGGATGTTGTGGGGCCTGGTGTTTCTGGTGCCGCTGCTGCTGCCCGAGTACCCGGCCGCCTTGCTGGCCATGGCGCGCTACCTGGCGTTTGGGCTGCTGTGCCTGCCGCTGGCCTGGCTCGACTGGGGCGCGCTGCGCCGCCTGACGCGCGCCGACTGGCTGGCGGCGGCCAAGCTGGCCGCCGTGGGCAACCTGCTCTACTACACCTTGCTCGCCAGCTCGATCCAGGGCACCGGCGGGCCTTTGACCACGCTCATCATCGGCACGCTGCCAGTGGTGATCGCCGTGGCCGCCAACCAGCGCAACGCCGCGCGCGACGGCTTGCTGCCCTGGCGGCGCCTGCTGCTGCCGCTGGGCATCATGCTGCTGGGCATCGCGCTGGTCAATCAGGCCGAGATGACGCGCCTGCTGCAGCAGCCCAACGCCTCGCTCGGCGCCTACGCGCTGGGCGCGCTGCTGGCGCTGGGCGCGCTGGCGTGCTGGACCTGGTACCCGCTGCGCAACGCCGATTGGCTGCGCCAGCACCCGAATCGCAACCCGCGCGTGTGGGCCACGGCGCAGGGCCTGGCCACGCTGCCCATGGCGCTGCTCGGTTTTGCGCTGGTCTGGGGTTGGATGGCGCTCAGCGGCAGCACCTTCCCCATGCCTTTGGGCCCGGACCCGCTGTTTTTCCTCTGGCTCATGCTGGCGCTGGGGCTGTTTGCCTCGTGGTGCGGCATTCTGTGCTGGAACCAGGCCAGCAAGCGCTTGCCCACGGCCTTGGCCGGGCAGCTGATCGTCTTCGAGACCGTGGCGGCGCTGGTCTACATTTTCTGGTGGCGCGGCGAGTGGCCGCAAGGCTTGACGGTGGCCGGCATGGTGCTGTTGCTGCTGGGGGTGTGGCTGGCGCTGCGCATCCGGCCGGTGCCGGCCGTGCGCCCGGCAGCGGTCTAGATCTGGCCCGGCAGCGGCCGGATGCGCTTCGTTACGGCTGCAGCGCCATGGCGTCGTCCAAAGCTGCGCGCTCATTTGCGCCGGGGGTTTAGAATGCGCGGTTGACACGGGCCTCATGTGGCCCGCCCGCAACCCCCACCCCTTTCACACAGGAAAGCCGCCGTGTTTATTTCTCCCGCCTACGCCCAGGCCGCCGCTGGCGACACCACCAGCACTCTGATCAGCCTGCTGCCACTGGTGCTGATGTTCGTGGTGCTGTACTTCATCATGATCCGGCCGCAACTGAAGCGCACCAAGGAGCACAAGGCCATGGTCGCCGCGCTGGCCAAGGGCGACGAAGTGGTGACCGCAGGTGGCATGCTGGGCCGCATCACCAAATTGGGCGACGATTTCGTCACCTTGGAACTGACCAGCGGCGTCGAAGTCCAAATCCAGCGCAGCGCTGTGATGCAGTTGATGCCCAAGGGCACGGTTCAGTAAGCGGCCTTGCCGTGATTTTTCATCCAAAGGCTGGGCCTGCGCGCCCGGCTTTCAGGCTTTAACCGGGCCGCCCGCTCATGAACCGATACCCGCTGTGGAAGTACGTCACCATCGTGGTGGCGCTGCTCATCGCCCTTTTGTACGCGCTGCCCAACCTGTATGGCGAAGCCCCGGGGGTGCAGGTTTCCTCTGGCCAGCACGGCGTGCGCATCGACGCCACCACCCTGACGCGCGTCGAGCAGGCGCTGGCGGCACGCCAGATCAGCGCCCAGTCGCTGGTGCTTCAAGACCAGAACATCCAGGCCTTGTTCGACAGCGCCGAAACCCAGCTGCAGGCGCGCGACGCGATCGACCGCGCCCTCAACCCCGACCCGGCCCAGCCCACGCACGTGGCGGCGCTCAACCTGGTGCCACAAACCCCGCGCTGGCTGCAACAGCTCAATGCGCAACCGATGTACCTGGGCCTGGATTTGCGTGGCGGCGTGCATTTCCTGATGCAGGTGGACATGCCCGGTGCCCTCGAGCAGCGCGCCGAGTCGCTGGCGCGCGACCTGCGCACCACCCTGCGTGAGCAAAACATCCGCCACACCGGCATCAGCCGCGAAGGCGTGGCGGTGACCTTGCGCTTTCGCGACGAGGCGGCACTGGAGGCGGCGCTGCCGACCCTGCGCCGAGACTTCGCCGACCTGAGCTTCGAGCGCCAGCTGGTCGATGGCCAGCTCAAATTGATCGGCACCTTGAGCGCCGATGCCAGCAGCGCCATCCAGACCAAGGCGATCCAGCAAAACATCCTGACGCTGCGCAACCGCATCAACGAGCTCGGGGTGGCCGAGCCGGTGATCCAGCAGCAAGGGGCAGACCGGATCGTGGTGCAACTGCCCGGCGTGCTCGACACCGCGCGCGCCAAAGACATCCTGGGCCGCACCGCCACGCTGCAGCTGCGCATGGTCGATGAAAGCCCGGCGGGCCGCGCCGCCGAGCGCGGCGAGGGGCCGGTGCCGCTGGGTTCCGAGCGCCACCTGGACCGCAACGGCCGCGCCGTGATCACGCTGCGCGAAGTCGTGCTCACCGGCGAAAACCTCACCGACGCCCAAGCCGGCTTCGATGGCCAGACCCAAGAGCCAGCGGTGCACCTGACGCTGGACACCGCCGGGGCGCGCATTTTCCGCGACGTCACGCGCGCCAACGTCGGCAACCGCATGGCGATCCTGTTGTTCGAGCGCGGCCGTGGCGAAGTCGTCACCGCGCCCGTGATCCGCACCGAGATCGGCGGCGGCCGGGTGCAGATCTCGGGCCAGATGACCACACAGGAGGCGCATAACGTGGCCCTGCTGCTGCGCGCCGGCGCGCTGGCGGCGCCGATGGAGATCATCGAAGAGCGCACCGTCGGCCCGAGCCTGGGGGCCGAGAACATCCGCATGGGCTTTGAGAGCGTGCTCTACGGCCTGCTGGTGGTGCTGGTCTTCATGGCGATCTACTACCATCTGTTCGGGGCCTTCTCGAGCATCGCCCTGACCTTCAACCTGGTGCTGCTGGTCTCGGTGCTGTCGATGCTGCAGGCCACCCTGACGCTTCCCGGCATGGCGGCGATGGCGCTGGCACTGGGCATGGCGATCGACTCCAACGTGCTCATCAACGAGCGCATCCGCGAAGAGCTGCGCCGCGGTGCCTCGCCGCAGATGGCGATCAACAACGGCTACGACAGCGCCTGGGGCACCATTCTGGACTCCAACGTCACCTCGCTGCTGGCCGGGCTGGCGCTGCTGGCCTTTGGCTCCGGGCCGGTGCGTGGCTTTGCGGTGGTGCACTGCATCGGCATCCTGACCAGCATGTTCTCGTCGGTGTTTTTCTCGCGCGGGCTGGTCAACGCCTGGTACGGGAGCAAGAAAAAGCTCAAAACCCTCTCGATCGGCACGGTCTGGCAACCGCCGGCACCGGGCACGCCCAAACCCGGCTCGGCAGCCGCCGACTGAAGCGCCAGAGGTTGCAAGAAATGGAATTTTTCCGCGTCAAAAAAGACATCCCGTTCATGCGCCATGCGCTGCTGCTGAACGCGATCTCACTCACCCTGTTTGCGCTGGCGGTGTTCTTCCTGGTCACGCGCGGGCTCAACCTGTCGGTCGAGTTCACCGGCGGCACGGTGGTCGAAGTGGCCTACCAGCAGCCCGCCGACCTGGAGGTGGTGCGCGGCGCGCTCGCCGGCCTGGGCTACGAAGAGGTCCTGGTGCAGCACTACGGCACCGCGCGCGAGGTGCTGATGCGCCTGCCGCCGTTGCCCGGTGTGGGCGCGGGCGAGCAAAGCCAGGCGGTGCTGGAGGCGCTGCGCGCACACGACCCCACCGTGGAGCTGCGTCGCACCGAATTCGTCGGGCCCCAAGTGGGGCAGGAACTGGTCACCGACGGCATGCTGGCGCTGCTGTTCGTGATCATCGGCATCACGGTCTATCTGGCCTTTCGCTTCGAGTGGAAGTTCTCGATTGCCGCCATCGTCGCCAACTTGCACGATATGGTCATCATCCTCGGCTTTTTTGCCTTCTTTCAGTGGGAGTTTTCGCTCGCCGTGCTGGCCGCCGTGCTGGCCGTGCTGGGTTATTCGGTCAACGAATCGGTGGTGATTTTCGACCGCATCCGCGAGACCTTCCGGCGCCAGCGCAAGATGAGCACGCGCGAGGTGATCGACCACGCCATCACCAGCACCATGAGCCGCACCATCATCACGCACGGCACCACCGAGACGATGGCGATCTCGATGCTGCTGTTTGGCGGCCCGGTGCTGCACTACTTTGCGCTCGCGCTGACCATCGGCATTTTCTTTGGCATCTACTCCTCGATCTTCGTCGCCACCGGCGTGGCCATGGCGCTGGGCATCAAGCGCGAGGATTTGATCAAGCCCGTGGCGCAAACGGCAGACAATCCCGACGACCCGAACGCCGGGGCGCAAATCTGAGCCCCAGACACCGGGCTGGCCACTGGGTGCGCTCCCCCCGACCCGACCGCCGGCGGGAGGGGCAAGGCACCTCAGGCCAGCGCCTGGCGCTGAAACAGGCCGCCAGGCAGGCGCCTGACGGCCCCGCACAGCTCGAGTTCAAGCAACTGCGCCTGCAGCTCGGCCGTGGGCAAACCACAACGCGCCTGCAGGGCATCGAGCCCCACCGGGTCGTAACCCAGCGCCTGCAACAGCGCGCTTTCGGCCTCGGCTGGCGGCCTCGCAACCGGCGCCGCTGCTCGGCTTGGCTGGGCTGCGCCGGATGGCGGTTCGGGCCTGGCTGGCTCGCGCTCGCCCAGGGACAACACGCCCTGCGTGGGCTGGGGTGGGCAGCGCTGCGGCCGCAGCTCGTCAAGCACGTCTTGCACCGTCTCGACCAGCTTGGCCCCTTGGCGGATCAGGGCGTGGCAGCCGCGCGACTGCGGCGCGTGGATCGAGCCCGGGATGGCGTAGACCTCGCGGCCGTACTGCGCCGCCAGCTCGGCAGTGATGAGCGAGCCCGACTCCAGCGCCGCCTCCACCACCAGCGTGCCCAGGCTCAGGCCGGCGATCAGGCGGTTGCGCTGCGGAAAATGGGGCGCCAGCGGCGGCGTGCCCAGCGGATACTCGCTCAGCAGCGCGCCATGGTCGGCGATGCGCTGCGCCAGTTCGCGGTGCTGCCGCGGATAAACCCGGTCCAGCCCGGTGCCCACCACCGCCACCGTGGGCGCACCGGCTTCGAGCGCGCCCAGGTGCGCCGCGCTGTCCACGCCCAGCGCCAGCCCGGAGACGATGCAAAACCCCTGCGCGCCCAGTTGCCTGGCAAAGGCATGGGCGTTGCTGGCCCCCTGCGGGGTGGGGTTGCGGCTGCCAACCACGGCCAGGGTGCAGGGTTGCGCCAGCGCGCTCAACTGGCCTTGCACATACAACAGCACCGGGGGGTCGGGGGTTTGCAGCAGCGCCGCCGGGTAATGCGGGTGCCCCAGACCGAGGCAGTGGCGGTTCGGCGCGCCGGCCAACCAGGCCAAGGTGTGCTCGAGCAGGCGGCTGCCGTGCACCGGTGGGCTGCGCAAGGCGGCGGCCAGCCGTTCGCCCACCAGTGTCTGCAGCGCCTGCGCCTCGGCCGCAAACACCGCTTGGGGCGAGCCCACGGCCGCCAGCAGCTTGCGCGCCGTGGCCGCGCCCACACCGGCGGTGGTGGTCAGGCGCAGCCAGGCAGCCAGTTCGGCAATCGAGTCGGCGCTGGCGGCATCGGTTGCGGGCTGGGCAGTCATGGGGGTTTTTCAGGGTGCCGTGAAGTGGTCGCCGTTGCGCACCGCATCGCTCACCTGCAACACCAGCGCATAGGAGACGCGGTCGAAGGTGCGAAACACCATCATCAGGCCGTTGCGCTCGACCGGCAACTGCAGCGTGGCGCGCGCGCTGTCGGTGCGGTCGACCACGGGTGCAGCGTTGCGCTGCAGGGCCAACACGTGGCCCACTTCCAGCCCATCGCGGCTGCCGCGATTGAGCACCACCACCTGGTGCTGGCCGGCCAGGCGCTGCGCATGGGCGTGCGTGCGCACGACGCGCCCGGCCAGTTGCGTCTGCGGCGCACGGGGCACGTAGCTGCTGGGTGTGGTCTGCGCTGGCGCGGACACCAGCCGGTCACCGATGCGGATTTCTGAAATCGCAGCGGTGATGTCGAGCGCCGCCGGCTCCACCCGTTGCTCGGTCTGGCCATCGGCACGCGTGTGCGAGCGCACGGTCTCGCTGCCCAGCAGCCGCGCCGTGCCGATGAGCTGCGCCTCGTAGCCCAGCTTGTCCCCGTTGTCGGGGTCGATCAACGGCTCGGCGTTGCGGTAGATGCGCTGCACCGGGTTGGGCTCGGCGAGCAGCAGCGGCGCGCCTTCGAGCGCGTCGAGCGCGCCAAACTGGCCCCGGGCATAGGCCCGATCGCCCTGGCTGAGCAGGGTGCGGCCCTCCAGCGCGGTCACGATGCGCGGCGCGCGGGCGTGGGTGTTTTCGCTCAGCACCAGCGAATCGTTCAGGAACGGGTCGATCACCTGCGCGGGAATGGCGGGCAGGGCGGCCGCGGCCAAAGCCTCGGCGCGGATGCGCGGCGACAAGCGCACCGTGGGCGGCGCCGCGCCGGCGTCGATGGCCAAGAAGGCGCGGTCGCCGACGCGCGTGAGCACCAGCACCTGGCCGGGAAAAATCAGGTGCGGGTTGCGGATTTGCTCGAGGTTCATGCCCCACAGCTCGGGCCAGCGCCAGGGCTGGCGCAGAAACAGCGCCGAGATGTCCCACAGCGTGTCGCCGCGGCGCACGGTGTGGCGCTCGGGCGCATTGGGTGCCAGCGCCGACAGCGGCACCCCGGCTTGCGCCACCTGTCGTGCGGTGTCGCGCTGGGCCGGGCTGATGGGCAGATTGGGAAAGGTGTGCGCCCCCGCCCACGCACTGGCCAGCAGCAAGGCCAAGGCGGGAACGGCCCGGCTGCAACGGGCGGTGCGGTGAAGAGCGGCGGGTGCAGGTGTGGTTCGCATGTCTGAAGCCCCGTTGGCTGCCCACGGCCTGCCTGCGCTCGGCGCAGCGGCCCATGGGCGGTGAAATTGACGAGAGACGCCAAGGGCCGCAACTGCACGGATTCAGCCTTGGCCCCAAGAGCAATGATAATAGCCGCATGTCGCGTGCAGCGACCGTCAAAAATGGCGAAAATAACGACATTTTGTGGCACCGATGGCGGGCCCACCCCGATGCAACGATGAACCCAGCCGATCTTTTACCCATCCTCAAGTACCCCGACCCGCGGCTGCTGCGCGTGGCGCGCCCGGTGGCGGCGGTGGACGGGCGCGTGCGCACCTTGGTCGAGCGCATGTTTGCCACCATGTACGAGGCCAACGGCATCGGCCTGGCCGCCACCCAGGTGGACGTGCACGAGCGCATCATCGTCATCGACGTGAGCGAGGCGCGCGACCAGCCGCTGGTGCTGATCAACCCCGAGCTGCTGTGGGCCAGCCCCGAAACCCGCAAGGGCGACGAAGGCTGCCTGTCGGTGCCGGGCGTCTATGACGGCGTCGAGCGCGCGCTGGCGGTGCGGGTGCGCGCCCTCGACGCCGACGGGCACAGCCGCGAGCTCGAGGCCGAGGGGCTGCTGGCGGTGTGCATCCAGCACGAGATGGACCATTTGCAGGGCAAGGTGTTTGTCGAATACCTGTCGCTGCTCAAGCGCACCCGCATCAAGGCCAAACTGCTCAAGGCCGTGCGCGAAGGCGAAGCCGAGCGCCCCAGCGCACGCACGGGCCGCCGTGCGGTGTCGCTCTGAAACCCCAGAGCCCTATGCGGGTGCTGTTTGCCGGTACGCCGGAATTTGCCGCGCTGGCTCTGCGCGCCGTGCTGGCCGCCGGGCATGAGGTGCCCCTGGTGCTCACACAACCCGACCGCCCGGCCGGGCGCGGCCTCAGGCCCCAGGCCTCGGCCGTCAAGCAGGTGGCGCTGGCACACGGCCTGGCGCTGGCGCAGCCGCGCAGCCTGCGGCTGGACGGCAAATACCCCGACGACGCTGCCCAAGCGCGCAGCGCCATGCAACGGGCCGCTGCCGACGTCGCGGTGGTGGCCGCCTACGGGTTGCTGCTGCCGCCCTGGGTGCTGGCGCTGCCGCGTCTGGGCTGCCTGAACATCCACGCCTCGCTGCTGCCGCGCTGGCGCGGTGCCGCCCCGATCCAGCGCGCGCTCGAAGCCGGCGACAGCGAGAGCGGCATCACCATCATGCAGATGGACGCCGGGCTCGACACCGGCCCGATGCTGTTGCGCCAGGCGCTGCCGATCGCGGCCCACGACACCGCGGCCAGCCTGCACGACCGGTTGGCGCAACTGGGCGCGCAGCTGCTGCTGCGGGCCTTGCAGCAGGCCGAGGCCGGCCGCTTGCAGCCGCAACCGCAGCCCGCAGTGGGCGTGAGCTACGCCCACAGGATCGACAAGGCCGAAGCCCTGATCGACTGGCGGCACGACGCCGCGCAGATCGCGCGCCGGGTGCGCGCCTTCGATCCGGCGCCCGGGGCCAGCACCCTGCTCGGGGGCGCCACGCTCAAGGTCTGGGGCGCACACGCGCTGCCAGCGGCCCCGATCGGCAGCCAAGCGGCCGCGCCCGGCACCGTGCTGGCCGCCGACGCCAGCGGCGTGCAGGTGCAGACCGGCGCCGGCGTGCTGGTGCTGACCGAGCTGCAGCGCGCCGGCGGCAAGCGCCTGGCGGTGGCCCCGTTCCTGGCCGGGCACGCGCTGGCGCTGGGCACCGTGCTGGGCGGCAGCTGAGATGTTCTGGCGCGCCGACATCCGCCGCTGGCCCGAGTTCGGTGAGGGCGTGCGCGAGCAGACCAGCGTGACTGCCGGCGTGGCGGCCTGGGGGCTGATGACCGGGGTGGCGATGGTGGCGGCGGGCCTGAGCCAGCTCGAGGCGGTGCTGATGACGCTGCTGGTGTTTGCCGGCAGCGCCCAGTTGGCCGTGCTGCCGCTGCTCACGGCCGGCGCGCCGCTGTGGGTGGTGCTGGCGGCGGCGTTTTGCGTCAACCTGCGCTTCGTGGTCTTTTCGGCCCATTTGCGGCCCTTCATGATGCACCAGCCGCTGCGCCAGCGCCTCGTCACCGGCTACCTGACGGGCGACATGAGCTATGTGTTTTTTGTGCGCCGCTACCACGCCGTGGGCGCCACGCTCGAAGCCAAACAGCGTCAGATGGCCTACCTCGCCGGCCACTGCTGCGTCAATTACTTCAGCTGGATGGGCGCCAGCCTGCTCGGGGTGGCGCTGGCGCACACCATACCGGTGGCCTGGGGGCTGGGCTTTGCCGGCATTTTGGCCCTGATCGGGGTCGGCTGCTCGCTCGCCACCTCGGCGCTGCGGGTGGTGGCGGCCGGGGTCGCGGGGGCGGCGGCGGTGGCCGCTTTTGCCTTGCCGCTCAAGCTGCACATCGTGGTGGCGATTGCTGCGGCGGTGGCGTTTTGCCTGCTGCTCGAGGCCCACGGCCCGCGCGCGCTGCGCCCCCAGCCGCCGAGCCCACCGGGCGCACCATGAGCGATTTCGACTGGCCCACCCTGCTGGCCATCGCCGCCCTGACGCTGGTGACGGTGCTCACGCGCAGCTTTTTCTTTCTCAGCGAGCGCGACTGGAAACTGCCGCACTGGGCCGAGCGCGGCCTGCTCTACGCCCCGATCGCCGCCCTGGCCGCCGTGGTGGCTCCCGAAGTGCTGCTGCTGCAAGGCCAGTTGATCGACAGCTGGCAGGATGCGCGGCTGTTTGCTGCCGCCGCCGGAGTGGCCTGGTTTTTCTGGCGCGGCGGCGTGCTGGGCACCATCGTCTGCGGCATGGCGGTGTTCCTGCCGCTGCGCCTGGGGCTGGGCTGGTAAGGGCCGCCGCAGTTCAGTCGGCGCTCGTCTGGGCGCCTTTGAGGCGGTTCAGGGTCTGCTCCAGCGCCAGGCGCTGCAGCGGCTTGCACAAAAAGGCGTCCATGCCCGCTGCCAGCGCCTGCTCGCCGGCCTCGTTCATGACGTCGGCGGTGACGGCGATGATCGGCACGCGGCCGCGCGCGCCCGGCAACCGGCGGATCGCCCGGGCGCAGGCCAGACCGTCCATCTCGGGCATGTGGATGTCCATCAGCACCCAATCGAAATCGTGGCGCGCCGCCAGGTCGAGCGCCTGCAGCCCGTTTTCGGCAAAGGTCGGCTGCAAGCCCATGCGCTCGAGCAACAGGGCCAGAAAGCGGCGATTCACCGGGTGGTCTTCGGCCACCAGCACGCGCCGGCCCCCGCCCTCAGGGGGTGGCGCAGGTGCGCAGGAGCTTGCCTGCGCCTGCGCTTGCGCCGCCAAGGCCGCTGCTTGCGCCTGGCACGCTTGCAGGCTTGCTGCCTCGGTGCACACAGGCGCCACCCAGCTGAAGCTGAAAACCGACCCCTGCCCCGGCACACTGCGCAGCGCGATGTCGCCCCCGAGCAACTGCGCCAGCGTGCGCGAAATCTCCAGCCCCAGCCCAGTGCCGCCCTGGTGCCGGGTGCTGCTGCGGTCGGCTTGGGCGAAGCGCTGAAAAATCTGCTCATGCAGCGCCGGGTCGATGCCGATCCCGGTGTCGCGCACCGTCAGCGTCCAATGCGCCCAGTCCCCTTGCTGCCGGCAGTCCAGCGCCACGGCCACGCTGCCGCTGGGTGTGAACTTGATGGCGTTGCCCAGCAGGTTGAGCACCACCTGACGCACGCGCTTGGGGTCGGTGAGCACGCACGGCGGCAGATCGGGCCCCAGGCTCAGCGGCAGTTGCAGGTTCTTGCCCTCGCCAAGGGCGCGCAGCGAGCCGTGGCACTGCCGCACCAGAGCGGCCACATCGACCGGCTCCGGCTGCAGCCTGACCTGCCCGGCATCGAGCGCCGACAGATCCAGCAGATCGTTCAGGATCGACAACAGGTGTGTCGACGACTGCTGCACCGTGCGCAACTGCTCGCGCTGCGCCGGCGGCAGTGGGCTGTCGAGCAACAGATCGAGCATGCCCAGCACGCCATTGAGCGGCGTGCGCAGTTCGTGGCTCATGTTGGCCACAAACTGGCTTTTGGCGCGGTTGGCCTGCTCGGCGGCGGTCTTGGCCTGCTGCAGCGCGCCATTGAGCTCCTCGAGCTGCACACGCTCGCGCTGCAAGCGCTGGTGCCGCCCCCACAGGGCGGCGGCGGCCAGCAGCAGCAGCAAGACCTGCAAGGCCATGAGCAGGTTGATCCAGCGCTGCTGCGTGCGCACCTGCTCGAGCTTGTCGTGCATCAGGTGCGCCGTCAGGCTGTTGGCCGCCAGGCTCAGCGCCTGCACCTCGGGGCCCAGCAGCTCCATTTCACGCAGTACCTGCTGCAACGCCGGCTGGTGGCGCTCGGGGTCGGCCAGCAAGGGGTCGGCGCGCTCGAGCAAGGCCTTGATCTGGGGCGCGATGGCGTCGAACTCGGGGCGCTGGCGCAACACCGCGATGGTGGCGCCATCGTGCAGCAGACCCACGCGGCTGGCAAAAATCTCGTGGCGCACCTGCAACTGCGCCCAGTCGGCCTGCTCGGGCTGCACCAGGCTCAGGTGGAGCTGGTGGCGCAGCCGCAAGAACTCGCGCTCGAGCTGAAACGTGAGGGCGGTGATGGAGTCGGCCTGCAGGCGCGCCGTGTCTTCGAGCGCTTGCGTCTGGCGCACAAAGGCCGCCATCATGACGCTCAAGCCCAGCGCCATGGCGAAGGTGGTGAGCGCCAGCCAAAAACCGAAACGGTGACCGCCGGTGGAGGGGGCCGGCCCGGCTGCCAGGCTCATTCGATCACTTCGATCGATCGCAATTGCCAGATCGAACGCTCATAAAAACGCGCGCTCTGCAAACGGGGGTCGGAGTCGAAGGGGTAGATCACGAACAAGGGGCCGCGCGTGCGCACCGGCATCGGCTGCTCGTTCATGCGCGTGGCGATGAGGACGTCGAAGTCGCGCGCATCTTGTATGGGGATGGTGATGCGGTAGTCGTTGAGCGCGGTGGCGTGCAGTCGCTGGCCACGCGCCTGCACCAGCGCCAGCACGTCGCGCAACAGCGGGCCGCTGAAGCGCACCACGCCCTGCTCCCACGGCGTGCGGGTGGCAAAGCGGTGCTGCGGCAAGGCTTCGAGCATGGTCATGTCGAACACCGCCGCCGAGCCCTGATTGGTCGCGCCGATCTGGCCGGTGATGGTCAGCACCACGCGCTCGCGCGGCCGCTCGAGGGCCTGCGCCGGCAGGGCAGCGGCGGCCACCAGCAAGCCCAGGCCCACCAGGCCCAGGCTGGCACCCAATCGAAAGCAATAGGTGATAAAAACTTTCATGGCGTGTGCGCGAAATGGGGGGTGGTTCATTCTAGTGAATCCGTGGGCGCTGGCCATCGGTTGTTTCCACTACGGGGCCAGCGGCGGCGGGGCTGCGCCGGCTCCCGGTGGCGCCTGGGCGCGCTGGGCAAATTCGGCGCGCAGCGCGCGCAGCCTGGCGCGCGGGTCTTCACGCACCGGCGCGCTGTCGAGCTGCATGTCGGCGATGAAACGGCTGGGCTGCGCCGGCACCGTCTCGCGCCCCTTCTTGCGCCGCTTGAGCCAGCTCACCACCAGCGTGTGCTGGGCCCGGGTGATGCCCACGTACATCAGGCGCCGCTCCTCTTGCAGGCGCTGCGCCAGCGCGGCGGCGTCGTCGTCGTCGGGGCGCATGGGCAGCAGCCCCTCGTTGACGCCCACCAGCTGCACATGCGGCCACTCCAGCCCCTTGGCGGCGTGCAGGGTCGAGAGCGTGACCACGTCCTGCTCCTGCTGCCGGTCTTGCAAGGTGGTGATCAGGGCCACCGTCTGCGCCACGTCGAGCATGCTCTGCGCGGCCCGCCCCGGCGCTGCGTCGCCCACAGCCGGGTCGGCGCAGCGCTGCGCCATCCAGTCGCAAAAATCGAGCACGTTGCTCCAACGGGCGCTGCCTTGCTGGGCGCTGTCGGCGTGGTCGAGCAGGTGCTGCTGGTAACCGATGCCTTGCAGCCAGTCGGCCAAAAAGGCCGCGGCCGCTTGCTGGCCGCGGCAGTGGCGGGCGCGGTACTGCAAGTCGTTCAGGCTGCGCCCAAACTCGTGCAGGGTGGCGAGGGCGCGCGCTGGCACGGCCGCGCTCAGGGAATGCGCAAACAGGGCCGCGTACAGGCTGAGCCTGTACTGGCTGGCAAAGGCGCCCAGTTGCTGCAGCGTCTGGTGCCCGATGCCGCGCCTGGGGGCGGTGGCGGCGCGCAGGAAGGCCGGGTCGTCGTCCGGGTTGGCCAGCAGGCGCAGCCAGGCGCACAGGTCCTTGATCTCGGCGCGCTCGAAAAACCCGGTGCCGCCCGAGACCTGGTACGGAATCTGCGCCTTGCGCAGCGCGGTTTCGAGCGGGCGCGACTGGTGGTTGGCGCGATAGAGCACGGCAAAATCCTTGTAGGCCCTGTGCGCGCTGCCCGAGGCCGGGCTGCGCAGGCTCTGGATGCGCGCCACCACGCGCTCGGCCTCGTGCTCCTCGTGGTCGCAGGCTTGCAGGCGCACCGGCTCGCCCGCACCCAGATCGCTCCACAGCTGCTTGGGGTAGAGCTTGGGGTTGGGGGCGATGACGTGGTTGGCGGCGCGCAAAATGGCGCCGGTGGAGCGGTAATTCTGCTCCAGCTTGATCACCTGCAAGCTGGGAAAATCCTGTGGCAGGCGCTTGAGGTTGTCCAGCGTGGCACCGCGCCAGCCGTAGATCGACTGGTCGTCGTCGCCCACGGCGGTGAACTGCGCGCGCGCGCCCACCAGCAGCTTGAGCAGTTCGTACTGGGTGGCATTGGTGTCCTGGTACTCGTCGATCAGCACGTGGCCAAGCTGCGCCTGCCAGCGCGCACGCACCTCGGGCTGGCGCTGCAGCAGCGCCAGCGGCAGGCCGATCAGGTCGTCGAAGTCCACACTCTGGTAGGCCGCCAGCCGCTCTTGGTACCTGGCCATGACCAGGGCGATCTGGCGCTGCGCCTCGTCGCCGGCCTGGGCCAGCGCCTGCGCGGCATCGAGGCCGGCGTTTTTCCAGCCGCTGATGGTCCACTGCCAATGGCGCGCCGTGACCGAATCGGTGCTGGCGCCGCAGTCCTTGAGGATGGAGGCCACGTCGTCGCTGTCGAGGATCGAGAACTGGGGCTTGAGGCCCAGCGCCGCGCCGTCCTGGCGCAGCAGCCGCACCCCGAGCGCATGGAAGGTGCAGATCAGCACCTGCTGCGCGGCACGGCCAGCCAGCGCGCGGGCGCGCTCGCGCATTTCGGCGGCGGCCTTGTTGGTGAAGGTGATGGCGGCGATGCGCTCGGGCGCCATGCCCTGCTGCAGCAGGCGCGCGATCTTGTGCGTGATCACGCGCGTCTTGCCCGAGCCGGCCCCGGCCAGCACCAGACACGGGCCGCCGTGGTGCGCGACGGCCTGGAGCTGGGCGGGGTTGAGGCCGGAGGACATGGGCGTGGTGATGGGGGCTGGGTGGGATGCGGGGCTGCGCTGGACAGGCAAAGCGGCAATCATATGCGCCCCAAGCCTCCAGCGCCCGCGCCGCCTGCTCACCACGCCCCTTGGCGTGCTTGCAGCGACAATAGCGCGCCGTGTTTGACATCCTGCTCGTCACCTTTCCCTTTTTTGCGCTCGTGCTGGCCGGTTACGCGGCCACGCGCCGGGGCTGGCTGGCCCTGAACGCGATTCCGGGGCTCAACGCCTTCGTGCTCTACTTTGCCCTGCCGGCGCTGCTGTTTCGCTTCGGCTCCACGACGCCGATCGGGCAGCTGCTGGATGCGGCCGTGCTGGGCGTCTATCTGCTGGTGGCGCTGCTGCTGGTGGCACTGGTGGTGGCGCGGTCGAGGCGGCGCGGCCTGGGCTGGAACGACGCCGCCTTTGGCGCGCTGGTGGTGGCTTTCCCCAACACCGGTTTCATGGGCGTGCCCTTGCTGGCGGCGCTGCTGGGGCCGCACAGCGTGGGCACGGTGATGGGGCTGATCGTGGTCGATATGGTGCTCACCAGCTCGCTGTGCATCGCGCTGTCGCGCCTGGGCGGCAAGGCCGGTGGGGCGCTGGCGGCGGCCGGGCAGGCGCTGCGCGGCGTGCTGGCCAACCCGATGCCGTGGGCGATCGTGCTCGGCGCGCTGGCCTCGGCCTACAGCCTGCAGCTGCCGGGGCCGCTGCAGCAGACGGTGTGGCTGCTGGCCGACGCCGCCGCGCCGGTGGCGCTTTTCACCCTGGGCGCCGTGCTGGCGCGCGCGCAGCTGCACGCCGCAGCGCCGGCGCAGGGTCAGCCCCCTCAACCACCCCAGCCTCAGCCCCTGCAAAGGCCTCAGCAGCCCCAGCCCCGGCCGCCTCAGCCAGCGCTGCTCGAGCCGTTGCAACTGGCGCTGTTCAAGTTGCTGCTGCACCCGTTGCTGGTGTGGCTGGCGGGCAGCGGGGCGATGGCGCTCGGGCTGGGCTTGGACCCCTTGGCCCTGACGGTGATGGTGCTGGTGGCCGCGCTGCCCAGCGCCAGCAACGTGGTGCTGCTGGCCGAGCGCTTCGGCGCCGACAGTGGGCGCATCGCGCGCATCATCCTGCTCTCGACGGCGCTGTCGTTTCTGAGCTTTGCGGCGGCGGTGGCGTGGCTGGGGCCGGCGGCTACAGGCTGACCGGGTCCACGTCGATGGCCCAGCGCAACAGCCCACGCCCAGGCGGCTGGCGGCGCAACGCATGCAGCAATGGCTGCCAGGCGGCCAGCAAGGCCTGCAGCGCCGGGCGCGAGGGGCTCTCGATCAGCATCTGCGCGCGCTCGACGCCCGCCACACGCTGCACCGTGAGCGGCAGCGGCGGGTACAGCGTGCTCTGCGCCAAGCCGGGCAGGCCGGCGCCGCGGGCCGCGTCAGCGGCGGCTTGCAGCCACGCCTGTGCCGTGGCCTGGGTGCGGGCTTCGGCGCGCAGCAGCGCCTGAAAGCTGAACGGTGGCATCTGCGCGCTGGCGCGTTCGCGCAGCTGCTGCGCCGCAAAAGCCGGGTAGTCGTGGCGCGCCAGCGCGGCAAACAGCGGATGCTGTGGGTACCAGGTCTGCACCCAGAGCTCGACCTCGGCCTGTTGCGCGGCCACGAACGCCGCGTCGCGCCCGGCACGGCCCGCGGCTTGCAGCAGCAGCGCAAACAGGCGCTCGGGGGCGCGGTAGTCGCTGGCAAACAAGCCGCTGTCCACGTTCAGGCCCGCCACCAGCGTGATGCGGCGAAAGTCGTGCCCCTTGGCCACCATCTGGGTGCCGACCAGCACATCGACCTCGCCCTCGTGCATCGCCGCCAAGCGGCTGTGCAGGCTGCCTTTGGCGCGCGTGCTGTCGGCGTCGAGCCGCGCCACCCGCACTGGGCTGCCGTCGGGGCGGCGCGCCTCGGCCAGCAGCGCCCCCAGGTGCTCCTCGACCTGCTCGGTGCCGCGCCCGACCGGGGCGATGTCGAGGTTGCCGCATGCGGGGCAGGCGCGCGGCACCGGGCTGGCGTGGCCGCAGTGGTGGCAGCGCAGGCTGCGGTCGAGCTTGTGAAACACGGCGTGGGCGCTGCAGTGCGGGCAGTCGCTCTTCCAGCCGCAGGCGTGGCAGGCCAGCACCGGGGCGTAGCCGCGCCGGTTCAGCAGCACCAGGCTTTGCTCGCCGCGGGCGGCGCGCGCCACCAGTTGCGCCAGCAGCGGCGGGGCGATCAGGCATTGCCGGGGCTGCTGGTTCAGGTCCAGCAGGCGCAAGCGCGGCAGCGCCGCCCCGGCGATGCGCCCCGGCATCTGCAGCCGCTGGTAACGCCCCTGCTCGGCCGCATGCCAGCTCTCGAGCGCGGGCGTGGCCGAACCCAGGATGACCTGGCAGCGCGCCGTGCCCGATTCGAGCCGAGCCCGGTACACCGCCAGATCGCGCGCCGAATAGCGTGCGCCGTCCTGGCTTTTGTAGCTCGGGTCGTGCTCTTCATCGACCACGATCAGGCGCAGGCGCGGCAGGCTGGCAAAGACCGCCATGCGCGTGCCCAGCACGATGCGCGCCTGGCCACAGTGCGCCGCCAACCAGTGGCGCAAGCGCTGCGCCGGGCTCAGGCCGCTGTGCAGCGCCACCACCCCGTGGGTGCCAAAGCGCTCGCCAAAGCGCGCCTCCAGTTGCGGCGTCAGGTTGATCTCGGGCACCAGCACCAGCGCCTGCGCCTGCGGGTCTTGCTGCAACAGCGCCTGCGCGGCGCGCAAATAGACCTCGGTCTTGCCGCTGCCGGTGGCCCCAAACAGCAGCACCGGCTGCGTGCTCTGCGCCAGCGCAGCGAGCACGGCGGCTTGCTCCGGGCTGGGGGCTGGCACGACCGCCGCCGGCCCCAGCCCCGGCGCCTGGGTGCCGGCAGCCACTGGCGCACCGGCACCGGGAACCGTACCCCCACCCACGCCCAAGGCGGCGGCGTCGAGCTTTTTCAGGCGGCGCAGCAAGGCCGCGCCGTCGAGCTCGCGCAGCTGAGGCGGCAGCGCCGCCAGTGCCACCTCACCCAGGCCACGCTGGTAGTAGCGCGCCGCAAACGCGACCAAGGCACGCCAGTTGGCCTGCAACGGCGGCAGGGTGGCAAAGGATTCGCGCACCGGCTTCAAGCCGTCGGCGCTCAGACCGTCCGGCGGCGGCGCATGCACCTGCCAGACGATGCCCAAGACCTCGCGGGCCCCCAGCGGCACCCGCACCAACACCCCCGGCTGCAACGGTTCGCTGCTCCAGTAACTCAGGCTGTCACCCAGGCCGCTGTGGGCCGGGGTGGCCAGCACCACCTCGACGCTACAGGCTGCAGTTGGCGGCAACTGTTCAGTCATGGCATTGAAAATCGGTTCAAGTCACTGATTCGTCTGGGGTTGCGTCAGTTGCTCAACGCATTTGTGGATAACTTTGTGGATAGCCCTTGGATCGGGGCGCCAAGACCTTGCAAATCAAAGCCTTGTCTGCGCTGCCCAGAAAACGGGCAGCGGCCCAAGAGTCAATCATATCAACAACTTGCATCGCACCCCCAGAGACACGGGGAGGGTATTGGGGTGGGTGCCCAGGTCTGGGGGCCGAGGCGGTATTTGTGCATAAGGCGCGCAATCGGGCGCTCTCAGGGCCCTTTTTGTGCTAGCTCAAGCGCCTCCTGCGTCACCGTTTTGGGCGCCGCCGGTGCCCCCAGCCATGGCCGCTCGCGCCTCAGGCGCGCTGGCGCATGTGGCGCGAATGCCCGTGCACCGCCTCGACCAGCGCCTGCACGCTCTCGGGTGGGGTGTGCTGGCTGATGCCGTGCCCGAGGTTGAAGATGTGGCTGGGACCGGGCTGGTTGGGGTCGGTGTGCGGGGCGCCAAACTGCTCCAGCACCCGCACCGCCTCGGCCGCCACCTGCTCGGGCGTGGCAAACAGCACGCTCGGATCCAAGTTGCCCTGCAGCGCCTTGCCCGGCGCCCCGGCGGGCCCGCTCACGGCCGTGCGCGCCGCGCCCAGATTCACGGTCCAATCCAGCCCCAGCACCTCGCAGTCCAGCGCCGCCATCTGGCTGAGCCACAGGCCACCACCTTTGGTAAAGACGATGCGCGGAATGCGCTGCCCAGCGTGCTCGCGCGGCAGTTGCGCCAGCACGCGCGCGGTGTAGGCCAGGCTGAAGCGCTGAAAAGCGCCATCGGCCAGCACCCCGCCCCAGCTGTCGAAAATCATCACCGCTTGGGCCCCGGCCTCGATCTGCGCGCGCAAATAGGCTGCGACCGCGTCGGCGTTGAGGGCCAGCACGCGCTCGAGCAAATCGGGGCGGCGGTAGAGCATGGTCTTGACGAGGCGGTAGTCGTCGCTGCCGCCGCCTTCGACCATGTAGCAGGCCAGCGTCCAAGGGCTGCCGCTAAAGCCGATCAGCGGCACCCGGCCCGCCAGCGCACGCCGGATCGAGCTCACGGCGTCAAACACATAGCGCAGCCGCTCGAAGTCGGGCAGCGCCAGCGCCGCCACGTCGGCCTCGGTGCGCAGCGGGCGCTCAAATTTGGGCCCCTCGCCCTGGGTGAAGCTCAGGCCCAGCCCCATGGCGTCGGGCACGGTGAGGATGTCGGAAAACAAGATCGCCGCATCCAGCGCATAGCGCTCGAGCGGCTGCAGCGTGACTTCGGTGGCGTAGTCTGGGTGGGTGGCCAAGCCCATGAAGCTGCCGGCGCGCGCGCGCGAGGCGCGGTACTCGGGCAGGTAGCGCCCGGCCTGGCGCATGAGCCAGATCGGGGTGTGCTCTGTGGCTTGGCGCAGGCAAGCGCGCAAAAAGGTATCGTTTTGCAAAGGGGCGTAGGGCGTGTTCATGGCGACGATTGTCGCGCAATGACAAGGGTCGGCATCGATTAAAGATACTCGTCTTTCCAGCGCGCAGCGTCGGCCACAAGCTGCGTCAGCCGCTGCGCCTGCAGGCTCACGAGGGTGGCGATGCCTTGGACAAAGGCGCGCTCGTCCTCGCCCTCGTAGTCGGCGGCCTGGGCTTGGGCCACCGCTGCCGCCACGGCCAGTTTGGTCAAGCGCTGGCCTTCGCGACGCAACTGAAACCATGCTGCCCAAGCCAGCTCGCGATCAAGGTATATCTGATTTTCCGAAATTGGGTATACGGATTTAATGGTTGATGGGGCACCTTCACCCCATCAATCTGATACCACCCTCAGATGGTTGATAGATCGACTCCGTAGTTGAGTTCCTCTGCGAAGTCCGGCAGTCCGTAA
>JBGFRU010000026.1:0-48311 GCA_041694945.1 Pseudomonadota bacterium
AGGCAGCGCTGCGCCTGTCACCGCCAAAAACGGGTCAAACCGAAAAATCTCGGGCAACTGGCTTTGAGAAATCAACCCAGCAGTCCCCTGTGTGCATGCCTGAGACGCCCCAAACGTGTGCCATACTTGTGCTCATGCGGTTGGATTTCCTATCCCCACGCCAGCTCCAGATGCACTTGCCGCCTGAGCTGTTTCCTGAGCCGCCGTCGCATCGCGCATGGCCTTGGCTGCTTGCAGCCGCAGCTTGATGTGCATGGCGCAGGCTGTGAACAGCGCCACGCACAGCAGCACCTGAATCGTGGCCAGCGCTTGCGACCAGCCGGCTTCGGTGGTGGCGCGCACCACGCCCTCGAGGAAGTAGAGCCACACCAGCAGGCTCACCCAGCGGTAGGTGTACATGCGCAGGCGCAGCAGGCCCGGCAGCGGCAGCAGCAGCGGCAGCACCTTGAGCGCCCACCACGAGCCACCCTCGCGCAGCGGTGCCAGCCACAGCTCCCAGGCCAGGCCGAGCACGATCAGCGCCAGCACGCTGGCCACAGCGATGAACCGCGTGCGCCGCGCAGCAGCCGAGGGTGGGGTGGATACGAGCGCGAGGTGCGCGGCAGTGCCGTCGAAATCGGGGGAGGGGCTTGGATTCATGGATTGGGGCAAAGACGGTGGCATGATAGCGCCATGCGGGCATCCAAACTGTCATCTGGGGCCATGGGCGCGGCCCAAATCTTGCGCCGACCGGCCCAGACCCTGTGGGAAGGGCTGCTGCACTTCCCGTGGCGCACCACGGTACAGACGCTGCGCGCGCGCTTTCGCGCCGACGACCTGAGCAACGCTGCCGCCAGTCTGTCGTTCACCACCGCCTTTGCCTTGGTGCCTTTCATCACCGTGGCGCTGGCCGTGTTCAGCCTGTTTCCGGCCTTTGCCCGCGTCGAGCTGCAGGTGCGCCAGTGGCTGCTCAGCGGCCTGATTCCGCCGCACATCGCCGAGCCCATGGCGCAGTACCTGTCGCAGTTTTCGGCCCACGCCACACAGATGGGCGTGGTCGGGGCGGTGGGGCTGCTGCTCACGGTGCTGGTGATGGTCTGGTCGATCGACCTCAAGCTCAATGAAATCTGGCGCGTGCGCCGCATGCGCTCGTTCATGCAGCGGCTGCTGATCTATTGGAGCCTGCTGACGCTGGGCCCGTTGCTCATCGGCCTGAGCCTGAGCCTGAGCTCGTATGCGCTCTCGGTCTCGCAGGGCTGGGTGCAGGGCGTGCACGGGCTGCTGTTTACGCTGCTGGAGGGGCTGGAGTTTGCGGTGATCGTGCTGGCCATCGGGGCCATGTTTCGCTACGTGCCCAACGCCAGCGTGCGCTGGAGCCATGCGCTCGCCGGCGGCCTGTTTGCGGCCCTTGGGGTCGAGCTGGTCAAGGGCCTGCTGGCTTGGTATCTGGTGGCCATGCCCACGCTCTCGCTGCTCTATGGCACGCTGGCCACGCTGCCCATTTTGCTGTTCTGGGTCTATCTGGTGTGGGTGATCGTGCTGCTGGGCGCGGTGGTGGCGGCTTATCTGCCCAGCCTGCTGGCCGGGGTGGCGCGGCGCGGCGACGCACCGGGCTGGCACATGCAACTGGCGCTGGAGGCGCTGGCGCAGCTGCAGCTCGAGCGCCAAGCCGGGGGGCGCGGCCTGCCGCTGGACGCGCTGGCAGGAAGGCTGCGCGTCGATACGCTGCAGCTCGAAGCCCCGCTGGAGGCGCTGCAGGCGCTCGACTGGGTCGGGCGGCTCGACGAAGGCGGTGAGCGCTTCGTATTGTTGGTCGATCCGGTGCAGACCGCTGCCTCGCCGCTGCTGCAAAGCCTGCTGCTGCCGGTCGAGCCCAGCACGCTGGCGCTGTGGCAGCGCAGCCGCTGGAGCGAGGCGCGGCTGGCCGATCTGCTGCCGCAGCACGGTGTCTGATCAGGGCGCCTGATCACGGCACCTGTTCAGGGTGGCGGCAGGTAGCCGCGCAGGCCTTGCAGCACCGCCTCGGGGGCTTCGCTCATCAGGGCGTGGCCTGCGGGCAGACGCAGCACGCGGCTGCCCGTTGGGGCGGCGTCGATCAAACTTTGCGCCGCTTTGGGTGGCGTCATCTGGTCGTGCTGGCCCAAAATGAACAACACCGGGCGGCTCAGGCGCTGCAGCGCTTGCAGGCCTTGGTCGTAGCGGTCGCAGGCCGCAAAGCCCCGTTGCAGCAGGTTGGTTTGGGGGTTGCTGGCCAGCACGCGGCGCATCAGGGCGCGCGCGCAGCCGCGCAGCCACGTGCCGGGGCCGAGCACCGACGGCCCGCTGGCCAAGCTGCTGTGGCTGTACTGGTTGATGCGCTCGATGGCTTGCAGCGGCTGCTCTTGCGCTTGCTGCAGCAGGGCGGGCGCGACGCGCATGGGGTAGGCGCTGCCCACCAGCGCCAAGTGGCTGATCCGCTGCGGCGCTGTGGCGCTGGCGTGCAGCGCGATCAGCGAGCCCCAGCTGTGCCCGACCAGCGCCGCTTGCTCGATCTGCAGCGCATCCAGCAGCGCCAGCACGCTGGCGGCGGCTTCCTCCACGCTCGCCGGCGCCGCGCCGCCGCTGCGGCCGTGGCCAGGCAGGTCGATGGCCAGCACGTTGAAGCCGTGGTGCGCGAGGTAGCGGCTTTGCAAAATCCAGACGCTGTGGTCGTTGAGCACGCCGTGGATGAAGACCACGGTCGGGCGCTGCGGCGCCAAGGGGCGGCCGCCGGTGTAGGCGTACAGGGGGCCGCTGGGCAGGTCGATCAACATGGTTTTAGCCTCCTGCCTTTTCTGCCACCTTGAGGGCGCGCTTGAGGTCGTCGATCAGGTCGGCTGGGTCTTCGAGCCCGATCGACAGCCGGATGGTGCCGGCGCCGATGCTGGCCGCCGCCAGTTCGGCGTCGTTGAGGCGAAAGTGGGTGGTGCTGGCCGGGTGGATGACGAGGCTGCGGCAGTCGCCCACATTGGCCAGGTGGCTGAATAGCTGCAGCGCCTCGATGAAGGCGCGGCCTTGGGCGCGGCTGCCCTTGAGGTCGAAGCTGAACACGCTGCCGGCGCCGCGCGGCAGCAGCCGCTGGGCCAGCGCGTGGCTGGGGTGCGACTCGAGCAGCGGGTGCCCAACCCGGCCCACGAAGGGGTGGCGCGCCAAAAACTGCACCACCTCGGCGGTGTTGCTGATGTGGCGCGCCATGCGCAGCGGCAGGGTTTCGATGCCTTGCAAGATCAGCCAGGCGCTGTGCGGGCTCAGGCAGGCGCCAAAGTCGCGCAGGCCCTCGCGGCGCGCGCGCAGCAAAAAGGCGCCGACCGTGGCTTCCTCGCTGAACACCATGTCGTGAAACCCGGCGTAGGGAGCGCACAGCTCCGGGTGGCGCCCGGCGCGCTCCCAGTCGAAGCTGCCGCCATCGACCAGCACGCCGCCGATCACGGTGCCGTGGCCGCTCAGAAACTTGGTGGCCGAGTGCAGCACCAGGTCGGCGCCCAGCGCCAGCGGCTGCATCAGCCACGGGGTGGTGAGCGTGCTGTCGAGCAGCAGCGGCAGGCCGGCGTCGTGCGCGATCTGCGCCACGGCGGGCACGTCGAGCACGTCCAGCCCCGGGTTGCCCAGCGTCTCGCCAAACAACAGCCGGGTATTGGGGCGCACGGCGGCGCGCCAGCCATCGAGGTCGGCCGGTGCCACGAAGGTGGTTTCGATGCCAAAGCGGCGCAGCGTGTGTTGCAGCAGGTTGTGGCTGCCGCCGTAGAGCGCGCTCGAGGCCACCAGATGCCCCCCAGCGCCCGTCAGGGTGGCCACCGCCAGATGCAGCGCCGCCTGCCCGCTGGCGGTGGCAATGGCCCCGATGCCGCCTTCGAGCGCGGCCACGCGTTGCTCGAGCACCGCGTTGGTCGGGTTGCTGATGCGGCTGTAGACGTGGCCGGCGCGCTCGAGGTTGAACAGCGCCGCCGCGTGGTCGCAAGACTCGAACACGAACGAGGTGCTCAGGTGGATGGGCAGCGCGCGGGCCCCGGTGCCGGGGTCGGGGGCGGCGCCGGCGTGCAGGCTCAGGGTGTCGAAACCGGGGTCAGCGGGGCCGCTCATGGGGGTTTGTCCTCGGGTCGGGTTTGCGGGGGGTGATCTGCGCCCCATTGTGGGCTATATTTGAGCCCGAGCCGGGGTTGGCCCATACAGGAGTTTAGCGATGAAGGTCAGCGACATTTTGCGCGTCAAGGGCGGTACGCTCTACACCATTTCCCCCGACGCACCCCTAAGCCAAGCGGTGCAGACCATGGCCGAGCTCGACATCGGTTCGCTGGCCGTGATGGAATACGGCGAGCTGGTGGGCATGCTCACCTTTCGCGAGGTGCTGCACACGGTGGCGCGCAACGGCGGCAACTGCGGCACCGGCAGCGTGCGCGCGGTGATGGACGACCACCCCATGAGCTGCACCAGCCAGACCGACCTCGAGCAGGTGCGGCCGCTGATGCTGCAAAAGCACTCCCGCTACATGCCGGTGATGGACGAGCGCATGCTCATGGGCGTGATCAGCTTCTACGACGTGGCCAAGGCGGTGGTGGAGGCGCAAAACTTCGAAAACAAAATGCTCAAGGCCTACATCCGCGACTGGCCCGAGGAAGAAGCGCAGCCAGCCGAAGCCCGCAATCCGGGATAATCCATCCGCATGAGCGGCAACACCTTCGGCACCCTGTTTTGCGTCACCAACTTTGGTGAATCCCACGGCCCGGCCATCGGCTGCGTGATCGACGGCTGCCCGCCGGGTATGCCCTTGAGCGAAGCCGACATCCAGCCCGAGTTGGATCGGCGCCGCCCCGGCACCAGCGCCTTCGTGACGCAGCGCAAAGAGCCCGACCAGGTGCAGATCCTCAGCGGTGTGTACCAGGGCCAAACCACCGGCACCCCGATCGCGCTGCTGATCCCCAATGCCGACGCGCGCAGCAAAGACTACGGCGAGATCGTCCAGACCTTCCGTCCCGGCCACGCCGACTACAGCTACTGGCGCAAATACGGTCTGCGCGACCCGCGCGGTGGTGGCCGCTCGTCGGCGCGCCTGACCGCGCCCACGGTGGCCGCCGGGGCCGTGGCCAAAAAGTGGCTGCAGCAGCAGCACGGCATTGCTTTTCGCGGCTGCCTGACGGCGCTGGGCGCGCTCGAAATCCCCTTCGAGGGCTGGGAGCACGTGGGGCACAACCCGTTTTTTGCCCCGGTCTCGGATGTGTCGGCGCTGGAGCAGTACCTGCACGACTTGCGCAAGCGCGGTGACTCTTGCGGGGCGCGGCTGCGCGTGAGCGCGCAAGGGGTGCCAGCCGGGCTGGGCCAGCCGATCTACGACAAGCTCGACGCCGACATCGCTTACGCCATGATGGGCCTCAACGCCGTCAAAGGGGTGGAGATCGGGGCCGGTTTTGGCTGTGTGGCCGATCTGGGCAGCACGCACGGCGACGCGCTCACGGCGGCCGGCTTCGTTGGCAACAAGGCCGGGGGCGTGCTGGGCGGCATCAGCAGCGGCCAAGACATCGAGGTCGCGCTGGCGATCAAGCCCACCAGCTCGATTTTGCTGCCGCGGCCTTCGATCGACCTGCAGGGCCAGCCGACCGAAGTGCTCACCAAGGGCCGCCACGACCCCTGCGTGGGCCTGCGCGCGGTGCCGATTGCCGAGGCCTTGTTGGCGCTGGTGCTGATGGACCACGCGCTGCGCCACCGTGCCCAGTGCGGCGATGTGCGGCTGGAGCAGGGGCCGATTGCGGCGGCGGCACCGGCGCCGGGTTGAGCGCTTTTGCGCCTGTGGCTCAGGCCCCGCCAGCCCCGTATTTGCGCACCAGCGCCTCGAGCGCGATCTGGTAGCCCTCGACCCCGAAGCCGATCACGATCCCGGCCGCGGCAGGCGAGAGGTACGAATGTTGCCGGAAGGGTTCGCGCGCGTGCACGTTCGAGATGTGGCATTCGATCACCGGCAGCTGGGGCACGCCCTTGACCGCGTCGTGCAGCGCCACCGAGGTGTGGGTGTAGGCGCCGGGGTTGAACACGCAGCCCAGCGCCAAACCCTCACGTTGCAGGCGACCGTACTCGTGCAGCTTGTCGATCAGCGCACCTTCCCAGTTGCTTTGCAGGCATTCGGCAGCGTAGCCCAACTGGGCGGCGGTGCGCTCGAATGCCGCCTGCACGTCGGCCAGCGTGGTGTGGCCGTAGAGCTCGGGCTCGCGCGTGCCCAGCAGGTTCAGGTTGGGGCCGTTGAGGAGCAGGATTTTTTTCATGGCTCGGATTGTGCTTGGTTTTCGCTGCGTTGGGGAGCGGGCCAGCGCAGGGCGCCGGTGGCCAGCAGCACGCCGAGCAGGATCACGCCGCCGCCGGCCACCATGCTCAGCGTGATCGCCTCACCGAGCAGCAGCGCGCCGTAGATGAGCGCAAAAACCGGGATCAGAAAGGTCACGGTGAGCGCCTTGCTGGCCCCGGCGCGGGCGATCAGGCGAAAAAACAGCAGGTAAGCCAGCGCCGAACACAGCAGCCCGACCGCCACCACCGCGCCCCAAGCCCCCAGGCTCGGGGCCTGCGCCGGCCAGAACCAGGCCATGGGCAGCGCCAGCGCCAGCGCCGCCCCGGCTTGGCTGCCGCCGGCGATCACCAGCGGCGGCACGTCGCTCAAATACCGCCGGTGGTGGCTGGCGGCCAGCCCGTAGCACAGCGTGGCCCCTAGGCACGCCAGCACCGCCCAGCCGGTGCCGCCGCCGGCAAAATCGGCCTTGGGCCACGAGAGCAGCAGCACGCCGGCAAAGCCCACCGCCAGCCCCAGCGCGCGCCCGGCCGGTAGGCGCTCGCGCAGCCACAGCCAAGCCACCAGCGCGCCAAAAAGCGGTGTGGTGGCGTTCAAGATGGCCGACAAGCCGGTCGAGATCGACAGCAGCGCCCAAGCAAAGAGCGCAAAGGGCAGCGCCGAGCTCAGCAGCCCCGAAACAAAAATCGCCCCGGCGTGTGCACGCAGCACGCGCCAGTGCCCGGCCAGCAGCAGCAGCGGCAACAGCGCCGCCGCCGCCACGCTCACGCGCAGGCCGGCGGTGGCCCAAGGCCCAAACTCGGCCGCGCCCAGCATCATGAACAAAAACGAAGAGCCCCAGAGGGCGGCCAAGAGCAGGAATTCGGCGGCGAGGGGCATGCGCATCAGGGCGATTGTCGCTTATGCCCAGCGCCGGTGCTGCGCCACCCGTGCTGCGCCGGCTTTGCGGCAGGGCTTCGCGGGCCCGGCCTTACACGCCCAGCCTCACTTGCCCCACGAATCCTTGAGCGCGGCGATGCGGTTGAACACCAGTTGGCCGGGGCGGTGGTCGTGCCGGTCGGCGACGAAGTAGCCGTGGCGCTCGAACTGAAAGCGCTGCTCGGGCAGCGCCTGCGCCAGCGTGGGCTCGACCCAGGCTTGGCACACCTGCAGGCTATCGGGGTTGAGGGCCTGCAGGAAATCGGCTCCACCGGCTTCGGGCTGGGCGCTGTTGAACAGGCGCTCGTACAGGCGCACCTCGGCGGCCACGGCGTCGGCCGCGGCCACCCAGGTGATGGCGGCCTTGGCCTTGACGCTGTCGGCGCCCGGGCTGCCGCTCTTGGTGCCGGGCAGCAGCACGGCGTGAACTGCGGTCACGTGGCCGCTGGCGTCGGTCTCGAAGCCGGTGCACTCGATCACGTAGGCGCCCTTGAGGCGCACCCGGCTGCCGGGGCTGCACTGGGTGGGGTCTTTGGGGTCGGGCTGCGGCGGGTGCAGGCGCTTGTAGCCTTTGGGGGGCATGGGGGCAAAGTCGTCGCGCTCGATCCACAGCTCGCGCCCCAGCAAAAACTGGCGCGGCGCCAGCGCGCTCTGGCCCTCGGGGGTGTGCGGCAGCGCGGGCAGGGTGCAGCTTTCGGTGTGCTCGGGGTTGCCGTGCAGCTCGGCCCAGTTGCTCAGTACCAGCTTGAGCGGATCCAGCACCGCCATGGCCCGGGGCGCGCTGTGTTCCAGGTCTTCGCGCAGGCAGCCCTCGAGGCTGGCGTAGTCGATCCAAGAGTCACTCTTGCTCGCGCCGATGCGCTCGGCAAAGAGGCGAATCGCGCTCGGGGTGTAGCCGCGCCGGCGCAGCCCGGCCAAGGTGGGCAGGCGCGGGTCGTCCCAGCCGCGCACGCGGCCCTCATTGACCAGTTGCGCCAGTTTGCGCTTGCTGGTGAGCACGTAGGTGAGGTTGAGACGCGCGAACTCGTACTGGCGCGGCAGCGGGTGTTGCAGCAAGCCGCCTTCGGCCAAGCGCTCGAGCAGCCAGTCGTAAAAGGGGCGCTGGTCTTCAAATTCGAGCGTGCAGATGCTGTGCGTGATTTGCTCGAGTGCGTCTTCGATCGGGTGCGCGTAGGTGTACATCGGGTAGATGCACCAGGCGTCGCCGCTGCGGTGGTGGGTGGCGCGGCGGATGCGGTACAGCGCCGGGTCGCGCAGATTCAGGTTGGGGCTGGCCATGTCGATCTTGGCGCGCAAGACCATGGAGCCGTCGGGGTGCAGGCCGGCGCGCATCTGGCGCAGGCGCTCGAGGTTGTCGGCCGGGCTGCGGCTGCGGTAGGGGCTGTTGGTGCCGGGGCGGTTGAAGTCGCCGCGGTGGGCGCGCATGGCCTCTGCGCTTTGCTCGTCCACGTAGGCGTGCCCAGCCTGCACCAGGTATTCGGCGGCGCGGTACATGAAGTCGAAGTAGTCGCTGGCAAAGTAGCGGTGTTCTTCGATGCGACCGGCGCAGTGGGATTGCCAGTCAAAGCCGAGCCAGCGCACCGCCGCGTCGATGGCATCGACGTATTCCTGCTCCTCTTTTTCGGGGTTGGTGTCGTCGAAGCGCAGGTGGCAGACACCGCCGTAGTCGCGCGCCAGCCCGAAGTTGAGGCAGATGCTTTTGGCGTGCCCAATGTGCAGGTAGCCGTTGGGCTCGGGCGGGAAACGGGTGCGGATGCGCGCCGGGTCGGGCACACCGGCGGCGTGGTGCGCCGCATCGCCAGGGCTGCCGCCCCAGCGCCGGCTGGCGTAGGTGTCGGCTTGCAGGTCGTGCTCAATGATCTGGCGCAGGAAGTTGCTGGGCTTGGCTTCGGGCGCGTGGGCGGCACTGACCGACGCGCTGGCAGGCTGGCTGGGTGGGGCAAGGGGGGAACTCATGGGCCGATTTTAGGGGCTGGGGCGCTGCGCGGGTGGCCGGGGAGGGGGTGCCGGGGAGGGGCAGTTACACTGCAGCCTTCGTGTTTTCTGGCTTCGTATGGACATCGTTTTGCTGCTCAAGGCCGCCGTGTTGGGGCTGGTGCAGGGCATCACCGAGTTTTTGCCGATCTCATCGACCGGGCACTTGATTTTGACCTCGGCCCTGCTGGGCTTGCACGGCGAGAAGGTGCGCCTGTTCGAGGTCGTGATCCAGGTCGGGGCGCTGCTGGCCATCGTCTCGGTGTATCTGGAGCGGCTGTACCAGACGGCGCTCGGGCTGCCGCGCGGCGACGCGCAAGCCTGGCGCTTCACGCGCAACGTCGTGCTCGGCTGCCTGCCCGCCATTGCCGTGGGCGTGCTGTTCTTTGACTTCATCACCGGCGTGCTGTTCAACCCGCTGGTGGTGGCGAGCACCTTCATCAGCGGCGGCCTGCTCATCCTCTGGGTCGAGGCGCGTTACGCCCGCCGCCCGAGCCAGCGCGTGCCCGAGGTCGACGCCGTGGGCTGGCGCGACGCGCTCGCCGTGGGCCTGATCCAATGCCTGGCGTTGGTGCCCGGCGTGAGCCGCTCGGGCGCGACCATCATCGGTGCCATGGCGCTGGGTTTTTCGCGCCGCAGCGCGACCGAGTTCAGCTTCTTCCTCTCGATCCCGATGCTGCTCGGTGCCGCCAGCTACGACCTGTACCAGAACCACGCCCTGATCACCCGCGCCGACCTGCCCTTCTTCGCCGTCGGCATGGTCGTAACCTGGCTCTCGGCCTGGGCCTGCGTGCGCTGGCTGCTGCGCTACGTGGCGCAACACACCTTCGTGCCCTTTGCCTGGTACCGCATCGCCTTTGGCCTGCTGGTACTGCTCACCGCCTGGCTGGGGTGGGTGGATTGGACGCGTTGAATGCGCCCTGGGCAGACAAAGCCAGCAAGGCCCGCTCCAGCGCCGCTGCCGTGGCGGCGGGCTGTTCCATCGGGAACAGGTGTCCGCCGTCGAGCATCTGCAGCCGTGCGCCGGGCTGGGGGCCGAGCAGGCGCTGCGTCAAGTCCATGCCGACCTGGCGCATCTCGACCGAGTCGCTGCCGCCTATATAGGCCAGCGGGCAGGCCAGCGGGTGGCGGCGCAGCAGCGCTTCGAGCTGGTGCGGCAGGGTGTCGTAGATGCGGGTTTCGATCTCGCGCTCGAAGCTGAGCACGCGCTTGCTGCTGCCGTCGGGGCAGGCGACTTCGTGCGTGCCGTGGGCGACGTAATCGCGCAGCACGCGCGCGTCCCAGCGCGCAAAGGTGGGCTTGTGCGCAAAGTGGGCCAGCGCGGCCTCGGCGTCGGGCCAGCTCTGGCGCCGCTTGCGGCTGACCTGCCCGGGCGACACGGCGCCGATCAGGCGCGTGCGCTTGGCCGCCTGCAGCGCCCGCGCGCGCCAGCCGCCGAGCAAGGGCGCGTCGAGCAGCACCACGCCCGCGAGCCCCTGCCCGCCCAGACGCGGGTGCCGGGCGGCGCACATCAGGCTCAGGTAACCGCCCAGCGAGTGCCCCACCAGGTACAGCGGCGGCGCTGCAGCCGTGCCGCTTCCAGGCGCGGCCACCTGCTGCAACACAAAATCGGCCAATTGCTGCACCAGGTGCGGCCAGTTGTCGCTGACTGGGTAGGCCGGGTCGTGCCCGAGCTTTTCTGGCGCCCAAAGGGCGTAGCCCCGTTCGCGCAACGCCTCGAACAACACCCGGTAGGTGCCGGCGGGAAAGCTGTTCGCGTGCGCGAATACGATGCGCGCGCGTGCGGGCGCAGCGGGGTGCAGGGTGGATGTGGCAGGGATGGAGGTCATGGCAAGGGAAACGCAGCGGGACTGCGCGTGCAGCGCAGAAAAAGGTGGCTGTGCCGAAGCCGCTTTGCCTAGCCTGCCCTGCATACAATGCCCAACATTTTAACGCCGCGCCTGGCCAGCCCTGCCAGGCTGTCGCGTAAGCCGAGCCTAAGCCACATGAGCCAAGCCTTCCGCAAAGAACCCGACCCAGACACCGCGCCCGACGACGAGACGGACGCGCCCGCCGGCGCCCTACCGCCGCAGGCGCGCGGCAAAAACTACCTCACCGCCGCCGGCCACGCGCGCCTGCGCGCCGAGCTGCTGCACTTGCTCGACGTCGAGCGCCCGCGCGTGGTCGAGGTGGTGCATTGGGCCGCCAGCAACGGCGACCGCAGCGAAAACGGCGACTACCTGTACGGCAAGAAGCGCTTGCGCGAGATCGACCGCCGCATCCGTTTTCTGACGCGCCGACTCGACATCGCGGTGGTGGTCGATCCGGCGCTGCAGCACGGCAGCGAGCAGGTGTTTTTTGGCGCTCGGGTGCGCTACGCGCGCGCCGACGGCAGCGAGGCCACGGTGCAGATCCTGGGCATCGACGAGGCCGAACCGAGCTTGGGGCAGATCAGCTGGGTCGCGCCGGTGGCGCAGGCGCTGCTGAAAGCGCGCGTGGGCGACGAGGTGCGGGTGCACACCCCTGCGGGGTGGGAAACGCTGGAGGTGCTGGAGGTCAGCTACCCGGCCGCTGCGGCCGCAGGCGCTGCGCCCGCACCACCGGCGCCGTGCGCTTGAGCTGGCGCAGCACCTGGGCCAGGTGCACGCGGTCGCGCACCGCCAGCGCAAAGCGCAGGTCGATGGTGTTTTGGCCGCGCTCGTCGCCCATGTGCAGGTGTGTGATGTCGGCATCCGCCGCTGCCAGCGCCGCAGCCACCTTGGCCAGCACGCCGGTGCCGTTGTTCACGGTCACAAGCACACTGGTCTCGAACGGCCGCGTGGGCTCCTCGGCCCATTCCACCTCGAGGAAGCGCTCGCTGTCGCGGTGCAGCAGGCGCTTGCCCGTGGGGCAGTCGTCGGTGTGCACCACCAGGCCGTCGCCCTTGCCCAGATAGCCGACGATGCGGTCGCCCGGTATCGGCAGGCAGCAGCCGGCATATTGCACCGAGGCGCCTTCGCTGCCGTCGAGCGAGACCACACCTTGGCTGGCCTGGTCGGCGGTGGCGATGCCGTAGCGCTCTTGGCTGATGAGCAGCACGTCGGGCTTGTGGCCGATCTCGCCCAGCAGCGCGGCCAGTTTTTTGGCCACCATGCCCGCGATGCGCTTGCCCAGCCCGAGGTCGGTGAGCAGCTCGCGCCGGTTGCGGTTGCCGGTAAAGCGCAGCAGTTTGTCCCACGCCGCCTGGTGCGCTTCGTCGGTGTCGTCGGGCAGGCCGATGAAGCCCTCGGCGCGCAGCGCCTGCAGCAGCAGGCGCTCGCCCAAGGCGTGCGATTCTTCCAGCGCCAGCGTTTTGAGGTGGTGGCGGATCTTGGAGCGCGCGCGCCCGGTTTTGACGAAGCCGAGCCACGCCGGGTTGGGCTGCGCGTGCGGCGAGGTCAGGATTTCGACCACATCGCCATTCTTGAGCCGGGTGCTCAGGGGCACCTGCTCGCCGTTGACCTTGGCCCCGATGGCGCGGTTGCCGATGTCGGAGTGGATGGTGTAGGCAAAATCCACCACCGTGGCCCCGTGCGCCAGCGTCAGGATGCGGCTCTTGGGCGTGAACACATAGACCGAATCCGGGAACAGGTCGATCTTGATGTGGTCCAGAAATTCGGCCGCGTCGTGCGTCACGTGCTGGATGTCGAGCAGCGATTGCAGCCACTGCGCATTGGGCTCGATCGCGGTCTGCGCGTCGGGCGCGCTGGATTTGTAGAGCCAGTGCGCCGCCACGCCGGATTCGGCCACCACGTCCATCGCCGGGGTGCGCAGCTGGAACTCGATGTTGGCGCCCAAGGGCCCCACCAGCGTGGTGTGCAGCGACTGGTAGCCGTTCATCTTGGCGATGGCGATGTAGTCGCGAAACTTGCCCGGCAGCGGTTTGTAGAGCTGGTGCAGGATGCCCAGCGCGCGGTAGCAATCGAGCAACTCGGGCAGGATGACGCGAAAACCGTACAGGTCGGTGACCTGGGCAAAGGACAGGTGTTTGCTGTCCATTTTGTTGTAGATCGAGTAGAGCGTTTTTTCGCGCCCGACGATGCGCGCTTCGAGGCCGTGGCGCAGAAACGTGCCCTCGATCTCGCCACGCACCTTGGCCACGAGGTCTTTGCGGCGGGTGCGCGATTTGTCCAGCGCCTTGGACAGCGCCCGATAGCGCCAAGGGTGCAGGTGCCTGAAGGCGAGGTCCTGCAGCTCGCGGTAGTTGTTGTTCAGGCCCAGCCGGTGCGCGATCGGGGCGTAGATTTCGAGCGTTTCGGCGCTGATGCGGCCCCACTTGCGCCGCGGCATGTCGCCCAGGGTGCGCATGTTGTGGGTGCGGTCGGCGAGCTTGATCAGGATCACGCGCACGTCGCGCGCCATGGCCAGCAGCATCTTGCGAAAGGATTCGGCCTGGTTTTGCTCGCGGCTGTCGAACTCGAGCTTGTCGAGCTTGGTCAGGCCATCGACCAGATCGGCCACTTGGGGGCCAAAGGCTTGCACCAGATCGGCTTTGGTGCAGCCGCAGTCTTCGAGCACGTCGTGCATCAGGGCCGCGCACAGGGCCTGCGCGTCGAGTTTCCACTCGGTGCACTGCAGGGCGACGGCGATCGGGTGCGTGACGTAAGGGTCGCCGCTGTTGCGCAACTGGCCCGAGTGGGCCTGGTCGGCAAAGCGAAAGGCCTGCCGCACCTGTTCGATTTCGGCGGCGCTGAGGTAATCCAAAGCCGCCTCGAGCGCGGCAAAGCGCGCCTCGACCAAGGCCTGCGGTGCGGCCGCGGGGCCGGTTTCGGAGGTGGCGATGGCTTGCTCGCTCATGATCCCGTTACTGTAGCCGCTTTGGCCTGGGCTTGCATGACGGACGCCACAATGGGCCTGGCGCTGGCGCGGCCCCAGGCTGGCTTGGGTGCAGTGCTGGGTACGCGGTTCGGTACCGGGTTCAGGAGGGCACTTTTTTGAGCATTTCGAGCCCGATTTTGCCGTCGGCAATTTCGCGCAGGGCGGTCACCACCGCTTTGTTTTTGCTCTCCACCTTGGGGGTGTGGCCTTGGTTGAGCATGCGTGCCCGGTAGGTGGCGGCCAACACGAGCTGGAAGCGGTTGGGGATTTGTTCCAGACAATCTTCGACGGTGATGCGGGCCATGGGGTGCGTATAGAAGTGAATGGACGGGGCTTGAGCGCTTAGATCTGCAGGGCCGCAAAGAGCGCGGCGCGCTGACGGCGCTGGGTGGCCACGCGCAAGCGCTGGGCCTGGGCGATCGTCTGCAGATCGAGCAAGGCGCGCTCAAAGCAATCGTTGATTATAACGAAATCGAAGCGATCGACTTGCGCCACCTCGGCCACCGCGTTGCGCAGCCGCAGTTCGATCACCTCGGCGCTGTCTTCGGCGCGCCGCTGCAGGCGCTCGCGCAGCGCTGCCCAGCTCGGGGGCAGGATAAAGATCAGCGCCGCATGGGGAAACTGCTGCTTGATCTGCAGCGCCCCTTGGTAGTCGATCTCCAGCACCAGGTCGGCGCCGCTGCGCAGCGCGTCGGCCAGCGCCGGGCGCGAGGTGCCGTAGCGCTGGCCGTGCACATGCGCCCACTCCACAAAGGCGCCCTCGGCCAGCAATTGGTCGAAGGCCTCGGCGCTCACGAAGTGGTACTCGCGCCCGTCGCGCTCCTGTCCGCGTGGCGCCCGGGTGGTGTGCGAGACCGACAGCGCCAGTTGCGCGTCGGCTTGGCGCCAAGCCTTGACGAGGCTCGATTTGCCGGTGCCGCTGGCGGCACAGACGACGTAGAGGTTGCCGGGGTAGTCCATGTTCATTCGAGGTTTTGCACCTGTTCGCGCATTTGCTCGATCAGCACCTTCATGTCGACGGCGATGCGCGTCAGCGCCAGGCTGGACGATTTGCTGCCCAAGGTGTTGGCCTCGCGTTGCAGTTCCTGGATCAGGAAGTCGAGCCGTTTGCCCACTTCGCCGCCGCGCTGCAGCAGTTGCCCGATTTCCTTGAGGTGCGACTGCAGCCGCGTCAGTTCTTCGGCGATGTCGAGCCGCAGGGCGTAGGCGGTGGCTTCGCTCAGGGCGCGCTCTTGGGCGGCGGCGGAGGCGGTCGGGGCCGGAGTCGAAACGGATGCGGTGGCGGTGTGGCCCATGGCCTCGTTCCAGCGCTCCAGAAAGCGCAGCCGCTGCTGTTCGACCTGGGCCGGCACCAGCGGCTGGGCCTGCTGCGCCAGCGCCTGCAGTTGCTCCAGCCGCTCGTGCAGCATCTGGGCCAGGCGCGCGCCCTCGCGCTCGCGGGCGCGGCGCAGATCGTGCAGCACCTGCTCGCACAGGCCGGATGCGGCCTCGGTCAGGGCGCTGGGGAGCGGGGTCGAGCGCGCCACCAGCTGCAGCAACTCGGCCACCGAGAGCTCGCGCGCTTGCGGCATCCAGGTGCGGATCTGGTCTTGCATGGAGAGCAGATTTTGCAGTTCTGCGCTGCTGGGGGCGCGCCAACCGGCGTCGGTGCGGCCCTCGACCCACGCGCGCACCTCGACCTTGCCGCGCTTGAGCAGCGCTTGCACGCGCTCGCGCAGCGCGGGTTCGCTGGCGCGCAGTTCGTCGCTCAGGCGAAAGCCCAAGTCCAGAAAGCGGCTGTTGACCGAGCGAATTTCCAGCCCGAGCACAAGTTCGGGCGCATGCTCGGGGGCTGCGGCCGGGCGCAGGCGCTGGCTGGCGCAGGAATAACCGGTCATGCTGTAAACTGGCACGGATTCACTCTCTTGTTGATCTGATTGCAAGGCTGCGGGTGCTTGCTCTGCGCCGATTATGTCAAAGACCAAACCCGCTCCCCTGCCACCCGACACCCAGATAGGCGGCTACCGGATCGTGCGCCTGTTGGCCAGCGGTGGTTTTGGCTTGGTCTATCTGGCGCTCGACCCGGCCGGGCTCAGGGTCGCGCTCAAGGAGTACCTGCCGGCGGCTTTGGCCTTGCGCGCGCCCGGCGAGCTGTTGCCCGTGGTGCCGCCAGAAAAGCTCTCGCTGTACCGCCTGGGCCTCAAGAGTTTTTTTGAAGAAGGACGGGCGCTGGCGCAGATTTCGCATCCTTCGGTGGTCGGGGTGCAGAATTTTTTCCGGGAAAACGAGACCGTTTACATGGTCATGGACTTGCTCGAGGGCGCCTCGCTGCAGGAGTTCGTCGTCACCGCGCGCACCCTCAAGCGCAAAAAGATTTTGCGCGAGGCCACCATCCGCTCGCTGTTCGATGAGTTGCTGCGCGGCTTGCGCATCGTGCATCAGCACAAGATGCTGCACCTGGACATCAAGCCCGCCAACGTGTTCATCACCGACGCCAACAAGGCCGTGTTGATCGATTTTGGTGCCGCCCGCGAGGTGCTGAGCAACGAGGGCCACTTCGTGCGCCCCATGTACACCCCGGGCTTTGCCGCCCCCGAAATGTACGAGCGCGGTGCCCAGCTGGGCCCCTGGACCGATCTGTACGCCGTCGGTGCCTGCCTGTACTCGTGCATGCAGGGGTATCCGCCCCACGACGCGCCGCAGCGCCTCGAAAAAGACCGGTTGCCGCTGGCCATGTCGCGCCTGCGCGGTTTGTATTCCGACAACCTGATCGAGGTCGTGCAGTGGTGCATGGCGCTGCCGGCCACGGCGCGGCCGCAGTCGGTGTTCGAGTTGCAAAAGGAATTGCAGCGCGAACCCGTGCCCATCTACACTCCGCCGACACTGGTCGACAGGCTGCGCCAGCAGGTCGGGCGCCTCTGGCCGGGCGCATCCAAACAACCTGTCACGCCCTCGGGACGCTCCAGCTTTTATCCCGAGTCATGAAGTTTTCGGTGTATCAGGCCAGCAGCCAAGGGGGGCGCGACGACAACGAAGACCGCTTGGGCTACACCCACTCGCCCGAGGGGGTCTTGCTCGTCCTGGCCGATGGCATGGGGGGCTACAGCGGGGGGGAGCGGGCGGCCGAAATTGCGGTGCGGGTTTATGCCCAGTCTTTTCTGGCCCAGGCCAGGCCCCGGCTGGCCAACCCCCAGGTTTTTCTGCAGCACACCTTGCTGCAAGCCAATCGCGCCATCGTCGATTACGCCCGCTCCAACGACCTGCCCGAGCAGCCGCGCACCACCGTGGTGGCGGCGGTGCTGCAAGACAACCAGCTGTGGGCGGTGCACGCGGGCGATTCACGCCTGTACGGGTTGCGCGCTGGGCAGGTGTGGTTTCGCACCCGCGACCACAGCCACCACGACAAGCCCGAGCTGTTTGCGCACTTGCCCCATCGGCCTCATCTGCCGAACCGCAACCTGCTCTTTACCTGCCTGGGTTCGTCCACGCCGCCCTTGTTCGACCACACCGGCCCCATGACGCTGCGCGCCGGCGACCAACTGCTGCTGTGTTCCGACGGCCTGTGGTCGCCCTTGGGCGACGACGCGATCGCTGCCGGCCTGCAAGGGCGCTCGCTGAGCGATGGCGTGCCCGACTTGGTGCGCCTGGCCTTGCTCAAGGCCGGCCCCCACAGCGACAACGTGTCTTTGCTGGCGCTGGAGTGGGGCACCGCCGGGGCTGCCGAAGCGGATCCTGCGACCGCACACGACGCACCACCCGAGCCAGACGCCGACGCCCCATCGAGCCGCGACGAAGGCAGCGATGTGTTCGACCTGGGGCGCATAGAACGATCGATCGACGAGATCCATGCCGCCATCCGCCGCACCGCCGTGCGCCGCAACCGACCCTGATTTTTTGCACTGTTACCCCCATGACTTCCAACGCCCTGACAGCTCAAGCGAGCACCACCCAAGCGGGTATCCAGGCCAGCCAGCGCCTCGGCGCCCGCCCGGCCCACGCCCTGCGCCCCGTGCGCATCACCCGCGCCTACACCTGCCACGCCGAAGGTTCGGTGTTGGTCGAGTTTGGTCGCACGCGGGTGCTGTGCACCGCCAGTGTCGAAGACAAGGTGCCACCGCACCAAAAAGGCAGCGGCGCCGGCTGGGTGACGGCCGAGTACGGCATGCTGCCGCGCGCCACCCACACCCGCAGCGCGCGCGAGGCCGCCAAGGGCAAGCAAAGCGGGCGCACGCAAGAGATTCAGCGCCTGATCGGGCGCTCGCTGCGCGCGGTGTTCGACCTGCAGGCGCTGGGCGAGCGCACCCTGACACTCGACTGCGACGTGCTGCAAGCCGACGGCGGCACCCGCACCGCCGCCATCACCGGTGCCTGGGTGGCGGCGCACGACGCGGTGCAGTTCCTGCTGGAGCAAGGCCGGCTGACGCAGTCGCCTTTGCTCCAGCCCGTGGCGGCGGTGTCGGTGGGGCTGCTGCAAGGTGTGGCGCTGCTCGATCTGGACTACGACGAAGACGCGGCTTGCGACACCGACATGAACGTGGTCATGACCGGCGCCGGCCATTTCGTGGAGGTGCAGGGCACCGCCGAAGGCCAAGCTTTCAGCCACGAGCAAATGGGCCAGATGCTGCGCTTGGCCGAAAGTGGCATCACCGAGCTCATCGGGCTGCAGCGCGCGGCGATCGGCTTGCCTGCTGGTGCCGTGGGGCCATGCTGAAGCCGGCCCTGACCCTGGTGCTGGCCACCCACAACGCGGGCAAGCTGGCCGAGCTGCAAGCCCTGTTCGGGCCCTTGGGCGTGCGTTTGCAGAGCCAGGCCGAACTGGGCATCGCCGCGGCCGCTGAGCCGCACCGCACCTTCGTGGAAAACGCGCTGGCCAAGGCGCGCCACGCCAGCGCCGCCAGCGGCCTGCCGGCGCTGGCCGATGACGCCGGCCTGTGCGTCGAGGCCTTTGGCGGGCAGCCGGGGGTGGACACCGCTTTTTACGCCACCCGTTTTGGCTACCCCAAGGGCGACGCCCACAACGTGCGCGCCCTGCTCGAGCAGATGCAGGGCATTGGCGACCGGCGCGCGGCCTTGGTCAGCACCCTGGTGGCGCTGCGCAACCCCGACGACTCCGAGCCCCTGGTGGCCAGCGGCCGCCTGCAAGGCCTGATCACCACCGAACCGGTGGGGACGCACGGCTTTGGCTTCGACCCCGTGCTCTACCTGCCCGAGCACGGACAAACCTGCGCCCAGTTGCCACCCGAGCTCAAAAACCGCCTCAGCCACCGCGGCCAAGCGGCCCGTGCCATGTTGGAGCTGATGCGCCAGCGCTGGCTGGGGCCAGACAGCGCGGCCAGGGCGCCAGTCCAGTGAGCAGCGCCAGTTCAGTGAGCGCCCAGAGCGTGCGCCTGGAGCGCCCGGGGCGCATCCAGCTCTCGAGCCTGCCGCCGCTGAGCCTGTACGTGCACCTGCCGTGGTGCATCAAAAAGTGCCCGTACTGCGACTTCAATTCCCACGCCCTCGACGGCGCCGCCGCCCCTCCTTGGGCGCGCTACCTGCAAGCCCTGCGCGCCGACCTCGAAGCCAGCCTGCCGCTGGTCTGGGGGCGCGCCGTGCACAGCGTCTTTTTGGGTGGCGGCACGCCCAGCCTGCTGCCGCCCGAGGCGCTCGAGCGGTTGTTGTCCGACGTGCGCGCCCTGCTGCCGCTGCTGCCCGAGGCCGAAATCACGCTCGAAGCCAACCCCGGCAGCTTCGAGCGCGAGCGCTTTGCCGCTTACCGCAGCGCCGGTGTGACGCGCCTGAGCGTGGGCGTGCAATCCTTTGACGATCGCTTTTTGCAGGCGCTGGGCCGGGTGCACGACGCCGCCCAGGCGCACGCGGCGGTGGCCGAAGCCGCGCAGCACTTCGAGTCTTTCAACCTCGATCTGATGTACGCGTTGCCGGGGCAGACGCTGAGCGATTTGCAGCACGACCTCGAGCGCGCCCTGGGCTATGCGCCGCCACACCTGTCGCTCTACCACCTCACGCTCGAGCCCAACACCGTGTTTGCCAAGCATCCGCCGCCGCATTTGCCCGACGAAGACAGCGCCTGGACCATGCTCGACGCCATCGGCGCGCGCTGCGCCAGCGCGGGACTGCAGCGCTACGAGGTGTCGGCCTATGCCCGGGCCGAGCGCCAATGCCTGCACAACCTGAACTACTGGCGCTTTGGCGATTACCTCGGCATCGGGGCCGGGGCCCACGGCAAAATCAGTTTTGCGCAGCGCCTGCTGCGCCAAGTGCGCTGGCGCGACCCGCAGCGCTACATGGAACAGGCCCTGCAGGGCCAGCCGGTGGCCAGCGAGCACGAGGTGCCGGCAAGCGAACTGCCGTTCGAATTCATGCTCAACGCGCTGCGCCTGCGCGAGGGCTTTGCCGTGGCCGATTTTGCCGCCCGCACCGGCTTGCCGCTGAGCGCGATCCAGGCCCCGCTGGCCAAGGCCGAAGCCCAAGGCTGGATCGAGCGCGACGCCTGGCGCATCCGGCCGAGCGCGCGCGGTTTTGATTTTCTCAACGACCTGCAAGCCCTGTTTTTGCCCTAGATCGTGTCGCTAGCCAGACCACGATCGGTGCCGCGGCGCGGTGCCGGTGGCGCAAGTGGTTTAAATGCTTGCGCCAAATAGATAATTTTGGATAATGCGGCCATGTTGCATCAGCGCGTAAGGGGCTGTCATGTTTGCGATCTACGGCACGTCGGGGCTCATGTACCGCGGTTTGGCGGAGGATTTGCGCCGCGTCGTGCCCACCTTGCGCAGCGTGCGCACGCGCGCCCTCGAACCCGAGTTCGATCGCCCTTTGACCCTGCCCGATGCCGATGCAGGGGCCGCGCACCATGGCAGCGCCCACGCCCTGAGTTCCTACAGCCAGTTGCAACGGGCGCCGCAGGCGAGGCGGGCGCTGCGCACCGTGGCCGACGTCATGAGCCGCAAACCCATTGCGCTGGCGCACGACATGACCGTGCGCCAAGGCTGGTGGACCTTGTACCAGCGCGGCGTTGGCCAGGCCCCGGTGCTGGATCGCAACGGCGGCGTCATCGGGCTGCTTTCGCGCGCCGAACTGATGCAACCCGAGCGCCTGCCCGCCCCCGACGGCCACGCCTTGGTCTGGCAGGCCCTGATGGCCCAGCCCGTGACGGAAGTGATGATCAGCCCCGTGCCCGCCGTCAGCGCCCAAGCCGATCTGCGCCGCTTGGCGCTGGTGCTGCTCGATACCGGCTTGCAAGGCTTGCCGGTGGTCGATGCCGAGGGCCGCCTCGAGGGCTTCGTCACCCGCTCCGACATCCTCAAAGCCGTGGTGCACGACCCGCCGCTGGACCTATGGGCCGGCTAGGCTGGGCTCATAGGCAAAATCTCGACGTACCCGATCAACTCCGCCGAATAGCTGCCATCACCGCTCGCAGCCCCCTTGTGTTTCAGTTCGCGCTGCAGAGTAGGCTCAACTGCATGCGCAAACAGCTCCAGTCGTTGCTCCGGCAAGAACTTCGGTGAAGTTGTCGGGGCCTGCAGGTATCGCTCACACTGCCGCTCTACCGCCGGAACGCGCGTGCCGTCCTGTTTGACGGCGATGGGCTGCACCACCACGCGGCGCTCGCCCTTGCCAGCCGACGCTTCAACCATCCACAGCGACAACAGCGCCGGTTCGTCGACATCGCCAGACACAGCAATCCCGACTTCCTCCGGCGGCACGCTGCGCCAGCGTCCCAACTCGTCCTGCACCAAGGGGTGATCCAAGCCCATCAGCTGCAGATCGTCCTGATTGGTGGCAGCTTCGCGGCTCAGGGTGAAGCGAGCGCGGCGCGTGCTTTCGACGGTGACGAGGTCGTAGGTTGCATCGTCCACCTTGACCAGCTTCTGCTGACGATCGGCGACCGCCGCCGAAAGAAAGCGCACCAACCTATCCAGACCGGAAGACACGTCCGAGAAGGGCTTGTAGTCGTCGAGGCTAAAACCATCGAGGTCTTGAAACAGGTCGAACACCACCTGCCGTGCCTCGCGGGAGTTCGACAGCGCCGCCTCCAGCTCCACCTGCGTGCGCTTCAGCTCCGGGTCGGACAACGCCTCCTGATACAACCGGTCGTAGTTCAAGCGCTCCGAGAGTTGGCCAAGAATCTGCGCGCGCAGGTCTTCAGCCACATTGCCCTGATCATCAACCTTGCCGACGGTGCGCGCGATCTCGGTCAGCTTCTCGTCGAGCAGCAGGAAGATGCGGCCTTCGATGGTGTCCGACAGCACGAGGTTGTAGACCTGCGCGGTATGGCTCTGGCCGTAGCGATGGATGCGCCCGATGCGCTGCTCCATGTCCATCGGATTCCACGGCAGGTCGAAATTGAACAAGACGCGCGCGAACTGCAGGTTGATGCCTTCGCGCCCCGCCGCCGTGCACACCAGCACGCGCGGGCCGTCCTTCAGGCGGAAGCGCCGCTCCGCCGCCACCTTCGCGCCGTGGTCACCACCCCGTAGCACGGCAACGCCCTGACCGGGGAAGGTCTGCTCGATTTCGCGGGCGATCATGTCCACCGTGCCGAGGTAGGTGGCGAAGATCACGATCTTCTCGTTGGCGTTCTGCCGCCACAGCGTGCCCAAGCCGTCGAGCAGCTTTTGCATCTTGGTTTCGCGCTCTGCCGGGAACACGCGCAGCAGGTCGCCGATGCGCAGGCGCTCCTCCGGCAGATGCAGATCCACCACCGCCGACGCGGCTTCCTCCGCGTGCGTGGCCGAATACTCGCTGCCGTAGGGGTCAGAGGCCATCTCCAGCGCCTCTTCGTCCAGCTTCTTGACCAGCCGGTACTTCAGATCGGCCAGCACGCGATCCACCTCGCTGCGACCGATGCTGTCGCGTGGTAGGCCAAACTCCTCGTGGATCAGCTCGCGCGCCTCCTCGGTCAGGCGCTCACGGCCTTCGATGTCCAGTTCCTTGTCGCGCAGCAACGCCTCGTGCAGCGTCAGCATCAGCAGGCGGCGCTTGAGCGTGCGTCGGACGGCTGCAAAGCTCGATGCCGCGATCTTCTGGAAGATCGCCATCAGGAAGCCCAGCGCACGCCCCTGGTTGCCTTGGCGGCGCGCAAGGTCGAAGCCGTCCTCCAGGTACTCGCGCAGCTTCTCGTAGAACAGCCGCTCGGCTTGGTTCATCACGAAGGATTCGGTGTGAACCCAGCGCCGCGCAAACAGCGGCGAGCCATCGGGCTGACAGGCATCGGCTTTGGTGCGGCGGAACATCACCGTGTTGAGCCTGTGCCGCTCCTTGACCATCTCCTCGGGGCTGCGGAACAGCGTCGGGTTCAGCAGTTGCGCCAGCATCCAGAACTGGAAGTGATTGCCCTGGTGCGGCGTGGCCGACAGCAGCACGAGGTCACGTGAGTGATCTTTCAGCGCCTCGGCCAGCTTGTAGTTCTCGGTCTTGCGCACCTTGCCGCCGGTCTTGTAGGCGGTGAGGTGATGCGCTTCATCGAACACCACCAGATCCCAGCGCGGCGCATCCAGCAGGCGCTTGATGCGCGCCGGGCGCTTCAGGGTGTCGATGCTGGCGATCAGCCGGTCGTGCTTGGCGAAGGCATTGGTCTTGCGGTCGGTGATGTCGCCCTCGGAGCCGAACACCTCGAAGTCGAGGTTGAACACTTCGTTCAGCTCGCGGTGCCAGTTGTTCACGAGGCCCGCAGGCACCACCATCAGCGCGCGGGTCAATTCGCCCCGGCTGGCCAGCTCGCGCAGGATCAGCGCGGTTTCGATGGTTTTGCCCAAGCCCACCTCGTCGGCGATCAGGTAGCGCCGGGGTGAGGCGGTGGCGATGCGGTGCGTCAGCACCACCTGATGCGGCAGCAGGTCGATCTTGGCCGAGGTCAGCGCCGACGCGCTTTCCATCACCGGCAGCGCGTGCGCCTCGTAGGACAGCCACGCCTTGCGCGACCGCTCCGCGCCGCCATCCACGGCGCGCAGGATGCGCTCGGTGCGCGTGAGTTCGCGCCGCAGCGACGCCACCGGCACCCGGCGTTCGCCGATGCCGAAGAACGCGCGCAAATAGCCGTCACGCGCCGGGTCGAGGACGACCCCTTGGCCGTACTCGGGGTGGGTGATGCGCTCGCCGGGTTGGAACTGAAACTCTGCCGTCACTCAGCCACCCTCAAGTAATCCGCAGGTGGAACAGGCCAGCGGGCCTGCCGCCGTCGCGCAGCAGAATCTCCTGCGGGTACTCGTTGGCTTGGCCCCACAAGATGCGGCCGAGGTCGATCTGATGCCCGTGGGGCGCGTGGCATAGCCAACCCACCTCATCGGTGGCGGTATTCGCCCTGACGCGGCTGTGACCGCCGGGCAGCCAGAAGACCAGCGCGCCATCGCTTCCCCACTCATCTTGAAACGACAGGATGGCGGGCTTGATCGCATCGCCCAGCCACGCTTCGGCATCGCCCGGTGTCAGCAGATCGAGACTGCCGTCCAGACCGGCCACCACCAGCGTCCTGTCGCCATTGCTGGGCAGGTCGTCCGGCCAGTTTCCTTTCGCACGCAGGAGCTGGCGCAGGCTCCAGACCTCGCTGGCCGCGCAGATCTGGTTGCGGGCCTCTTCGTCCCACACCCAACTGGTGCCGCGCCGCTGCCACACGCTGTCCCTCAGTTGGCGCATCAGCGAGCCCCCGGTTTCAGGTTCGCACGATCGGCGATTGACTGCACCAAGGACGCGAAATCGTCGTGGCACTGCCGCACGTTATTCTGGTGAGCACCGATGGCTCCGTCAGCACTGGACAGGCAGAATATTGGCTTGCGTGCTTCCATCGCCAAGGGCATCAGACTGCGGTAGTGCTTAATTCGCTTAATCTGGTTGGCATCTGCGAGTGCGCCACCCGTCGGGGATTGCCCCAATACACTTTCGCGGTACGCGGTCGGCAGGCGGGCATTCCACTTGGCATACGCCTTCGTGGGCCGACCAAGACGTTCGGCATGCTGCATGAGTACGTATCCAATCGGCGTCATTTCGCCCCCTGGCATGGGCTTTAGGTTGGCAGGAACCTTCGGAAGAGCCTGGCCCCAGGTATCCCGCCATTGGCGTAATGTCGGCCCCAGGTTTTTAAGCCCTTGAAGCGAGAACAAGTCAGGGGCCACGGGCACTACGACATGACTGCATGCAACCAGCGCGGACCGATTGAGCGCGCCCAGGTTCGGGCCAACGTCAAGCAGAACCACATCAGCCTTGTGTTGCTCAGCCGCAGCCTCGATGACCCGCCAGAAGGATGTGGTCACACGAAACGCTCGCTCCCGCCCTTCCAGACAGCGCGGCCATTCGGTGGATAGGTCGTCTTCAATCCGGGATAACGCCAGATCGCCTACCAGCAGCCCCAACCGCTCCCCCAACTGTTCGATGTGGGCAGCGCGAACGTCTCCCGTGCCACCGAACAACGGCGCGACAGCCCCGTGAAGCGTTTCCGGGTGATCGCCATCCGGCCACAACGCCTCCAGCCGTTCCTCATCCAACGCCATAATTGAAAGATTGGATTGCGGATCAAGATCGACCGCCAGCACACGGAAACCCCGTTCCGCAAACATCCAGGCGCAGTGGTACACCAGCGATGTTTTTCCCACACCACCCTTATTGTTGAAGAACGCGATATTTGCTGTCATGCCGCCGCCCCCTCGATGATGGCCGCCACCACTCCCGGCTGGACCTCGAACCTCAGACGTTGCCCCAGATGTTTCCGGGCAATTGCAATACCCGCCCCGAAACGCTGTACATATCCAAGCGCGCGTAAGGCTTCAGCCAGATTCGGATTGCGGTAGTCGGTGATTCCGGGCTGTCCGAAATTCTCTGGCGTGACACTGCCAAACGGACCACCGGGGTTATGGATTTCGATGCGATCATCGAACCAGTACACGCGAACCGGAGTGTTGGTCGCCTCGTAACTGCGATGCATCTGCGCGTTGCGGACCAATTGCCGCAAGGCGTCCAATTGATAGGCCTCCTCGCGGGCTTCAGCAGCAACGTCGGAAAAGCGCACGCTGCGCGTGTTGTGGGCGGCAAGCTTTTCTTCCAGCCGACGAATCTGGTCCGCAACCGTGCCGTAGATGGCTTCTTCGTCAGCGACAGGCGCCGTCAGGTCATGACCCGCCAGCCGCAAGAACTGCGTATAGGCACCTTGAATCCAGTCGGCAGGCGATTTCCCGATGACCAGCAAGCCCAACACCGTAGGGGTGGGCTCGCTGTCGCTCAACACCATCTTGGTTGCAGCCAGCTTCTGTTCATAGCTACGCTCGTTGGCATCCAGCACGTCGCGCGCTACCAGTGAGGGCAGATATTCCTGCTCGAAACGCAGGCGATCCAGCTCGCCCATCACGGACTCGTGCACCGGTTGCACATCGTATGGGCGGTCGCGGTGTCGGCGACGCTCGTTGAGGATGCGCTCGTCCTGCGCTGTCGCCAGACCACGGCGTGGTCCCCAGCGCACGTGAATACGGCCTTTGTAGCGGGCCGGTGGCGTATCGCAGGGCCAAACGGTGATGACCGCTGTTTCCGCGCCTTGAAGCAGCCGCTTCTCCACCAGTAGCGTCGGGGGCGGGACGATGTTGCCGTCAGTCTTGATGTCCGCAAGGCTGCGAAGCAGTTCGTCGGTCACAACGAAGTCGGGCATGGGCGTGCCCTTATCGTGCACACCGATCAATACCACACCCGGCTCACCGTGTCCGGCCAGATCGTTGGCAAAGGCGCAAACCGCTTCACGTACCTTCTGCGGCGCATCGCCCTGGAAGGACTGCTTGCGCTCGACTCGATCAGATTCCAGATCGGCCAGCATGGCTTCGAGCTGTGCGTCAGTGAAATAGCTCATTTCCCGTACTCCCCATCGTCATCGAACAAGGAACCCTGCGTGGGCTGGGGTGCCTGGCTCGCGTGCCATGCGTTGTAGATGGACACCGCGCGCGAGGCGGCGTTGCGGGTGGTCTGATCCGGGCCGTTTTTCTGCAACCATTCCAGCAGGGGCTTCAGCGCGACGTGCGGCTTGAAATTCTCGTTCTTCAGCGTGTCCGAGGCATTGATGCCGCTGCCGTCGAAGCACGCACCGATCAGCACCAGCGCCTGATCCAGATCGGACGTCAGCTTGCGGCGATGCTTGCCCGACCACTCGCGTGCGAACTCCAGCGCATCGGTGCGGGTGAACACCTTGCTTTTCTCCGAGCACCAGCCACGCTGCACGAACTCGTCCGGCGTGGTGATCGAACCCTTCAGGAATTTCTGCAACTGGTCGCGCTTCAGCTCCGGCGCGTTGCCGAAGGTGCGCAGGAACTGCCGCGTGATCGGCTCGGCATTGACCGGCGGCGCTTCCTTGCCCTTGTCGGCATCCTCGTCGATGAGCTGGTTGATGCCGACCAGCGCGTCGCGCACGGAGATGGTGCGGCCTTCGTCGACATACACCTTGCCGTAGTGGCGCGAGAAGTACTCCAGCGCCTTACCACGTCGGATCACCTGGATGTCGGCGGCGGGCAGGCCTTCCTTGGCGTGGTTTTCCAGCATGGCCTGCAACTGGCGCACATCGGCCATCACCTCGCGGCGCATGCGGCCCCAGCTCACCGGCTTGGGTTCTTCGGTGCGCTTGCGGCAGACGTGGATGATGTCGTACTCGATGGTCTTGGAGCCGAACTCGCCTTCGCCCTTGGTTTCATCGGAGCGGATGGGGTAGGTCGCTTCGAGGTAGTAGCCCGCATCAAACAGCGATTCCAGCACCGCTACCCACGGCTCGTCCTCGCTGTGGTGGAAGGTGAAGGCCAAAATGCCGCTCGGTTTCAAAACGCGATGCGCTTCGCGCCAGCACTGCGTGAGCAGGCGCTGGTAGAAGCCATCCGGGTCTTCTGGTTCGCGCGCGCGGTTGGCCACGGCTTCCAGCGACTTGGGCGTGTAATCGGCGCGGTAGTAGTCGGGATATTTGTCCTTCAGCGCGAGGCGCAGCCAGACGTAGAAGAAGTCGGACAGCTCCGAGTAGTGCAACAGGCCGCCGAAGGGCGGATCGGTGATGACCAGATCAAGGCTGGCCGTAGGGACGTGTGTGAGATCGGTGGACGAGCCTTGGAACACGCCAACTTCGCCAACAGGATCACCGGGAAAGACCTTCTCGCTTTTGCCAGAAATTTGCTCTGCCAACGCAGGAGCCTGTCGCTTCAGTGTTTCAAGGCTTGCGGCTTCCCAAGGATCTACTGCCCATTCGCGCCCCTCAACAATGCCCTCGACGCAGGCCGCCCAGTTACCGCGCCCAAGCGCAGGGAACACACAGTTCTCCACAACGGTTGACTTGGGATGAAAGTTGTTGTTTGCAAACTGTGGTTCCAGCTTGTCGCCTTGCACATTCCATAGAGTGAATTGGCTCTGGTTGCGCAGATACTGCTGGAACGCACCGAGCACATACTCGCGCGTTTTCCATTCGTAGTGTCCAACCTCGACAATCGCCTTCAGCAGTTGCGCGTGAACGAGTAGCTGGCGCGGATTGAACATCGTCCACCAGTGCGTGAAGCCGTGGTTCGGCACGCCGCCCTGCAGGTGGTGGGTCATGAAGCCGTAGGCCAGTTCGGAACGCGGCCAGTAGTCCTTCAGGTCGGCGTCCTTCCGCGCTTCCCATTCCGCGAACGCGGCGTCATATTGCTTGGCATGGGCCGTGTCGTAGGCGGCGAAGAAGCGACCGTTGTAGGGCTTGCCCGCTTCATCGCGCTTCGGTGCGTAGCCCTGCACCGCGTAAGCGGCCATCGGGCCAGTCTTGCCCGTAGCCTTGATGGTGGTCAGCACATCCTGCACCGTGCCGCAGGCCGAGCAGGCGTAGTTCGACTTCTTCGGCACCGTGCCTTTCTCGGGCGCGAAGGTGACACCCGTTTCCGGGTCGGTCACTTCATCCGGCAGCGCGCCGCGCACCTCGAGCAACCGAATCTTCGCGGCGCGTGCAGCATCCCAGCGCGTGGTCGCCGCCACATCGTCCTGCGCCGAACCGCCGTAGGGCTGGCCGTTTGCATCCTGCCTCGCTTCGCCCGCCAGCCATTGAGGATGCACCAACAGGCTCAGTTCCACCTTCTTGTTCTTGCCCTTGCCCAGATTCACCATCGCGGTGTGGCCGCAGTGCGGGCAGATCACGCCTTTCCTACGGTCGAGCACGGAATACGGCGCTTCGGTGGGCGCGACGTAGAACGGCGCATCGGGTGCCATGCGCGCGGCTTCTTCCTCCACGTCGAAGCTCTCGCCACACTTGCCGCAGCTGTGTGCCCAGTGTTTGACGGTGAGCGTCTTCACCGCCATTACCGGGCTGGTCATGATCGGCGTGCGGTGGCCGCAGCCCGTCACTTGGCAGGGCCCATGCTTGGCCCAGAAGGTGTAGATGATCTCCGGGCCTTCGTAGCGGTATTCCTTGCGCTCTTCACGCGGAATGGCGAGCGGGTCGAAGTCTGCGGGCATCGCCTTGTTGCTGGGCAGATGCGTCCACTTGCCTTTTTCGCCCTGCGGGCCGTCGCAGAAGTAGTACGGCATGATCTGCGGCTTGACCTCGGCCTCGATGTCGGCGAGGAGCTTCTTCACTTGTTCCAGATCGACATTGGCGAGTTCCTGCTTGACCACGAACCACGCGACCGGATTGAGGTCGTTGCCGACCATCTGCATCCCTAGGCGCGAGCCTTCCACCAGCGTGGTGCCACCGCCCATGAAGATGTCCGCCACCTTGAGGTGTTTGAACGCGCCTTTCTTCTGGTGGTTGGCGTAGTAGTTGTCCCACACCAGTTTGGCCGCGTGCGAAGGGTCGTCCGGCGCTTTGGTGGCCGCTGCGATCAGCATGGAGCGGAACACGCTGGAACGCCGCCGTGCCCACCACTTCGACATCTGGTAGATCGGCTTGCCCGCGTTGCCTTCGATGATCGCCACCTGATTGACCGGCAGGATCGGGAAGTCCACCTCCAGACAGGTCTTGGGGCGGTTCGGGTCGTTGAAGTCGACGGTTTCGAGTGCGACCGCCTTGCCTGCGCCGACGGCTTTGGCGACTTCTTGTTGGAGTAGTTCTTTTTTGGTGGCCATCAGCCGCAATCCTTACTTGGTCAGCTCGACGAAGGGCGACAGCACTTCCAGCAGCGACAGGCCGCCATGCGTGAGCGTCGGGTAGCCGCCCTGGCTGCGCCACTTCCTGCGGCCCAGGGCCAACAGGTGCGCGCCGTGAGGGCTGTTGATCTGCAATGCCACGGGCGGCACGAAAGGGCCGGTGTCGCCGGTTCCCGTCTTGCTGCGCGAGCTTCCAAACGTCTGCTTGAGGAACTGGCCCACCTCGCCATCGGCATCGGGGAAGTAGCCGGTGGCCGCGTAGCCGTGATCGGAGGTGATGACCAGCCGCCGCCCGGTGGCGAGGCGCTCGACGAAGGCCCAGAAGTCATCGCTGGACAACTGCTCGGCCACGTCCTTGGTCAGCGGCTCCAGCCCCTGGCCTGCGCCGGAGCCGTCGTGGAGCTTGGCGTCCGGCCAGTGGTGCCAGAAGATCTGGTTCGGCGCGCTGTTGATCAGCGCTTCGCAGTCCTTCCACGGCAAGTCCACGGTTTCGGTGCTGGCGGCTTGCAGCTTGTGTGCGAGACCACCGCCGTTGTTCTGGAGCTTGCTGCGGCTGGCGAAGCCGAGCGCGCGGGCGAATTCATCGGTTTCGCCGGGCAACTCGGAGGCGCAGGCAGCGACCTCGTGCGTGGTGAAGCCGCGCTCATTTGCCCCCTGCAACAGCCACGGCAGCTCGCGCAGGGAAAGGCCGTCGAGGATCAGCACCGCCTTGGCGCTGAAGGGCTCGGCCCACCAGCGCATCAAGCGTTCCGAGGTACGTTCCACGCTGTCGCCGAAGGCTGGCCACAAGTCCCAGCCGCTGGAGGAGAGGAACAGATCCAGTGCGCCGATTTCGCGGTCGCGCCGGACGACCTCGCTGGGCGCATTGCCTGCGGCCAGCGGCTTTCTGGCGATCTCGACAGCCTGATCGACGATGACGCGCCAAGCATCGGCGTCGGAGCCTTGGGTCAGGGCCTGCAAGGCGCTGGCGGTCAGTGCCATCAGTCGTCCTCCTTCTCAAGATTCAGCTCGAAGCTCATCCCTTCGGGGAGCTTCTTGAGCAGTTCCTTGAGCTGCGCGCCGGTGGCGGCGGACACCTTGATGGACACCTCCGCGACCTTGGTGGCCGGGCCAATGCCCCAGCCTTCGATCTTGCCGATCAGGTTGAGCGGCGACGTGGCGGGGTTCGACAGAGGCGTGCGCGGCTTGGTGGTGCCGCCGTCGCCGCCGAAGATGCCGCCCGGCGTGGGCCCTGGCGTGGGAGTAGGCGAGCCACCGGGTGTGGGGTCGGGCACCCCCGGCGTGGGGGCCGCGCCACCACCGGATGGCGTACCACCCGGCGACGGCGCGGGCGGCGTTGAGCCACCCGTTGCGGGCACGGCCGACGGCAGCATCACGAACACGTCGTCGAGGTGGCGGCCCGTGAGCGAGAGCTTGGGGCGCAGACGCCGCCACGCGGTGTCCTCGTCCTCACCGGGGTTCGTTTGCAGGTACTCCATGCCACGCACGTTGATGGCCACCTTGCCCTTGGCGCACAGGCGCAGGAGGCGTTCCTTCATCGCCGTTTCGCCCAGCCAAGGGATGCAGTCCTGCCCGGCCGGACGCGGCTCCTGCAGCTCGCGCAGCAGCTTGCCGACCGATTCGTTGTTGCTGGCGTATTCGAGCACCAGATCCTCGAAGTCCTCCGGCACGAACAGGTCGCCGGTCAGCGCCTCCTCGATGGCTTCGGGAATCTGCGAGCCCTGCTTGTCGAGACGCTCGACGCTGAATTTGCACTGCGCGGGGTCGGCGAAATTCCAGCGTTGCAGCACGGCGAAGCGGTCGAAGCGCTTCTTGAGGTTGTCGCGCAGGGTGTTCTCAAATTCCTTGTGCAGCTTCTTGTATTCGGGGTTCTGGCCGCCCCATTCCTGCGCCTTCATTTCGGCGCGGGCAAGGATGAGCAGGTCGCGATCCATGAAGGAGTTGGTACTGCCCGCGCGCGGCAGCAGGAAGCGCACGGTGTTGCGGCGCTTCTGCAACTGGTCTTTGAGCCAACGCCCCAGCGCGGCGTCAAGCTTGTCGGCTTCCTCTGGCAGTACGAGGATGGGCAGACGGTCATCCCATTTGTCGGGCTGCTCGGCTTCATCAAGCGCCGTCCACGGATCGTTGACCCACGACTTGGGCAGGGCGATCACGCGGAAAGTCTTGGCGACCTCGTCGCTACCGCCGATGACGTATCGCACCTGCTTGGCGAGCTGCGCCTGATCGGCACCGTCAGCGAACAGCTTGTCGTTGCGCGCGTAGGCCATGAGCTTGGCGCGCGGGTTCTCTTCCTCGCGGAACAGCAGTTTGGTGCCGTCCTGATGGATGTTGAAGCTGTTCTCGACGATGGTTGCCAGCTCGACCTGGAAGGCGTTGTCGTCCACCGGCTTGCCACGGGTGATGTCCAGTTGCAGCGTGGCGGGATCGGCTCCGGCGAGGTTGCCCACGGCAATCGAGCGCAGCCACAATGCGCCGATGATTTCCTGCAGGTGCGGCGCGACGCTGGCGTGGTCGTGCCGCGCCTCCTGCACCGAGATGATGTTCTGCTGCGCCTTCTCGCGCAGCGTGCGGTGGTGCTGGTTGGCGACGGCTTCGAGCAACGCGCCGATGCCCGAGGTGTCGTCGTCCAGCCGGAAGTCGGCGGCGGTGAGCACGGGCACGGCCTCGCCACGGCTCTTGTAGAGGTTGGCGAGAATGCGGATCAGGTCGCGCGTTTCCTGCGCGTCAGTGGCGATGAGCACCTGTTCTTCTAGCAGGCGCAGCAGGTGCGGCGCGTAGGGCCACGATTCGGTGAACTCCCGGCGCTTGCGTTCCTGCTCGGCGGACGGCACGTCGAGCAGGCGGAAGGATTCGGCGACGTGCTGCGCGACCAGCGATTCGATGGTGCCGCTGGCGATCTGCAAGCGGTTGTCGAACAGACGGTGCAACAGCATCCGGCGGCGATCCAGCTGGATGCGCTCGGCGCTGCCGCCCGCCTTGAAGTCGATGGCGACCGGGTTGACGCGATGCACCTGCTGGTAGGCGTCGCTGCCGCCGTTGCGCACCGAGATCACCAGCACCAGCAGGTCGGGGCGCTCCTTGGCGATCTCCGAAAGAATCTGGATGAAGTTGAACGCCCAGTTCCTCCACGGATACTGCTTGGTGTTGGTGAGGCCCTCGTACCAAGTTTGGAATTCGTCGAGCAGCAGCATCGTCGGCTTGTTCTGCAGCAGCTCGATGATGAGCTTGTCGGACGGGATTTCGGTCTTGGACGCGCCCTGGCCGTCCCACTTGCCCTTGATGAAGGTGCCGTGCGGATGGTTCTCGAACAGGACATCCCACAGGAATTTGTAGCGCTGGCGATGCAGGCTTTCGCCGATGACGTGCATCCCGTCGCGCAGCGCGATCTTGCCGATGCTGGCGTCGGCGAGCGTGGTTGCCCATGCATTGAGCCAGGAGCTGGTCGAGGACGGGTCGGTCACCGCGTGGTAGAGCGCGGCCATCAAGTGCGACTTGCCGAGGCCGCGTTCGCCGATCACGACCACGGGGCGACCCTGGCTGGGGCCGACGGCCTCGATGCCTTTCAGCAGGTCGTGCGTGGGATAGGTGATCTCCAGAAACTGCTTGGCTGCGATCTGGGTCGCGCCCGTGTGCTGATCGTTGGACAGCTCGATGGCCGTGCCCTTGAGGCGCTTGCCCCGGAATTCTTCTCGTAGCGTCAGTCCAAGCATTACTTCCGATCTCCCTTGTTCGATGCCTTGCTCGCGGCGCGGTCGGAACTGGTCGCCGATTGCTGCTTGATCCAGCTCTCGATGTCGCTGCGTGAGAACCGCCACGCTCCGCCGAGCTTGAACGCAGGGATCTCCCCGCTCGCCGCGAGCCGATAGATCGTGCGCTTGCCCGCCTTCAGGTAGGTCGCAACCTCATCCAAAGTCAGGATGTCGCCATCAGGCTCTGCCATTGCCGTTCCTATGCAGACGTTGAATTTAGATTGCCAAGTCTTTCAGATTCTCCCATAGAACGGCGGCGCCGACTGCCTGACTCCTGCCGAACGGCGCTCGCAGCTGAGTGCCTTAGGGAGACCCTGCAAAACTACTCCCTGCAGTGTGCTGGCTGTAAACTCGTCAACGACGGCGCACACTTGGTTCGCCTGCGTTCGGTGCAGTTAATCTGCGGTAGGACCGGCCCATTGCCACCGTCTGGCCGGCTAGGGCGGGCCAAAGAGGGCGGCCACTGTGGTGCTGCGGCTGCAAATTGCGCACGCCGGCGCATCCAGAGCGGATTTGCTTGTGGTCGCGCGCCCATTTGGGCTGCGAAAGCAGCGACAATAGAAGGCTGAACCTGCACTTATCCCGATTAACCTGATGTGCCCGCGCACCACACGCTACGTGGGTGCGCGCATCGCCTTGCCTACCACCCCCGAAGCCGTGAACGCCTCTGTCAAGTCCGCCCCATCCACCGCCGACCTGTCGCAACTCGACGCCCTGACCGGAGGGGCTTTCAAGTCCCCGACTTCGGGCGAGCGCGCCACCCGGCTGCGCGAGTGGCTCGCCAGCGAGCCCAGCATCGAGCAAATGACCGAGGTCTACCGCGAGCTCTCGCACCGCGACAAAGGTGCGGCCAAGCCGCTCAAGGACAAACTCGACGAGCTCAAGCGCATCAAGGCCCAAGACGCGATCGCCGAAGAGTGGGCGGCCAAAGCGCAGGCCTTGTTGGCCCAGTCGCGCCTCAACTTGGCCGACGCCATGGGCTGGCAGCGCGAGGCCGCCAAAGCCGGGGCACCGCTGTCGCGCGAGCCGCTGGCCGGTTTGCGCTTGGCCTTGAGCGCGCGCATGAAGGCGCTCGAAGACCTGCAGCACCAGGTGCAGGTGGAGCGCGAGGCCGCGGTGTTGCTGGCGCAGCGCATCGAGCTGCTCTCGACCAAGCCGCTGGCCGAGGCGCAAGCGCAGCGCGAACCCCTGCGCACCGACGTCGCCGCTTGGCAAACCCGCGCCGGCGGCTTGTGCGCCGACCCCGCCTGGGCCAGCCTCGAGCCCAAGTACGCGCAGCAACTCGAAACCTCGCGCAACCAGCTCAACCTGGTCTGGGAAGCCTTTGACGCCGCGCTCACCCAAGCCTTGGCTGCTGCCACCGATGAGCAGGTGGCCCTGCCGGCGGTGCCGGTGTGGGCCGACGAACTGCGCGCCCTGCGCGGCGTGGCGGCGCCACCCGCTGCCGATGCCGGCGAACACGCGGCGCGCCAGCAACAAGCCACGCAGGCCGTCGCCGCGGCCTTGCAGGCCCTGCAGCAAGAGCTGGCCCAAGGGCACAGCAAAACCGCACCCAAGGCCGCCGCTGCCTTGCGCCAAGTGCTCAAAGACCATGGCCGTCACATCGCGCCCGCGCTGGAAACCGAGGCCCAAGCCGCCTTGGCCAGCAGCAGCGAGCTCGAGGGCTGGCAGCGCTGGCGCGCCGACCAGTTGCGCGAAGAGCTGCTGGCCAAGGCGGTCGCGCTCACCCAAGCCCCCGAGGGACAGCGCATGGGCGGGCGCAAGGTGCAAGAGGCGCTGCGCCAGTTGCGCGAGCAGTGGAAGGCCACCGATCAGGGCGGGGCGTCCAACCAGGCGCTGTGGAAAAAATTCGATGAAGCCTGCAACGAGGCACACAAGCAGGTCGAGGCCTGGCTCGAACAGCTCAAGCAGCAAAACCAAGCCAACCGGGCCCAGCGCCTGGCATTGATCGACGAGGTGCACGCCTGGACGGCGGCGCACGCCACCAGCACCGACTGGAAGCTGCAGCTGCGCGAGCTGCACGCCCTGTCGGAGCGCTGGCGCGAGTGCGGCCACCTGAGCGAAAAGCTCTTTGCCGAGCTGCAACCGCTGTGGAAGGCGGCCATGGCCCAAGCCCATGCGCGCCTTGAGGCCGCCCAAGAGCAGAGCGTGCAACGCCGCCAGGCCCTGATTGCCGAGGCCCAGGCGCTGGGCCAGATGCCCGCCTTGCGCATCGACGCCGTGAAGGCGCTGCAACAGCGCTGGCAGCAAGAAGCGCACGCCGTGCCGCTGGACCGGCGCCTCGAGCAAAAGCTGTGGGAGGCCTTTAGGCAGCCCATCGACGCCGCCTTCGAGCGCAAGACGGCCGAGCGCGTGCACGTCGCCGCCGCCCTGAGCGCGCACGACCAAGCCGTGCTGCAAGCCGCCCAAGCGCTCGAAGCCGCCTGCGCTGCCGGCGACGCGCAGCGCATACGCAGCGCCAGCGACGCCTTGCACGCCGTGCTGCGCGGTCAAAGCGTGGCCGCCGTGGCACCATCCACCCCCAGCCAGTCAGACCCAGGTGCGGCAGGGGCCGGCGCCGATGCGGCCGAAGCGCAAGCGAGGGAGGAGCCGGGCGCGGCCACTGCCACCCCAGACGCGGCTCCCAGTGCAGACACGCAGCCCGAGGCCCAGCCAGAGGCCGATGGCAAATCCCATGCCACCCCTACCGCCACCCCTGCTGCCGCCCCGCGCAAGCTGGTGGCCATGCGTGGCGACGACCGGCCCGGCATGGCGCGTGCGCAGCCCCAGTCCGGCCGTCCGGGTGCTGCGGGCCGCGATGCCCGCAAAGGCCCACGCGAGGGTTTCCCGGGCGACGCACGTGGTGCGCAGCGCGGTGGCGAGCGCGCCGATTGGCGCAGCAACGAGCGCGAGGAGCGCGGCCCCCGCTTGGGCGACGCGGCCTTCCGTGCCCAGCGCCAGGCGCTGGAGCAAGCCGAGCTGGCACTCAAGAAGCTGGCGACGCAGGCCCACGGCGAGGCCCTGATGGGTTTGCTCGCTGCCTGGCAGCAGCGCAACCCGGCCCAGTTGCCGAGCGCGCAGGCCCTGGGCGGCAAGGCCGCCGCCGCCGCGCGTGCGGCGTGGGCCGCCGCCCTGACGCAGGCGGGTTCCGATGCCGCCGCCGCCGCGTGTGGCACGCACCTGCTGCGGCTCGAAATGGCGGCCGAACTGCCCACCCCGGTGGCGCACCTCGAGGCCCGGCGGGCCCTGCAACTGCAACTGCTCACGCGCCGCCACGACCCGGCCCCCGCGCAAACCTGGGCCCACGACGTGGCGCAGGTGCTGGCCAGCCCCCACGACGCCGCCGCTGCCGAGCGCTTGCAGGCGGTGCTCAAGGTGCTGCTGCGCCGCTAAGGCGCTGCGGTTGCCGCCGCCGGGTGCCTGAAAAAAGCATCCAGCAGCGGCAGCAAGAGCGGGAATTCGGCCCCGAAGCGCGCCCGCTGCACCGTATAGGCCTCGCAGGCCACGGCAAAAAACTCGGCTGCATCGGTGGCGCCGTAGGCGTCGAGCCAGGGCATGGGGGCGCCGAAGCGCTCGGCCATTTGCACCTCGCGCACGAAGCGGCGGTGCTGCTGGCCCCAGAGCGTGCGCCAGTGTTGCGCTGCGGCCGGCGCTGCCAGCCCCAGAAAGCCGTTCGGCAACCGGGGGCAGCCGTCGGCCGCTTGGTGGCGCGATTTGTGGCGCAGGTCGATCTGGTGCGCAAACTCGTGGATCACCAGGTTGTGGCCCTGCTGCGCCGTGGCGCTGGCCGTGCGCACGTGCGACCAGGCCAGCATCAGCGGCCCGCCCTGCATGGCTTCGCCCGCCAGCGCCTCGCGCCAGCGGTGCACCACGCCGGCCTCGTCGGTTTCTTCGCGCTGAGCCCAGACTTCATCTGGGTGCACCACGATGCCGACAAAACCCCGGTACCAGTCCAGCCCCGACAGGCCCCAGTGGATCCACGGCAGGCAGGCCTGGGTGGCGATGGTCAGGGCGATCTCGTCGTTGATCTGCAGGCCGTTGGCGCCGCTGAAGGTTTTTTGGGCCAGAAAATGGCGGCACAGAAGCTGCAAGCGCTCGAGCTGGCTGGGCTCCAGCGCTTGCAAAAAGGCTTGCGCCTGCACCACGCGCCGCCAAAGGCCCGCCGGGATGGGCGGCGCGCCGCCCAGCCAGCGCGTCAGCGTGCGGGCCCAGCGGCTGTGGCGCAGCACGCGCAACCAGCGCGGCGCCGGGCTCATGCCGTTGGCCGGGGCAGCGGTGCGGCGGCTGCTTGGGCAGCGGCCATGTGGGCGGCCGCTGCCGCTGCGCTAGCCTGTTCCGGGCTCAGGCGGCTGAACTGGCCCAAGCGGTCGAGCCGCAGCACCTCGCGCCGCGGCGGTTGGCTCAGGCCGCACCAGTCGCTCAGCACCAGGCGCTGCAAGCCCAACCCCAGATCGTGCAGCCCGGGGCGGTGGGTGTGGCCGTGGATCAGGGTCTGGCAGGCCGTGGCGTGCAGCCAGTCGCAGACGGTGGCCGCGTCCAGGTCGGCGTAGTCGGCGCTGGCCGCTTGGGACGCATTGGCCGTATGGGCCGTATGGGCCGTGCCGGTGGCGCTGGCACTGCCCGAGACCGAACCCGCGCCCACGCTGCGCTGGCTCTCGCTGGTGTGGCGTGCCATGCGCGCCAGCGCCTCGCGCTCGGCCAAGGGGCGCGCCAGAAAGCCCCGCTGCCAGTCGGGTGCGCGCACCATCTGGCGAAAACTTTGGTAGCTGCGGTCTTCTAGGCACCAGGCGTCGCCGTGGCTGAGCAGCAAGCGCTGGCCGGCGTATTCGAACACGCAGGGGTCGGCGATCAGGCGCACGCCGCTGGTTTCGGCAAAGGCACCGCCGAGGAGAAAGTCGCGGTTGCCGTGCATCAGGTAGATCGGCGCGCGCGCGCTGGCCGCAGCCAGCGCGGCCACGCTGCGCTGCAGCAGCGCGCTGTCGGGGGTTGCGCTCGGGCGCTGCAGCATGTCGTCACCGAACCAGAGTTCGAACAGGTCGCCGAGAATGAACAGGGCGTCGAAGCGGCCGTGCTCGAGGTAGTGCAGCCAGGCCGATGCCGTGCTGGGGTCTTCGGGGCGCAGGTGCAGGTCGGAGATGAACTCGACTTGCTCCCACGCGGGGGCGGCGCAGACGCGGTCGGGTGTGGGCAGCGCCCGCTGCGCCGCCGTCAGGGTGGCATCGTTCATGGTCGCAGGGTGATGTGCGTCGGTGCGCGCTTCATGGGGCGCAAGGGGCCAAGCGCAAGGGGATGGCTGGGATGGTGGTATGCGGCCGGTGCAGCCGGGGCGGCCGCCGGGCCTGCTCGCAGCCCGGCAAGCATCCCGGCAGGGGCCGCATCAGGCTGCGCTGCCCGCCAGCTCGACGGCTTTTTCCAGCACCACGTCGTCCAGCGGCACGTCGTCGTGCATGCCCTTGCGCCCGGTCTTGACGCTGCGGAGCGCGTCCACCACCTCGGTGCCGGCGATCACTTTGCCAAACACGGCGTAGCCCCAGCCCTGCGCGGTGGGGGCGGTGTGGTTCAGAAAGCCGTTGTCGGCCACGTTGATGAAGAACTGCGCCGAAGCCGAATGCGGCGCCGAGGTGCGCGCCATGGCCACCGTGTAGCGGTCGTTCCTGAGGCCGTTGTTGGCTTCGTTTTCGATCGGGTCGAGCGTGGGCTTTTGCTTCATGCCGGGGGCAAAGCCGCCGCCTTGGAGCATGAAGCCGTCGATCACGCGGTGAAACACGGTGCCGTCGTAGTGGCCGCTGCGCACGTAGGCGAGGAAATTGGCGGCCGAAATGGGCGCCTTGTCGGCGTCGAGCTCGAGGGTGATGACGCCGCGACCGGCGATGTGCAGTTCGACTTGCGGGTTGGCCATGGTGTTTATTGCTCCAAAGTGGCGTTGAGAATGGTGACGGGTTGCAGGGGCACGTTGCTGAACGCGCCCCGGCGGCCGGTGGGCACGGCGCGGATGCGATCGACCACGTCGAGCCCCGAGACCACGCGGCCAAAGACGGCGTAACCGTGGCCGTCGGGCGAGCGCGGCTGATCGAGCATGGGGTTGTCCACGACGTTGATGAAGAACTGCGCCGTGGCCGAATCAGGCACCTGGGTGCGCGCCATGGCCACCGTGCCGCGCAGGTTGCTCAGGCCGTTGCGGGCTTCGAGCGCGATCGGGGGCCGGGTGGGCTTTTGCTGCATGTCGGCCGTAAAGCCCCCGCCCTGGATCATGAAGCCGGGGATGACGCGGTGAAACACGGTGCCGTGGTAGTGGCCGTCGCGCACGTATTGCAGAAAGTTTTGCACCGTCAGCGGCGCGCGCACCGGGTCGAGTTCGAGCACGATCGCACCCAGATTGGTGTTAAGGGTGACGCGCGGGGCCGCAGCGGGTGCGGTGGCCGGGGCGGCTGTGGGCGCTTGCGCATGGGCGCTGCCCAAGCTTAGGGCGCTGGCGAGCGCGACCGAGCCGAGCAGGAGGGGGGCGAAGTGGCGGCGTTGCATGGTGGGTAGGGCTAGAAGGGGGGCGGGGGGATGGACGATTGGACAGTGCACCAAGGGAGCTGGGGCGTGGCGTGTGCGTCAGCGCGCCGGTGCGGCGGTAGCCAGCAAGGCCTCGAGCGCCTGCAGCCGCTGGGCTAGGCCGGGAGCGTGCGGTGTCTGCTCAAGGGCGCGGCGATAGGCTTCGGCGGCGCGTTGCAACTGCACGTCGCCCAGGTTGCGCCATGCGGTGGCGTAGTGCGGGTGCAGGCGCAGCGCCTGCTCGAGGGCCAGTTGCGCTTCGAGCAAACGCCCGGCGGCGGCGTGCAGCACGGCCAGGTTGTTGTGCGGTTCGGGCAGCTCCGGGTGCTCTTGCACCAGGGCGGTGAAGGCGGCTTTGGCGGCATCCGTCTGGCCCATGCGCTGCAGCAGCACGGCGCGCATAAAACGCATCTGCGCATCGGCCGGGTGCTGCGCCAGCCAAGCGTCGGCCTGCGCCAGCGCGGCGGGCCAATCGCCGGCCTGGCTTTGGCGCTGCACCGCGTCGTAGGGGGCATCTTGCGCCAGCGCCGGGGCGCCTAAGCCCAACCCGAGCAGCAGCGCCAGCAGGGCAGCGGCCAGCAGGTGGTGGGCGTGGCGCGGGCGCAAGGGCCGCCAGCGGCGGGCAGTGGGGGCAAAGGGCATGTGCAAAGGGGGCGGGCTGGTGCTCAAAAGCAGAAACCGGTAACGGCAGCGGCGGCGGCAGCGACGGCGCCGATATACTTGCCGGATTGTATCTGCGCGGCCCCGATTCGGGCTTGCCCAGCCTTTAGTCCCATGGTGGATCCGGTTGTAGGCCCCACGGGACGCCCTGCTGATTGCTGCGCTGTGCACACCGTTTTGTGTTCTGATGGCTTGCCGTGCAGCCCCCACGCCCAGCCGTTTGGGCACAGGTGCCCAGATTCCCTCGATTTGCCCCCAGCCCATGACCCTGCGCATCCACAACACGCTCACGCGCCGTCTCGAAACCTTCCAGCCGCTGCAGCCCGGCCACGTGCGCATCTACGTCTGCGGCATGACGGTCTATGACCTGTGCCACCTCGGGCATGCGCGTTCCATGCTGGCTTTCGACGTGGTGCAGCGCTGGCTCAAGGCCAGCGGCTACCGCGTGACCTACGTGCGCAACATCACCGACATCGACGACAAGATCATTGCCCGCGCGCTGCACAACGGCGAAACCATCCGCAGCCTGACCACGCGCATGGTCGAGGCCCTGCACCAAGACGCCGACGCGCTGGGCATCGAGCGCCCGACCCACGAACCGCGCGCCACCGACTACGTGCCGCAGATGCTGGCCCTGATCGGGCAGCTGGAGCAAAAGGGGCTGGCCTACCGCGCCGCCGACGGCGATGTGAACTACGCCGTGCGCGCCTTTGCCGGCTACGGCAAGCTCTCGGGCAAGAGCCTCGACGAGCTGCGCGCCGGCGAGCGCGTGGCCGTGGCCGACGACAAGCGCGACCCGCTCGACTTCGTGCTCTGGAAAGCGGCCAAGCCCGACGAGCCCGCCGACGTGCAGTGGCCCAGCCCTTACGGCGCCGGGCGGCCGGGCTGGCACATCGAGTGCTCGGCCATGAGCTGCGCGTTGCTGGGCGAGTCTTTCGACATCCACGGCGGCGGTGCCGACCTGCAATTTCCGCACCACGAAAACGAAATTGCCCAAAGCGAAGGCGCCAGCGGCCAGCCCTTGGCGCGCTTTTGGATGCACAACGGCTTTGTGCGCGTCGATGAAGAAAAAATGTCCAAGAGCTTGGGCAACTTTTTCACCATCCGCGAGGTGCTGCAGCGCTACGAGCCCGAAACGCTGCGCTTTTTCATGCTGCGCGCGCACTACCGCAGCGCGCTCAACTACTCCGACGCGCACCTCGACGACGCCCGCAGCGCCTTGCGTCGCCTCTACACCGCGCTGGCGGCGGTGCCCGTCGCGCCGGCTGGTGAGGGCGCCGCTCCCGCGGCCATCAACTGGGCCGAACCGCACGCCGCGCGCTTCAAGGCCGCCCTGGACGACGACTTTGGTACCCCGCAAGCGCTGGCGCTGCTGTTCGAGTTGGCCACCGAAGTCAACCGCAGCCGCAGCGCCGCCTTGGCAGCGTTGCTCAAGGCGCTGGGTGCCATTTTGGGGCTGCTGCAGCAAGAGCCGCAAGCGTTTTTGCAAGGCGGCGTGGGGGCGGCAGCCGTTGCCGACGGCTTGCCAGCGAGCGCCATCGAGGCCCTGATCGCCGAGCGTCGCGCCGCCAAGGCCGCGCGCGACTTTGCCTTGGCCGACCGCATCCGCCTGCAGCTGCAAGACCAAGGCGTGCTGCTGCAAGACAGCGCCCAAGGCACCACATGGGTGCGGGCCTGATGCCAGTCTGCCGTCTGCCGCCCTATTGGGCCGAGGCCTGCACGCACCTGATCGAGCGCGACCGGGTGCTGTGCAAACTCATCCCCCAAACCACGCACGCCGGCCTGCAGTCGCACGGCGACCCCTTCGTTACTCTGGTGCGCAGCGTCATCGGTCAGCAGATTTCGGTGGCGGCGGCGCAAGCCGTTTGGCAGCGCTTCGAAAAGCTGCTGCCGCAGTTCGAACCCGCGGCCTTGTTGCGCCTGCGCGTGGATGAAATGCGCGCCGCCGGCCTGAGCGCGCGCAAGGTCGAGTACCTCGTCGATCTGGCCTTGCACTTCGACAGCGGCCACCTGCGCCCCGACGAATGGCCGGGCATGGACGACGAGGCCATCGTCAAACAACTGGTGGCGATCCGCGGCATCGGGCGCTGGACGGCCGAGATGTTCCTCATCTTTCACCTGCTGCGCCCCAACGTGCTACCGCTCGACGACGTGGGGCTGATCCGCGGCATCAGCCAGAGTTATTTTTCGGGCGAGCCGGTGAGCCGCAGCGACGCGCGCGAAGTCGCCGCCCCTTGGGCGCCGTACTGCAGCGTGGCGACTTGGTATATTTGGCGCTCGCTCGACCCGCTGCCGGTGGCTTATTGAATGGCCTCTCAGCCTCTGAGGCGCCGCCGCGGCCCAGCCCCGTTTGTTCTTTGACTGTTCATTGACCCCGAACCAGGAGCCCGATCTTGGCCAAAAAAGTTTTTCTCGATTTCGAGCAGCCCCTCGCCGAGCTCGAAAGCAAAATCGAAGAGCTGCGCTACGTGCAGAGCGAATCGGCGGTCGATATCTCGCAAGAGATCGAGCAGCTGAGCAAAAAAAGCCTGCAACTCACCAAAGACCTCTACACCCACCTCACGCCGTGGCAGGTGACCAAGATCGCCCGCCACAGCGAGCGCCCCTATACGCTCGATTACGTGCGCGAGATCTTCAGCCACTTTGTCGAGTTGCACGGCGACCGCCATTTTGCCGACGACCAGAGCATCGTCGGCGGGCTGGCGCGCTTCAACGGCCAGCCCTGCGTGGTGCTGGGCCAGCAAAAAGGGCGCGACACCAAAGAGCGCACGTTGCGCAACTTTGGCATGACGCGCCCCGAGGGCTACCGCAAAGCGCTGCGCCTGATGAAGCTGGCCGAGAAGTTCCGGCTGCCGGTGTTCACCTTTGTGGACACCCCCGGCGCCTTCCCCGGCATCGACGCCGAGGAACGCAGCCAGTCCGAGGCCATCGGGCGCAACATCTACGAGATGGCGCAGCTCGAGGTGCCGATCATCAGCACCATCATCGGCGAGGGCGGCTCGGGTGGCGCGCTGGCCATCGCCGTGGCCGACCAGGTGCTGATGCTGCAGTACGCGGTTTATTCGGTCATCAGCCCCGAAGGCTGCGCCTCCATTTTGTGGAAAACCAGCGAGCGCGCCAGCGACGCCGCCGAGGCGCTGGGCATCACCGCGCACCGTCTCAAGGCGCTGGGGTTGGTGGACAAGATCGTGAGCGAACCGGTGGGCGGCGCGCACCGCGACCCCAAGCAGATGGCGGCCTTCCTCAAGCGCGCGCTCACCGACGCCCTGCGCCAAGTGGCCGACCTCAAACCCAAAGAGCTGATCGAGCAGCGCCACGCGCACCTGAACAGCTATGGCCGCTTCATCGACACCAAGGCCGACGCGCGCAGCGCCGCCCCGGCCAGCGCCCGCAGCCAGCACGCGCGCCACCAGCCGCTCGACACCGACGCGGTCTAGAGCGCAGTACGGGCTCCAGCGGCTTTTGCGGCGCCAACGGCCCCCTTTGTGTGCGAACCGCGCCTGCAGCACCGCCCTTGGCCCAGCCGCCGACCAACCCGCTGGCGGCGCTGGCCGACTGGGCGCGCTTACACCCCCTGAACGCAGCAGCGCAGGCGCTGGAGCGCCCCTGGGCCGTGGCCTACAGCGGCGGCGCGGATTCAAGCGCGCTGCTGCTGGCCGCGCACCAGCTCTGGCCAGGCCGGGTGCAGGCGTTGCACATCCACCACGGCCTGCAAGACGCGGCCGCGGCCTTTGTGGCGCACGCCCAGCAGCAGTGCGCGCACCTGGGCTTGCCGCTGCACGGGCAGTGCGTACACGCGCAGCCCGCGCCGGGCCAGAGCCCGCAGGACGCGGCACGGCGGGCGCGCTACCGCGCCCTGGCCGCAATGGCGCAGCAACATGGGGCGGCCTGGGTGCTGCTGGCGCAACATGCGCAAGACCAGCTCGAAACCGTGCTGCTGGCGCTCACGCGCGGGGCCGGTTTGCCGGGCCTGGCCGCCATGCCTCCCGCGTTCGAGCGCCACGGCTGCGCCTTTGGCCGCCCCTTGCTTGATAGCGACGCCCGGGCGTTGCGCGCCTGGCTGCAGGCGCAGGGCACCAGCTGGATCGAAGACCCGAGCAACGCCGACCCCGCCTACGTGCGCAACCGCATCCGGCTGCAGGTGCTGCCAGCGCTGCTCGACGCCTTCCCGGCCAGCCTGCACACCTTTGCCCGCAGCGCTGCGCAGGCCGCACAAGCGCAAGGCCTGCTCAGCGAGCTCGCCGCGCAAGACTTGCAACACAGCGGCGACCCGCCTGCACTGGCAGCCCTGCGCAGCTTGAGCCCAGAGCGCCAAGCCAACCTGCTGCGCCACTGGCTGCGCAGCCGCCACGCCACCCAGGCCAGCGCAGCGCAACTGCACGAACTGCAGCGCCAAATCGCCGCCTGCCGCACGCGCGCGCACCGCATCGAGCTCAAGCTCGGCCACGGGCGCGTGCAGCGCTGCGGTGAGTGGCTGGTGTACGAGCCTGGGCGCGGCTGAATGGGCGCGGCTGCAGCCAGGCCGGGCATAATGATGGACAATCTGGGACAATCTGCACGTCCTGCAAGATGATCGATTGCGTTCCAGCCCGTGCCCCCTCCAGCGAGCCGACATGCCTTCCACCACCACCATGACCGTGCGCCTGAACGCCGCCCTGAGCGACTTTGTGAGCGAGCGTGTGCAGCGCGAGGGCGTATTTGAGAATGTGAGCGACTATGTGCGCGACCTGATCCGGCGCGACATGGAACGCCAGGAGCAGCAAGCCTTGGAGCGGCTCAAGGCCGAGCTGGGGCGGGCCTTTGCGGCACCCGAGTCAAGCTACAAGCCCTTGACGGCATCCGAGGTGATTGCCCGCAACCAGCAGACTGCCTGAGCGATGCCCGCCGTGCACGTCCAAGAGGCGGCCTCTTGGCGTCTGGACGAGATCTATCGCTACACCCGCGAGCGCTGGGGCGAGCTGCAGGCCGAGCGCTACCTGTCGGGCCTGTTTGCGGCTTTTGAAAGCATAGATGTGCATGGGGTCGCATCCCGGCCCGTGCCAGCCGAATTGGGCGTGGAGGGTTTTTTCTTCCGTTACGAGCGACACTTTGTGTACTGGCGGCGTTTGTCCAACGGCGACATCGGCATTGTGACCATATTGCACGAGCGCATGCATCAAATTAGACATTTGCGTGCAGATTTTTTCGGCGAGAAATGATTTTTGCGTTCGCTGGGCATGGCGCGCGCCAGCCGATGCCGCAGCGCCCCCCCCGGGCGCGAACTCAAAACTTGGGCCGCACCACCTCGACATCCTCGGTGTACACAATGCCGGCGTAGTCGTTGAAGTAGTGGGTCATCACGCCGTCGACGATTTTCACCGCGACTTCGGGCGGGACGATGAACTCGATTTTCACGTTGCTGAACACGTCGCCGTGGCCGCTCAAGGCACCGGTGCGGGTGCCGTGGTAGCCGGAGCCGTTGACCAGCGACGAGGTATAGCCGACCGAGCCGAGCGAGCGGCTGAACTCGACCAGCCGATCGTGCAGGACTTTTTCGGTGATGACGACCACTTTCTTGGCTGGAAGCATAGAAACACCTCGTTGGTGTGGGGTTGAAGATTCAGCCATGATCATAGGTCAAAAACCATCTGTCCCAGAATCAGGAACAGCGGGATGCAGATGGCGATGGCCACCGGCGTGCCGATCGCGGTCGAAGACCCAATGTAGGACGACGGATTGGCCGACGGAATGCCGGCGCGCAGCGTCGGCGGGCCTGAAATGTCGGAGCTCGACGCCGCCACGATGGCCAGCAAGATGACGCCGCCAGGGCTCAGGCCCACCCACAGGTGGGCGATGTAGCCCAGGCCAAAACCAATCAAGCCGTGCACGATCGGCATCACGAAAGCATAGGCCGCGTACCAATGCCCGACCTTGCGCAACTCGCCCAAGCGCTGGTAGGCCTCGATGCCCATGGTCACCATCAGCACCGTGAGCAAGCCACGGAACAGCAAGTCGTAAAAGCCCTCGAACACGGCTTCCGGGCGCGCCAGCAAGCCGATGGCCAGCCCCAGCAACATGGCCGACAAGGCCGGGCCCTGCAGGCTTTCCTTGACGATCGGCCAGACCTCGACCCGCTTGGCTGACGCACCCTTTTGCTTGTTGAGGACGATGTTGGCGATCACGATCGCCAGCACCAGCGCCGGAATGTCCATGAACGGGTACAGCGCCGGCACCCAGGCTTCAAAGTAAATGCCGGCGTCTTCGAGCATGAACATGCCCGCCGCCATGGTGGAAGCGCTCACGGCACCGAACAGCCCGGCGGTAGCCAGTGCGTCGTCGGTGCGCACGCCGCGCATGCGCGCCAGCGTCAGCCAGCCCAGCAGCACGATGCTCATGCCGATGAGGGCGCTGAACAGCGCCGGCACCAGCATGGCGGTGATGTCGCCTTCGCGGATTTCCATCCCGCCCTGGATGCCGATGCGCATGAGCAGCACAAAGACGCAGAAGCGGTAGATCGCATCCGGAATGTCGAGCTTGCTGCCCAGGGCAGCGGCCAACATGCCGCCCAGCAAAAACGCCAGCGTCGGCGTCTGGAACTGGGTCAGAAAGGTTTGCCCAAATTGCAGCAGGATATCCACCAATGTTCTCCTCTGGCCAAGGCCGGGCGTGCACCGCAGCGGTCTAGGGGTTGCCTGATCAAATCCAAAACCCTCGTGCAAGGGCGTGGATGGAAGAGGCAGCAGGTTTTAGGAATGCAAACGTTCGCAATTCTATGTTTTACTTTCACACCATGATATCGGCATGGGCTGCATAAAAACTGAATAACCTTCAGCTTTGGCCGCAGTATTTGGGTGCAGGCTTCGGCACTGACGACCGCAATGCCTATAATTTGTTGCACGATGAGCGCTTCGCCCACGCACCGCAATCGCCGCGCGCCCCGGCCGCTGGCGGTGTGGGCTTGGCTGCTGCTCCTGGCTGTGGGCTGGCTGGGGTTGGTCGCCACGCCAGGCGCCGCCGACCCGGCGCCAGCGGCCACGCCGCGCACTGCGGTGCAGTTGACGATCGACGGCCCGATCGGCCCGGCCAGCGCCGACTACCTTGTGCGCGGGCTGGCCCAGGCGCAGCAGCGCGGCGCCACCGCAGTCGTGCTGCGCATCGACACCCCGGGTGGGCTCGACACCTCGATGCGCGAGATCGTGCGCGCGCTCCTCGCCTCGCCGCTGCCGGTGCTGACCCACATCGCGCCCAGCGGCGCGCGTGGCGCCAGCGCCGGCACCTTCATTGTCTACGCCAGCCACGTTGCGGCGATGGCGCCGGGCACCAGCATCGGCGCGGCGGCCCCGGTGCAGGTTGGCGGCGGTGGCGGCCTGCCGCTGCCGCAGCGGCCTGCCGACGCGCCG
>JBGFRU010000034.1:0-5784 GCA_041694945.1 Pseudomonadota bacterium
ATCGGGCAGCTGCGGCTGGCCGACCCGAGCGGCACCGCGCCCGGCCAGGGTCGCTTCAAGCTCAAGGCCGAGGAGGCGCTGCGGGGGCTGAAGCCGGCGGCGCAGTTGCCCGACTGGCCGGTGGCGCTCGAGCGCGCCGACGACGAATGGGGCGAGCTGCGCTACCGCGAGTACGCCGAGGGGAGCGCACGCGTCGGCTGGCTGAGCTTTGATTTCTACAACGGGGCCATGTCCAGCGCGCAGTGCGAGCGGCTGCGCCGGGCGCTGCTCGAGGTCTGTCAGCGCCCGACCCAGGTGCTGGTGCTGGCGGGCGGCGACGATTTTTTCAGCAACGGCATCGACCTCAACGCGATCGAGGCCGCCGCCCACGTCGAGGGCGACAGCGCGGCCGACGCCTCGTGGCGCAACATCGAAGCCATGAACGATCTGGCGTTGGCTATTTTGCAGCGCACCGAGCGCCTCACCGTCAGCGTGCTGCGCGGCAACGCCGGCGCCGGCGGGGCCTTTCTGGCGCTGGCGGCCGACCAGGTCTGGGCGCACCACGGCGTGGTGCTGAACCCGCACTACAAAAACATGGGCAACCTCTACGGCTCCGAATACTGGACCTACCTGTTGCCGCGCCGCCTCGGGGCCGAGGGCGCGCGCGACCTGATGGCGCAGCGCCTGCCGTTGCTGGCCAGCCAGGCCGAGCGCATGGGCCTGATCGACCACTGCGACCCTGGCCCTAGGGCTGGGTTCGAGCAGCGCGTGCTCCAGCGCGGGCTGGCACTGGCCGCCGCCCCCGACTGGCCGCAGCAGCTCGCCGCCAAACAGCAGCGGCGCGCCGCCGACGAGGCGCAGCGCCCACTGGCCCAGTACCGCCACGACGAAATGGAGCGGATGAAGCGCAACTTTTATGGTTTCGACCCCAGCTACCACGTGGCGCGGCACCACTTCGTGCACAAGCTGGCGCACGCCTGGACGCCGCGCCACCTCGCCATCCACCGCTAGAGCGAGGGTCAGCGTAAGCGCAGCTCCCTCTAGGGCGCGTCTGGTTTGGCTGTGGCTGCAGCCGGCCCTTGGCGCTGCGCTCGCCCCGCCGGCAGCGCCGGCATGCCCCAAGCCAGCAGCAGCCACAGCAGCGTCAGGGCGGTGCAGGCCAAAAACAGGCCGTCGATGCCCCACAGCGCCAGCAGCGCCCCACCGGCCACCCCGCCGACAAAAAACCCGAGCGACTGCAAGGTGTTGTAAACCCCGAGCGCGGCCCCGCGCTGGCTTGCGCTGGCCAGGCGCGACACCAAGCTGGGCTGGCTGGCTTCGAGCGTGTTGAAGCCCGAGAAGAACACGAACAGCAGCAGCGCCAGCAGCGCCAGCGGTGGCGCGCCCAGGCTGGCGCTCCACCACAGACCCAACTGCGCCAGCGCGATCAGTCCGATGGCGCCCAGAAACACCGCGCGCAGATAGCCGCGGCGCTCGAGCCTGAACAGCAGCGCGCCCATGACGCCAAACGCCGCCAGCACCGCCAGCAGATAGACCCAGCCGTGCTTGGCCGCCTCGAGCCCGGCTTGCAGCAGCAGCGCCGGCAGCGCCACCCACAGCGCCAGTTGCACCGCGTGCAGCATGAACACACCCAGGTTCAAGCGCGCCAGCCGGGCGTCGAGCAGCACCGTGCGCAGGCTGGCGCGCGGCGCCGCCAGCAGCCGCGGCGGTTCGGGCGGCACCACCTGCGCCACCATCCACATGCCCAGCACCGCGAGCACCGCCGTAAGCACGAACAAACCACCCAGGCCCACGGCGGCCACCAACGGCGGCGCCAGCACCAGCGACAGGGCAAAAGTGAGCGCGATGCTGATGCCCACCAGCGCCATGGCCTTGGTGCGAACGGCGTCGCGCGTCAGGTCGGCCAGCAGGGCGGTGACGGCGGCCGAGATCGCGCCGGCACCTTGCAGCGCCCGCCCCAGCGTCAGCCACTCCAGCGTCGGCGCCCAAGCCGCCACCAGGCTGCCGATGGCAAACAGCGCCAAGCCGGCTTGGATGATGCGCTTGCGGCCCCAGCGGTCGCTGGCCATGCCCAGCGGGATTTGCAGCAGCGCCTGCGTCAGGCCATAGATGCCCAGCGCCAGCCCCACGCGCAGCGGGTCGTCGCCGCCGGGGTAGTGCACGGCCTCGAGCGCGAACACCGGCAGCAGCAGAAACAGCCCCAGCATGCGCAGCGCAAACACGCTCGCCAGCGCGGCGCTGGCGCGGCGCTCGGGCGCCGTCATGCGGATCGACCACTCGGGTGTATCGGCAGGGTCGGCGGGGTCGGCGGGAGCTGAGGCAGTTGGCAAAGGGCTAGGGTATGGGCGTCAGCCGGCTTGGAGCGCGCTGCGGTAGGCGCCGCAGCCAATCAGCAAGTCGTCGCTGAGCGGCAGCACAAAAGACGATTTGCCGCGCACGTCGCCGGTCAAGGGGTTGACGATATTGTATTCAACCCAGCCGCCACCCTCTTCGGCTTGGGTCCAGATGTCGCGCATGAAGCGTTCGGCGTCTATGCCCGGCGCATCGTGCACCCGGGTGCCGGTCTTGGCGCGGTTGGCGCCCATGACGCGGTACACCCCGGCGCGGTCGAGCACAAAGATGTAGAGGTCGCGGTCGATGAAAGTGCCGTCTGGACGGTAAAAGTCTTCGCTGGCGCGGGCATAACCCACCTGCTGCACGTGGGCATACGCGCGCTCCACCAGCTGGCGCGCCAAGTCGGCGGTGCCTTGGGTCAGGTGCAGGTGCTGAACCGCTTGCTCGAGGTCGGTGGTGTGCGACTGCAAATCGGCGGCGTGGTGCGCGCTGCGCTCGACCATGGCGGCGTTGTCGTTGGTCACGCTGTCGAGCTGCGTCATGGCTTGCGCCACCTCTTTGAGGGCCGCCGCCTGCTGGTTGCTGGCCACGGCCATGGCGTCGATGCGTTGGGTGATGTCGCGGATGCCGCGCACCAGCTGCTCCATTTCGGCGTTGACGCCGTTGATTTCGGTCACCGAAGTTTGCACGCGGCTGGTGGATTCGGCGATCAGTTGGCGCACCTCGCCGGCTGCGGTCTGGCTGCGCTGGGCCAGCGAGCGCACTTCGGAGGCTACCACGGCAAAACCGCGCCCGGCCTCGCCGGCGCGCGCGGCCTCGACCGCCGCATTGAGCGCCAGGATGTTGGTCTGAAAAGCGATGCTGTCGATCACGCCGATGATCTCGTTCATGCGCTTGGAGGTGTGTTGCAGCGTGCCCATGCCTTTCACGGTCTGGTGCATGAGGCCGCTGGCGTGTTCGGTTTGTTGGTGCAAACTGGAGCTGACGCGGCTGACTTCAAGCACGCCTTCGCTGTTGCGGGCGACGGTTTCGGTGGCCTCGCGGATGTTGGCGCTGGCTTGCTCCAGGCTGGCCGCTTGCGACTGGGTGCGCTCCGACAGGCTGCTGCTGTCATGCACCAAGCGCCCGCCCATGTGGCTGAGCACGGCGGCGACGCTGCGCACGTCGGCTACGATCGCCGACAAGGTGTCGAGCATGCGCTTGAACTGCTGCGCCATGTGTGCTATTTCGTCTTGGCCGCCGATTTGCATGCTGCCGGTCAGGTCGCCGCGGGCGGCGCGCTCAGACACGCCGGTGAGCTGGCGCAAGCCGTCGAGCGTGGCCATATACAGCGACGCCATGCCGTAAACCAGCGCCAGCAGCACCAGCACATTGGCCAGCACCAAGCCTGCCAGCTGCCACAGCAGCCGGCTTTGGCGCAGCTCGAGCTGCTCTTGCAGTTGTGCAGTCAGCTGGCGGTTCAAGTCCATTTGTGCCACCAGCAACAGGCCGCCTTGCTCCAGGAGTGGCTGCGCTGGGCCATCAAGTGTCCCGGTGCCTATGCCCGCGCGCACGCGTGCGCTGTAGTCGGTAGCGGCGGCTTGCAGGGTTGGCCAAGCGGCCGGTACGGGCTGCCCGAGGGAGCGCAAGGTAGCCAGGCGCTGTTCGATCTGGCCCAAAACAAGGTTGATGTTTTCAGTCTGTACCCCCAGTCGCATGGCGCGCGCGATCAGCTCGGCGTTTACCCCCTGGGCCTCATGCTGCAGCAGCAGCGCAGCGCCTTCGTGGCGCACATGCGCGCTGGCTTGCAGCAGCGGCAACTGGCGCTGCACCAAGGCATCGACGAGGAAGAACACGGCGCGCTCGCCGTCGAGCAGCAGGGCCGAGATTTCGCCGTTGAGCAAGGCAAAATCGTGCAAGCGCTCCATTGCGCTTTGGTGTGCGCTGTACCAGTCGCTGGCACTGCGCGCGGTGGGCGTGAGGTTGATCAGAGTTTGGATATCGTCGCGCAGCGGCTGCCACTTTTGTATTAGATCGGCAGCGCCATGGCGTTGCACCTGCTGCTCCAATGCCTGCAATGCGGGGCGCAGTTGCGTGCGCGCGGCATCGAGCGCGGCCGTGGCAGGCGCATGGCCGGCCAGCAGCAGATACCCCTGACCTTGCTGTTCGAGCAAGGGCCGCGCCAACCCCATCAGGCTTTGTTGCAGTTCCAGCCCTTGCAGTTGGCGTTGCGTGTAGCTGCGCTCGCCCCAGAGGTTGTAAATGATGAATGCCCCCGCTAGCGCGAGCGGCACCAGCACCACCGCGGCCATCACCAGCAGCTTAAAGCCCATGGGCAGGCGCTGCATCACCCACACACCGGGACGCAGCACAGACGGAAAACGCAGGAGAGCAGACATAAAGCGAGGCCTGATCAAAATAGACTGATCGCTATTTGATCACAAAACCCTGGATACGGGCGCTGGTATCAAATGACTTCGGGTTTGTCCGCAGTGCGCGCTGGTTTTTGGGGTGCCCGAGCCCGATCCGAAGCCCGTCTTTAGGCCAGCGCAGCGCGCATCTGCGCGATCACGGCGGCATAGTCGCGCTGGCCAAAAATGGCGCTGCCGGCGACAAAGGTGTCGGCGCCGGCGTCGGCCACGCGGCGGATGTTGCTGGCCTTGATGCCGCCATCGACCTCAAGCCGGATGTCGCGCCCGCTGGCTTCGATGCGCCGGCGCGCCAGCTCGACCTTGCGCAGCGCCGAATCGATGAAGCCTTGGCCGCCAAAGCCGGGGTTGACGCTCATGATCAAAATCAGATCCAGGTCGTCGATCACCCAGTCGAGCACGTCCAGCGGCGTGGCCGGGTTGAACACCAGCCCGGCCTTGCAGCCGCGCGCCTTGATGGCTTGCACGCTGCGGTGCACGTGGGTGCTGGCGTCGGGGTGGAAGCTGACCAGATCGGCGCCGGCGTCGATGAAGGCGCCGGCCAGCGCATCCACCGGCTGCACCATCAGGTGCACGTCGATCGGCACCGGGGTGCCGTCGGGCTTTTGCGCGTGGGGCTTGAGCGCCTGGCAAACCATGGGGCCAAAGGTGAGGTTGGGCACGTAGTGGTTGTCCATGACGTCGAAGTGGATCCAGTCGGCGCCGGAGGCGATGACGCTGCGCACCTCCTCGCCCAAGCGGGCAAAGTCGGCCGACAAAATAGAAGGGGCGATGCGGTAGGTGCTCATGGCTGGGGTGACGGGTGGTGGGTGGACGAGGAGGAGCGGGCGAGCTGGGCAGGACGAAAGCAGCGCAATATCAAACTGAAAAAGCGCAAACGTTTTATTGTCGCACGAGCCCGACCGGCCTGCTGGCGAGCAAGGATTTGTGCCACCACTTGCCCGCTGAAGTGAAACCAGACTCCACGACTCATTCAAGCCGGCGTTATCTGCACGTTGTAGCCTATGCTCTGCAGCCGTTTGAGCAGGCGGTTGGCTACTTTCTGGGTGTTGGCTTGGTCAAA
>JBGFRU010000007.1:0-46710 GCA_041694945.1 Pseudomonadota bacterium
CTGAGAAACGAGCTCGAAGCACCAAGTACGAACCGACCTCTGTGCCGGACGCCGCCCCTCAATTACACACCGGTTTCATGCGTCGCGGGTGCCGCGTTCGCGGAATGGATAACTGAGCAATGACCCGGCGCACGACCCGCGCCGCGGCGGCCTGCCGCCTGGGCACCCGGAATTGACGGCTTTTCTGGGCATACCGCTCTACCAGGGCAGCGAAATGGTCGGGCTGGTCGGGCTGGGGAACCGACCCGGCGGCTACGCCCATGCCTTGATCGACTTTCTGCAGCCGCTGCTGGACCGCGTCGGGCTCTGGGTCGGGGCCAGCCGCAACGCCGAGCGCCTGCGCGCCAGCGAGCGCCAGTTGGCCGACCTGGAACGCATTGCGCACATTGGGTGCTGGCATTTGGATCCGCGCAAGAACCGGCTGCGCTGGAGCGCCGAGGTGTATCGCCTGTTTGGCGTCGAGGCATCCAGCTTTCGCCCATCGGTGCAGGCATGGCTGGAACTGGTGCACCCCGACGACCGCGCCGCAGTCATGCAGGCCTACCAGCGCTCGATCGACGACGGCGCGAGCGGCTACACCTACACGCACCGCATCGTGCGCCCCAGCGACGGTGCCGTGCGCCACATCTACGAGCAGTGCCAACACGAACGCGATGCCAGCGGGCAGGTGGTCGCGTCGGTCGGCACGGCGCAAGACGTAACCGAACGCTGCCAGAGCGAACAGGCGCTGCGCCGCGCTGCCAGCGTGTTCGAGCACGCGAACGACGCGATCGTGATCACCGACGCCAATGGCACCATCATCGATGTCAACGCCGCCCTGTGCCGGGCAACGGGCTACGAACGCGCCGAACTGCTGGTGCAAAACCCGCGCATCTGGGCCTCGGGCCGGCACGACGCCGATTTTTACCGCCAGATGTGGCTGGCGCTGCGCGAACAAGGCCTGTGGCGCGGCGAGCTCTGGAACCGGCGCAAGTGCGGCGAGGTCTACCCGGCGCTGGTCACCATCAGCCCGGTGCGCGGTGCCGACGGCCAGTTGCAGGGCTACACCGGCATCGCCACCGACTTGAGCGCCCTGCGCGAGCAGCAGCGCCAGGTCGAGCGCCTGAGCCAGTACGACGCCCTCACCGGCTTACCGAACCGCCACCTGCTGGCCGACCGGCTCAGCCAGGCCATGGCCCTGGCGCGCCAGCAGCAGCAAGGGCTGGCGCTGGTCTACTGCGACCTGGACGGCTTCAAGGCCCTCAACGACGCGCTCGGCAACGAGGCTGGCGACCGCCTGCTGATTGCACTGGCACACCGCCTGCAGCAGGTGCTGCGCGTGGGCGACACGCTCTCGCGCCTGGGCGGCGACGAGTTCGTGGCCGTGCTCGCGGGCCTGCCCGACGCCGCTGCCGCCACGCCCATCTTGCAGGCCATGCTGGCGGCTGCGCGCAGTTGCGCCACCGACCCCGCCCTGCCCCTGAGCGCCAGCCTGGGCGTGAGCTTCTACCCGCAGCCCGATGCCGTGGACGCCGACCAACTGCTGCGCCAGGCGGATCAGGCCATGTTCCAGGCCAAGCAAAGCGGCAAGAACCGCTACCACGTCTTTGATGCCGAGGGCGACCGCGACCTGCGCAGCCGCCACGCCGAACTCGAAGCCATCGCGCTGGCGCTGCACCAGGGCGAGTTCGTGCTGCACTACCAGCCCAAGGTGAACCTGTGCAATGGCGCGGTGCTTGGGCTCGAAGCGCTGGTGCGCTGGCAACACCCGCAGCGCGGCCTGCTGGCACCCTACGCCTTTTTGCCCGCGCTGGAGCAGCAGCCGCTGATGGTGGCGCTGGGCGACTGGGTGATCGACGCCGCGCTGGCGCAAATGGCGGCTTGGCGCCAACAAGGCTTGGCTCTGGAGGTGAGCGTCAACGTCGACGCGCTGCAACTCGCGCAAGCCGACTTCACGCCCAAACTGCGCGCTGCCTTGCAACGCCACCCGCAATTGCCACCGCAGTCGCTCACGCTCGAGGTGCTGGAAACCAGCGCCCTGGGCGACTTGGCCACCGTCACCGACTTGCTGCACCAGTGCCACGAGCTGGGCGTGCTGACCTCGCTCGACGACTTTGGCACCGGCTATTCGTCGCTCACCTACCTCAAGCACCTGCCGACGCAGGAATTGAAAATCGACCAGAGCTTCGTGCGCGGCCTGCTCGACGACCCGGTGGACCTGGCAATTCTGCAAGGCGTGTTCAGCCTGGCGCAGGCGCTCAAGCGGCGCGTGGTGGCCGAAGGCGTCGAGACCGAGGCGCACGGCGAACTGCTGCTGCGCCTGGGCTGCGCCTATGGCCAAGGCTACGCCATTGCCAAACCCATGGCGGCCGAGCGCGTGCCCGACTGGGTGGCACAATGGCGGCCGCCAGCGGCATGGGCCGCTGCCGCCACGTCTTGCGTATGCCCACCACCCTGAACGACCTGCTGCAGCAGGCGCACACGCGCCTGCAGGGCGCAGCCCTGAGCTACGGCCACGGCACCCAGAACGCGCGCGACGAAGCCGCCTGGCTGCTGCTCTGGCGCCTGGGCTTGCCGCTCGACACCGACCTCGAGGCCGAAGGCGCGCGCCCGGTATCCGACACCGAAGCCGCCGCCGTGCGGGAGCTGATCGAGCGCCGCATTGCCACGCGCCAGCCTGCGGCTTACCTGACTGGCGAGGCCTGGCTGCACGGCATGGCTTTCGATGCCGACGCGCGCGCCATCGTGCCGCGCAGCTTCATCGCCGAGCTGCTGGTGGCGCACCCTGCGGCCGACTGCCTCGACGACTGGCTGGGCGTGCACACGCAGCGCGTGCTCGATATGTGCACCGGCAACGGCAGCCTGGCGGTGCTGGCGGCGCTGGCCTGGCCCGAAGTGACGCTCGATGGCAGCGACATCAGCGCGCCGGCGCTGCAACTGGCGCAGCGCAACCTGGAGCGCCACGGCCTGCAGCAGCGCGTGCGCCTGCTGCAAAGCGACGGCTGGAGCGGCATCGCCGACCGCTACGACCTGATTCTGTGCAACCCGCCCTATGTCAGCCGCGCCGCCATGCAGGCGCTGCCACCAGAATACCGGGCCGAGCCGGCGCTGGCGCTCGACGGCGGCCACCTGGGCAGCGCCGACGGCATGGACTTCGTGCGCCACCTGCTCGCGCACGCGCTGGAACACCTCGAGCCCGAGGGCGTGCTGGTGCTGGAGATTGGGCACGAACGCGCCCACTTCGAGCGCGCCTTCCCTGGCCTGTGCGTGCAGTGGCTGCGCACCTCGGCCTGGCCGCTGACGCCGGTGCTGCTGCTCACGCACGAAGCGCTGGACGGCTGGCAAGCCGCAACCCCGGCCGCGTGCGGCGGGCCCCCACCATGATCACCCTGCGACAGATCACGCTGCGCCGCGGCCCCAAGGTGGTGCTCGATGGCGCCAGCGCGGTGCTCAACCCGGGCGAAAAAATCGGCCTCGTGGGGCGCAACGGCGCCGGCAAATCGAGCCTGTTTGCGCTGCTGCAGGGCCAGCTGCACGAAGACAGCGGCGAGCTGCAACTGCCACGCCACTGGCGCAGCGCCGCCGTGGCCCAGGACATGCCCGAAACCGAGCAGGACGCGACCGCCTTCGTCATCGACGGCGACACCCGGCTCGCCGCCGCCCGCGCCGCGCTCGCCGCCGCCGAGGCCAGCGGCGACGGCCTGGCGCTGGCCGAAGCGCACAGCGCCTGTCTCGATGCCGGCAGCCACGACGCGCACGCACGCGCCCAGGCGCTGCTGCTGGGCCTGGGCTTCGAGGTGCCACAACTCGAGCGCCCAGTCAATAGCTTTTCGGGCGGCTGGCGCATGCGGCTGCAGCTGGCGCGGGCGCTCATCTGCCCCAGCGACCTGCTGCTGCTCGACGAACCCACCAACCACCTCGACCTCGACGCCCTCGTCTGGCTCGAGAGCTCGCTCAAGCGCTACGCCGGCACGCTGCTGGTCATCAGCCACGACCGCGAGTTCCTCGATGCCGTCACCGGCGTCACGCTGCACCTCGAGGCCGGCCAGCTCAAGCGCTATGGCGCCCATTACAGCCGTTTCGAGCTCATGCGCGCCGAGCAGCTCACGCTGCAGCAAAGCAGCTTCGAGCGCCAGCAAGAGCGCATCGCGCACCTGCAACGCTTCATCGACCGCTTCAAGGCCAAAGCGAGCAAGGCGCGGCAGGCGCAAAGCCGCGTCAAGGCCTTGCAGCGCATGGAAAAACTGGCCCCGGTGCTGGCCGAAGCCGAGTTCGACTTCGAATTCGACGACGCCGGCACCCTGCCCAACCCCATGCTCAGCCTGCGCGCAGCCAGCTTTGGCTACCGCCGCCCCGACGGCAGTGCGAGCGCCATCGTGCGCGGCGTCACGCGCTCGGTCATGGCTGGGCAGCGCATCGGCATCCTGGGGGCCAACGGGCAGGGCAAATCGACCTTCATCAAGACCGTGGCGCGCACGCTCGACCTGCTCGACGGCCAGCGCAGCGACGGCAAGGGGCTGCGCATCGGCTACTTTGCGCAGCAAGAGATGGACCTGCTGCGCGCCGACGACACCGCCTTGATGCACATGGTGCGGCTGGCACGCGAGACCGAAGCCGCCGGCGCGCTCGCCGGCCAAGCCACGCGCGAGCAGGATTTGCGCAACTTTCTGGGGCGTTTCCAGTTTGGCGCCGAGCTGGCGCAGCAGCGCGTGGGCAGCCTGAGCGGCGGCGAAAAGGCGCGCCTGGTGCTGTGCCTGATCGTCTGGCAACGGCCCAACCTGCTGCTGCTCGACGAACCCACCAACCACCTCGACCTGAGCACGCGCGAGGCGCTGGCGCTGGCGCTCAACGGCTTTGAGGGCACGGTGCTGCTGGTCAGCCACGACCGCGCCCTGCTGCGCGCCGTCTGCGACGAGTTCTGGCTCGTCAGCCACGGCGGCATCGAAGCCTTCGCCGGCGACCTCGACGACTACCAGCGCCACCTGCTCGAGCAGGCCAAGCTGCGCCGCGAGGCCTTGACCAAACCGGCGCCGGCGCAAAAACCGGCCCGCTCCGACGCCGAGCAGCGCCGCCTCGAGGCGCAGCGCCGCCAGCAGCGCTCCGCGCGCCTGCAGCCGCACAAAAAACAGCGCGAGGCACTGGAGCAGCAACTGGCCCAGTTGCAAGCCGAGCAACAGGCCCTGCAGGCGCAGCTGCAGCGCCCCGACCAGCCCGCCCCCGCGCTCGCCGCCGCCAGCCAGCGCCTGGGCGCCGTGGAGCAAGCCATTGAAGCCGCCGAGGAGCAGTGGCTCGAGGTCGCGCAGCAGATCGAGGCGCTCGAGCAGGCGCAGTGAGCCCCCAGAAGCCCCCAGGGTAGGCTTTTATAATCGGCCTTTCCTTAGCCGCGAGCCCTTACCGGCTCGCCCGCGACATGACCAAATTCGTATTCGTGACCGGCGGCGTGGTGTCCTCACTTGGCAAGGGCATCGCGTCCGCTTCGCTGGCGGCGCTGCTTGAATCGCGCGGCCTCAACGTCACCCTGATCAAGCTTGACCCCTACCTCAACGTCGATCCGGGCACCATGAGCCCGTTTCAGCACGGCGAGGTCTTCGTCACCGAGGACGGAGCCGAAACCGACCTCGACCTCGGCCACTACGAGCGCTTCATCGAGACGCGCATGCGGCGCGCCAACAACTTCACCACCGGCCAGATCTACAAGAGCGTGCTCGAAAAAGAGCGCCGTGGCGACTACCTGGGCAAAACCGTGCAGGTGATTCCGCACGTGACCAACGAAATCCAAGAGTTCGTCAAACGCGGCGCTGGCCTCGGCACGGCGCAGGCGGTGGACGTGGCGATCGTCGAAATCGGCGGCACCGTGGGCGACATCGAATCGCTGCCCTTCCTCGAGGCGGTGCGCCAGATGAGCCTGCGCCTCGGGCCCAATATGTGCGCCTTCGTGCACCTGAGCTACGTGCCCTGGATCGCAGCCGCCGGCGAGCTCAAGACCAAGCCGACCCAGCACACGGTGCAAAAAATGCGCGAGATCGGCATCCAGCCCGACGCCCTGCTGTGCCGCGCCGACCGCGCCATTCCCGACGACGAGCGCGAAAAGATCAGCCTCTTTACCAACGTGCCGCTGTGGGGCGTGATCTCGCTGCCCGACCTGCCCAGCATCTACCAGGTGCCGCGCCTGCTGCACGAGCAGGGGCTGGATGGCCTGATCTGCGACAAGCTGCGCCTCAACACCCCGCCGGCGCGGCTGCAGCGTTGGGACGATCTGGTGCACGCGCTGCAACACCCGCAGGGCGCGGTGCGCATCGCCATGGTGGGCAAATACGTCGATCTGTCCGACAGCTACAAATCGCTCAACGAGGCGCTGCGCCACGCCGGCCTGAAAAACCAGGTGCACGTGGAAATCGGCTACATCGACTCCGAAGCGCTCGAACAGCAGGACGTGGCGCAGGTGCTGGGCCCGTTCGACGCCATTTTGGTTCCGGGCGGCTTTGGCAAGCGCGGCACCGAAGGCAAGATCGCCGCCGCCCGCTACGCCCGCGAGCAGCGCGTGCCCTATCTGGGCATCTGCCTCGGCATGCAGGTGGCGACGATCGAGTTTGCGCGCCATGTCGCCGGGCTTGCCGGCGCCAACAGCACCGAGTTCGACCCCGCCACGCCGCACCCCGTGATCGCGCTCATCGACGAGTGGCAAGACGCCGACGGCTCGATCCAGCAGCGCGACGGCAGCAGCGACCTGGGCGGCACCATGCGCCTGGGCACGCAAAGCGCCGACGTGCAACCCGGCACGCTGGCGCATGCCATCTACGGCCCGGTGGTGAGCGAGCGCCACCGCCACCGCTACGAGGCCAACACGCATTACCTCGAGCGCCTGCGCCAGGCCGGGCTGCTGATTTCGGCGCTCACGCAGCGCGAGCAGCTCACCGAAATCGTCGAGCTGCCGGCCGCCGTCCACCCCTGGTTCATGGGCGTGCAGTTTCACCCCGAGTTCAAATCCACCCCTTGGGGCGGGCACCCGCTGTTCAGCGCCTTCATCCGCGCGGCGCTGCAGCAACAACAAGCGCGCAAAGGCTGATCCCCCATGCAACTCTGTGGCTTCGAAGTCGGTCTGCACCGGCCCTTTTTTCTCATCGCCGGGCCCTGCGTGGTCGAAAGCGAAGCGCTGCAACTCGAAGTCGCCGGGCGCCTGAAGGACATCACCAGCGCGCTCGGCATCCCCCTGATCTTCAAGAGCAGCTACGACAAGGCCAACCGCTCCAGCGGCAGCAGCTTTCGCGGCCCAGGGCGCGAGCGCGGGCTCGAGATTCTGGCCCAGGTGCGGCGCGAGCTCGGCCTGCCGGTGCTCACCGACGTGCACACCGAGGCCGAAATCGCCGAGGTCGCGGCGGTGGTCGATGTGCTGCAAACCCCGGCCTTCCTGTGTCGCCAGACCGATTTCATCCGCGCCGTGGCGCAGTCGGGCAAGCCGGTGAACATCAAAAAGGGGCAGTTCCTGGCCCCGCACGACATGCTCAACGTGATCGACAAGGCGCGCGCCGCCGCGCGCGAGGTCGGTCTGCCCACGGACAACTTTTTGGCCTGCGAGCGCGGCGTGAGCTTTGGTTACAACAACCTGGTGAGCGACATGCGCGCACTGGCCATCATGCGCCAGACCGGGGCCCCGGTGGTGTTCGACGCCACCCACAGCGTGCAGTTGCCCGGCGGCCTGGGCCAGTCCAGCGGTGGCCAGCGCGAGATGGTGCCGGTGCTGGCGCGCGCCGCCGTGGCCGTGGGCGTGGCCGGCCTGTTCATGGAAACGCACCCGAACCCGGCCCAAGCCCTGTCCGACGGCCCCAACGCGGTGCCGCTCAAACACATGCCGGCGCTGCTCGAGAGCCTGCTCGAACTCGACCGCGTGACCAAGCGCCACGGCTTTCTCGAAGCCGATTTCAACTCCTGATATTCTGCTGCCCACCATGCCACACGCCTACCTGATCGCCGACGTCACCATCACCAACGAAGAGCAGATGAAAGTCTATCGCGAGTGGAGCACGCGCGCCATGCAAGAGCACGGCGCCGAGGTGCTGGTGCGCGGCGGCCGCATCGAAGCCCTCGAGGGCGACTGGCAGCCGCAGCGCATCGTGGTGCTGCGCTTTGCCAGCCTGGCCGCCGCGCGCGCCTACTACGACAGCGCCACCTACACCCAGGCGCGCCAGGCGCGCGCCGGCGCCGGTTCCATCCGCATGATCGCCGTCGAAGGCGTGTGACCCCGTTCAGATTTTTCTCACTTCAAAGGTACACCCCATGAGCGCCATCGTTGACATCGTCGGCCGTGAAATCCTCGACAGCCGCGGCAACCCCACCGTCGAGTGCGACGTGCTGCTGGAAAGCGGCGTCATGGGCCGCGCCGCCGTGCCCTCGGGCGCCTCCACCGGCAGCCGCGAAGCCATCGAGCTGCGCGACGGCGACCCCAAGCGCTACCTCGGCAAGGGCGTGCTCAAAGCCGTCGGCCACATCAACACCGAAATCAGCGAAGCCGTGCTCGGGCTCGACGCCAGCGAGCAAGCCTTTCTCGATCAGGCCCTGATCGACCTCGACGGCACCCCGAACAAGGCGCGCCTGGGCGCCAACGCCACGCTGGCAGTGAGCATGGCGGTGGCGCGCGCCGCGGCCGAAGAAGCCGGCCTGCCGCTGTACCGCTACTTTGGCGGCAGCAGCCGCATGCAGATGCCGGTGCCGATGATGAACGTGGTCAACGGCGGCGCGCACGCCAACAACAACCTCGACCTGCAAGAGCTGATGATCGTGCCCTTGGGCGCACCGAGCTTTCGCGAAGCCCTGCGCTGGGGTGCCGAAGTCTTTCACGCCCTCAAGAAAATCCTGCACGACAAGGGCATGAGCGTGGCCGTGGGCGACGAAGGCGGCTTTGCCCCCAACGTGCCCAGCCACGAAGCGGCGCTGCAGATGATCCTGCAGGCCATCGGCGACGCCGGCTACAGCGCCGGTGAGCAGATCGCGCTCGCGCTCGACTGCGCCGCCAGCGAGTTCTACCGCGACGGCAAATACCACCTCGAAGGCGAAGGGCTGGTGCTGAGCGCCGAGGAATGGACGCACATACTGGCCACCTGGTGCGACAAATACCCGATCATCAGCATCGAAGACGGCATGGCCGAAGGCGACTGGAATGGCTGGAAGCACCTGACCGAGCGCCTGGGCAAAAGCGTGCAGCTGGTGGGCGACGACCTGTTCGTCACCAACACCCAGATCCTGAAACAGGGGATCGAGCAAGGCGTGGCCAACTCGATCCTGATCAAGATCAACCAGATCGGCACCCTGACCGAGACCTTCGAAGCCATCGAGATGGCCAAGCGCGCCGGCTACACGGCGGTCATCAGCCACCGCTCGGGCGAGACCGAAGACTCGACCATCGCCGACATTGCCGTGGGCCTCAACGCCGGCCAGATCAAGACCGGCTCGCTCAGCCGCTCCGACCGCATGGCCAAGTACAACCAGCTGCTGCGCATCGAAGAAGACCTGGGCGACGTGGCGCGCTACCCCGGCCGGGCGGCGTTTTACAACCTGCGTTGAGCCCATAACCGGCCGCACCATCCGGTTGAATTGGGTTCTCCCATGTCTGGCCTGAGCTTCGACGCCCGCGCCGTGGCCCTGCTGCTGGTGGTTTTGCTGCTGGGGGTGCAGGCGCAGCTTTGGTTCGGGCGCGGCGGTGTGCCGCAGGTGCGCGAGCTGCGCGAGCGCCTGCAGGTGCAGGAAGCGGCCAATGAGCAGTCGCGCCAGCGCAACGCCGAACTGGCGAGCGAGGTGCGCGACCTGCAGGATGGGCTCGAGGGGGTCGAAGAAGTGGCGCGGCACCAGCTCGGCATGGTGCGCCCCAACGAGATCTTTGTGCAGATCCGGCGCCCCGAGTAGGGGGCAGAGGGCAGCGCGAACGGCGGCGCTCCAAAGCTTCGCCTGTCTGCCGCCCCCCCATCAACCGCGCTTGCCTCAATCCGGCCGCAAACCGGCGCGCTGCACCACGCCTTGGTAGAGCTCGAACTCGAGCCGGGTTTGTTCGGCAAACTGCTCCGGCGTGTTGCCCACGATCACCAGGGCAGCGTCCTCGAGGCGCCGGCGCAGCGCCGGGTCGGCCAGCGCGCGCAGGGTGGCGCCGTGCACGCGCTCGACCACCTCGCGCGGCAAAGCCCGTGGGCCGTGCAGACCAAAGAAAGCCATGCGGTTGACGCGAGGCAACCCGACTTCGGCAAAGGTCGGCACGTTGGGCAGCTGCGCCACGCGCTGCGGCGCCCCGACCACGATCGGCACCAGCCTGCCCCCCTGTATGTGCGGCAGCGCCGAAGGCAGGTCGCTGAAAATCATCGGCACATGGCCGGCCACCACATCCACCAGCGCCGGGCCGGTGCCGCGGTAGGGGATGTGCACCAGGAAGGTGCGGGTTTCGAACTCGAACAGCTCGACCAGAATGTGGTTGATGCTGCCCGTGCCCGAAGTGGCGTAGGACAAGCGGCCGGGGGTGCGTCGGACCTCGCGCATGAAGGATTCGAAATCGCGCCCCGGAAACGAGGGGTGTACCGCAAACACGCTGGGCGCCGCAGCGATGTTGGTGATGGGGGTGAAGTCGGTCAGCGGGTTGTAGGGCGTGCGCGGGTTGAAGGCCGGGTTGGCGGCCACCGTGGAGACCGTGGCCACGCCCAGCGTGTAGCCGTCGGGGGCGGCGCGCGCGATCTCGGCCGCCCCGATCGAGCCGCCCGCACCGGCGCGGTTTTCCACCACCAGCGGCTGCCCCAGCAGCGTGCCCAAGGGCTCGGACACCATGCGCGCCACGATGTCGGTGGGCCCACCGGGCGCGAAGGGCACGATCAGGCGCACCGGTCGCGTCGGGTACGTGCGCGCCCAAGACGGGCCACTGGCGGCCAGCAGCGCGGCGCTGGCTCCCCAACCGATGATGGAACGGCGTTGCATGGTGTGGGTCTCCTGTGTAGGTTGAAACGTGCACGATTGTAGGCACCGCAGCCCCAGGCGCGCCACTTGCCACAGGCCCCGACAGCCCCGGATTTACCCTTGCCTCGAGGCGCGGGCACGGGCTCGGGCGCGGCTCAATCCGGCCGCAAGCCGGCGCGCTGCACCAGGTGGCGGTAGAGCTCGAACTCGAGCCGGATCTGCTCGGCAAACTGCTCGGGCGTGTTGCCGACCACGGTGGCACCGAGCTCTTCCAGGCGCCGGTGCAGCGCCGGTTCGGCCAAAATGCGCATCATGGCCGCGTGGATGCGCTCCACCACTGCGCGCTCCAGGCCCCGTGGGCCGTGCAAACCAAAAAACCCGGTGCGGTTGACCGGCTCGAAGCCGACTTCGGCCAAGGTCGGCACGTGCGGCAGCTGTGGCATGCGCTGCGGCGCGGCGACCACGATGGGGATCAGCCGCCCGGCCTGGATGTGCGGCAACGCCGTAGAGTAGACGTCGATGACGATCGGCACGTGCCCGGCCACCGCATCGGCCAGCGCCGGCGCAGAACCCCGGTACGGGATGTGCACCACAAACGTTCGGGTCAAGGACTCGAGCAGCTCGAACTGCAGGTGCAGGATCGTGCCCGCACCTGCCGTGGCATAGGAAAAACGCCCTGGGGCGCGCCGAATCTCGTTCAGAAAGGACGCAAAATCATGCCCCGGAAACGATGGGTGCACCGCGATCACGTGCGCGGTCGCGACCACGTTGGTGATGGGCGTGAAATCGGTGAGCGGATGGTAGGGCGTGCGCGGGTTGAAGGCTGGCGTGGCCGACAACAAGCCGGCGGTCACCAGACCCAGGGTGTAACCGTCTGGGGTGGCGCGGGCCACTTCGCTGGTGCCGATGGTGCCGGCGGCGCCGGGCCGGTTGTCTGGCACCACCGGTTGGCCCAGCTCCGAGGCCAGCGCCGGCGCCAGCAGACGCGCGAGGATGTCGGTCATGCCGCCGGGCGGAAACGGCACGATCAGGCGCACCGGTCGCGTCGGGAAATTGCCCGCCCAAGACGGGCCGCTGGCGGCCAGCAGCGCCGCGCCGGCGCCCCAAGCGATGAGGGAACGGCGTTGCATGGTGTGGGCCTTGGTCGCAGGGTCTGATGGGCCGCTCAGTGTACGCCCGTAGGCGCGGCCAGCGGCGGCGTTTGGGCAAACAGCTGCGCCGCATCCACGGCATCGAAGCGGTACTGCGCGCCGCAAAACTCGCAGCCGACCTCGATCTGGGCACGCTCGGCCAGAATCGACTCGACCTCTGCCGCCCCCAACCCGTGCAGCATGGCCGCCACCTTGGTGCGGCTGCAGCGGCAGGCAAACCGGGGGGCGCTCGGCGCCGCCTCGGCCTGCAGGCGCTGCAAGGGCTCTTGCCAGAACAAGCGCCGCAGCACGGTGTCGGCATCGAGCGTGAGCAGCTCGTCGCGCTGCAGGCTTGCGGCCAGCAGGGCGATGCGCGGGTAGTCGTCGCTGCACTCGAGCGCCTCGCGGCGCGCCAGCGCGGCGGCGGCACCGCTCAGGGCCGCCTCGCTGCTGGCGGGCACGCGCTGGATCAGCAGGCCGGCGGCGACCTGGTCGTTGGCCGCCAGCACCAGCCGGGTGTCGATCTGCTCGCTTTGCTGCATGTAGTGCTCGAGCGCCTGGCTCAGGTGCTCGAACGGCGCCGCACCGTCCCCCGGGCTCAGGGGCACCACGCCCTGGTAGCTTTGCTGGCCGCTGCTGCGCTCCTGCGGCTCGAGCGTCAGGGCGCAGCGCCCACCGCCGTGGCGGTTGACCCAATCGGCCAGCGACCAGGCCGACGAGCCGTCGGCGCGCAACGGCGGCGCCGCCGCCTCGGGCAGGCTGCCGGCGAGCTGGGCCGTGGCGCGAAAGCTGCCGTCGGGCCGCGTTTCGGCCACCGCCAGCCGCACCGGTCCCTCGCCCACCAGTTGCAACTGCAGCGCACCGCTGAACTTGATGCTGGCTTGCAGCAACAGCGCGGCGGCGCACATCTGCCCCAGCAGCTCGCGCACCGGTCGTGGGTAGGCGGCGCTTTGCGCCTGGCGCTGCAGCAGCTCTTGCCAGGCGCTGTCCAGACGCACCCACAGCCCGCGCACCGGCAGGCCTTCGAACATGAAGCGCTGGATCTCAGACACCGCCACTCACCCCAGCCGCTGCAGGCTGCTGCGGTAGCGGCGCGCGTTCTCGATGTAGTGCTGGGCGCTGGCGCGCAGGCCCTCGATCTGTTCGGGCGTGAGCATGCGCACCACCTTGGCCGGGCTGCCCAGGATCAGCGAGCCGTCGGGGAACTCCTTGCCCTCGGTCACCAGCGCGCCGGCACCCACCAGGCAGTGTTTGCCGATGCGCGCGCCGTTGAGCACCACGGCCCCGATGCCGATCAGCGATTCGTCGCCGATGCGGCAGCCATGCAGCATCACCTGATGCCCCACCGTCACGCGCTCGCCCACCTGCAGCGGAAAGCCGTGATCGGCGTGCAGCACGCTGGCGTCCTGGATGTTGCTGCCGGCGCCGATGGCGATGCGCTCGGTGTCGCCCCGAATCACACAGCCAAACCAGACGCTGGCCTGCGCCCCCAGGCTGACTTGCCCGATCACTTGCGCGCCATCGGCGACGAAGGCGCTCGGGTGCACCTCGGGGCGCCACTGGTCCAGTTGGTAGATGCTCATGGGGTGCCATTGTAAAGACTGCGGCGCTGGCGTGCCGCCAATGGGCTGGCGCCGCCTGCGCCTGGGCACCGGCACCGGCTGGCCCCATCAGCCCCGCGGATGATGCAGCGCGTGCAGTTGCTTGAGCCGCGCCCGCGCCACGTGGGTGTAGATGGTGGTGGTGGAAATGTCGGCATGGCCCAGCAGCAGTTGCACGGCGCGCAAATCGGCCCCGTGGTTGAGCAGATGGGTGGCAAAGGCGTGGCGCAGCGTGTGCGGCGACAAGGGCGTGTCGATGCCCGCCAGCCGGGCGTATTTTTTCACCAGCAGCCAGAACATGACGCGCGTCATGGCCGCGCCACGCGCGGTGACGAACAGATCGTGGCTGACCTGCCCGGCCAGGATGGCGGGCCGGGCCTCGCTCAGGTAGCGGCGCAACCAGTGCAGCGCCTCGTCGCCAAAGGGCAGCAGACGCTCCTTGGCGCCCTTGCCCAACACCCGCAGCACCTGATCGGGCAGACTGAGCTGGTGCAGTTGCAAGCCCACCAATTCGCTCACGCGCAAGCCGCTGGCGTACATCAGCTCGAGCATGGCGCGGTCGCGCAAGCCCAGCGGCTCGGCCGTATCCGGCGCTTGCAGCAACCGCTCCACCTGCGCCTCGCTCAGCGTTTTGGGCACGCGCAGCGCGCGCTGGGCGCTGAGCAGCCCGAGCGTCGGGTCAGCCTCCCGCAGCCCTTCGCGCAGCGCCCAGCGGTAGTAGCGCTTGATCACACTCAGGCGCCGGTTGGCGGTACTGGCGCGGCTGCTGCCGTGGCAAGCGGCCAGATAAGCCAGCAAATCGGCCTCTTGCGCCTGCTCGAGCGTGGTGGCCGGGGCCGGTTGCGGGTCGGCAGCGCGGCCGGACTGCGCAGGGGCGGCCGATGCAGCCGATGCAGGCGATGCGGCCGATGCAGGTGGCTGCGCGCGGCGCTGCGCCAGCCAGTCGGCCAACTGCTGCAAATCGCTGCGGTAGGCGGCCAGCGTCAGCGGCGCCAGCCCATCTTCCAGCCACAGCGCATCCAAGAAACGGTCCAGCACGCGCGCACCTTTGAGTTCGGGAGTGGGGTTGAGCCTGAGCCACGATTGTCCACCAGCGCGCCGGGGCAAGCAGCGCGGCAACGCCGCGCCTGACCGACAATCGTGGCCATGACGACGCACCTGCTGCACCCCATCCCGGCCCTGACCGACAACTACATCTGGGCCCTGCACGACGGCGCCCAGGCTTGGGTCGCAGACCCCGGACAGGCCGAACCGGTGCTGGCTTGGCTGGCGGGGCAGCGCCTGCAACTGGCGGGCATTTTGCTCACCCACCACCACGGCGACCACACCGGCGGCGTGACCGCCCTGCGTGCGGCCACGGCAGCGCCGGCCTGGGGGCCAGCCGGCGAGCCTTTGCCCGATGGCGTGCAGCGCGTGCGCGGCGGTGAGCGCCTGGCGCTGCTCGGCCGCTCCTTTGAGGTCATCGAGGTGCCTGGCCACACCGCTGGCCACATCGCCTGGTACTGCGCGGGCCTTGCTTTGGCCAGCCGCTCCAGCCCAGCGCAGGGCGCGCCCCACTCCGCCAGCCCTCCCGCACCCGCCAGCGCGCCCGCACCCGCCTCGGCGCGCGGCCAGCCGCTCGGCTCCGAGGGCCTGCTGTTTTGCGGCGACACCCTGTTTTCCCTCGGCTGCGGCCGCCTGTTCGAGGGCAGCCCGGCGCAGATGTTGGCCAGCCTGGATCGGTTGGCCGCCTTGCCCGACGGCACCCTGGTCTGCTGCAGCCACGAATACACCCTCGCCAACCTGCGCTTTGCGCGCGCCCTCGAGCCCGAACACCCGGGCTTGGCCGACCACCAGCGCTGGTGCGAGCGCCAGCGCCAGGCCGGCCGCCCCACCCTGCCCAGCCGCATCGGGATCGAGCGCGCACTCAACCCCTTTCTGCGCAGCCGGGAACCCGCGCTGCGCCAGGCCCTCCAACGGCTGGCCCCCAAGCTCGCACTGGCTGGCCTCGATGCGGATGCGGCCCTGGGCGCACCGCTTGCCAGCCACCTTGCCGATGTGCGCGCCTTTGCCGCCCTGCGGCGGTACAAAGACGGTTTTGCTTGAGCCCAGCGCCCCCGACCCAAGCGCCTGCGCGCCCGAGCGGGCCGTGGCGCGCTTGCCAACGCTTTGCAACCAGCCCGATAATCGCCACCATTTGCGACAGATAACCAGCTGATGACAACCATTACCCCAAACATAGCCCGCCACACCCTGCGCCTGGTGCTGCCCCTGGCAGCCGCCCTGGTGCTGGGTGCCTGCGCCACCCCCGGCGGCACTGGCGGCACTGGCGGTGGCCAGCACACCCTCCAGTCCGCCCAATCGGCCCCCTTCGGCACCGCCCCCTTCGGCACCGCCGCCATGCTTCAAGGCGCGGCCGATCATCCCCCTCCGCTGGGCTTGGCCCAATCGGGCGGCAGCCTCGGTTTGCGCCCGATCATTCCCAGCGGCCCCTTGCTCGCACTGGGCAGCAGCGACGCCGCCAGCACGGCGGTGGCGGTGACCCCCCTGGAAGCCCCGCGCGACCTATGGGAGCGCATGCGGCGCAGCTTTGCCATGCCCGACCTGGAAACCGACCTCGTCGAGCGGCACGAGCGCTGGCACGCCGAACGGCCACAAAACCTCGAGCGCATGGTGTTGCGCAGCAGCAAATACCTGTTTCACATCGTCGAAGAAGTGGAGCGCCGCGGCCTGCCGATGGAACTCGCGCTCGTGCCCTTCATCGAGAGCGCCTTCAACCCGCGGGCGGTCTCGCCGGTCAAGGCGGCCGGGCTGTGGCAGTTCATGCCCGCCACCGGGCGCTCCTTCGACCTGATGCAAAACGCCTTTCGCGACGACCGCCGCGACGTGCTCGCCTCCACCCACGCCGCGCTCGACTACCTGGAGCGCTTGCACCGCATGTTTGGCGACTGGCAGCTGGCGCTGGCGGCCTACAACTGGGGCAACGGCAACGTGCAGCGCGCCATCCGCGCCAACCGCGCCGCTGGCTTGGGCACCGGCTACCTCGACCTGCGCATGCCCAACGAAACGCGCAACTACGTGCCCAAGCTGCAGGCCATCGAAAACCTGATCCGCGATCCGCAGCGTTTGGGCATCGAATTGCCGCTGATCGGCAACCACCCCTTCTTCGACAGCGTCACCCTGGAGCGCGACATCGACGTGGCGCTGGTGGCCGAGCTGGCCGATGTGAGCGTCGAAAACTTTCGCCAGCTCAACCCGGCGCACGACAAACCGTTGATCATGGCCGCGGGCACCCCCACCATCCTGCTGCCGTGGGACAACGCGCTGCTGTTTCAACAGCGCCTGCGCGCGCACCAGGGCCCGTGGGCCACCTGGACTGCCTGGCGCGTGCCCGAAGGCATGAGTGTGGCCCAAGCCGCACAGCGCCACGATCTGAGCGAGGCACGTCTGCGCGCGGTCAACGACATCCCGCGCCGCGCCAGCCAGTTGCGCGCCGGCACCACCCTGCTGGTGCCGCGCCAAGGCAGCCACAACGCCGACGTGCCCGCACACATCGCCGACGGTGGCCAGATTCTGCTTGGGCGCGACGACACCCGCCCTGCATCCGGCGCGGCACCCCCGACGCGTCAAAGCCGCGTCACCGTGCGCGCCGGCGACACCCTCTCGGCGCTGGCGCGCCGCCACAACGTGAGCGTGGCCAACCTGCGCAGCTGGAACAACCTGCGCCCCAACGCCACCTTGCGCACCGGACAGGTGCTGCTCGTCCAGCAGCGCGCCCCGGCCGCCAGCCGCGCCGCCAGTGCCCCGGCCCGCAGCAGCCCAGCGACCCGCGCCGCTGCCCCCAGGTCGGCGCAGCAAGCCGCCCAGCGCCCAACGGCAGCCGCGGCAGTCCGCAGCGCCCAAGCCCAAGCCAACCAATCCAAAGTGGCGGTGCGTTAGAAAGCGCCAACGGTGTACATGCAGTCCTCCAGCGCGGTGTTTGTGCGCCGGTTTTGGCCTTCACCCCACACCCGCCAGCGAACGCGCCCCATGCCCACCATCGGCATGTTTTGGGGCTCAAAGCACCTCCGCGCAAAAGGTGGCTGGCGTCACGATGCGTGTGCGCCCAAAGCTGCCACGCTCAAGCAGCCCGGCGCGGCGGTCGCCGGTCACCAGAAAGTCGGCTGCACCAGCCAAGGCCAGTGCCAGCAGGAAGGCGTCGTGGGGGTCGTTGGTGCCCACGCCCACCGGCAGCGGCGGCAGTGCCTGCACAACGATGGCGCGCTGCAGGTTGTTGACCATCGCCCCGACACGGTGCGCGGGCAATAGGGCCTTGAGCTTGGGGTAACGGCTGGCCCGCCGCAGCTCGTCGAGCTGCTCGGCCGCAGTCACCAGCTCAAACCGCGCCGCGCGCCAGGCACGGTAAATGGCATCGGGCGGCCCGTGGGGCGAAATCAACGCGCCGAGCAGCACGTTGGTGTCGAGTATGACGCGCATCAGTGTTCACGCGCCCATTGCACCGCCTCGTCGATGAGATCATCCAGCTCCGACTCGCTCACACCAGCAGCGGCAGCCTTGGCCTGCTCCACGGCGCGCTCCAGCAGGTAGGCACGCACCGCTTCTTCGATGAAGCGCGACAGGTCGCCCTTGCGGCCACGGCCCTGCGCGGCCATGAACATGCGCACGGACTGATCCACCTCCGGCGACACAGCGACGTTCCAGCGAACGGTGGTGTTCATAAAACCCTCCAGCACGGTGTTTGTGTGTACCGGTGTTTATACGCCTTAATTCAATGTTTGGCAAGGCATGGTCTAGTCCAACGAGGTATGAGCCTGGAGCCGGCTCCGTCATTCCAGTGACGCTTGAGCCTGAACGTGTGACCTGCCCCCCTTGCGCCGTACCAATCGAAAGCTGGAAGTCCTGGTTGGAGGTTAATCGATCTTTTTGGGGGTCAAGGATTGAGCAGCAGCGCCAGCGCGCTGGTATCGCGCCGGCACGACGGGGACAAAACTGGGCACCTGGAAGCAAAAAAGGGCCAGAAATGGCCCTTGCTGCGTCGATGCAACCCTGTAAGCTGCTGATTTATTTGGATTTGTTGGAGGCGCGGGCCGGAGTCGAACCGACCTACACGGATTTGCAATCCGGTGCATAACCGCTTTGCTACCGCGCCTTTGCAAACTTGGCCTAGCGCTGAGCGCTGCACCGCACGGTGCAAACCCGAGCCGCCACGGCAGGTTGTTTGCCACCAAAACCACTGGAGCGGGAAACGAGATTCGAACTCGCGACCTCAACCTTGGCAAGGTTGCGCTCTACCAACTGAGCTATTCCCGCATCTTGCAGCCTGTTGCGGCACCATTGACGCCGCCCGACTGCAGAACCGCTATTGTATACCGAAATTCGGCCCCTTCACACACGCCAGCCACAAAAATAGCCGCAGCGCTGGCCGGAAGCACCGGCGCCGCACTCAGTGCTTCAGGGACGCGGCGCCTGCGGGATCGGCAACCGCCACCGCCGCCGGGGTGACGGTGGGGGCCGCAGCCGCCGCCTCCTCCTCGGCCGTCAAAGGCAGCGGCAGGCGCTCCAGCGCCAGCTCCAGCACGCGGTCGATCCACTGCACCGGCACGATCTCCAGCCCGGCCTTGACGTTGTCGGGGATTTCGCTCAGGTCCTTGAGGTTGGCTTGTGGGATCAGCACCGTTTTGATGCCGCCACGCAGCGCCGCCAGCAGTTTTTCTTTGAGGCCGCCGATTTCGGTCACTTCGCCGCGCAGCGTGATCTCGCCCGTCATGGCCACGTCGGCGCGCACCGGGATGCCGGTCAGGGCCGAGACGATGGCCGTGGTCATGGCGGCGCCGGCGCTGGGGCCGTCTTTGGGCGTGGCGCCGTCGGGCACGTGGATGTGGATGTCGTTCTTCTCGAAGGCTTCGGTCTTGATGCCCAGCACCCGCGCGCGGCTGCGCACCACCGTGCGCGCGGCCTCGACCGACTCTTTCATCACCTCACCCAACTGGCCGGTGCGCGTGACATTGCCCTTGCCGGGCATGAGCGCGGCCTCGATGGTGAGCAAATCGCCGCCGACTTCGGTCCACGCCAGCCCGACCACCTGCCCGACCTGGTTGTTCTGTTCGGCGCGGCCGAAGGTGTATTTGCGCACCCCCAGAAAATCGGCCAGGTTGTCGGGGGTGACCTGCACCGGAGCGGTGTATTTTTTGAGCAGCAGCCCCTTGACCACCTTGCGGCAGATTTTGGACAGCTCGCGCTCCAGCGCGCGCACGCCGGCCTCGCGGGTGTAGTAGCGCACCACATCGCGCACCGCCGCCTCGCTCAGATCGAGCTCGCCCGCGCGGATGCCGTTGTTCTTGAGCTGCTTGGGCAGCAGGTACTTGAGCGCGATGTGGGCTTTTTCGTCTTCGGTGTAGCCCGACAGGCGGATCACCTCCATGCGGTCCAGCAGCGCCGGTGGGATGTTGAGCGTGTTCGAGGTGGCCACGAACATCACGTCGGAAAGATCGAAATCGACTTCGACGTAATGGTCGCTGAAGGTGTGGTTCTGCTCTGGGTCCAGCACCTCGAGCAGCGCCGACGACGGGTCGCCCCGGAAGTCCATCCCGAGCTTGTCGATCTCGTCGAGCAAAAACAGTGGGTTGCGGGTGCCGATCTTGCTCAGGTTTTGCAGCACCTTGCCCGGTAGCGCGCCGATGTAGGTGCGCCGGTGGCCACGGATTTCGGCCTCGTCGCGCATCCCGCCCAGCGCCATGCGCACGTACTTGCGCCCGGTGGCGCGCGCCACCGACTGCCCGAGCGAGGTCTTGCCCACCCCCGGTGGCCCGACCAGGCACAGGATCGGCGCCTTGACCTTGTCCACGCGCTGCTGCACCGCCAGGTATTCGAGGATGCGGTCCTTGACCTTGTCCAGGCCGTAGTGGTCTTCGTTGAGCACCTGGTCGGCAAAGCCCAGATCGTGCTTGATCTTGGTTTTTTTGCTCCACGGCAGGTTGCTCAGGACGTCGATGTAGTTGCGCACCACCGTGGCCTCGGCCGACATGGGCGACATCAGCTTGAGTTTCTTGAGCTCGGCTTCGGCCTTTTTGCGCGCCTCGGGCGGCATTTTGGCGGCCTTGATCTTGCGATCGATCTCTTCGATGTCGGCGCCCTCCTCGCCTTCACCGAGCTCTTTCTGGATCGCCTTGACCTGCTCGTTGAGGTAGAAGTCGCGCTGGTTTTTCTCCATCTGGCGCTTGACGCGGCCGCGGATGCGCTTATCGACGTTGAGGATATCGACCTCGCGCTCGAGCTGCTCAAACAGGTTGTCGAGCCGCGCCACGATGGGGTTGAGGTCGAGCACCTTTTGCTTGGCCTCGAGCTGCAAGGGCAGGTGCGCGGCGATGGTGTCGGCCAGTCGGCCGGGGTGATCGATGCTGGCGATGGAGGTGAGGATCTCGGACGGGATCTTCTTGTTGAGCTTGACGTATTGGTCAAACTGCTGCATCACCGCGCGGCGCAGCGCCTCGAGTTCGGTGGCATCGACCTGTGCGAACTCGTCGTCGGTGCTGACCGGCAGCACCTCGGCCTCGAAGTGCGACTCGCTTTCGTGCAGCCGCTGCACGACCGCGCGCTGCACCCCTTCGACCAGCACCTTGACGGTGCCGTCGGGCAGCTTGAGCATCTGCAGGATGCTGGCGACGCAGCCGACTTCGAACAGGTCTTGCGGCGTCGGGTCGTCTTTGGTGGCGGTTTTCTGCGCCACCAGCACGATGCGCCGGTCAAACTCCATCGCCGCTTCCAGCGCCTTGATGCTCTTGGGCCGGCCGACGAAGAGCGGGATCACCATATGCGGAAACACCACCACGTCGCGCAGGGGCAACAGCGGCAGCGTCAGGGGCTGGTTGGGCAGGGTGGGGTGTCCAGACATCTTTGTACCTCAATCTATGGCTGCCATGTGGGGGCGCGCAGGCGCGAAACAAGGCGCCTGCCGCAGCAAATTTGCCCAGGCCTGATCGTGCGCAGCGGGCGCACCACGGCCCAGGCGCAGGCTCAGGCCTGGCGCGCAGCCTCGCGGTAGACCAGCAGCGGCGGTTTGCCGTCTTCGATGGTGGTTTCATCGACCACCACCTTTTCGACGTTGCTCAGGCTCGGGAGTTCAAACATGGTCTGGAGCAGCGCCTGTTCGAGGATGGAGCGCAGGCCACGGGCGCCGGTTTTGCGCTTCATGGCGTGGCGCGCAATCGCCTTGAGCGCCGCCGGCCGCACCTCGAGCTCCACGCCCTCCATGTGCAGCAGCTGCGCAAACTGCTTGACCACGGCGTTTTTGGGCTCGGTCAGGATGTCGATCAGGGCTTCCTCGCCCAGTTCGTCGAGCGCCGTGACCACGGGCAGGCGCCCGACCAGCTCGGGGATCAGACCAAAGCGCACCAGGTCGTCGGGTTCGACTTCGGCAAAGACCTCGCTCAGGCTGCGCTGCTGCTTGCTTTTGACCGTGGCGCCAAAGCCGATGCCCCCGCTTTCGGTGCGCGCATCGATGACCTTTTCCAAGCCCGAAAAGGCGCCGCCGCAGATGAACAGAATGTTGGAGGTGTCGACCTGAATCATGTCCTGATTCGGGTGCTTGCGCCCGCCTTGTGGCGGCACCGAGGCCACCGTGCCTTCGACCAGCTTGAGCAGCGCCTGCTGCACGCCTTCGCCCGAGACGTCGCGAGTGATGGAGGGGTTTTCGGACTTGCGCGTGATCTTGTCGATTTCGTCGATGAAAACGATGCCGCGCTGCGCTTTTTCGGGGTCGTAATTGCAGGTTTGCAGCAGTTTGGCGATGATGTTTTCCACGTCCTCGCCCACGTAGCCGGCCTCGGTGAGCGTGGTGGCGTCGGCCATGACGAAGGGCACGTTGAGCATGCGCGCCATGGTGGCGGCCAGCAGCGTTTTACCCGAACCGGTGGGGCCGATGAGCAGGATGTTGCTTTTGGCCAGCTCGACGTCGTCCTTGCCCGAATGATCGCGATGGCGCAGGCGCTTGTAGTGGTTGTAAACCGCCACCGACAGGGTTTTCTTGGCCGCCTCCTGGCCGATCACGTATTGATCGAGGTGGTGCTTGATTTGCAGCGGCGTCGGCAGCGCGTCGGCGCCAGAGCCGCCCTTGCCCATGGCAGTCTGCGGCAGTTCGTCGCGCATGATGTCGGCACACAGCGCGATGCACTCGTCGCAGATGAACACCGAAGGGCCGGAAATGAGTTTCTTGACCTCGTGCTGGCTCTTGCCGCAAAAAGAGCAGAACAGGTTTTTCGGGCTGGTGGGGCCTTTGCGTTCGGGCATGGGGGCGCGCCTGGGTTGGGTTCTCGTGGCATCAAGGGATGGGTTGCGCGCCATCATAGCGCCTTCGCGGCCACCCTGCTGCAAGACAGGGATGGGCCGTGCAGGGCTGGTCAAGACCCGCGCTTGTCGATCACTTTGTCGATCAGACCGTATTCGGCCGCTTCGGCTGCCGACATGAAGTAGTCGCGCTCGGTGTCGCGCTCGATTTTTTCCAGCGCCTGCCCGGTGCGCTCGGACAGGATGCGGTTGAGCTCGGCGCGCAAGCGCAGGATCTCGCGCGCATGAATCTCGATGTCGGTCGCCTGCCCACGTGCGCCGCCCAGCGGCTGGTGGATCATGACGCGCGAGTTGGGCAGCGAAAAACGCTTGCCCTTGGCCCCGGCCGCGAGCAGAAAAGCCCCCATGCTGGCGGCCATGCCGATGCACAGCGTGGACACTTCGGGCTTGATGAAGTTCATGGTGTCGAAAATCGACATGCCCGCACTCACGCTGCCACCGGGTGAATTGATGTAGAGCGAAATGTCCTTGTCCGGGTTTTCGCTCTCGAGGAACAGCAGCTGCGCCACCACCAGGTTGGCGGTGTGGTCGTTGACTTCACCCACCAGAAACACCACGCGCTCCTTGAGCAGGCGCGAATAGATGTCGTAGGCGCGCTCGCCGCGGCCCGACTGCTCGATCACCATGGGCACCATGCCCAGGGCTTGTGTGTGAAGTGCGCTCATGGTTTCAGCCCTTACCCATCAGTTCGTCGAAAGCAATCGCCTTGTCGCTCACCTGCGCGCGCGCCAGCACGAACTCGGTGACGTTGTTTTCCAGCACAATGGCCTCCACTTCGGCCAGGCGCTGGCGGTCGCTCTGGTACCAGCGCACCACATCGGCCGGGCTCTCGTACGAGCTGGCCAGCTCCTGGATGTGGGCATCGACCTGCTCCGGCGTGGCGTGCAGGCGGTTGGCGTTGACCAGTTCGGCCACCACCAGCCCCAGGCGCACGCGGCGCTCGGCCTGGGCCTGGAACAGCTCGGCCGGGATCGGGGCCTGATCGGCACCCTGGACGCCACGCTCCTTGAGGTTGGCGCGCGCGCCCTCGATCAGGCGCTCGACCTCGGCCGCGACGCTGGATTTTGGCACATCGAGCTCGCACTGCGCCAGCAGCGCGTCCATCACCGCCGACTTGTTGCGCATCTGCAGGCGGAACTTGACTTCGCGCTCGAGGTTTTTGCGGATGTCGGCGCGCAGCGCCTCCACACTGCCCCCGGGCACGCCGAGGGCGCTGGCCAGCTCGTCGTCCACCGCGGGCAATTGCGCCGCTTCGAGCTGCTGCAGCGTCACCAGAAAATCGGCCTGCTTGCCCGCCACGTCTTTGCCGTGGTACTCGGCCGGGAAGTTGAGCGGGAAGGTTTTGGACTCGCCCACGCGCATGCCGCGCACGGCCTCTTCGAACTCTTTGAGCATCTGGCCTTCACCGAGCACGAACTGGAAGCCCTCGGCCTTGCCGCCCTCGAAGGGCTCGCCGTCGATCTTGCCTTCGAAGTCGATGCGAACCTGGTCGCCTTCCTGCGCCGGCTCGTCGGCGGCGCGGGCCACAAAGGTGCGGCGCTGCTTGCGCAGGATCTCGAGCGTGCGCTCGATGGCCGCCTCGTCCACCGTGGCGCTGAACTTTTCGATCGTGGCCGCGCCCAGGTCGCCGATCTTGACTTCTGGATAGACCTCAAACACCGCCTCAAAGGCCACCGCGCCTTCTGGCGCCCCTTCTTTTGCGTTGAGGCTCGGGGTGCCGGCGACGCGCAACTGCGCTTCCTGGGTTGCGGACTGGAAGGCCTGGCCGAGCTGGTCGTTCATCACCTCGTAGTGCACCGAGCCCCCGTAGCGCTTTTGCACCACGCTCAGCGGCACCTTGCCGGGCCTGAAGCCGTCGAGCTTGACTTGGCGCTGCATGCGCTTGAGGCGGTTTTGCACCTCCTGGTTGATCTGCTCCAGCGACAGCTCGAGCGTGATCTTGCGTTCGAGCTTGTCCAGTGTTTCAACGGTGACGGCCATGCTGATTACTCCTGTGAAGGGCCGGGCTGCAAGCCCAGGGCCCCCGGTGTTCGGGATGAGGATATTCTTTTTCGTGGTGCGCGGGGGGGGACTCGAACCCCCACAGTGTTGCCACCGTCAGGACCTAAACCTGGTGCGTCTACCAATTTCGCCACCCGCGCGCCCGACCGCGCCCTGGCAAGGTTGACCTTGGGTGGACGCGGGAAAAAGCGAGATTGTAAGGCCGCCCACGCTTGGCCCGCGACAGCTGGGCCCAAGACACGCACCGTGCATGACACGCACCGAGCATCCGGGCGCGGCATAATCGATCCGATGGCAAACCCTGTGCATGGTGTGGCGCACTACGAAAACTTTCCGGTGGCGTCGTGGTTGTGTCCGCCGGCCTTGCGTGCGCCGGTGCGGGCCATCTACGCCTTTGCGCGCTGCGCCGACGACATTGCCGACGAGGGCAACGCCAGCGCAGCGCAGCGCCTGCTCGAGTTGCAGGCTTACCGCGCCGAGTTGCTGGCCGCGGTGGCACCGGCTGCAACGCCGGCTGCGGGCGGCTGGCGCTGGCCGCACATCATGCCGGCGCTGGCGCAGCAGGTGCACGCCTGGCAGCTGCCGCAAGAACCGCTGCTGCACCTGCTCGATGCCTTTGAGCAAGACGTGCGCCGCACCGCCAACGGCCAGTGGTACGCCGACTTGCCCGAGCTGCTGGGCTACTGCAGCCGCTCGGCCAACCCGGTCGGGCGCTTGCTGCTGCACCTCTATGGCGTGCGCGACGAGCGCTCGCTGCAGCAGAGCGACGCCATCTGCAGCGCGCTGCAACTGATCAACTTCTGGCAGGATCTGAGCCTCGACCTGCCGCGCCAGCGCCACTACCTGCCCTTGGCTGCCCTGCAACGCCACGGGGTGGCACTGGCCAACCTGCACCCCGGCGCCGCTGCCCAGCCGCAGGCGCAAGCCATGGTGCTGGAACTGTGCGCGCACGCCCGCGCCCTGATGGGCCAGGGCGCCCCGCTGGCGTGGCGCCTGCCCGGCCGCGTCGGCTGGGAACTGCGCCTGGTGGTGCAAGGGGGGTTGCGGATTTTGGACAAAATAGAAGCCTTGGGGGGCCGCACCTGGTGCCAGCGACCGCGTCTGCGCGCCCCCGACGCCCCGTTGCTGCTGTGGCGTGCGCTGTGGCGGCCCGCCGCCGCCCTGCCCCCGCCCCCGCCTTTTGCGCCCCATCAGGAAAACGCCCCATGAACCGCCGCCCAATCGCCCCGCGCATGCAGGCGACCCTGCCCACGCGGGCTGCCTGGCCCATGGCCGCCACCACGCTGGCTGCGGTCCTTGGGTTTGCACTTCTGAGCGCCAGCCCGGCCCTGGGCCAAACCGCAGGCAGCCCAAGCCCCCAAACAGCCCCCGCCGCGGCCGCCAGCGTGCAAACCGCGCGCCTCGACAGCGTCTGGCTGCAGCCCGAGCGCAGCGCCGCCGCCACCGTGTTGGCGCGCAACGAGTCGCGCCTGAGCGCCGAAGTGGGCGGGCGGGTGCTGAGCTGGGGCGCCGATGTGGGCGCCACGGTGCGGCGCGGCGATCTGCTGCTGCAAATCGACCCCACCGACCACGAACTGGCGCTGCAACGCGCCCAGGCTGGACGCGACGCCGCCGTGTCGCGCTTGCAGCTGGGGCTGGCGCAGTTGCAACGCGCCCGCGACCTGGTGGCGCAAGGCTTTTTCTCCAAGGAAGCGCTGACGCAGCGCGAAACCGAGGTGGCGCTGCAGCAGGCCGATCTGGCCAGCGCCGAAGCGCAGCTGCGCAGCGCCCGGCGCCAGCTCGAGCGCACCCGCGTGCTGGCCCCTTTTGCCGGCACCGTGGTGCAACGCACGGCGCAAGTGGGCGAAACGGTGGCACCCGGCACGCCGCTGTTCGTGCTCGCCGAAAGCGGCGCCGCCGAGGTGCAGGCCCACGTGCCGCCGGCCGAGGTGCCGGGCTTGCGCCGTGCCGGGGCGTGGCAGTTCCAGCCCCAGGGCAGCGCATTCGTGCACCCGCTGCGCTTGCTGCGCGTGAGCGCCACCGTGCAGGCCGCCAACCGCACCCAGGCCGTGCGCCTGGGCTGGGCCCATGACGCCCTGGGCACCGACCCTGGCGCGGCCACAGGCACTGCGCCGCCGGGCAGCAGCGGCGTGCTGCGCTGGCGCGACCCACAGCCCCACATCCCGGCGGCCCTGATGGTGCGCCGGGGCGAAGCGCTGGGCATCTTCGTGCGCCAGGGCCAGCAGGCGCGCTTCATCAGCCTGCCCGGGGCACAGGAAGGGCGCGCTGCGGCCACCACCTTGCCCCCCGACACCCAAGTGGTGGTGCGCGGGCAGGCAGCGCTCACCGACGGCCAGGCCCTGAACTGAAGCGCACCCCCGCCTGCAGCCCATGAACTTCTTGCGCTCCCTGCTCACCAACCACCCGCTGGCCAACATCGCCTTCGTGGTGGTGATTCTGCTCGGCCTGCTCAGCTACCTGAGCATGCCGCGCGAGCAAGACCCGGAAATCAACTTCAACTGGGTCACCATCACCACCACGCTGCCCGGCGCCAGCGCCGAAGACATCGAGCAGCTGGTCACCAACCCGCTCGAGGACGCCATCGCCGGCGTCCCGGACGTGCGCTTCGTCACCTCGACCTCGCGCGAGACCGTATCCAGCATCTTGGTGCGTTTTCACGAGATCAGCCCGCGCGTGTTCAGCCAGCGCATGAACGATTTGCGGCGCGAGATTCAAAACGCCGCCACCGCCGAACTGCCCCCCGAAGCCAACGACCCGCGCGTGATGGAGATCACCTCCTCGAGCGGCTTCCCCACCGCCACCGTGCAACTCATCGGCTTGGCCAACGACGAAACGCTGCGCCTCAACGCCCGCCGCATCCGGTCCGACATGGAACGCATCACCGGCATCGACCAGGTCTTTGCCTCGGGGTTGCGCGACCCGGTGATCCGCGTCAGCCCCGACCCGATGGCGCTGGCCGCACACCAACTCACCGCCACCGACGTGGCCGACGCGCTGCGCCTCTGGTGGCGCGACAGCGCCGCCGGCACCCTCAAGACCGAAGGCGGCGCCTGGTCGGTGAGCGTGCGCGGGGTGGTGCTCGACCCGTCGGAGCTCGCCGGCCTGCCGGTGGCCGCTGCCGGCCGCCCTGGCGTGTCGGTGCGCCTGGGCGACGTGGCGCGCATCGAACGCGACCGCGCCCTGGCCGCGCAACTGGCCTCGGTCAACGGCCAGCCGTCGATTTCGATGCCCTTCACCAAAACCGCCGGCACCAATACCCTGGAACTGGTGGATCGGGTGCACGCCTACATCGCGGCACAAAACCCGACGCTGGCGCTCTACGGCCTGCGGCTTGAACTGAGCGACGACCAGACTGTGCCCACGCGCGAGGCCATCGGCATCATGCAGACCAACGCGCTCTACGGCATGTTGATGGTGCTGGCGGTGTGCTGGCTGTTTCTGGGCTCGCGCATCGGCGCGCTGGTGGCGCTGGGCATTCCGTTTTCGCTCATGGGCACCTTTGCCCTGCTGGCGCCGCTGGGCCATACGGTCAACATCTCGGTGCTGCTGGGGGTGGTGATCGCGCTTGGCATGCTGGTCGATGACGCGGTGGTGGTGGCCGAATCGATCTACTACCGCATGGAGCGCGGGCACAAGGCCTTGCAGGCCAGCCTCGATGGCATCACCGAAGTCTGGAAGCCGGTGCTGGCCTCGGTGGCCACCACCATGGCCGCTTTCATGCCGCTGATGCTGCTGCCCGGCATCGTGGGCGACTTCATGTTCATCATCCCGTTCGTGGTCACGCTGGCGCTGGCGATCTCGCTCATCGAAGCGTTCTGGATGCTGCCGGTGCACGTGCAACTGGTGGGCGGGCGCTTCGAGCGGCCGCCCTCGCGCGTGCAGCGCTGGCGCAACGCCTTCAACCGCGGCCTGCGGCTGCGCTACACGCAGTGGCTGGCCTTCGTGCTGCGCCGCCCCAAGCGCTTTTCGGCGCTGGCCCTGGCGGTGATCGGGCTGGCGGGGCTGTTGTACGCCGTCGGGGTGGTGCGGGTGCAGTTCTTTGCCTTCGACCCGATCCGCGCTTTCTACGTCAACGTGGACATGCCCGCCGACGCCACGCTGGAGCAGACCATGGCCGTGACCGAACAGGTGGAGCAGGCGGTGCGTGCGCGCCTGCAAGGCGTGGGGCCGGCCGCACAAGGGCACGAGGCGCGCTCGGTCTCGAGCACGGCGGGGCTGATGTTCACCGACACCGAGCCGGTGTATGGCGACAACTTCGGCCAGATTTTTGTCTCGCTCAACCCGCGCACGGGCGACGCGCGCGAGGTGCAGGAGGTGGTCGAGGCCATGCGCGCCGACATCGAGGGCCTGGACACGCCGGGCGAGCAGAGCTTCTTCATCTTCACCGGCGGCCCGCCTACGGGCATGCCGATCAACATCCGGGTGCGCGGCGACGATTTCGACGAGATTCAACGCGCCGCCGAAGCCATCAAGGAACTGGTGCGCGCCATCCCCGGCACCCAAGACGTGCAAGACGACAACCTGCCCGGCCGGCCGCTGCTGCAACTGCGCCTGAACCACGAGGCCATGCGCGAGCTCGGCCTCAACGCACAGCAGGTGACGCGGCTGGTGCGGCTGGCGGTGGATGGCGAAACGGTGGCCTTTACCCGGCTGCAGGGCGACCGCATCGAGCTCAAGGTGCGCAGCAGCTCGGCGCTGGGGCTGCGGCCCGACCCGGACGCGCTGCTCAACGAACCGGTGGCGCTGCCCAACGGCCAGATCGCGCGCCTGGGAACCCTGGTCGAGGTGCAGGTGCTGCCGGGACGCGGGGCCATCCGGCACTACAACCTGCGTCGCACCATCACCGTGCAGGCCAACCTGGACCGCGAACTGACCGACACCCGTGAGGCCAACCTGCAGGTGAAGGCGGGTTGGGAACGCATCCGCGCCCAGCACCCGGGCATCGACCTCGACTTCACCGGCGAGCTCGAAGACATCGAAGAAAGCCTGGACGCGATGGGGGTGCTGTTCCTGTTCGGCATCGGCCTGATCTACCTGATTCTGGCAGCGCAGTTTCGCAGCTACTTCCAGCCGCTGATGGTGCTGGTGGCGGTGCCGCTGGCCTTTGCCGGGGTGGCTTTTGGGCTGGCGCTCTCAGGCAATCCGCTCTCGCTCTACACCCTGTACGGCGTGATTGCGCTGGGCGGCATCGCGGTCAATTCGGCCATCGTGCTGATCGATGCCGCCAACGAGCGACTGCGCGCCGGCATGAGCGTGTTGCACGCCACCCTGTACGCGGCGCGGCGGCGCGTGGTGCCGGTGCTCATCACCAGCAGCACGACCATCGGCGGGCTGGCCTCGTTGGCTTTGGGCTTGGGCGGCGAGAGCCTGCTGTGGGGGCCGGTGGCGGCCAGCATCGTCTATGGGTTGGCATTTTCGACCGTGCTCACGCTGTTCGTGGTGCCCTTGCTCTACCACGCCTTCATGCGCCACTCGCACCTGAGCCGGGCAGGCGCGGCTGACCCTGCTCAGGCCTAGCAGCCCCACGTCGCCAGCCCCCGCCAGCCAGCCGCCCCCGACCATGACGCCGCAAGCCTACGCTCAGCAGAAAGCCGCCGCCTCGGGCAGCAGTTTTTACTACGCCTTTTTGTTCTTGCCGCCGTCCCAGCGCGCCGCCATCACCGCCTTTTACGCCTGCTGCCGAGAAATCGACGACGTGGTGGACGAGGTCCACGACCCGGCGGTGGCGCAGCTCAAGCTGCACTGGTGGCGGCTGCAGGTGGCGCGCTGCTTCGACACCGGCCACGGCGTGCCCGAACACCCGGCGCTGCAGGCGCTGCAACCGCACTTGGCGACCTACGGCATCGAGGCCGAGCACCTGCTGCAGATCATCGACGGCTGCCAGATGGATCTGGAGCAGTCGCGCTACCTCGACTACCCCGGCCTGCAGCGCTACTGCCACCTGGTGGCGGGCGTGGTGGGCGAGGTGGCGGCGCGCATCTTTGGCCAGAGCGCGGCCCAGACCACGGCCTACGCGCACCGCCTGGGGCTGGCGCTGCAGCTGACCAACATCATCCGCGACGTCGGCGAAGACGCGCTGCGCGGGCGCATCTACTTGCCGGTCAACGAGTTGCAGCGTTTCGAGGTGAAGGCGCACGAGCTGCTCAAGCGCGGCCAAGGGGCCGAACCCGGTTTTGAGGCACGCTGCACGGCGCTGCTGCAATTCCAGATAGCGCGCGCGCTCGGCGTTTATGACGAAGCGCTGGCGCTGCTGCCCGCTGCCGACCGGCGCGCCCAAAAACCCGGGCTGATGATGGCCAGCATCTACCGCCGGCTGCTGCAGCAGATCGCCACCGCTCCGCTGCGCGTGCTCACGCAGCGCGTGCGCCTGACGCCACTGACCAAGTTTTGGCTTGCCTGGAAGGTGCAGGCACTGGGGCGGCTGTGAGGCCAGGCCGCAACCGCACCCCCTTGGGCCAGCGGCCATGAGGGCGCGCATGCTGATCGTCGGCGGCGGCTGGGCCGGCTTGGCAGCGGCGGTGCGCGGCTGCGAATTGGGTTTTGCCGTCACGCTGCTGGAAGCCACGCGCACCTGGGGTGGGCGCGCGCGCACGCTGGCGCGCCATGGCGACGCCGCCAACGCCTCGAGTGCGCCATCTGGCCCTGGCGCTGAGCCGGACACCGATGGCGCTTGCGCAAGCCCGAACGGCGCGCGGCTCGACAACGGCCAGCACATCCTGATCGGGGCCTACACCGCCACCCTGGGGCTGATGCAGCGCCTGGGGCTGGACCTGGGCGCGCACCTGCACGCCATGCCGCTCGATCTGCGCTTTGCCGAAGGCGGCGGGCTGGCCACACCCGACTGGGCGCTGCGCTGGCCGGCCCCGTTCGACACCCTGGCCGCGCTGCTGAGCGTGCGCGGCTGGAGTTGGGCCGAGCGTCTGGCCCTGCTGCGCTGGGCAGCGCACTGGCAGCGCGCCGGATTTGTGTGCGCGCCGCAGCTCAGCGTCGCCGACTTGTGCGCCGAGTTGCCCGAGCGCGTCTGGCACGAGCTGATCGAACCCTTGTGCGTGGCCGCGCTCAACACCCCGGCGCAAACCGCCAGCGCCCAGGTGTTCCTGATCGTGCTGCGCGACGCCCTGCTCGGCCGCGGCCACCCGCCTTGGCGCGCGGCGCAACTGCTGCTGCCGCGCAGCGACCTGGGCGCGCTGCTGCCCGGCCCCGCCGTGCGCTGGTTGCAACAGCGCGGCGCGGTGGCCTTGGCGGGCCAGCGCGTGCTCAGCCTGGAGCGCGTGGCTGCGGGCATGGTTGGGGGCGTGAATGGCGCAACAGCAGCCGCCACCCCAAGTGTTGCGGCTGGCGGTTGGCGGCTGACGTGCAGCAGCGGCCAGGTTTTCGAGGCCGAACACGTGATCCTGGCCACCCCGGCCAGCGCCGCCACGCGCCTGCTCGGCACGCTGCCGCCCGACCAAGCAAGCGCCCAGCTGCACGCCTGGCGACAGACTGCACAAGCGCTGCAGCACCAGGCCATTGCCACCCTGTACGTGGGCGGCGTGCTGAGCCGCCCCTGGCCCAGCGCCCACCCCATGCTGGCCTTGCGCAGCAGCGCGCAGGCTCCGGCGCAGTACGCGTTTCGGCGCGACCGGCTGCTGGGCGCGCCCGGCAGCGCCAGCGGCTGCCCCCAGGGTTGGGTTGAACTGGCGCTGGTCGCCAGCGCCTGTGACGGCAGCCAGAGCGAACTGCAAACCGTGCTGCTGCAGCAAGCGCAGCACGCGCTCGGCCTAGAGCAGGCGCAGGTGCGCCAGTGCGTGATCGAGCGCCGCGCCACCTTTGCCAGCACGCCTGGCCTGACGCGCCCCGCCGCCGCCCTCGGGCCCGGGCTGTGGGCAGCGGGCGACTATGTGAGCGGCCCCTACCCGGCCACCCTCGAAGGCGCGGTGCGCAGCGGCGAGCAGGCGGCGGAAGGGGCCGCGCAACAGGCCGCCAGCGTGCGGGCAGCGCAGGCGCACCCAGCCAGCGACTGACCCGAACCCGCGAGCGCCGCCGCACCCGCAGCGGCCCGCGGACGCGGGCGCTTCAGCCCATGTGCAGGCCGCCGTTGCAGCTGAAGTCGGCGCCAGTGGTGAAGCCCGAGTCTTCGCCCGCCAGCCAGGTGACGATGGAGCCGATTTCCTCCGGCGTGCCCAGGCGCTTGACCGGAATCGTGGCAACGATCTTTTCCAGCACGTCGGGGCGGATGGCGCGCACCATGTCGGTGCCGATGTAGCCTGGGCTGACGGTGTTCACCGTCACGCCCTTGGCCGCCACTTCCTGCGCCAGCGCCATGGTGAAGCCGTGCATCCCGGCCTTGGCGGCCGAATAGTTGGTCTGCCCGGCCTGGCCCTTCTCGCCGTTGACCGACGAAATCTGGATGATGCGGCCCCAGCCGCGCTCGACCATATCGGGCAGCACCTGCTTGGTGACGTTGAACATGGAAGTGAGGTTGGTGGTGATCACCGCGTCCCAGTCTTCTTTGCTCATTTTCAGGAACATGCGGTCGCGCGTGATGCCGGCGTTGTTGACCAGCACGTCGATGGGGCCGTGCTCGGCCTTGGCCTTGGTGAAGGCCTCGACGGTGGAGTCCCACTCGCCCACATTGCCCACGCTGGCGTGGAAGGTGTAGCCCAGCGCAGCCTGTTCGTCGATCCACTTCTGGTGGTCGCGCGTTGGGCCGCAGCCGGCGATGACCTTGAAGCCCGCCTTGGCCAGGCGCTGGCAGATCGCGGTGCCGATGCCGCCCATGCCGCCGGTGACGTATGCGACTCTTTGATTCATTTCAGGCTCCTCTGTTTGATTGGTGAAAAAACGCGTTTCAGCGCTCGACGGTGAGCGCCACGCCCATGCCGCCGCCGATGCACAGCGCGGCCAGGCCTTTTTTGGCGCCACGGCGCTGCATTTCGTGCAGCAGCGTGACCAGCACGCGGCAGCCCGAGGCTCCGATCGGGTGGCCGATGGCGATGGCGCCGCCGTTGACGTTGACCTTGGCCGGATCGACCCCGAGCCCGAGGTTGACCGCACAGGCTTGCGCCGCAAAGGCTTCGTTTAGTTCGAACAGATCGACGTCGCCCACGCCCCAGCCGGCGCGCGCCAGCGCTTTTTGCGAAGCCGACACCGGCCCCATGCCCATCACGCTCGGGTCCAGCCCGGTGGTGGCGTAGCTGCGCAGGGTGGCCAGCGGCGTCAGCCCCAGCGCCGCCGCCTTGGCCGCCGACATCACCAGCACTGCGGCAGCGCCGTCGTTGATGCCCGAGGCGTTGCCTGCCGTGACGGTGCCGGCCTTGTCAAAGGCCGGGCGCAGGCCGGCCAGCGCCTCCTGGTTGCTCTTGCGGTTCAGGTATTCGTCGCTGTCAAAGACCAGCGGATCGCCTTTTTTCTGTGGGATCAGCACCGGCACGATCTCGTCCTTGAACTTGCCGGCGTCTTGGGCGGCAGCGGCCTTTTGCTGGCTGCCCAAGGCCAGCGCGTCCTGCATCTCGCGTGTGATGCCGTGCGCCTTGGCCACGTTTTCGGCCGTGATGCCCATGTGGTATTGGTTATACACGTCCCACAGGCCATCGACGATCATCGAATCGACCAGCTTCCAGTCGCCCATGCGCTGGCCATCGCGGCTGGCGGGCAGCAGGTGGGGGCTGGCGCTCATGTTTTCCTGGCCACCAGCGATCACGATCTCGCTGTCGCCGGTGGCGACGGCTTGCGCCGCCAGCATCACCGCCTTCAGGCCCGAGCCGCAGACGGCGTTGATGGTCATGGCCGGGGTCTCTTTGGCCAGACCGGCCTTGAGCATGGCCTGGCGCGCCGGGTTTTGGCCCACGCCAGCGGCCAGCACCTGGCCCAGAATCACTTCCCCGACCTGCTCGGGTGCCAGCCCGGTGCGCTGCAACAGCCCCTTGATCACAGCAGCGCCGAGCTCGGGCGCGCTCACCTTGGCCAGGCTGCCGCCAAACTTGCCCACGGCGGTGCGGGCGGCGGCGACGATGACGATGTCTTGCATGTTTGCTCTCCTGTTGCGGTTGAAGTGAAAAATCTGTGGCTTCAGGCCTTGACCTTGACGTAACGGCCCGGCGCCGGCTCGATGGCTTTGTATTTGCGGCTGCCGTAGCCCTTGGGCGCGGCCACCAGTTCGCCGGCATGGCCCTTGAGCCACTCGGCCCAGTCCGTCCACCAGCTGCCGGGGCGCTCGGTGGCGCTGGCCAGCCAGTCATCGAGCCGGGGCGGAAAGTGCTCGGATGAGCCCACCCAGTGGCTGCGCTTGCCCTTGCTGGCCGGGTTGATGACGCCAGCGATGTGGCCCGAGGCCCCCATCACGAAGCGCTTGGGGCCGGGCAGGTGCTGGGTGCTGGCGTAGGCGCCGCCGATGGGCACGATGTGGTCTTCGCGCGAGCCGTAGATATAGACCGGGATGTCGATGCGCCCCAGGTCGATGGGCTGGCCACAGACCGTGACCGAGCCCGGCTTGCAGAGGCGGTTTTCCAGGTAAGTGTGGCGCAGGTACCAGGCGTAGTAGGGGCCGGGCAGGTTGGTGCTGTCGGAGTTCCAGTACAGCAGGTCAAAGGGCGGCGGGGTTTCGCCCTTGAGGTAGTTGCCCACGACGTAGTTCCAGACCAGATCGGTGGGGCGCAGAAAGCTGAAGGTGGTGGCCAGATCGCGCCCCGGCAGCAGGCCACCCTGGGCAAACTGCTGCTCGCGCAGGCTGACAAAGTTTTCGTCGATGAACACATCGAGCACGCCGGTGTCGGTGAAGTCGAGGAAGGCGGTCAGGAAAGTGGCGCTGGCCACCGGCTGCTCACCGCGCGCCGCCAACACCGCCAGCGCCGTGCCCAGCATGGTGCCGCCGACGCAAAAACCGAGCGCGTTGATCTGTTCGGCGCGCGTGATCTCGCGCACCACGGCGATGGCCTTGATGATCGCGTCCTCGATGTAGTCGTCCCAGGTCTTGTGGGCCAGCGCCGCGTCGGGGTTGCACCAGCTCAAGACGAAGGTGCTCATGCCCTGCTCGACGGCGTAGCGCACCAGCGAATTGCTGGGTTGCAAGTCGAGGATGTAGTACTTGTTGATGCACGGGGGTACCAGCAGGAAGGGGCGCCGGTGCACCTTGGCGGTCAGGGGCTTGTACTGGATGAGCTGGAACAGCTCGTTCTCGAACACCACCTGGCCCTCGGTGGTGGCGACGTTTTTGCCGACCTCGAAAGCGCTCTCGTCGGTCATCGAAACGTGGCCCTGCTCGAGGTCGTGCAGCAGGTTCTGTATGCCCTTGCTCAGGCTCTCGCCTTGGGTTTCGAGGGCTTTTTGCTGCGCCTCGGCGTTGAAGGCCAGAAAGTTGCTGGGCGCGCTGGCTTCGATCCACTGCAACACCGCAAACTGGATGCGCGCACGCGTTTTGGCGTCGGCCTGCACGGCATCGGCCAGCGCCATCAGGGTGCGGGCGTTGAGCTGGTAGGCCGCGGCGGCGTAGGCCGACAGCGGGTTGCTGCTCCAGGCTGGGGCGGCAAAGCGTTTGTCCTGGGGCGGCTTGACCTGCAAGCCTTGGCTCCAGAGCTGCGCCAAGTCTTGGAGGTATGCGCTCTGAATTTGCAGCAACCGCGTGGGTTCGATCTGCACCGGGTGCCCCGCCACTTTGGCGAGCATTTCGCTCAGATCGACCCCGCCCGCAGGCGCAAAGGGAGCGGCATTCGGGGCCGCTCCGGGCACTGGAGCGGCGGCGGTGGGGCTGGGCTGCAGCATCTGAGCCCAGTATTGCAGCGCCGACTGCTGGAGTTGCTGCGCGGTTTGCAGCCAAGGGTTTTGGGGGGTGTTCATGTAACGCTCCTGGTTTCGATCCGCTGCGCCCCGAGCGCTGGCACCAGGCCGCTAGGCGCTACAGTTGGCGTGGCAAGGTCTGCCTCGAACCCCCAACCCTTCGGAATCGATATGTTGTTTCTGTACCTGATCGTCATCGCTTGGCTCTATGTGGTGGTGCTGATGGCGGCTTCGGTGGCCACCAGCCCCACGGGTTCGGTGCTTGCAGCCATTATGACGCTGTTTTTTTACGGATTGCTGCCAATGGCCCTCATGGTTTACCTGATGACGGGCAAGCTGCGGCGCAAAGCGCGCCTGGCGGCTCAAGCCTGCGCAAGCGCCACCTCCGACTCGGGCCCGACCGAGCCTGGCGCGGGCCCGCCGCCCGCGCACGGCAGTCCGTCGCTGGGCCTGGCATCCAGCCCCGATTCAGACCCGGCGACCGATGCAGGCCGCCATGCGCCCGCTGGCGCCGAGCACAGCCCCATCGCGCCGGTGCGAAAAGAACCGTGAGCGCTGGCTGGCGGTGCACCACTGGGCGCTGCCGTCGTTGCCCGCGACGCGCTCGAAACCCAGCGCGACCAGGCGCTGGTGCGCCAAGGCGGGCAAGTCGGCCAGGTATTTGGGTGCCTGTGCCTGCTCAGCTTCAGCCTCCACTGCCGCCACCGCTGCGCCCGTGGCAGGCGGCAAGGGCGTGAAGCAGGCGGCGGCGGCCGGGTCGTGCGCCACAAAAGCCTGCCGCACCTCGGGCCCGACCTCGAAGCGCTGCGGCCCGATGCACGGCCCCAGCCAGACCTGAATCGCAGCACGCTGCCTGGGCTGCTGCGCCGCCGGCCACGCCTCACACAGGGCCTCCAGCACGCCCATCCCATGCGTCCCATGCGCCGCCCCGCCGGCCAAGCCGCGCCAACCGGCATGCACCGCCGCCACGCTGGTGCCATCGGGCGCGGCCAGCAGCAGCGGCAGGCAATCGGCCACCAGCACGGTGCAGGCCAAGCCCGGCTGCTCGGTCCAGCAGGCGTCGGCCGTGAGGCCATCCGGGGTGTCGCGGTGCAGCTGCAACACCGCGCTGCCGTGTACCTGGCGCATGAACACCGGGCGCAAACCGATGGCAGCGGCCAAGCGCTGGCGGTTGGCTTGCACGTGGGCGCGTGCGTCGCCCACGTGGTCGCCGAGGTTGAAGCTGTCCCAAGGCGCGGCCGACACGCCGCCCGCGCGCTCGCTGATGCCGGCCACCACGCCGGGCGGCCACGGCGCATCGGCCGCCTGCCAGCCCTGGGGCCGCACATCGGACGCCAGCGTTTCAGTACCTGATGCGCGCATAGTAGGTGCGCTGCGCCGCCGCGCGCGCCTGGCCCAGGGTGTGAATGCCTTTTTCGGCCAGCAGCGGGATCAGGCGCACAAAGATTTCGGCCGTTACGATGGCGTCGCCCAGCGCCGTGTGGCGGCCAATGACGTGCACGCCAAAGCGCTCGGCGATGGCCTCGAGCCGGTGCGTGTCCTGCCCTGGGTGCACCACGGCCGAAAGCAGCAGCGTATCGAGCACCGGGTGGTCGAACACCAGCCCGGTTGGCTGCTCCTTGAGCTGCAGGAAGCGCATGTCGAAGGCGGCGTTGTGCGCCACCAGCACGGTGTCGTGGGCAAAGGCGTGAAAGGCCGGCAGCACGGCAAAAATGTCGGGCTGACCCGCCACCATGTCCGGGGTGATGCCGTGGATGGGGATCGAGGCCGGCGGTATCTCGCGCCGCGGATCCACCAACTGGTCGATGCATTCGTGCCGGAGCAACTTGCCGTTGAGCACGCGCACCGCACCGACCTGGATGATCTCGTCGCCCTCGGCCGGGTTGAGGCCGGTGGTTTCGGTGTCGAACACGGTAAAGGACAGATCGGCCAGCGCCACGTCGTCGAGCGCCTGGCTGCGCGGGCTGACGCGAAAGAGGTCGAAATCGTAGAACTCGGGCCGGCTGTCGCTGCGCACGTAGTGGGCGCCGTCGAGTTGCTCCTGAGCCACCGCAGTGGGCAGCAAGAAGCGAAACCAGGCCTGGTTGCGGGCCCGGTCGCGCTCCAGCCAGAAGGCGCCGCCGTGGCGATCGACCACCTCGCGCACCGATAGCGCACTGGCCTCGGCGCCGATGCGCATCGGGTCGATCTCCCAGCTCATCACGGTCTCGGTGCTCAGCGTGGCGCCGCTCCAGATCAGGTCGAGCTCGGCCTTGTCGGCCCCTTGGCTCGAGGGGCGCAGGCGCAGGCTGAAGTGGCGGATGGCGAATTCGTCGCGCAGGCGCGCGGCCAAAAACAGCAGCGCCTGCATGATCGAGAAGCTCTCGATGCGCAGCCACAGGTTCGGGTCGGCCTCGCTCTGGTTGAGCGCGATGCCCAGCGTTTCTTCGATGCGCCGCCCGGCGGCGCTGATCAGGTCGCTGCCGAGCATGTCTTCGAGCGGCCAGCGGCTCTGGAAAACCGCGGCCGCCTCGCTGCTGCTGCGCTGCACGCGCGCGCTCAGGTTTTGCACCTCGTCGCGCACCACGGCCAGAAAGCGCTCGCGCAGCGCGGGTTCGAGGTCGGGGTAGTCGAGCATTTCGACCGCCGCGCGCATATTGGCCAGCGCCGCGCGGCTGCCTTCGGTCAGACCCAGCACCAGGCGCTCGCGCACGTCCTCGGCCTCGAACTCGCGCGTGATGTTGTCGAGCATGAGCACGAAACCGGCCAGTTGCAGGGCGGGCGCCTCGTGTGGCGCCGACCTGGTGGCAGACTGGGGCCCAGGCACGGCCGCGGCACCGGGCTCGCCCCCGACCGGGGCTGCGGCATCGGCCACGCTGCGCACCGGCGTCATCTGCACGCGCAACAGCTGCCCGGCGCGGGTGCTGGTGACGAACTGCGCCGTGGGCTGCGCGGCCCCGCGCTGCAGGCGCTGCTGCACGCTCTCGAGCGCGTGCGCCACCAGCTTGCGGTCGAACACGGCGTAGATCGAGCGCCCCAGACCGATCAGCTCGGCGCCGCCTGCAAGTTGCGGTGTGGGCGAGAGGGCGCGAAACTGCATCCGGGCGCGCTGGTTGTAGAGCAGGATGCGGCCGTCGAGGTTGCACACCACCACGCTTTGGGTGAGTTCGGACATGAGCGCGGCCAGACGCGATTTTTCCTGTTCGATGTCGCGCGCGGCGGCCTGCACCTTGGCCTGCATCTGGTGGCGCAAGTCCTCGCGCTGCGCCACCAACTGGTTGAACAGCTTGGCCAGTTCCTTGGTCTCGATGTTGCCCTTGGGGCGCAGCTCGCGCACCACGTCGGTGCGCAGCAGCACCTGCGCTTCTTCGGCCAGTTGCACCGAGGGCGTGATCCAGTGCTCGAACCAGCGCTTGAGGCCCCAGGCGATCACACCCATGCCGGCGCCCCAGGTCAGGCAGACCAGCAGCAGGCGCTCGCCCACCAGCGCCCAGACCGTGGCGCGCTCGGCGGCCCCGAGGCTGGCACCGATGAGCCAGAGCGTAAACAGCAACCAGAGCACCGAAACGGCCGCCGCCACGCCCAGCAGCCACCACAAGCGCTTGTCGGTCGGTTTGGGGCTGGCCATGTTCAGCCCGCCGGCAGCAGGGAGCGCACTTTTTCCACCAGCTCGCGGGTGGAAAAGGGTTTGGTCATGTAGGCGTCGGCCCCCAGCGCCAGCCCTTTGGCGACGTCGGTGTCGCGGCCCTTGGCAGTGAGCATGAGGATGCGGATGGATTTGAAGGCGTCGTTGGCGCGCAGCTCCTGGCAGACTTCGAAGCCGTTTTTGCGCGGCATCATCACGTCGAGCACAATCAGGTCGGGCCGATGCTGCGCCAGCAGCTCCAGCGCCTCGACGCCGTCGCGCGCCAGCAGCACCTGGTAGCCCTCGCGCTTCATGAGGAACTCGAGTGAAATCAGAATGTTGGGCTCGTCATCGACGAGCAGCAGGGTGTGCGCCATGGTGGTAGTCTCCTCGACGCCATTGTGCCGCCGAATTGGCCGGTTTTGCAGCTGCTTTGCACGCGCACCGTTGCGCCGCGCTGGCTGCTGGCCGCCGGGCGCGCTGCAGCTTCAGCTCGGGCGCAGCGGCAAATCGAAGCCAAAACACGCCCCTTGCCCGGGCGTGCTGCGCAGCCACAGGCGGCCGCCGCAGTGTTCGATGATCTGGCGGCTGATGGGCAGCCCCAGCCCGGTGCCGCGCAGCCGCCCCTGGCCGTCGCTGCCCTGGCGGAAGCGCTCGAACACGCGCTGCTGGTCGGCCAGCGGCACGCCGGGGCCGTTGTCCTGCACCGTGACCACCGCCGTGCTGCCGCGCTGCTCCAGCCGCACCACGATGCGCCCGCCGGGTGTGGGCACAAACTTGGCCGCGTTGCTGATCAGGTTGAGCATGACTTGCGTCAGCCGGTCGGGGTCGGCCTGCACCCACAGCGGCGGCGTGCCCGCTGCGGGCAGCTCCAGCAACAGTTCGGTGCCCTTGTCGCGCAGCAGCTCGGCCGTGGTCTGGCACGACTGGCGCAGCAGTGGCGCCAGCTCCACGGCGCAGTGCCGCCAGTCGGCGTGGCCGGCTTCGATCTTGGCCATGTCGAGTACCTGGTTGACCAAGCGGCTCAGGCGCTCGGTCTCGGCCACGATGATTCCGATGAACTGCTGGCGCTGCTCGGGCGCCAGGTCCGGGTCGTCGCGCATCAGCTCCGACAGGGTGCGGATGGCGGTCAGGGGCGTGCGCAGCTCGTGCGTGACGGCCGACATGAACTCGTCCTTCATCCGGTCCAGCCCCTGCAGCTGCTCGTTGGCGGCGCGCAGCTCGGCCGTGGCGCGCTCGAGCGAGAGCGACTTTTGCTCCAGCTCCTGCGAGTGCAGGCGCAGCCGGTTGGATTCCTCCAGAATGTCGAGCACGTCGGCGACCTCGAGCGCTTCGGCCTGCACCACCGAGGCCACCATGGCGTGCGCCGAGGCGCTGCCGATGGCACCGGCGAGCAGGGTTTCCACCTGCTGCACCAGCAGCGCATCGGCCGGCAACTGCTCAATGCGGGCCACGCCGCGCTGCTGCGCGTATTCGGCCAAGCCGCTGCGGGCGCGCTCGGGGCCCAGGATGCGCTCCAGCAGCGCCAACAGATCGGCCAGCCGCGCCTGCCCGCGCCAGAACACCGGCTGCGCCGCGCTGTTGCTGCGCTCGAACACATCGACAAACAGCAGCGCCTGGCTGGTCTCTTGCGCCGACGGGCTGCGCCAGAGCGAGACCAGCACATAAGCCCCTACATTCGCCAGCAGGCTCCAGAACACCGCGTGCGTGAGGTGGTCCAGCCCGCTGAGGCCAAACAGCGCTTCGGGCTTGAGCCAGGCCAGCCCCCAGGGGCCGTGGAGCAAAAAGCCGTCGTCGAGCCAGCCCGATTTGGCCAGCGAAGGCAGCATCAGCGTGTAGCACCAGAGCGCAAACCCCAGCAGCAGCCCGGCCAGCGCGCCGTGCCGCGTGCCGCCCTTCCAGTACATGCCGCCAAACAGCGCCGGCGCAAACTGGGCCACGGCGGCAAAGCTGATCAGCCCTATGCCCATCAGCGCGTAGGCGTCGCCGGCGAGGTAGAAGTAGAGGTAACCGAGCAGCAAAATCAGCACGATCGCGCCGCGCCGGATGTTGAGCAGCCAGCGCTTGAAGTCCAGCGCCAACCCCAGGCGCGCCTGCAGCCGCAGCAGCAGCGGCGCAGCCAGGTTGTTGCTGATCATGGTCGAGACCGCAATGCCGTCCACAATCACCATGCCGGTGGCGGCCGAAAAGCCGCCGATGAAGGCCAGCAGCACCAGCCACAGCCAGCCCTCGGCCAGCGGCAGCGCGAGCACGAAGGTCTCCGGGTTGACCGCCATGCCGGGTTGGGTGCCAAAGTACAGCATCCCGCCCAGGGCGATGGGCAGCACAAACAGGTTGATCAGCAGCAGGTAGAGCGGAAACACCCAGACCGCGCGCTTGAGGTGCCGCTCATCCACGTTTTCCACCACCATGACCTGAAACTGGCGCGGCAGCAGCAGCACCGACAGCAGCGCCAGCAGCGTGAGTGTGAACCACTGCGCGTAGGCAAAGTCGCCCACGTCGCCCAGCTCGAGCAAGCCGACCATTTCGGGCACGGCGGCAGCGCGGGCAAAGATGTCGCCCACGCCGTTGAACAGCACGAAGCTGACGAACAGGCCCACGGCCACGAAGGCCAGCAGCTTGACCAGCGACTCGAGCGCAATCGCTGCCACCATGCCCTCGTGGCGCTCGCTGGCGTCGATCTGGCGCACGCCAAAGACGATGGTAAACCCCGCCAGCGCCAGCGCGAGGTAGAAGGTGCCGTCCTGCCACCAGGTCTGCGCCTGCTCCAGCGGCTGGCCCAGCGGCGTCGTCAGCACCGCGTAGGCGACCGAAATGCCCTTGAGCTGCAAGGCGATGTAGGGCACGATGCCGACCACCATGATCAGCGTCACCACCGTCGCCAGCCCCGGGCTCTTGCCGTAGCGGCTGGAAATGAAGTCGGCAATCGAGGTGATGCGGTAGGTCTTGGCGATGCGGATCATCTTGCGCACCACCACCCAGCCCAGAATCATGGCCAGCGTCGGCCCAAGGTAGATCGGCAAAAACCACAGCCCGTCGGTGGCGGCGCGGCCGATGCTGCCAAAGTAAGTCCAGGCGGTGCAGTACACCGCCAGCGACAGCGCATAGACCCAGGCGCTGCCCACCAGCGAACGCCCCTGCGCGGCGCGCCGGTCGCCGTAAAACGCCAGCGCAAACAGCAGCAACATATACGCCGTGGCAACCGCGATGACCAGCAGGGGCGACATGGGGCTTGGGCCAGTTCTGAGGAGGTAGGCGGGGCCTGGGCGCTGGGGCTGGGTGGAGCGGCTGGCGCTGGGGCTGGCGTGTGGCTGCGGGCCAGCCGCCTAGTCGGGGCTGCGCTCGACCAGCCAGGCCAGCAACGCGATCAGCAGCGCCCAGAGCGTGAACATGGCAAGCGCAAACAGCGGAATGCCCCACCACTTGACGCTGCTGTCCCACAAGGCGATGAGCGGAAAGTTGAACACCAGCGCAGCGGCCACAAACAGGGCCAGCAAGCGCTGCGCGAGCAAGGAGGGGTTCATGGCGTGCGTCTCGTGGGGGCAAGCATACAAGCCGGCGGGCGCCGGGGCGGGCTGGGGCGCTCAGGGCACTGGCGCTATCTTAGCCCCGAATCCGTGCGCCCTGTTCGTGAGCCGCAGGGTTCGGTTGCATGCCTGTTTTCTTGCCGGCGGCCTATGGCAACATCATGGGCCTGGGCGCGCCCACACACCCAGCACGGCGGCGGCGCAGCGCCGGGCGGCGCCTTGGCCCTGCTGCCACAAGGCGGCGCAGCCGCTTTGTGCGGCGCGGTGGGCACTGGCGTCGTGCAGCAGCTGGGCGCTGGCTTGCAGGGCGGCGCCCATGTCGGGCACGCGCTGAGCGGCGCCGAGCTGTTCGGCCTGGGTGGCGGCATCATGAAAGTTGTAGGTGTGCGGGCCCATGACGATGGGGCAGCCGCAGGCCGCAGCTTCGATCAGGTTTTGCCCGCCCAGCGGCAAAAAACTGCCCCCCAGCCAGGCCAGATCGGCCAGCGTGTAGTAAGCCTGCATCTCGCCCAAGCTGTCGCCGAGCCAGACCTGGGCCGCGCGCGCCTCGGGCGGCAGCTCGGTGCCCTGCCACTGGCTGCGGCGCCAGACGCGCAGGCCGGCTTCGTGCAGCAGCGCGGCCACGGCGTCGAAACGCTGCGGATGGCGCGGCACCAGCAGCCAGAGCGCATCGGGCGGCAAGGCTGGGGGAGCAGCGGGCACAGGGGCCTGGGGGGCGGCTGGGGGGGTAAGCGCCCGGCCCGGCTCCTGCCCGTGCCGCTGTGCCTCGCGCACGGTCTGCAGCCACAGCGCCTCTTCGCCGGCGCGGCTGCTGGCGAGCATGAGCACGCGCCGCCCGCCCAGGGCCTGCTTCCAGTGGCGGCCGCGCTCGATCAGCGCGGCGTCGGTTTGCAGGTCGAACTTGAGGTTGCCCATGACCTGCACCGCAGCCGCCCCGGCTTGGCGCAGGCGCTGCGCATCGGCCTCGGTTTGCGCCAGCACCGCGCTCAAGCCCGCGTAGGCGGGGCGCAGCAGCAGGCGCAGGCGCTGGGCGCCACGAGCCGAGCGTGCGCTCAGGCGCGCATTGACCAGCCACAGCGGCACGCCCTGGGCGCGGCAGCCCTGCACCCAGTGCGGCCAGACCTCGGTCTCGATCAACAGCCCCACGGCGGGCCTGAAGTGCGCCAGAAAACGCGCCACTGCGGCCGGTGTGTCCCACGGCTGCCAGACTTGCAGGTCGCCGGGGCGCAGCAGCTGCGCCCCTTGGGCGCGCCCGGTGGCGGTGCCGTGGGTGAGCAGCAGGCGCAGCCCCGGCCTTTGCGCACGCAGCGCGGCCAGCAGCAGCGCGGCGGCGTGGGTTTCGCCCAGCGACACCGCGTGCACCCAGAGCCAGCCGCTCGAGGGCGCCAGACCGGGGTAGTGGCCCAGGCGCTGCTCGACCTGCTCCAAATAGCCAGGCTCGGCCCGGCCGCGCCAGTGCAGCTTGAGCCGCACCAAAGGCCACAGCAACCGCTGCAGCCGGCCGTAGAGAGCGAGCGCCAAACGCTCCCAGCGGCTCAGGGGTGGGGGCGCAGCAGCCGCAGAGGCAGAACCCGCCGCAGATTGCACCGCTGCCGGGGCGGGCTGGGGCGCGGGCTGGGGTGCTGCCTCAGGCGCCATCGAACAGGGCCTGATAGACGCGCCCTATGCCAGCGGCCTCGCGCTCGAGCGTGAACTGCTCCAGCACGCGCGCACGCGCCGCCTGCCCCATGCGCAGCGCCTGCTGCGGGTCTTGCAACACGGCGCGCACCGCTTGCGCCAGGCCGGGCGCGTCGCCGGTGTCGACCAAGTAACCGCTCTGGCCCGGCTGCACCAGTTGCTCGAAAGCACCGGTGCGCGAGCACACCAGCGCGCAGCCGGTGGCAGCGGCTTCAAAGGGCGTCAGGCCAAAGGGCTCGTAGCGCGGGCAGGCCACGCACAGCAGGCAGCGCTGGTACCAGCGGTGTACCTCGCCGGCAGGCACCTCGCCCAAAAAGACGATGCGCGTGCTCAGGCCGGCGGCTGCAATACGGCGCTGCAAATCCTGCTGGTAAGCCTGGTGTTGGGGCAGCGCCAGCCCGGCGATCACCGCCGTGACCTCGGGCAGATGCGGCAGCGCGGCGATCATGGCGTCGACAAAGATGTCGCTGCCTTTGTCTGGGCGCACGCGGCCAAACACGCCCACGCCGTAGCGCCCCGGCAGGCCGCTTTCGGCCCAGGCGCTGAGCTTGTTGGGTGGCGGGCTAAAGCGCGCCAGATCGATGCCGTGCGGCACCACCGCCGTGGTGTTGGGCACAAAGCTCGCCGCCAGCGGCGTGGTGCTGATGACCGCGTCCATGCGGCTGATGAGCCAGCGCGGAATCGGGCCGTGCCGGTGCTGCGCCGCCGAAGTGAACACGAGCTTGATCGGCAAGCGCAGCACGTCGCGCGCCCACAGGCCGGCCATCATTTCCGGGTCGCGGCGCACGTGCCAGATGCGAAAGCACCGCCCCGGCGCCGGCCGACGCGAGAGCGCAATCGCCTGGCGCAGGCTCATGCCCGGCACCCCGTTGGACAGCGGCGTGCCGCAATAGGCCAGCGGCCACTGGCGCAACTGCAGCGGCACGAGCGCGTTCACCGTCGCCGACACACCGGTGTAGCGCTGCTTGAGGTTGAAGACGATCACCTCGGGGTCGCGGCTGGGCTGGCTGGGCTGGGCCGAGTCAGATCCGGCGGCAGCGGCGGCGGGCATGGGTGCAGGCCTCACAATCCCCACACCCCCACCACCCTGCCGCTGGGCGCACTTTCCTGCCGCTGCCAGATGCGCGCCTCCCAGCTCTGGTCGGTGCGGCGGTCGAACAGCAGCAGGTGCGCTTCGTCGGCACCGACGC
>JBGFRU010000027.1:0-45975 GCA_041694945.1 Pseudomonadota bacterium
CGCCGCTCCGGCCGCCCAGAGCGCGGCGAACGCAGTGAGCGGCCCGAGCGCGAGGGACGCCCAGTCAACACCGGCACCGAAGCCCCGCTGCCCAGCGCCAGCGGCGAAGCAGACGGCCAGGCCAGCACCAGCGCACCCGCCGACCACGCGCGGCGCGAGCGCAGCCGGGGTGGACGCGGCGAGGGCCGACGCAGCGCCGCCGCAGCCGATGCGGCCAATGCCAGCGCACCCTTTGCCGACCCAAGCGACGCCGATGCCAGCGCCCAGCCCGCCTCGGTCGAGGACGCGGTCGCCCAAGAAAACGGCTCCAGCCAGCCAGCGGGCGAACGCGAGCACGAGGGCACGGGTGGGCGCCGCCGCAGCCGCGACCGCTTCGGCCGCGACCGACGCGAACGCGCCGCCGGCACTGAAGGCACCGAGGGCAGCGCTGGCACCGAGGCCAGCACCGACAGCCCAGAGCGCGCCGCAGCCCTGGCCACGGTCGCCGCCACAGCCAGTGCCGCCAGCGCCGCCACCGAGCCCAGCGAGGACGAGGACGCCGCACCGGCACGCTCGTACTTCAACCGGCCCAGCAGCCAGCCCGCGCCGGCAGCACCGGCACCGGCCGCAGCCCCCCCAGCCCATGCCCCAGCCCCAGCCCCAGCCCCAGCCCCAGCCCCAGCCCCAGCCCCAGCTGCAGCTGCAGCCGCAGCCAGCGCCCCCTTCGCGCTGCCGCTGGCCGAGCTCGAGGCGCTGGCCAGCCAGGCCGGCCTGCAATGGGTGCAGTCCGACCCGGCCCGCATCGAGCAGGCCCGCGCCGCCAGCGCCGCTCTGGTGCCGGCGCCGCAGGTGCCGCGCCAGCCCAAGCCAGTGCAACTGCCCGACGACGGACCGCTGGTGCTGGTCGAAACCCGCCGCGACCTGCGCCAACTGGTGCTGCCACACGAACAGTGAGGTCGTGCCCCTGCGCTTGGCGCTGCGCGCTCGCGCCGTCCCGGAGGGGGCGCCAAGCGCCTTGGGGCGGCCCGGCGGCGCTTTTTGAACTTAATCCGGCGGTACGACTCAGGTTTTGACGCGCATCAAGACCCGTGTCACCCGCCGGCGCTATCCTGTTGCCCCATGAACACTGCCACCCCAGAGCCGACCACCAGTCCGACCGCACCCAGCGCGCCCGCGCGCGAGTTCCCGCCCGTGCCCGATCTGCAATGGTCCGAGGCGCTGCAAACCGGCGACGCGCGCATGGACGCCACGCACCAGGAAATGGTGGAGATGCTGGCGCACCTGCGCGCCCTGCCACCCGAGCAGCAGCTCGAACCCTACCGCGCCCTGCTTGCGCACACCACCGAGCACTTCGCCCAAGAAGACCGCTGGATGCTGGCCAGCGGCTTCACCGCCGACAACTGCCACAGCCTGCAGCACCGAAGCGTGCTCGACACCCTGATCGCCGTCGAAGCGCACTTTCACCAGGGCGACCGCAGCATCATCACCCGCATGGCCGAGGCGCTGGTCGAGTGGCTGCCCCTGCACGCGCAGAGCATGGACGCCGGGCTGGCGCAGCACCTGCAGGCGCTGCAATTCGACACCCAGACCGAAACCCTGCCCGACCCCTCCCGGGTGCGCCCGGCGAGCATGAGCGGTTGCGGCAGCATCAGTTGCAGCTAAGCCCCCATGACCGAGCGCAAACCCACCAGCCCCCTGACCGAGGTCCTGATCGCGGTCATCGTGCCGTCGATCATCCTGATGCAGCTCAGCGGCCCAGAAGACCTCGGGCCCGTCAACGCGCTGCTGTTGGCGCTGGCTTTTCCGCTCGGTTGGGGCGCGCGCGACCTGTGGCTGCAAAGCCGCATCAACCCCTTTGCCGTGCTGGGTCTGGTCAGCATCGGGCTCACTGGCGGCATCGGGCTGCTCGAGCTCGACGCCTTCTGGCTCGCGGTCAAAGAGGCCGCCATCCCGGGCCTGATCGGTTTGGTGGTCATCGGCTCCACCTGGACCCGTTACCCGCTCATCCGCACCGTGCTCTACCACCCGCGGCTGATCGACGTCGAGCGCGTGCAGGCGCAGTTGCAGCTGCGCGGTGCCCAAGCCGAATTTGAGGCCCGCCTGCTGCGCGCCACCTGGATGCTGGGCGCCACTTTCTTCTTTTCGGCCACCATGAACTTCATTCTGGCGCGCTGGATCGTGGTCAGCCCGGCCGGCACCACCGCCTTCAACGAAGAGCTCGGGCGCCTCACGCTCCTGAGCTACCCCATGATCGCCATCCCGGCCACGCTCATGATGCTGCTGGTGCTCTACTACATCGGGCGCGCCATCCACCAGCTCACCGGGCTCAAGCTGACCGAGTGCCTGCACACGGCGCAGTAAGCCCCCTCCTGCGCGACGGCAGCGCCATATTTCACGCCCTAGCAGCCGCTTTTCAACAGCCCGGAGCGGCCTTTGCTGCCCCCGGGCGCTATCATGCGGGATCCATCACAGCGAGACCCGCCCATGACCGTCATCACCTGCGTCGAAGACCTGCGCCGCTTGGCCCAGAAGCGCGTGCCGCGCATGTTTTACGACTACGCCGACAGCGGCTCGTGGACCGAGAGCACCTACCGCGCCAACGAGGCCGACTTCGTGCCCATCAAGCTGCGCCAGCGCGTGGCGGTCAATATGGAGGGCCGCAGCACCCGCAGCACCCTGATCGGCCAGCAAGTGGCGATGCCGGTCGCGCTCGCCCCCACCGGCCTGACCGGCATGCAACACGCCGACGGCGAAATCCTTGCCGCACGCGCCGCGCGCGCCTTCGGCGTGCCGTTCACGCTCTCGACCATGAGCATCTGTTCGATCGAAGACGTGGCCGCGCACGCCGGCCCGGGTTTCTGGTTTCAGCTCTACGTGATGCGCGACCGCGACTTCATCGCCCGCCTGATCGACCGCGCCAAGGCCGCCGGCTGCTCGGCGCTGATGCTGACGCTGGATCTGCAAATTCTGGGCCAGCGCCACAAAGACCTCAAGAACGGCCTCTCGGCCCCGCCCAAACCCACCCTGGCCAGCGTGCTCGATCTGCTCACCAAACCGCGCTGGTGCCTGAAGATGGCGGGCACCAGACGGCGCCAGTTCGGCAACATCGTCGGCCACGTCAAGGGCGTGAGCGATATGTCGCAGCTCAGCGCCTGGACGGCGCAGCAGTTCGACCCCGGCCTGAACTGGGCCGACGTGGAGTGGGTCAAGCAGCGCTGGGGCGGCAAACTCATCCTCAAGGGCATACAGGACGAAGCCGACGCCCGGCTGGCGGTGCAATCGGGCGCCGACGCGCTGATCGTGAGCAACCACGGCGGGCGCCAGCTCGACGGCGCCGAGAGCAGCATCCACGCCCTGCCCAGGATCGTGGCGGCCGTGGGCTCGCAGATCGAGGTGCACATGGACGGCGGCATCCGCAGCGGCCAGGACGTGCTCAAGGCGCGCGCACTCGGGGCCCGTGGCACCTACATCGGCCGCGCCTTCCTCTACGGCCTGGGCGCCCAGGGCCAAGCCGGCGTGAGCAAGGTGCTGGAGTTGATCCACAAAGAGCTGGAGCTCAGCATGGCCTTCACGGGCCACACCGACATCGACACCGTGGACCGCTCCATCCTGCTGCCCGGCACCTACCCGGTGGCCTGAGAGAGGCAGAGCGGCCAGCGCAACGGCCGCACTCAGGCGCTGCCGCCGCGTCGCAGCGTGGGCGAGACACCCGGGTCGGTGCCGACGTTGATCAGCCGTGGCGTGTTGATGCGCAGCGGCTTGATCACCTTCTGGTCGCGCAGGTACTCGCTCACCACGTCCCAGATCGGGGTGCCGGTCACGCCCTCCTGCACCGAGGCCCAGCCGGCCACGGTGTAGCGCCGATGGGCCTCGATCGGCGTGCCGTTGATGCGCATGTCGAGTATGCGCTGGCCCATCGGCGCCCTGGGGGCGCAGACATAGCTCATGCCACCCACCCGCACCATGTCGCCGCCCTGCTGCAGGTAGGGGTCGGGGTTGAAGATGTTGTCGGCCACGTCTTCGAGGATGTTCTTGATGTCGGCGCCGGTGAACTCGTTGAGCGTCGTGGCCGGGTAGGTCAGGCCGACCTGATCCATCAGGCGCTCGGTGGTGATGGTGTCGCCCGCCAGCAGGCTGGTGCCCCAGCGCACCCCAGGCGAGAAGGCGATCTGGGCGCCGCGGACTTCCATCAGCGCCTCGAGTATGAGCTGGTCCCAGGAGCCGTTGAAGTTGCCGCGCCGGAACAGGGTGCCTTCGGTCACGGCCAAGGGCTCGTTCAGGCGCGCCTGGTAGGGCGCACGCACGCGCTCGATGTAGGCCTGCATCTCGCGGTCGGCGGGCAGGAGGTTGGCAAACACCGGCATCAGGCGGTAGCGGTAGCCCTGGATGCGGCCGCCGCGCACGTCGAAGTCGAGCAAGGCCAGGAACTTGCCGTTCGAGCCGGCGTTGGTCACCAGGGTCTGGCCGCCGGCGTTGCGCACGATGAAAGGCGCCGGCATGCCGTCGTGGGTATGGCCACCCAGAATGGCGTCGATGCCGCGCACCCGGCCCGCCATCTTGATATCGACATCCATGCCGTTGTGCGACAGCACCACCACCACCTGCGCGCCTTGGGCACGCACCCGATCGACCACCTGCTGCATGTGCTCGTCCTGGATGCCAAAGGTCCAGTCGGGCACGAAGTGGCGTGGGTTGGCAATCGGGGTGTACGGGAAGGCCTGGCCGATGACGGCGATGCGCACGCCGTTTTGCTCCTTCATGGTGTAGTGCGGAAACACCGGGTCACCAAAGTCGGCGGTGGCGATGTTTTGCGCCACGAAGTCGATGTGGCCCTTGAAGTCTTTGGCGATGATTTCCTGCACACGCGCCGCGCCGTAGGTGAACTCCCAATGCGGCGTCATGATGTCTACCCCGAGCAGCTTGCAGGCATCGACCATGTCTTGGGCGTTGGTCCACAGCGCCGTGGCCGAGCCTTGCCAGGTGTCGCCGCCGTCGAGCAGCAGCGCGTGCGGGCGGCTGGCCTTGATCTGCTTGACCAGCGTCGCCAAATGGGCAAAGCCGCCAACCTTGCCGAAGGTGCGCGCGGCGCGGTCGAAGTTGAGGTAGCTGAAGGCGTGCGCCTCGATCGTGCCGGGGCGGATGTTGAAGTGGCGCAGCAAAGACTCGCCCACGAGGTGCGGGATGCGCCCAAAGGCCTCGCCGACGCCGATGTTGACGCTGGGCTCGCGAAAGTAGATCGGCATGAGCTGCGCGTGGCAGTCGGTAAAGTGCATGAAGCTGACGTTGCCAAAGCGCGGCACGTCGTACAGCCTGTGCGTGGCGCCGGGGCGCGCGGCCAAAACGTCGGGGTGGCTGATCGCCATGCCGCCGGCGCTGGCCACGGCCAGCACCTGCATGAACTCGCGTCGGCTCATACTCATCTTTGTCTCCTGTTCTTGTCGGCAGCTAACGTTAAAAACAAAAAGGGCCAGCCAGGCACGCAACCGGCTGGCCCTCTGACGGGTTGTGGGCAGCGCCCCAACCCGTCCGCTCGGGTGGGAGGGGCTTTAAGTGATCGCCGCTTCGTCGGTGCGGGTACCACCGCGGTTGTCGGTCCAGCGCACCGCGACCCGGTCGCCCTTGGCGGCACCGCGGAAGCGGAACGCCAGGAACGGGTTTTGCGACACCGCCGGGCCCCAGTTGGCGCTCAGCACATTGCGCCCGTTGTGGGTCGCCTCGACTCGGTTGATGTAGTGTGCGGGGATGGGGTTCCCATCGGCGCCACGGCGCACGCCGGTCTCCATGACGTGTGCCATGAGCACGCGCACAGTGGTCACGCCGCCTTCTTCGACGGCTCGGATTCGCATCGGTGATGACATGATCTCTGCTCCTTGTGTGGTGTGGTGTGGTGTGAGGTGGCTTTAGCCGCCGCAGCCACCGAGGGTGACTTTGGTTTCCTTGACGGCAGAGAACAAGCGCCCGTCGGCGCGCGCAACCGCCACGATGTTGCTGCTCTGACCCATGCGGATGCGGGTCTGGATGTCGGGTTCGGTGCCTTGGACAATCGCGAACGAGGCTGCCATGGGCACAGGGTTTTGCTCGACCAAAATGAAGATCTCGGTGGTGTTGGGCAGGGTGCTGGCCACGCCCACCGGCACCACGGCACCGTTTTCGGCGATGTCGGGCGAGACGATGCGGATCTGGGCCGAAGTCGCGGGTGTGCCGCCCACGGCACGCAGCGCGTCTTGCAGGCTGCGCGCCTCAAAGCCCGGACGGCTGGCGGCGTGGGCCTGTTGGGCAGTGACTATGCCCAGTGCGACCAAGGTCGCCATGGCGCCACTGGTCTGGAGTACGGTTCGACGGTTGGCTTTCACGGTTGTCTCCTTTGGGGAAGTGAGGTGGGGTACGCGTTGGATTGAATAAACCCGGTAGAGTTCAACGTGCGGGTGCGCCGGCCAGAATCCAGGCCGCCAGCACACGTGCGTTTTCTTCGGACAAGGCAGGTTGGGCCGGCATCGGTACCGGACCCCATTTGCCGGAACCGCCGGCGCGAATCGAAGCCGCCAGTTTGGCCACATCCATGCCCTGGTGCCGGGCAGCGATGTCGCGGTAGGACGGACCCACCGAGCGCCGCTCGACCGCATGGCAGGCCATGCAGGCCATGCGCTGGGCCAGGGCGGTGGCGGCGGCGCCGTCAACCGTCGTGCCGGCCTGAGCGACGCCTGTGCTGGCCAACAGAGCGGCCGCACCAACAAGGGAAAGCAGAGACTGGCCGGTTTTCATCGATAGGCTACCTCGGGTGTGGATGGGTGAGGGATGGTTCACAGGGGCCGGCAGCACGCGCCCGATCACTTGGTACGAATCCGTTGCCACCTTGTGCTCCATTTGCGCAGCGTTGTCGTAGCCGCTTGGCTGCAACTATATTTCTGCACACTTATATTTGTAAGGGTAAAAACCCTAATATCTTTGCCATGGGCACGCTGCGCCCCGCAGGCCACTGACATTCAGAGCGGGTGCAAGCGCCCGCCCCGCATGTGCAGCACCCGGTCGCAGCGCTGCGCCAGCTCCGGGTCGTGGGTCACGACCACAAAGGCCGTGCCCTGCTGGCGCGCCAGATCGAGCATGAGCTCAAACACCGTGCTGGCGCTGGCGCGGTCCAGGTTGCCGGTGGGTTCGTCGGCCAGCACGCACGCCGGTTGGGTGACCAGCGCGCGCGCCAAAGCCACGCGCTGGCGCTCGCCGCCCGAGAGCTCGGCTGGGCGGTGCTGGGTGCGCTCGGCCAGCCCGACCCGTGCCAGCCACTGCGCGGCCTGCTCCGCCGCCTGCGCCCGCGGCTCGCGCCGTATCCACAGCGGCATGGCGACGTTGTCGAGCGCCGAAAACTCGGGCAACAAATGGTGGAATTGATAGACAAAACCCAGATGGCGGTTGCGCAACTGCCCTTGCTGCGCTGGCCGCAGCCGGTGCAGCGCCTGGCCGCAGAGCTGCACCGCGCCGCTGCTGGGCGCGTCGAGCCCACCGAGCAGGTGCAGCAGCGTGCTCTTGCCGCAACCCGAGGCGCCGACGATGGCCAGCGTCTGGCCGGCGCAGACTTGCAGATCGACGCCTTGCAGCACGGTGAGGTCGATCGGCCCTTCGCGAAAGCGCTTGACCAGCCCCTGCGCGGCCAGCACCACGGGCGTTTGGACTGGCTCATTCATAGCGCAGCGCCTCGGCCGGGTTGACGCGGCTGGCGCGCCAGCTCGGGTAAATCGTGGCCAAAAAAGCCAGCAGCAGCGCGATCAGCACGATCGGCACGATGTCGGCGCTGCGCGGGTCGCTGGGCAAGGTGGTGATGAGGTAGATCTCGGGCGGCAGCAGGGTAAAGCCGAGCAGGCGCTCAAGCAGCGGCATCAGGCTATCGACGTTGAGCGCCACCCCCAGCCCGAGCAGCAACCCGAGCGCGGTGCCGATCAGGCCGGCCAGCGCCCCCTGCACCATGAAAGTGGCCATGATGCTGCCCGGGCTCGCCCCCAGGGTGCGCAAAATGGCGATGTCGGCGCGCTTGTCGGTCACGGTCATCACCAATGTGGAGACCAGGTTGAAGGCCGCCACCGCGACGATCAGCGTCAGGATGATGAACATCATGCGTTTTTCCAGTTGCACGGCGGCAAACCAGGTGCGGTTGACGCGCGTCCAGTCGCGGATGAACAGGTCGCCGCTGAGCGTGGCCGCCAGTTGCAGGGCGACTTCGGGGGCCTGGTGCAGATCGCGGATCTTGAGCCGCACCCCGGTCGGGCCTTCGAGGCGAAACAGCCGCGCCGCGTCTTGGTAGTGCAGATAAGCCAGGGTAGAGTCGAACTCGTGGTGACCAGAATCGAACAGGCCCGCCACCGTGAGTTGGCGCATGCGCGGCATCACCCCCGCCGGCGTAAGCTGGCCGCTGGGCACGATCAGCGTCACTGCGTCGCCCAGCCCCACACCCAGGTTGCGCGCCAGCGCCGCCCCCAGCACCACGCCAAAGGCGCCTGGCTGCAGTTGCGCCAGCGCCTGCTGCTCGGCCGCCAGTTCGGTGACCTGGGGCTCGAGCACCGGGTCGATGCCCCGGATCTGCGCGCCCCGCATGGTGTCGCCCCAGGCCAGCAGGCCCTGCGCGGCAATGAACGGCGCCGCCCCGATGACCTCGGGGTGCGCGCGCACCTCGCGCAAGGTCAGATCGAGGTGCGGGATGGCTTGCTCGCCGGGCGCGAACACCTCGACGTGCGCCAGCACGCCCAGCATGCGGTCACGCACCTCGGTCTGAAAGCCGTTCATGACGCTGAGCACGATGATCAGGGCCGCCACGCCCAGCGCGATGCCCAACATCGACACGCCGCTGATGAAGGAGATGAAACCGTTGCGCCGGCTGGAGCGGCCGGCGCGGGTGTAACGCCAGCCAAGCCGGAGTTCGTAGGGAAGCTGCATGTCTCAATCCGCACCCGGGCTGACCGGGCGAAACCACACCGCAGAGGTGGCACCTCTGCCGCGTCCGATTATCCCCTGAAGGGGAGGTTTCCAGCCGGAGACGGTTTTCGCTGCAAACGAGCGCCGGTCGGGGCTGGCGCTGCAGCCGCTGCCGCGCCCGCTCAGCGTGCCGCCAGTGGCGTGTAGCGCCAGACCGAGGCCGGCGGAAAGTTGGCCGGCGTCCAGGCTTCGCGCTTGCCCTGCAAGCCCAGCTTGTGCGCCGACAGCGGCGAGGTGACGCAGTACGAGTAATGCAGAAAGCCGCGCCCAGGGGCCACGGCCTCGATGGCGTCGATCAGCCCCTGCTGGCGCTCGAGTGGCAGCAACACCATGGGGATGCCGCAGACCACGCTGCCGATGCGCCCGGCGGCCTGCAGCCCCAGCAGTTGCGGCAGCTCCCAGGCATCGCCGCAGAGCACGGTGACGCCGGGGTAGGTTCTGCGCAGCACCTCGGCCATTTCGGGCACGATTTCCACCACGATCAGGCGCTCGGGGCCGACGCCACCGCGGATCATGGCCGCCGTGATGGCCCCGGTGCCGGCGCCGAGCTCGAGCACCATGCCGTCGGGGCTGCGGTGCACCGCAGCGGCCACCCGGCTTCCCAGTGCGTCCGACGAGGGCACGATGGAGCCCATCTGCAGCGGGTTGGCCAGCCAGCGCTTGAAGAACACCCAGGCCCGGCCGGCCGCCGTGCTTGCCTGGCCGCTCTGCGGCAGCGCGGGGCACGGGCCAGAGGCGGCGGTATGATCGGCGCTGGTGGCGCGGGCGCGAATGGGTTGCATGGGGTTTGAGCCTCGAGGTAAAACAGCCATAAATGATCAGCCAGCGGCTGCAGCTCTGTCGATGCTAGCGCTGCTGTGTGAAAGACATTTGACGCTTGCATGGCAAAACCGTTGCATCGCGCCCTCCCCTTCTCCATTTGGCCCCAAGCTTGAAAATCACCCAGCGCGACGCCCCGCCTCGAGCCATCTGGGCGCTCGAACAAGCCGGCATCCACCCGTTGCTGGCGCGCCTCTACGCCGGCCGTGGCGTGCGCTCAGCAGACGAACTCGACGACCAGTTGGCCCGGCTGCCACCGCCCGAGCAGCTGCGCGGCTGCACCGACGCCGCGCAGTTGCTGGCCCATGCCCTGCAGGCGGGCAAGCGCATCTGCATCGTGGCCGATTACGACTGCGACGGCGCCAGCGCCTGCGCGCTGGCGCTGCGCGGCTTGCGCCTGCTGGGCCAGCCACTGGGCTGGAACCGCGCCGACTACCTGGTGCCCGACCGTGTGCAAGACGGCTACGGCCTGACGCCGGCCATCGCCGAGCGCGTGCACGCCAGCGGGGCCGATGTGCTGGTGACGGTGGACAACGGCATCGCCAGCGTCGAAGGCGTGGCGCACGCGCGCGCCCTGGGCTTGCAGGTGCTGATCACCGACCACCACCTGCCCGCGGTGATCGGCGGCCACGTGGCGCTGCCCCAGGACTGCGTCATCGTCAACCCCAACCAGCCCGGCTGCGGCTTCGAGAGCAAGGCGCTGGCCGGGGTCGGGGTCATGTTCTATGTGCTGCTGGCGCTGCGCGCCGAACTGCGCACGCGCGGTTTATTTGGCGCCAGCAACCAGCCGCGCCTCGACCCCCTGCTGCCACTGGTGGCGCTGGGCACGGTGGCCGATGTGGTGCGGCTCGACGCCTGCAACCGGCGCCTGGTGGCGCAGGGCCTCAAACGCATCCGCAACGGCCAGATGCCCGCCGGTCTGGCGGCACTGTTTGACGTGGCAGGCCGGCGCAGCGCCTTGGCCAGCAGTTTCGACCTCGGCTTTGCGCTCGGGCCGCGCATCAACGCCGCCGGCCGTTTGAGCGACATGCGGCTGGGCATCGAATGCCTCAGCTGCGACGACCCGGCGCGTGCCGCCGAGCTGGCGCAGACGCTCGACGCCATCAACCGCCAGCGCAAAAGCCTGGAGGGCGAGATGCGCGAGCAAGCGCTGCAACTGGCCGAAGAACGCTGCACCACCCACACCGCCACCCCGCCGGCCTTGTGTCTGTACGACGGCGCGTTTCACGAAGGCGTGATCGGCATCGTGGCGGCGCGGCTCAAAGACAGGCTGCACCGCCCCACCTTCGTGTTTGCGCCCAGCCAAGCCACCGACAAGGCGGATGAACTCAAGGGCTCGGGGCGCTCGATCGTCGGCTTTCACCTGCGCGACGCGCTGGACCTGATCGCCAAGCGCCACCCCGGCGTGCTGCTGCGCTTTGGTGGCCACGCCGCCGCAGCCGGCTGCACCATTGCCGCCGCTCAGCTGCCCACCTTCGCCGCCGCCTTCGAGCAGATCGGCAGCGAATGGCTGGATGCCGCCACCCTGCAGCAGCGCCTCGAGACCGACGGTGCGCTCGAGCCGCAGTACCGCCGCCTGGACTTGTGCGACTCGCTGCAGCAACAAGTCTGGGGCCAGGGCTTTGCGCCGCCGCTGTTTTGCGAGGAGCTCGAGGTGCTGTCGCAGCGCCTGCTGGGGCAAAAACACCTCGCGCTCAAGCTGCGCCACGGCGGCGAGCCGGTCGATGGCATCTGGTTTGGCCACACCGAAGCGCTGCCCGCGCGCGCCCGGATGGCCTACCGCCTCGACGCCGACGAATGGCAGGGGCGCCGCCGCCTGCGTTTCTTGATCGAGGCCGCCGAGACCTGATGGCTTGCAGCGAACCCGGCCTGCCCTTCAGGTGTTGGAGACGACGATGTGCGGGAACTTGTTGGAATGGTCCACCGCCGCTTCGCCAATTTTGACCGCCACCCGGCGCGCAATCTGTTTGTAGATATCGGCCACGCGGCCATGCGGATCGGACACCACCGAGGGCTTGCCGGAATCGGTGTCGGCACGGATCGCGCGGTCCAGCGGCAGCGCGCCCAGAAACTCGACGTGGTAGTCCTCGCACATGCGCACGCCGCCGCCTTCGCCGAAAATGCGCTCTTCGTGGCCGCAGTTCGAGCAGATGTGCAGGCTCATGTTTTCGACCAGGCCGATGATCGGAACACCGACCTTCTCGAACATCTTCAGGCCCTTGCGCGCGTCGATCAGCGCAATGTCCTGCGGCGTGGTGACGATCACCACCCCAGTCACCGGCACGCGCTGCGCCAGCGTGAGCTGGACATCGCCCGTGCCCGGCGGCAGGTCCACCACCAGGTAGTCGAGATCGTTCCAATTGGTGTTGTTGACCAGTTGCTCCAGCGCCTGCGAGACCATCGGGCCACGCCACACCATCGGGGTTTCAACGTCGATCAGGAAGCCGATCGACATCGTCTGGATGCCGTGACCGAGCATGGGCTCGATGTTCTTGCCGTCGATGGATTCGGGCTTGCCGCTGATGCCCAGCATGGTGGGCTGCGACGGACCGTAGATGTCGGCGTCCAACATGCCGACGCGCGCGCCTTCGGCGGCCAGCGCCAGCGCCAGGTTGACGGCGGTGGTGGACTTGCCGACACCGCCCTTGCCGGACGCGACCGCAATGACGTTCCTGACGTTGGGAATCATCTTGACGCCACGCTGCACGCTGTGCGCAACGACCTTGAAACCGACATTGACACTGACGCTGCTGACACCGTCGATGCCTTGGAGCGCGGACTCGACCTGCTGCTTGATGGCCACCAACTGGCTTTGCGCCGGATAGCTCAGCACAATATCGAGCGCAACGGCATTGCCGTCGATCTTGAGGTTGCGTACGGATTTGGTCGATACGTAATCTTTGTGCGTATTCGGGTCGAGCAACGCTTTCAGTGCAGTTTGCACCTGAATTTCAGAAACAGCCATGATGCTCCAGTGGATTGATATGATGTGCCGCGATGAATTTTAATGAAGACCTGAATTCCCTCATGTCCTCATGCCCTTCCGTGCCGCCGCCGACACCGACGCGGCGGATTTACCAGAACGCCAGAATGCGCCCGGCCTCGACTTTGGCTTCAAAGCGCTTGAGCGGGCTGTTGCCTTTCTTGACGCAGGCACCGCTGTGAGCATCGAACTCCCACTGGTGCTTGGGGCAGGTCAGGGTGCTGCCGCTCAGGGCCAGTTCGGGGATGTCGGTGCTTTGGTGCGGGCAGCGGCTGTCGAACACCTGGAGGGTTTGCTGGTTGCGATAGACGAATAGGCCGCGACCGTCGCATTCGGTGCGGATCACTTCGCCTTCGATTGCGTCGGCGCTGGCCATCACGTCGTGCCACTGCGGCTCCTGGGTCAGCGCCTCGGGCTCAAAACCGGGGATGTTCATGTCCAGGATGATGTCCACGGCCCAGACAATCTTGGCCAGCCCCAAGGTCGGAAAGGCCATCAGCAGCGCGTCCAGCACCTCCATGGGGGTGCAGCCTTCGCGCAGCGCCCGACCGAGGTACTGCCGAAAGCCGCGCTCGGTCTGGGCATCGACCTTGGTGATGACCGAAATCAGGTTGCGCGTCTTGGGGTCGAGGTGGGTGCCGCAGTCCTTGAGAAAGGCAAAGTAGTGGCCCAGCGTTTCACCGCGGGTTTTCACGAGGTAGTTGAGAGCGTCACTCATGGGGTTGGCTGAGGTCCGTTTGGGGTTGAGGGAAGGGGTGAAAAGGATAGCTTGGCCGGCGGCAGCAATTCGCCCCGCCCGTCGCGGCCGAGGCTGGCGTAGATGGCCTTCAGCGCCTGTTCCTCGTTCGGGTACAGGTTGTCGGCACCGATCAGTTGGTCCAGGTCGGTGCGTCGCATCACGTCCAGCACCTGCTTCTTGACGCCGCAAAAAACAACCCGGATGCCGCCGGCGCGCAGGCGCTCGACGATGTGGCGCACCACCTCCTCACCCGAGGCGTCCATCTGGTTGATGCCGTTGGCGACGATCAGCAAGTGGCTGGCGGTGGGCTTCTTCGCCAGTTCGTCGAGCACCTGCGACTCGAAGAACGCGGCGTTGGCAAAGTACAGCGTGGAATCGAAACGCAGCGCCAGCACCTCGGGGCTGGTGGGCAGGTCCGGATGCACCTGCACGTCGCGCAGCACGCCGTCGGGATGGCGCCCGAGCACCGCCACGCGCGGCTTCATCGTGCGCCACAGATACAGCAGCACCGCCAGCCCGGCACCGATCAGTATGCCCTGGTCGAGGTGCGGGGCCGCCACCAGGGTGACGACGAAGGTGATGGCGGCCACCACACCGTCGGCGCGGTTGGCGCGCCAGGTGTGCTTGAGCGCCGCCGGGGTGATCAGGCTCGTGACCGCCAGCAGGATGATCACGCCCAGGGTGGCCTTGGGCAGGTGGTAGAGCAAGGGCGTGAGAAAGAGCAGGGTCGCGGCCACGAACAGGGCGTTGAAGACCATCGCAAAACCGGTCTTGGCGCCAGCCTGCAGGTTGATGGCCGAGCCGGTGAACGAGCCACTGGCCGGATAGGCCTGAAAGAACGAGCCCGCGAAGTTGGCCAGACCCTGGCCGAGCAGCTCCTGGTTGGGATCCAGCCGCTGCCGCGTCTTGGCCGCCAGGGCCTTGGCCATGGCCATCGACTCCATGAAGCCCACCAGGGCGATCACCACCGCCGCACTCAGCAGCGACAGGAAGGCATCGAAGCCGATGCTGGGCAAGCGCAGCTCCGGCAGACCTTGCGGGATGCTGCCGACAACCTCGCCACCGCCCGAGAGCTGCAGTTGGCCATCGCTCAAGCCGACGATGCGCCAACTGCGTCCGTCGGTCTGAACGTCGGCGCCCACTTGGTTGGGCAGTGCGAAGCGGGCCTCGCCCCCTGCGGGCGCCTCGATGCGTACGAGCCTCAGGCGCGACAGCTCGCGCCAGCGCTGCTGGTTCTCAGCGGCGAGGTCGGCCGCGTCGAGCTCACTCAGATGCAAGGCGTGCCGCAACTCGGCCACGGCGCGCCAGTCTGTGTCGGGCAGGGCACGCAGGCGCGCCGCCTGCTCGGCGGCTTGGGCGTTGAGTGCGCCGATGCGCTGACTGGTCTGCTCGTAGGCGAGCAAGGAGTCGCGCAGCGGCGAATCGATGACCTGGTCGAGGCGCACCTGCGTCTTTTGCCCGTAGCCGATCAGCGCGCTGACGACGATGGTCACCGCCACCGCGATCAGCACGCTGAGCTTGGAAATCGGCCCGATGCGCTTGAGCACCAGCATCAGCGCCAGCGCGAAAATCGCCATGCCCAGCGTCGGCAGGTGCGTCTGCGGCAAGAAGCTGAGCGTTGCCCAGACGTCGCCCAGAAACGAGCCGCTGCTGCCCTTGGGGATGCCCAGCAGCATGTTCAGTTGCGACAGCGCGATGATGATCGCCGCCGCGTTCATGAAGCCCAGGATCACCGGGTGCGAGACGAAGTTGACGATCGTTCCGAGCTTGAAGGCACCAAGCGCGAACTGAATGACCCCCACCATCAAGGTCAGCAGCAAGGCCAACTCGATGAACTCGGCAGAAAAAGGCGCTGCCAAGGGCGTGATCGCCGCCGCCGTCATCAGGGAAATGATCGCCACCGGCCCGGTGGAGAGCTGGCGCGACGAGCCCCACAGCGCAGCGATGATGGCTGGCACCAGCGCCACGTACAGACCGAAGTGAACCGGCAGCCCAGAGAGCTGCGCGTAGGCCATCGCCTTGGGCACCAGCACCAGCGCGCCGGTGATGCCCGCGACCAGGTCGCTGCGCAGGAGCAGAAAGCTGACCGGGAACCAATCCAGGAACGGGAAGAAGCGCGCCCAGCGTGAGCTGCCGGGTGCGCTCATGACACCGTTTGGTAATACAGATTCTGCGGATGGTTGGCTTGCGCAAAGAAGAACCAGCGCTCGGCCAGCAGGCCCAGGTACTGCACCACGAAGGCCAGCACCAGCAGGGTGGCCGACGCCGATACGAGGCCCAGCGCCACCAGCGCCAGCGGCAAGACGAAGGCGCCGAGCAGGAAGGCCCACTTCACGCTGCGCAGCGCGCCCGGCGTCTTGCCATGGAAGAACTCACGCGTGTTGAACGAGCCACCCATGAAGCCCTGCGCGCGCTGGGTGATCTTGGGGTGGCGGATGCCGATGGCCGATTGCAGCGTGGAGCGCGGCACCAGGCGCGCATTGCGCAGCAGCGACAGCCAGCGGCTCACCAGCCCGAGCGCCGTGAACAGGATCGCGGCGCAGCCAAAGTAACCGACCAGCTCCGGTGCCATCAGACCCGCCAGCGCGGTGGCCAGCGTGCAGCCCGAGGCCAAACCCAATAAGGTGTAGTTCACCAGCGTGTACGGGCTGGCCCACTCCTGCAGGAACTTGATGCACGCGTAGATCATGGCCGTGCAGACGAACAGGGCGACGCTGGCCAACGCCGTGAATCCGCCCAGCACCAAGGTATAACCCAAACCCAGCACATGATCCAGCGTCCACAGGAACAGCGTGCCCATGAACAGCGGCAGCGCGATCACCTCACGGCTCAGCCACGAGGTGCGCCACATGGTGGCCGTGCGCCAGGCGCGTTCGGGCCGACCCAGGTGGAAGAACGAGGCCACCAGGCCGGCCACGGTCAGCGCCAGCGCCACGGCGCCGCCGGTGACCAGGAAGGCAGGCGTTGCCAGGTCGGCCAGTTGCGCGCCGAACAAGGCGAGGAACAGACCCTGCGCCGCGCCGATCAGTGTGGTGAAGAAGATGACCGAGAAAGCTGGATTCATGATGGTTCGCGGTGGTACAGTGGGAGTCCGTCAAGTTGCAAAGTCTTCACGGCCCGCGCCCTGCTGGGGCAGTTCGGGCAGCTTGCCGTCGATCTTGAGTGGGTTGTCCACCCGGACCAGGTCTTCCGCATGGATCGTGATTTCGGTGCGGCGGCGCGGCAGGTAGTGGTTCGAGGGCCGGGTGTTCCACTCGGGCATCAGCGCGTAACCGCCCTGCTCCCTGATGGCCACCGACACCACCGATTCGGGGTCGTGCACGTCGCCGAACAGGCGCGCCTTGGACGGGCAGGCCATCACGCAGGCGGGCTGGCGTTCGGCCTCAGGCAGCGTGGTGCTGGTGACGCGGTCCACACACAAGGTGCACTTGGTCATCACCTTGCTGCCTTCGTCGAACTCGCGCGCCCCATACGGGCAGGCCCAGCTGCAGTACTTGCAGCCGATGCACTTGTCCATATCGACCAACACGATGCCGTCTTCGGCGCGCTTGTAGCTGGCACCGGTGGGGCACACCGGCACGCAGGGTGGGTCTTCGCAGTGCAGGCAGCTCTTGGGGAAGTGCACCGTCTGGGTGTTGGGGAACTCGCCGACCTCGAAGGTCTGCACCCGGTTGAAGAAGGTGCCGGTGGGGTCGGCGCCATAGGGGTTGTCGTCCACCAGCGGACCGCCGGCGCCGGAGGTGTTCCACTGCTTGCAGCTGGTGACGCAGGCGTGGCAACCCACACAGACATTGAGGTCGATGACCAAAGCAAGCTGAGTCATGCCGCGCCCTCCACGTTGGTGCCCTTCGGCTTGCCCATGCCCAAGCCTGCCATCCAGGCGCGGCGCTTGGGCGCTTCGCTCATGCCCGGCACCACCGTCATGGGCCGCTCGGCCTGTGGCCAAGTCTGCTCGGGTTCATCGGCAGCCGCCGGATAGATGCGCACGCAGACGTCGTACCAGGCGGCCTGGCCGGTGATCGGGTCGCTGTTCGAGACCGTCTGGCCGTGGGCGCTGGGCAACTCTTCCTTGATCAGGTGGTTGAGCAGAAAACCGCGTTGCGCTTCGTTGGCGTCGGCGCTGAGGTTCCAGGCGCCGGCTGCCTTGCCGATGGCGTTCCAGGTCCAGACCGTGCCGGGCTCCACCGCTTCGCTGTAGCGGCACATGCAGCGCACCTTGCCCCAAGGCGACTCGACCCACATCCAGCCGCCGTCGCTGATGCCCTGGGCCTGCGCGGTGCGGGCGTTGACGTACAGGTAGTTGTGGGTGTGGATCTGGCGCAGCCAGGCGTTCTGCGAATCCCAGGAGTGGTACATCGCCATCGGGCGCTGCGTCACCGCGTTGAGCGGGTAGCGCGTGGTGTCGGTGGCTTGCTCTTCGAGCGGCGCGAAGTAGAACGGCAACGGGTCGAAGTAGGTGCTCACGCGTTCGCGCAGGCGCTGCGGCGGCTGTTTGCTGCCCTGGCCCGTGGGCTTCTTGCCCTGTGCGGCCAAGCGAAAGCGTTGCATGAACTCGGAATAGATGTGGATGACGACCGGGTCGCGGTCGCGTCGCAGCCCCACGCCCTGCGCCCAGCGCATGTAGTTGTCGTTCCAGTTGCGCATGTACTGCTGCGCCGGTTCGAGCTGGTGGTGAAAGACGCAGTTGTTCTTTTCGTACATCTCCCACTGCTTGGGGTTGGGCTCGCCGCGCATGCTTTTTTCGCCACCCTTGCCACGCCAGCCGGCCAGGAAGCCGATGCCGGAACCCGGTGCGGTTTCGTAGTTGACGATGAAGTCAGGGTAGTCGCGGAACTTGCGGCTGCCGTCGGCCGCCGTGAAGGCCGGCAGCTTGAGGCGCGAGGCCAGCTCGACGATCACGTCCTGGAAGGGTTTGCACTGACCGGTGGGCGGCAGCACGGGAATGCGCACCGAATCCACCGGGCCGTCGAACTCGCTGATCGGCCGGTCCAGCATCGACATGCAGTCGTGCCGCTCCAGGTAGGTGGTGTCGGGCAGGATCAGGTCGGCGTAGGCCGTCATCTCGCTCTGGAACGCGTCGCACACCACCAGGAAGGGGATCTTGTAGGTGCCGTCCTCGCGTTTGTCGTTGAGCATCCGGCGCACCTCGGACGTGTTCATCGTCGAGTTCCAGGCCATGTTGGCCATGAAGATCATCAGCGTGTCGATCGGGTACGGGTCGCCGCGCCAGGCGTTGGTGATGGCGTTGTGCATCAGGCCGTGGGCCGAGAGCGGGTGCTCCCAGCTGAAACCCTTGTCGAGGCGCACCGGCTCGCCCTGATCGTCAACGAACAGGTCGTCGGGGCTTTCGGGCCAGCCCAGCGGCGCACCGTTCAAGGGCGTGTCGGGCTTGACCGCCTCGGGCCCTTTGGGCGGGCGCGCATTGGGCGGCACGGCGCGCGGGTACGGCGCCTTGTGGCGAAAGCCGCCCGGGCGGTCGATGGTGCCCAGCAGGCTCATGAGGATGGCCAGCGTGCGGATGGTGTGAAAGCCGTTGCTGTGCGCCGCCAGGCCGCGCATGGCGTGAAAGGCCACCGGGTTGCCGGTGACCGATTCGTGGCGCTTGCCCCAGCTGTCGGTCCAGGCGATCGGCAGCTCGATCTTCTGGTCGCGCGCGGTAATGCCCATCTCGCGCGCCAGGCGGCGGATGGTGTGGGCCGGGATGCCGGTGATGCCTTCGGCCCAGTCGGCTGTGTAGGGTTTGACGCGCTCCTGCAAGAGCTGGAAGGCGGGCACAGCGGGGGTGCCGTCGGGCATCTGGAAATGGCCCAGCAGCGCCGGGTCGGCGCCCTCGGCGTGGTCGGCCACCGGTGCCTGGCTGTGGCGGTCCCACCAGTAGAAGTTGGCCGGTCGCAGCGGGTTGACGATGTCGCCCTCGGGGTTGCGCAGCATCAGGCCGAAGTCGTCGCTGGCGGCGTTCTGGTTCACCAGTTGGCCGGCATTGGTGTAGCGCGCCAGGAACTCGCGGTCGTACAGCCCGAGCGCGATGATCTCGTGCACCAGGGCCAGCAGCAGCGCGCCGTCGGTGCCGGGTTTGATCGGCACCCATTCGTCGGCGATGGCCGAATAACCGGTGCGCACCGGGTTGATGCTGACAAAGCGACCGCCCTGGCGCTTGAACTTGGACAGCGCCGTTTTCATCGGGTTGCTGTGGTGGTCTTCGGCGGTGCCGATCATCACGAACAGCTTGGCGCGCTCCAGATCGGGGCCACCGAACTCCCAGAACGAGCCGCCGATGGTGTAGATCATGCCGGCGGCCATGTTGACCGAGCAAAAACCCCCGTGCGCGGCGTAGTTGGGGGTGCCAAACTGGCGCGCGAACAGGCCGGTGAGGGCCTGCATCTGGTCGCGCCCGGTGAACAGCGCAAACTGTTTCGGGTCGGTGCTGCGCAGGTGGCGCAGGCGGTCTTCGAGGATCTGGAAGGTTTCGTCCCAGCTGATGGGCTCAAACTCGGCGGCGCCGCGCTCGCTGCCGGCCTTGCGGCGCAGCGGCTGCGTCAGCCGCGCCGGCGAGTACTGCTTCATGATGCCCGACGAACCCTTGGCGCAGATCACGCCCTGGTTCAGCGGGTGTTCGGGGTTGCCCTCGATGTAGCGCACTTCGCCGTTGCGCAGGTGCACCCGAATGCCGCAGCGGCAGGCGCACATGTAGCAGGTGGTGTTGCGGGTCTCGGTCGTGGCACCCGGCAAAGGTGGACTGCAGGGGTCGTGTAGCGGTGTGACTGACATGCGTTGGGGTTTATTCACTAAAAAACGAAAGCCATGCAGATCGTCCACCCCCGCATGGCACAGGTCGGACCGTTGAAAGAGTCTCTATTAAAGTCAGGGGAGGAGTTTCAGTCTATTACCGACACGGGTAAGCCCGCATCACCCAGATGGGTAGCGCCGCGCTGTCGTGAGCACCGTCCAGCCACACGACGCGCCCAATCCCCTGCAACCACCCCCGTCAAGTACGGGTTTTCAGCATGTAAGGAATGCAGGCTTGCGTTCTACAATGCCCTTTGCTGCTGATACCAAGCGCCCAACCGGGCGCCACTTGCGACATGTCCACGCTCACTGCCTACCCACTCCAAGAGAGCGGCACCCTTCTGAAAGCGGCGCCGCACGGGAAGTCAGACGACGACCTGGAGCTGCTGCTGCAGCAATTCCTGGTCTCCATTGCTGCGCTGGCGGGCGCCCAGGCGGGTGCCGTGCGCGTGCTGACCGATGACCGCAAACACATGCGGCTGGTGGCGCAGCAGGGCTTGCCCCCCAACGTACTGGAGGCCGAGCGCCTGGTCGGCCGTGGCTGTGGCATGTGCGGCACGGCATTCGGGGGCGACGTGCTGGGCTGGGTGGACGATCTGCAGTCCTGCGGCCGGCAAGGCGGTGGCCATTATTTTGGCGGTCAGTGCCAGGGCGTGCTGGCGATCTCGCTCTCGCACGCCGGCGAGGTGCTCGGGATTTACAACCTGTTCTTTGCCTCCAGGGTCGAGCTGCCGGCGGCCACGCAGACCATGCTGAGGCTGATCGGTCGGCTGCTGGGGCTTTCGTTGCACAATGCCCGGATCGAGCGCGAGCGGCTGCGCATGACGGTGATGAAGGAACGCCAGGAAATGGTCAACGAGGTGCACGATTCGATCGCGCAGACCGTGGCTTATGCGCGCATGCGCCTGCCCCTGCTCAACGATGCCATTTTGGCCCACGACGACCCGAAGGCGATCAAGTATTTTGCCGACGTCAAGCAGGCGGTGAGCGAGGTGCACGACAACCTGCGCGAGGTCATGACCTACTTTCGCACCCGCATGGATCCGCTGGGCCTGCTGCATGCGCTGCAAGGCATCGCCGATGGCTTCTTCGACCGCAACGGCATCGCGCTGGAGATTCGCAACACGGTTCCCCATCTGAACCTCTCCGATGAGCAGGAAATCCAGGTGTTCCATATCGTGCAGGAATGCCTGGCCAACATCGCCAAGCACTCCATGGCGCGGCACGCAGCGGTGGCCATCAACAAGACCCCCGGGGGCCTGGAATTCGTGATCGAGGACGACGGCCTGGGCATGGTCGCGCCCAGCGTCTCCACCCTCGTGACCAGCGCCAGGGAGCTGACATCATCCGGCCATTTTGGCTTGGAGATCATGCACAGCCGCGCCCAGCGCCTGGGGGCACGCCTGGAGGTGGGGGACAACGCCGGGGGCGGCACCCGCGTGCGCCTGCTGCTGCCTACCGCCCACGTGGCCGCAGGGCGCACGGCATGACGACACCCGCCACGAAAGCCATGCAGACCCGCGTGATGCTGGTCGACGACCACGCCATGTGCCGCAGCGGGCTGTCCGAACTGCTGCAGAACCGCAGCGGCATGTTGGTCGTCGCGGCCACCGGCGAGGGGGCACGGGTGATTCCTTTGCTGCGCGAGTTCCAGCCCGATCTGATGATCCTGGATTTGAGCCTGGGCCCAGACAACGGCCTGAGCATTTTGCGCGCGGTGCGCACCGAAGGCATCGAGGTGCCGGTGGTGGTGCTGACCATGAGCAACAGCGAAGAAGACCTGTCGGCGGCGCTGCGCGCCGGTGTGCGCGGTTATCTGCTCAAGGACATGGACCCCGACGACGTGATCGAATCCATCGGCCGCGCCGCACGCGGCGAACTGGTGGTGGCCCCGTCCATGGCCCCCAAGCTGGCACAGATGTGGCAGAGCGGGCAAAAGGGTTCGGTCAAGCGCGATCTGATGGACACCCTGACCGAGCGCGAGCGCCAGGTGCTGGACCATGTGGTGCGCGGCATGAGCAACAAGGTGATTGCGCGGGCGCTGGACATCAGCCACAACACCGTCAAGCTGCACGTGCGCCACATCATGGCCAAGCTCGACCTGAGTTCGCGTGTGGAAGCGGCCGTGTTCGCATTCCAGCACCGCACCTCCAGCGACCCTGCGCCCAGGGCCGCAGAGCTGGAAAACACCTCCGAACGGCGGTCGAACTGAAGGTTCTGGGCTTCAGTTGGCCGCCGCGTTAAGCATCGGAAACTGCAAATTCTCGAGGTGCCCGGGTGGCAGGTAGCTGGTCGCCCCGGTCTGCGGGTCGAACCAGTTCAAGGTTCCGTGCAGCTTGACCACGTTGCCGACGATCAGCAAGCTCGGCGAGGTAAAGCCGCTGTCCGCCACCTTGGCCGGCAGGTCGCTCAGGGTGCCGGTGAGCACCTGCTGCGTCGACAGGGTGCCGTGCTGCACGACGGCAATCGGGCGCGTGGCAGGGGCTCCGTGCGCCATCAACTGGCGGCAGATGTCGGGCAGGGCGTTGAGCCCCATGTAGATCACCACCGTCTGGTTCGGGCGCACCAGCGCCTCCCAGTCCAGGTCGGCGCTGCCGTCTTTCAGGTGGCCGGTGACGAACAGACAGCCCTGCGCGTGGTCGCGGTGCGTGAGCGGGATACCGGCGTAGCTGGCCACGCCACAGGCGGCGGTCACGCCGGGGATGACCTCGAAGTGTACGCCGTGGGCGGCGAGCTCCTGCATTTCTTCGCCGCCGCGCCCGAACACGAAGGGATCGCCCCCTTTGAGCCGCACCACCTGCTTGCCCTCGCGCGCCAGCTGCACCAGCAAGGCGTTGATCTGCTCTTGGCGCAGGGTGTGCTCGTTGCGGCGCTTGCCGGCAAAAATGCGCCGCGCCTCGGGTGCAGCGAAGTCCAGCACCCCCGAAGAGACGAGGTTATCGTAAACGACGACGTCGGCCCGCTCCAGCAAGCGCACCGCCTTGAGCGTGAGCAGCTCCGGGTCACCCGGCCCGGCGCCCACCAAATAGACGCAGCCGCTGGAGCGCTGTGGGGCAGGTCGAATGCTCATGGGCTTGTGCTCCGTGGGCCACAGCCGCCACTGGGTGCGCAGCCGCCGTTGCCACAACCACCACCGGTGCTGCAGCCGCTGGCAGCGGGAGCCTCGGTCTCTGGCTGCTGGTTGACGAAAATGAAGTTGAACTGCCCCGGTTCCATCTCGACGAAATCGAGCACCGTGTCTTCCAGCAGATCGACGTGCGCAGCGGCGATCACCACCGATACGTCCTCCAGCAGCAGACGCGCGTCGTTCTCGGCCACCTCGTCAAAACCCATGCCGTAGTCGATGGAGCCATCGGCCAGGCGCCGGGCCGCGACGCGCAAGGCCAGTTGTTCGGCATCGCTCTCAAGGGCGGCCTGCCGTATCTGCTGTGCCGCGGTAGGTGTCATGGTAAACATATTTACTGCCTTTCAGTGTTCGCCCTTGGTGCGCAACAGGCCGGCCAGACGGTTGCCCTGCTTCTGCGGACCGCCGCGTGGAAAGAGATCGTGCAGGTAGTGGTTGCTGCCGCGCTCGGGGCCCCAGACCTGGGTGAAATGCTTGATCATGGCACGCACCTGGGCCTGCACGCCATGCTCGGCGTAGTAGGCACGCAGGTAGTGCACCAATTCCCAGTGCTCGGCCGTCAGCGTCAGCCCTTCTTGTGCGGCCAGCGCGCGCACGAAGTCTTCGGACCAGTCGCCCAGGTTGCGCAGGTAGCCTTCGGAATCGGTCTCGATCGGCTTGCCGTTGACCATCAGGATGCGGGTGAACGCATCGGTCGAGGGTGTGAGCGTGGCGTTCATGCGGCGAGCCTTTCTTGCGGATGCACGCGCGCAGCTTGCACCCGCTGGGCGCGCACGAAATCGACAAAGTGGCGCGCCCAGTCGGTGCCCGCCACACTGCGCAGATGGGCGTAGGAGGCGAGCAAGTTGTGTTGCACGATGCCGTCATGCCGTCCATCGATGCCATGGCCGCGCGTGACGCGCCAGGCGTAGCGCGTGTCAGCGGGCAAGCCGTCCAGGCTGGAGTAGTGGAATTCGTGGGCGCGGATGCCCTGGCCTTGCAGTCCGGCCCAAGGCATGTGACCGGTGGCGTTCAGGTGCACGTAGCCGCGTCCCACCGGTTTGTCGTGCAGCGTGGCATCGCCGGCGACGGCACCGACCATCGCGCAGCGCTTGTCGCGCCATTGCAGCGAGCGCGCCAGGTACATCAGTCCGCCGCACTCGGCGTAGGTGGGCAAACCAGCCGCAATCGACGCCGCGATCTGCGTGCGCAGCGAGGCGTTGGCCTGCAGGGCGTCCATGAACAGTTCGGGGAAACCGCCGCCGATGTACAAGCCGTCGATGGCCTCGGGCAGCGCCGGGTCGCTCAGGGTGTCGAACGGCAGCAGCTCGGCGCCCGCGTCGCGCAAGGCCTGCAGGTCGTCTGGGTAGTAAAAGCCAAAGGCCCGATCCTGCGCCAGAGCGATGCGCACGCGCTGGGCCGTACTGGCGACCGGCGCCGTGGGCAGGGGCGACAGGTTCAACGCTGGCGCACTGGCGGCGAGCGCGCGCACCCGCTCCAGATCGACCTGCAGCGCGATGCGCTCGCCTATGCGGGCAATCAGCCGCGCGGCGTCGGCGTGTTCGTTGCTCGGCATCAGACCCAGGTGGCGTTCGGTCAGCGCCAGGTCGGCGTCTTCGGCGATCGCGCCCAGCACCTGCACTTCGGTGTAGTGCTCGATCACGGCGCGCAACTTGGCTTCGTGTCGGCTGCCACCCAACCGGTTCAGGATCACGCCACCGATGCGGATGCGGCGCTCAAAGGCCTGGTAGCCCAGGATCAGCGGCGCGATGCCGCGCGTCATGCCGCGCGCGTCGATCACCAGCAGCACCGGCAGGCCCAACCGTTGCGCCAGCGCAGCGTTGCTGTTGCTGCCGTCGAGCGCCAGACCGTCGTAGAGCCCCTTGTTGCCTTCGACGAGGCAGAGGTCGGCGCCGAGCGCCTGGCGAGCAAAGACGGCACCGATCTGCTCCGCTGACATGAGGTAGGGATCGAGGTTGTGGCAAGCCCGACCGCTGGCCCGCCCCAGCCACATCGGGTCGATGTAGTCCGGCCCCTTTTTGTAGGGCTGCACCACCACCGCGCGCGACGCGAAGGCCGCGCACAGCCCCAGGCTGACCGTGGTCTTGCCCGAAGACTTGTGGGCGGCAGAGATCAGCAGGCGGTCCATGGCGGTCAAGCTCAGGGGTGGCGCACGGTCGTGCGGGAGGCTTGAGGTTTGCGGCTGCTCGTGGGGCACAGGGCTTGGGCGCTTGGTACGCCCTCAGCCCTGTAGTTGCGCCAGCCTTACTCGCCCAGGCCCATCTGGATGTAGCCGGTCGGGCAGACGTCGTGGCAGATGTGGCAACCGATGCACTTGCTGTAATCGGTGTCCACATAGCGCCCGGTGGTCGCTTTCGACTTGGGCACCTTGAAGACCGCGGTCTGCGGGCAGTAGACGACGCAGTTGTCGCACTCGAAGCACTGGCCGCAGCTCATGCAGCGCTTGGCCTCGGCTTGCGCCTGCGCCTCGACCAGCGCCTGCAGCCGCTCGTCAAAGTTGCCCAGCGCTTCTTCGGCCGTGAGGTTGGTGATGTGGCGGCGGTTGCGCGGCGTGTAGTTGAAGTGGCCGAGAAACAGCTCCTTGTGCGAGATCACGTAGCGGTCGGAGCGGTTGTCGTAGTTGTGGATCGCCACGTTGCTCTTGTCGGTGCCGTGTATCGGTTCTTTCACGGTGCCGATGCTCAGACCCTTCTCGATCATCTTGCGCTGCAGGTCGAAGGCGTGCACGTCGATCTTGGGCCGCTTGTCCAGCGCCTCGCCGCGCAGGTAGCGGTCGATGCCCTCGGCCGCAATGGCACCGTGGCCGATGGCCGTGGTCAGCAGATGCGGACGGATGACGTCGCCGCCGGCGAACACACCCGGCTGCACCTGGTAGTTCTTGTCGGCGGGCACTGCGCCCTTGCCGTTGTTGAACTCCTCCAGCCCGGTGAAATCCACCGCCTGGCCGATGGCCGAGACGATCAGGTCGGCCGGCAGGTCTTCTTCCGTGCCTGCGATGTTCTTGATTTCCAACCTGCCGCCGACGATCTTGGCTTCGCAGCGGATCACGCGCAGCGCCGTGGCGCGTCCGTCCGGGCCGCGCACCACGCACACCGGCGCCCAGCCGCCGCGGATGGCAATGCCTTCGGACAGGGCGTGCTCGACCTCGTGCTTCGAGGCCTGCATCTTGTCGATGCTGAAGACCGAGGTCAGGGTGACCTCAGCGCCTTGCTTGGCCGAGACCGAGGCGACGTCGTGGGCCACGTGGCCAAAGATGGCCGACTCGGGGTGGTCGGTCTCGTGCACCTTGTCGATGTGGCCGAGGCGCCGGGCCACGGTGGCGACGTCGATCGAGGTGTCGCCGCCCCCCACCACCACCACGCGCTTGCCGACGTGGTGCAGGCGGCCGTCGTTGAAGGCCTTGAGGAAGGCGGTGGCGGTGACGCAGTTGGGCGCATCGGCACCCTCGACCGGCAAGCCGCGGCCGGATTGTGCGCCCAGGCCCAGGAACACGGCGTCGAAATCGGCACGGATCTGCGCCAAGCTGATGTCGGTGCCGATGCGGCAGTTGGTGCGCGCCTCCACACCCAAGTCCAGAATGCGCTGGATCTCGGCATCAAGCACGTGGCGCGGCGTCCGAAAGCCGGGGATGCCGTAGCGCATCATGCCGCCGAGTTCGGCGCGTTCGTCAAACAGCGTCACGGCGTGGCCGCGCAGCGCGAGCTGGTAGGCGGTGGACAAACCGGCCGGGCCGCCGCCGATCACGGCCACCTTCTTGCCGGTGGAGAAATCCGGCTTCTTGAAGGCCAGCTTGTTGGCGATGGCATACTCGCCAAGGAAGTGCTCGACCGAGTTGATGCCGACGAAGTCTTCCAACTGGTTGCGGTTGCAGCCCGACTCGCACGGTGCCGGGCAAACGCGGCCCATCACCGAGGGGAAGGGGTTGGCTTCGGTCAAGCGGCGGAAGGCGTATTCCTGCCAGGGCATACCGGCCGGTGGCTTTTCGACGCCGCGCACGATGTTCAGGTAACCGCGGATGTCCTCACCCGAAGGGCAACTGCCCTGGCAAGGCGGTGTGCTCTGGATGTAGGTCGGGCACTTGTGTGAGTGATCGGCGTTGAAGATCTGTTTTTGCCACGGCCCCGGCTTGTGGTCGCCGTCCTTGTAGCGCCGAAAGTTGAGGGGTTTGACGCTGACGGTTTCGGTCTGAACTGACATTTCGTGTCTCCTGTGATCGTTGTCTGGTTTTCGGTCGTCGTGGCAGGGGGCTTACTTGTCACCAAGCCGGATGGCCTTGCTCACGAGCTGGTGCACGCCGCCCACCATGCTCATGTCAAAGCCGTACTGCGGCAACACCTTGGTGAACTGCGCCTTGCAGATGGCGCAGATGCTGGCCATGAAGTTCACGCCATGTGCGTCCACCACGTTTTTGAGCGCTTCCATGCGGGGCAGCGCACCTTTGACGCGCAGCTCCAGCAGGTCGTCGGTGAGCAGACCACCGCCACCGCCGCAGCAGAAGGTGCGCTCATGGATGGTTTCGGGTGCCATGTCGTGGAAGTGGTTGGCCACCGCCTTGATGATCTCGCGCGGAATGGTGAACTGGCCGCCGGCGAAGTCGCCCATGCGCGAGGCGCGTGCCACGTTGCACGAGTCGTGGAAGGTGATGATGCGGTGGTCGTTGCGCTCTTTGTCGAAGCGCAGTGCGCCACGCACGATCAGGTCGTGCGTGAACTCGCAGATGTGCATGGGCTGCTTGTAGCGCTGATCGAGCTGGTTTTGCAGTTCGATGGCAAACGGATCCTGGCCACCGGCGCCGATGCCCACCAGCGTGTTCCAGAAGCTGTAGGCCACGCGCCAGGCATGACCGCATTCGCCGACCACGATGCGCTTGACACCCAGCTCCAGCGCCGCCTGGCGGATGCGCAGCGCGATCTTGTGCATCTGCTCGTAGTTGCCAATGAACATGCCGAAGTTGGCCGCCTCGCTGCCCATGCTCGAGAGCGTCCAGCTCACGCCGGCGGCGTGGAACACCTTGGCGTAGCCGATCAGGCTGTCGACGTGCGGTTCGCTGAAGAAATCGGCCGATGGCGTGATCATCAGCACCTCGGCGCCCTTGACGTCGAGCGGGAAACGCACGTCCACACCGGTTTCGTCCTTGGTGTCTTCTTCCAGCCCCAGCAGGGTGTCTTCCAGCGCCGGCCCCGGGATGCCCAGGTTGTTGCCGATGCGTTGCACCTTGCCAATGATTTCGTTGGAATATTTCTGGCCCATGCCGATCGAGGCCATGATCTCGCGCGCAGCCATGGTGACCTCGGCGGTGTCGATGCCGTAGGGGCAGAAGACCGAGCAGCGGCGGCATTCCGAGCACTGGTGATAGTAGCTGTACCAGTCGTCGAGCACCTCGCGCGTCAGCTCCTTGGCGCCGACCAGTTGGGGAAAGTATTTGCCCGCAAAGGTGAAATAGCGGCGGTACACCTGTCGCATCAGGTCCTGACGCGCCACCGGCATGTTCTTCGGGTCTTCGGTGCCCAGGAAGTAATGGCATTTGTCGGAGCAGGCGCCGCAATGCACGCAGGCATCCATGTACACGCGCAACGAGCGGTATTTGCCCAGCAACTCGCCCATCTTGGCAATCGCCTTGGCTTGCCAGTCTGGCACCAGCTCACCCGGGAAACCCAGGTTTTTCTGGATCGCCTCAGATGCCACAAAGGGCTTGAGGTGCGCGCTGCTGCCCTCCCGAATCAGCGGAATGACCGGGTGGGGTTTGAGCTTGGGGGTGGTGAATCCGGCGGTGGCCATGGGGAATCGGGGCTCGAATTATTTGTCCAGCTTCGCAGCCCAGGAGGCCAGATGCCGGGCTTCGCGCGGGTTGTCGGACATGTTGCGCGTCGGGCTGAAGAACAGGCCGGGGGCGTGCAACAGCTTGCTGATGGGGAAGACGATCATCAGCAGGGCCACCAGGAACATATGCAGCAGCAGCAGCGGCTCAGCCGGCAGGGGCAGGATGCTGAACTGCATCAGGCCAAACATGAACGCCTTGACCGCCAGGATGTCCACGTCTGTGTAGAGGTTCATGCCAAGCCCGGTCAGACCGATGGCCACCAGCAGCGCCAGCATCAGGTGGTCCGAGGGGGTGGAGATGTAGCGCACGCGATCCACCAGGAAACGCCGCGCCCACAGGCCGAACAAGCCGAGCAGCATGGCGACGCTGGCGTAGTTGTTGTAGAGCGGAATCAGGCCTATCGGCGACCAGAACTCTTCCAGGGTGAAGCGCACATGGTGAAACAACACCAGCAGCAGCGCGACATGGAACACCCAACTGAAAACCCAAGTCCACTTGCTGGCGCGAAACAGGCTTTGAAAGAACAGCAGCTCACGCGTCAGGCGCCAACCCACCCCGGCGCGCGTGAGCGGCGCCGGCGTGAGGGGAATCTTCAGCGGCGCCGGCGTCAGGGCGTACTGCCGGATCTTGTACGCCAGCCCGACCACCAGGATGGCGGTGGCCAAGTAATACAGCGCAGCGAAGAAAATCGAGAGAGCACTCATTACATGACGGGTGGCGGGGTTGCGAAGGGATCAGAAGCTCTGGTCAACCCGGCATGGGCCGGGTGCCAGAAGCGCAGCCGCTCAGACGCAGCCGGTGGGCTTGGGCAGCCCTGCGATCTTGCAGGCCTGCTTGGCGGGGCCGTAAGGGAACAGGTCGTAGAGGTACTTGCTGTTGCCCTTTTCTTCGCCGAACTGTTTGCCGATGGCCTTGGTCAGCACGCGCACCGCCGGGGCGATCTGGTACTCGTTGTAGTACTCGCGCAGGTAGTTGATCACCTCCCAGTGGTTTTCGGTCAGCTCGACCTTCTCTTCCACGGCGATGTACTCGGCGATCTCCTTGTTCCAGTCGGCCAGGTTGATCAGGTAGCCCTCTTCGTCGGTCTCGTAAGTTTGGTCGTTGATGACAATGGCCATGGTTTGCTCCTCAGGTTCTAGGGATGGAAATGCGGTGTGTTTCAGGCTCAGAGCCAGCTGTTCGAAGCGCTGTGTTCGGCCACCAGATCGACGAAGCCGCCGTAGTCGACCAGGCTCACGCCGCTCAGGGCGCGCGCACCCAGGCCGCGCGCGTCCAGATCGGGCTTGAGCGCGTAGAACTTGATCGGGTTGCCAGCGTCTTGCAGCCGGGCCTCGAGCGGACTGCCGGCGGTGGCAGCGTAGACGCCGTCTTCGATCAGCAGCACGGCGTGGCCGGGCAGGGCCAGGCGCAGGCAGCTCTCGAGCGATTGGGTCTGATGGGGCGATTTGTTTACGATGTGCAGCATGGCGGTGCCCTCCTCAAAAACTAAGCAGCACGTCTTGCTGCGCCATCAGCTCGGCCATCTGGGCGCTGTCGAGCACCTCGACCGGCACCAGCAGATCGGCCTTGCTCAGTCCGCGCTGGTCAAGCGAGTCCTGGTCGACATAGAGCTTCTCCACGTCGTAGCCCTCCAGCGCCCGGTAGCTGGGCGAGAAGTTCTTGATGCCGATGTCCTTGGTCTGCTGGCCCTTGACCAACTGATAGACGCCATCGTCGATGAAAACCAGGCTCACGTCCTGATCCAGCGTGGCGGTGATCAGCACCACCTCGAGGCTTTCGAGCGCGTAGATCGTGCCGTAGGGGGCCTTGCGGTTGACGAACATGAACTTTTTCATAGCAGCTCCTCCCGGGCCGCTTCATAAGCGGACCGCGCCCCCGCGCGGGGCAGAGTACGAAGTGTAGGGGTGGGCATGGTCCGATCAGTCCCCAAAAGTCACGAGACGGTCGGCCTTGACGCCGCTGTCCACCAGTTGACCCAGGCCCGAGATGCGAAAGCCAGGGGCCAGCACCTCATCCTTGATGCCGCGGCGCAGCGCCGCCGCCACGCACACCACCAGATCGACCTTGTGCTCGGCGTGCAGCGCCGACCAGCGGTTAACGATATGGCGGTCGTCCTGCGGCGGATCGGTCAAGCGCGTGGCGTTGTTGACGCCGTCGTGGTAGAAAAACACGCGCTGGATTTCATGACCCTTGGCAATGGCCGCGATGCAAAACTGGTAGGCGCTGTCTGCGGCCTGATGGGTGTAGGGCCCCTCGCTGACGAGTAGTCCGAATTTCATGTGCTTGGTCCGCAGAAGTGGGTCAGAAACGGATGTGGGTCGAGGCGTTCAGGTTTGCACGCGAACCACGCCAGTCGTCGATCAGATACTTGGTGAAGGGCAGATCGCACTTCTCGAAGAATTTCGGCCAGCCGATCCGCTCCACCCAGTCCGACAGGCGCTCCCAGGAGCGCGCATCTTCCTTGTAGGTGTAGAGGATTTTCTTGACGATCTCCGACACCTCGGGCCAGCGCGGCGGGTTGTTGGGAATGCCGGAAGCGACCATCTTCATGAAGGTCGGTTTGCCACGGGCATTGGAGTTCTTGCCGCCGACCCAGATGGCGAACTTGGAATGCTCCGGGTCGTTGATCTGCATCGGCGGGCAGGGCGGGTAGCAGGCGCCGCAGCAGATGCACTTCTTCTCGTCCACCTCGAGCGAGGGCTTGCCGTTGACCAGCGCCGGGCGAATCGCCGCCACCGGGCAGCGGGCCACCACCGCCGGGCGCTCGCAGGCGTTGGCGACCAGGTCGTGGTTGATCTTGGGCGGCTTGGTGTGCTGGATCACGATCGCGATATCGGCCTGGCCGCCGCAGTTGATCTCGCAGCAACTGGTGGACAGGTGCACGCGGTTGGGCATGTCCTCGCGGATGAACTCCTCGTACAGGTCGTCCATCAGCGCCTTCACCGCGCCCGAGGCGTCGGTGCCCGGAATGTCGCAGTGCAGCCAGCCTTGGGTGTGCGCGATCATCGAGACCGAGTTGCCGGTGCCGCCCACCGGGAAGCCGCTTTCGGTCAGGGCCGAGATCAGCGGCGCGACCTTGTTCGGGTCCGACACGATGAACTCGATGTTGGAGCGGATGGTGAAGCGCACATGGCCTTCGGCGTAGGTGTCGGCGATGTCGCACAGCTTGCGGATGGTGTGCACGTCCATCTGGCGCTGGGTGCCGGCGCGCACCGACCAGACTTCGTCGCCATTGTGCGCAACGTGGTGCAGCACGCCGGGCCGGGGCCGGTCGTGGTACTTCCAGTTTCCATAGTTTTTCAGCAGGGTCGGATGCAGGTACTTTTTATTGTCCGGCACGCCGCTTTCGATGGGGGTACGCAATTGGGCCATGGTGGTCTTCCCGTAGTCGTTGGGTATAAGGGAGGGAGGGCAGCCAGCGGCGCTCAGGCGGCCGCCTGCTTGCGGGCGTTGAACTTGGCCACCTCTTCGTCCCAGCCGTCGGTGCGCACATAGGGGTTGGTGCGCGGGGTGGAAACCATGTTCGGGTCCACCTCCAGGTCGATGCCTTCGAGGAAATTGACCAGGCCGATGCGTTCGATCATCTCGCCGGTGCGCTCGTGTTCCAGTGCGTTCTCGGCAAAGAAGTCGATGATCTTCTGCGCCAGTTTGACCAGGCCCTTGTAATCCTCTTCGGTCTTGAGCGACATGAAGGGCACCACCACCGTGCCCATCAGGTCGCCGATCTTGAGCGTGCGCTTGCCGCCGACCAGGATCGTGGCGCCGGTGTCGGTGCCGTGCGCCAGCGCCCCGGTCATGACGTTGATGCAGTGCATGCAGCGCACGCAGTTGCTGTTGTCGATTTCCAGGCACTGGCTGTCGTTGATTTTCACGCTGGAGATCTTCGGCCCCTGCGCCACGTCCTTGACCTCCTTGAGCTGGATGGTCTTGGTCGGGCAGCGGTTGATGACGTCGTTGACCAGCTCGTTCATGCCGTGCTTGTCGAACCACTTGCGCGCCATGGCCTCGTCGGTGCGCATGTTGTCGCGCCAGGTGCCGATGACCGCCATGTCCGAGCGCTGGATCGAGTTCATGCAGTCGTTGGAGCAGCCCGAGAACTTGAACTTGAACTTGTAGGGCAGCGCCGGGCGGTGGATGTCGTCGAGGAAGGTGTTGATGACCTGGCGGTGGGCCTTGGCCTCGTCGTAGCACGACTGCTCGCAGCGCGCCGCGCCGACGCAGCTCATCGCGGTGCGCACCGCCGGCCCGGCGCCGCCGAGGTCAAAACCGAGCTCGTTGATCTCGTCGAAGGCATCCTGCACCTTGGCCGTGGTTGCGCCTTGGAACATGATGTCGCCCGACTGGCCGTGGAAGGCGATCAGGCCCGAGCCGTGCTTCTCCCAGACGTCGCAGAACTTGCGCAGGATGTCGGTGTCGTAGTGCATGCCGGCCGGCGGCATGACGCGCAGCGTGTGGAACTCGGCCGCGTCTGGGAACTGGGGCTTGCCGTCGGCATCCTTGAGTTCGGTAAAGCGCGGGATCACACCGCCGCCGTAGCCGAACACCCCCACCGTGCCCCCTTTCCAGAAGCCTTTGCGGGTGCGGTAGGACGTCTCGAGCTGACCCATGACGTCAACCATGTAGTCTTTTTCGCTTGCCAGCCGCTTGAGGCCGGTCACGAAACTGGGCCATGGGCCGCTCTCGAGTTCATCGAGCATCGGCGTGGCGTGCATCTTTTTGGCCATGACTTGTCTCCTGTTGGTGTGCCGTTTTCGACAACGGCGGTCTTGAAACCTTGGCATCGAACAGACTCAATGGGCCCGTCTTTGCTTGCTGCGTATTTTGCGAGGCGCAGTGGACGTCATGCTATCCCCCGCGTTGGCTAGAGTGTGCTACCCAGATGGGTTATGCAGCCCCACCTGTCCCGGCTATAGACCGACGAAACCGGAACCGATTTAATATGGTACACAAACAAGGCTTGCCCATGGGCGCCAACCTAAGAGTGACGGAGACATGAGCCAGATCACCCCGCTAGACCGATTCCGGGTTCCCCTCGGTGGGCAGGAAGTCGAGCTGCAACAGTTGGACCACGACGGTGGTGGCATGAGCCTGCTGCGCACGCGCATCCGGGAAGGCAGCCGCTTCACGATCTTCGACATCGACCCCCAGACCGCCGAACACTGGGGCCGGTCGCTGCTGCGTTGGGCGCAAGAGCAGGCCGAGCGCAAGGAGTCATCATGAAGCCACACCACAGCCATCTGCCCGGGATTGCCACAGCATGAACACGAGCCTGCACGAGCCGCTGCTGTCCAGCCTGGTGGACTTGGTCTATCCGCTGGAAGGTCACAGCCTGCCGCGCGATGCCGCGCCGGCCCTGCGCCTCGCGCTCGAGCGCGAGTTGCCTTGGCTGGCCGAAGAACCACTGGCCGGCATCCACCCGCTCAAGCTGGTGCACGGCACCGGTGCCCAAGCCCTGCTGTCGCAGCGCACGCGCCTGCTGCTGCGCTTGCCGCGCCAGCGTTTCGATGCCGCCGCCAAACTGGCCGGACGCGCCCTGCAGATCGGCGCGCAGACGCTGACCCTGGGCCAACCACACCTGCGCGAACTGCTGCCCCACCACACCCTGTACGCCTACGCAGTGGCCGCCGAGTGCGACGACGAAATCGCCTTCATGCAGGCCATGAACGGCGCACTGGAGGCCCTGGCCGTGCGCTCGCAGCCCATTTGTGGCAAACGCCAGCAGCGCGACTGGCCTGCGGGCACCCAGACCACCTTCAGCCTGATGCTGCATGATCTCAGCAGAGTCGATTCGCTGCGCCTGCAGGAGCGCGGCCTCGGCGGGCACCGCCTGCTGGGTTGTGGCATCTTCGTTCCGCACCGGTCGATCGCTGCGGTCGGCACTTAGTTTTTTTCACCAACCCCCCTCACACGGAGACTCAAGGATGGGCTACCTCATCAATGGCGTTGAACTTGAAACCGATGCCGAAGGCTACCTGCTCGAACCCGACTACAGCGCCCAAGCCGTGGAAGTGATCGCGGCGGCCGAGGGCATCGTGCTGACGGACGAACACTGGGCCGTGGTCAACTACATGCGCGATCAGTACCGTGAGCACGGCCACACGCCCAATTTCCGCAACATGCTCAAGGGCTACGGCGAGCTGCGCGAGGGCGTGGACAGCAAGTACCTGTACGACCTGTTCCCGCTCGGGCCCGCCAAGCAGGCGGCGAAAGTGGCCGGGCTGCCCCAGCCCTTGGGCAAGGGCGGGTACTGAGCCCCCAGCACCATGGCCCTGCGCATCAAGAACCAGTGGTTTGACAGCGGGCGCCCGAAGTCCGCCAAGGAGACGGCGAGCGTCGTCGCCTTCATCGTCTGGCGCGCGACGCAGAACATGGTCAAGCAGATGCGCCAGGCCCGCTTCGACATCGAGGTCGGCCCACAGTATTTCGCCTTCATGCGCGAGGTCCTCGGCTTCTTGTGCCAGGTGGTGGACCGCATGGCGTTCGAGCGCATGGACGCCGAACAACGCGCAGAGTTCACCGCTGCGCTGGTGCGCCGCGTGGCCGAAATCCTGGAAGAGAGCGAGCAGGAATGGCTGGGGCCGCCGCCGGCCGATGCCGACAGCTGGCGCAACCAGTTCATCGCTTTCTTCAACGAGCTTGGCGCGGCCTATGCCGACTTCGGCCACGGCCCCGACGGGCCGGACTTTGCTTTCGTGCGCTACCTGGGCAGCCGCATCGAGGGCGTGATGCCGGCCAAGGACCGCTACTGGGTCATAGACCAAATGATGGCCTATGAAGTGCCCGAGGCCTTGGAGCTGGTGCGCCGCGGCATGCAAGGTGCCCTGTCCACCGAGCCACGGCCCAAGAGGCGCGCCTCCATGAGTGGAGATTGACCATGTCAGGCACGGCACCCAACCCATTCGACCTCGACCAGCCGCAGGCCTACGCGCAGTGGCGCGCCGCCCGGCTGGCGACGATGCCGCAGCGCCTTGAAGACCTGATCGTCAACGTGGCCGACCCACGTTGCCTGAGCGCAGACGAGCGCACGGCGCTGCTGCGCACCTGCGCGCGCGCCAACATGGTGGTCTACCGCAGCCCAATTGCGTGCGAAGACAAGGCGCTGCCGCGCTTGCTCGGCGCGCAGCTGGGCCTGCACCGGCTCGACGCCAACTGGCTGGCCGACGAAGACGGCATCTCGCCGATCGCGGTGTCGGAGCAGCAGCTGGGCGCCCGCGCCGACTTCATCCCCTACACCGACAAACCGATCCGCTGGCACACCGACGGCTACTACCACCCGCAGTCGCGCCGCATCGAAGGCATGCTGCTGCACTGCGTGCGCGCGGCCCGCGTGGGCGGCATCAGCGGGCTGGTGGATCATCACCGCCTCTACATTGCGCTGCGCGATGCCAACCCAGCGTGGGTGCGTGCGCTCATGGCACCCGACGCCATGACGATACCCGAACGGACCGACGAGCAGGGCGTGGCCCGCCCGGCCCAGAGCGGCCCGGTGTTCAGCGTCTTGCCGGACCGTGACGCAGGCCACGTGCTGCACATGCGTTACACCGCGCGCACGCGCAGCATCGCCTGGAAAGACGACGCCGACACGCGCGCGGCGGTCGCCTTCCTGGAGCAACTGCTGTCCAGCGCTGCGCCCTGGATCTTTCGCCTGCTGCTGCAACCGGGCATGGGCCTGGTCTGCAACAACGTGCCGCACGAGCGCAGCGCCTTCAGCGACGACCCGCTGCGCCCGCGCCTGCTGTACCGCGCGCGTTACCTCGACCGCGTCGCTGCGCCGCCCCCAGCCGATCGGCGCGCGCCGCTGCTGGCCGTGCCGGAGCTGCAGTCGTGAGCCACTGGCTGACCCTCTGGCGCGCCGCCCAGATCGTGGGGGTGTCGCGCGGTGCGCTGCAGCAGCAGGTGCGCTCGGGTGCGCTGGTGCTGGCTGAGGGCTTGGTGTCCAGCGATGAGCTGCTGCGGCTGTATCCCGACGTGCAGCTCGAAGAGACCGGTATGCTGGAGCGCGTGACCCACATCCGCGACGAGGCTTTCGGCAAGCGCTTGCGCGAGCGGCTGTTGCCCAGTCAAGAGGTGCTGGCACAGCGGCTGTTTCACCAGACGCAGGAGCTGGCCGACGTGCGGCGCCTGCTGCAGCGCTACCACGCCCTGGTGCTTGCGCTGCAGACGCGCATCCATGCCCTGCAAGAGCACGGTGCCACGCCGCTGGCGCTGTCTGAACTGCAGGATTTTGTCGACCACGGTCTGGCGCAGGCGCTCGCCACCGAACAGGCCGACCTGCTCACGGTGATGGACGACATGCTCAAAGTCATGACAGCCCAGGTCACGGTGCGCCCCAGCGGCCACCAGTTCGTCGTCGAGGGACACGCCACCCTCCTGCAGGCCGGCTTGCTCGCCGGGCTCAAGCTCAACTACGGTTGCGGCAACGGCACTTGCGGCATGTGCAAGGTGCGCGTGATTTCCGGCCAGGTCGTGCGCACCCAGGCCTTTGACTACCCGCTGTCCGAGGCCGAACGCGCCCAGGGCTACACGCTGGCCTGCGCCCACACCGCCGCCAGCAGCGAACTGACGCTGGAGCTGCTGGAGGCCAGCGGCCCGCAGGACATCCCGCAGCAGCAGATCGTGACCACGGTGCGCGCCGTCACGCAGCTCGCGCCGGGCACGCGCCAGTTGCACCTGCAGACGCCGCGCAGCCACCGCCTGCGCTTCCTGGCCGGTCAGTCGGTGACGCTGGGCCTGCACCGCCCAGACGGCAGCGACGTGCACGCCCAGTACCCCATCGCCAGTTGCCCGTGCGACGACCGCAACCTGCTGTTCTTCATCGAACACCACCCGCTCGATCCCCTGTCGGGCCAGCTCTTTGCGGACCGCATCCAGCCGGGCGACAGCGTCACGGTGTGGGGGCCGGTGGGGGATTTCGTGCTGGCCGAGAGCACAAGGCCGCTGGTTTTCGCCGCCTGCGACACCGGCTTTGCACCGGTCAAGAGCCTGATCGAGCACGCCTTGGCGCTGGACAGCGCGCCCTCGCTCTCGCTCTTCTGGCTCGCCACGCGGCCCGACGGTCACTTTCTGGCCAACCAGTGCCGCGCCTGGTCGCAGGCGCTGGACCTGTTCGAATACGAGCTGCTGGCCGAGCCCGACGTGGCTTTTGGTGCGCTGCAACTGGCGCGCGCCATGCGTGCCGATCTGTTCGAGATCAACTGCGACTTCTACCTCGCTGGCCCGGCGCTGTTCGTGCAAGCGCTCGATGCCGAGTTGCGTGCGGCGGGCGTGCCGGCGGCGCAGATCCACAGCCTGGTGCTGGCTGTGCCGGTCGGGGAGCTGGCATGACGGTTCAAACCGATGCAATGCCCGCCGCCTCAGCCTGCAGCGGCAACGAGACCTTCGCCCTGCGCGTGCTCGGCACCAGCATGGAGCCCGAATTCCTGGAGGGCGAGATCATCCTCATCGAACCCGATGGCCTGTTGCGCGACGGCTGCTTCGTGCTGGCCCAGCACGAAGGCGAATGGATCTTCCGCCAGCTCTGCCAGCAGGCCAACGGCTGGATGCTGCACGCGCTCAACCCGGCCTTCCCCGACCATTCGTTGCCCGATCTGTCCCTGGTGCGCGGCGTCATCATCCAGAAGGCGCTGCCCGGGCGGCGCCGTGCCAGCAAACGCTACGTCTGAGGAACCCATGCCCTACTACATCTACCGCATCAAACCCTTCGGCCTGCTCGAACCCTTGGAAGAGCATGGCGCCTTTGGCGCGGCTTCTGCCCAAGCCAAGGCGCTGCGTGCCGCGCTGCCGCCCAACAGCCCCGACAAAGTGAAAGTGATCTTCGCCGAGAATGCCTTGCAGGCCGAAGAACTGCTGTGCCAGGTGCGCGAGCCCGGGCATCCGGGCGAAGAATAAGCCCTGGGGCTGGGCATGGTCGACGAGGCTGCGTACCGCCGCACCGTGGCCGAAGCCCAGCGCATGCCCTGCGTGTTCAGAGCGGCCTTGCTGGCGCGCCAGGCGGTGTGCGAACTGGCCGAGCATCATTCCGTCGCCGAGCGCGAGGTGCTGGCCTGCCGCTCGGCGCCGGCGCACCTGAACTGCGAAATGCTGGAGCGCCTGTTTCTGGAGCGGGCCACCTTCCCGCTGAAACTGTACCCCGGTGTGCCGCTCACCCACGGTACCGTCATGCGCCTGCACTGTGGCGGCTTGCAGGGCTTGCAGCAGGTGCTGGGTGCGCCGCAACCCGATGTGCACCGCATGGTGGTACAAGCCCAAGAGGAACACGAGGGCAGTCTGGTGCATCTGCCCTGGGGGCGCATCGTGGCGCAAATCGTGGCCTGGAAGCCGCGCCGACGCGCCGAAAAACCAGAAGCGTGATTCAGCGTTGCTGCCACTTCATGGTGGCCACCGCACCAGCGAAGATGCCTGCCAGCGCCATGAAGGAGCCGATTGCCAGCGTGGACACGCCCGACACGCCTTGCCCGACGGTGCAGCCGATTGCGAGCACGCCGCCAAAGCCCATCAGCACCCCTCCGAAAAGCTGGGCACGCAAGTCCTCCACCGAGGCAAAGCCTTCCCAGCGAAACTGCTTGGTGCTGATGGCATAGACAAACGATCCGAGCACCACGCCAATCGCAGTCGCAATGCCGAAGGTCATGACCAACGACTGGTCGGTCCAATGCAACAGCATGTTCAGGCTGAAAGCCACCGGTGCGACAAAGCTCATCGACTCCAGGGTGCGGGTATTGGTCGCGAAGTACACCGTTTCGAGCGTATCCGGGTCTTCACCGTGACCGATATTGCCGGTCAGGAACCACGCCGCCACCACCAACAGACCCAGCACCAGCCCACCGATGATGTGCGACAGGTTGCTGCGGAAACGTTTGTCCTTGAACACGAAGGCCAGCAAGGCCAGGACGATCACGGTCATGGTGATCAGCAGCGCCGTCGGTTCCGGCAGGCCGGTCAGCGCGGACAGCAGATGCGGCAGACTCTGAGCGCTCAAGCCCCACTGCGACAAATCGATCGCTACCGGGTCCAGGTAGCTGGTGCGCCACTGACCAAACAGGCCCCTGAGCGTCATGTAGGCCGAAATCCCCACGACGATCAGCACCACCACCGAACGCATGCTGCCGCCGCCCACGCGCACCAGGTTTTTGTTGACGCAGCCCGAGGCGATGGTCATGCCGACACCGAACATGACACCGCCCAGCAGCAGCGACAGCCAAGGCAACACCGGCCGCTGGTAGATCGTATGCGACAGGTTGATCAGCTCGAAGAAGTGGAGCAGGTTGGCCCCGACGATCGCCACCGCGATGGTCAGCAGCCACATGCGCATGCGCCCCCAGTGCTCCATGTTGACCACGTCGGAGATCGCACCCATGGTGCAGAAGTTGGTCTTGTTGGCAACGGCGCCAAAGATGAAGGCCAGCACAAAAGCGCCCACCACCACCAACGTGGCCGGATTGATTCCTTCGGTCATATGCATCGCTCCATTTCAGCACAGAAAACGCACCGCATATCGAAATCTTTCATTGCAGCGCCCGACCCGATGGATTCCGCTCAGGGAATTCAGGCTTTTTTCAGGAAGAACACGAACTTGCCGTTCTCGGTGCTGTGCTCGAGCAGGGTATGGCCGGTCTGCTCGGCGAAGGCGGCCATGTCGCATACCGCACCCGGGTCGGTCGCGATCACGCGCAGGATCTGGCCGCTGGCCATGTCGGCCAATGCTTTTTTGGTTTTTACGATGGGCATCGGGCAGGCCAAGCCGGAAGCGTCAAATTCTTTGTTGAATTCCATTTGTGTCTCCTGGGTTATAGCGGCTTTCATGCCGCAACGGCCGTGATTCTGCATGAGGCCCTCTGGTGCGCCTATCACCGCATTGGATGAGGATGACTAACCCATCTGGGTGATGCGGCGCACCGGCAGCGCTCCCCAGAACCTGCGGCATGGCCGGCACCGGCCTCAGACGATCTGGCAGACCTCGGCGAAGTCCGGTCGCGGGCTGCGCGGGTAGAGTTGGCTGGCGTCGCCATAACCCAGGCTGCAGATGAAGTTGACCTCGACCGAGGTGCCGGCGAAGAATGCGGCGTTCACCTGCGCGGCGTCGAAGCCGGACATCGGCCCGCAGTCGAGGCCGAGGCCGCGTGCGGCGAGCATCAGATAGGCGCCCTGCAGGCTGCTGTTGCGAAAGGCGGTGGCACGGGTCAGCTCGGCATTGCCGGCGAACCACGATTTTGCGTCCACATGCGGGAAGCGTTGCGGCAGCGAGTCGGGAAAGTTCATGTCCATGCCCAGGATGGCGGTGACCGGCGCCGCCTGCACCTTGGCGCGGTTGCCCTCCATGAGGGCGGGGATGAGGCGCGCTTTCGCCGCCGCCGACTTGACGTAGACCACGCGCAAGGGCCAGCAGTTGGCGCTGGTCGGGCCCCATTTCATCAGCTCATGCAATTCGGTCAGCAGGGTATCGGGGACGGGCCGGTCCAGCCAGCCGTTGTGGCTGCGGGCGTTGCGAAAGAGTTGGTCGAAGGTGGCGTGGTCGAGCTTCATGGCGTCACCTTTCAGAGCAGCGGCACGCCGGTCTTGCTCTGGATTTCCTCGCGCGTCACCTCGGGCGCCAGCTCCACCAGCTTCAGGCCCGCCGGGGTCACGTCCATCACGCCCAGGTCGGTGATGATGCGGTTCACCACCCCCTTGCCAGTGAGCGGCAGGGTGCATTGCGGGATGATCTTCAGGTCGGTGCTGCCGTCTTTTTTGCGCGCCACATGCTCCATCAGCACGACCACACGCGGCACGCCGGCCACCAGATCCATGGCGCCGCCCATGCCCTTGACCATCTTGCCCGGAATCATCCAGTTGGCCAGGTCGCCGCTGCCGGTGACCTGCATCGCGCCCAAAATGGAGAGGTTGATCTTGCCGCCGCGGATCATGGCAAAGCTTTCGTGGCTGCCAAAGATCGACGAGCCCTTGATCGTGGTCACGGTCTGCTTGCCGGCGTTGATCAGGTCGGCATCGACTTCGTCTTCGTAGGGGAAGGGGCCGATGCCGAGCATGCCGTTTTCGCTCTGCAGCCAGACTTCCATGTGGTCGGGCACGTGATTGGCCACCAGCGTCGGGATGCCGATGCCGAGGTTGACGTAAAAGCCGTCCTGCAATTCTTGCGCCGCACGAGCGGCCATCTGGTCTTGGGTCCAGGGCATGATCTTGGCTCCTTGCTCAAACTTTGCGGTCGCGCGTGGTGCGCTTTTCGATGCGCTTTTCGGGCGTCGGGTTGTGCACGATGCGGTGCACGTAAATGCCGGGCAGGTGCACGTCGTCGGGGGCGATGTCGCCGGTGGCCACGATGCGCTCGACTTCGACGATGCACAGCTTGCCGGCCATGGCCGCGGCCGGGTTGAAGTTGCGCGCCGTCAGGTGAAAGCGCAGGTTGCCCGACAGGTCGGCCACGTCGGCCTTGACCAGCGCCACTTCGGGCCGCAGGGCGCGCTCCATGACGTAGGTGGAGCCGTCGAAGTCGCGCAGCTCCTTGCCGTCGGCGACGATGGTGCCGACGCCGGTCTTGGTGAAAAACGCCGGGATGCCGGCACCGCCGGCGCGCAGCTTCTCGGCCAGCGTGCCTTGCGGCGTGAACTCCAGCTCGAGCTCACCGGCCAGGTACTGGCGCTCGAACTCCTTGTTCTCGCCCACGTAGCTGGAAATCATTTTCTTGATCTGGCGCGTCTCGAGCAGCTTGCCCAAACCAAAGCCATCGACCCCAGCGTTGTTGGAAATCACCGTCAGGTCGCGCACGCCGCTGTCGCGCAGCGCGTCGATCAGCGCCTCGGGGATGCCGCACAGGCCAAAGCCGCCCACCGCAATCAGTTGCCCATCGGCCACCACACCCTGCAGCGCCGCCGCCGCACTGGGATAGATCTTGTTCATGCACGCTCCTGTGTAGTTGATGGGTTTGCATTGTACGGGCGCGGCACCCCGCCCTACTGGCCCCACCCTACCTGCCCTACTGGCGTGCCGTGCGCACCGGCTCGGGTGGCTGCTGCGGGTGGCTGCAGCGCCAGGGGTTGATGTCGAGCCCGCCGCGGCGCGTGTAGCGCGCATAGACGCTGAGCTTGAGCGGGCGGCAGCGCTGCCAGAGGTCGAGGTAGATGCGCTCCACGCAGTGCTCGTGAAAGTCGCTGTGCCGCCTGAAGCTGACCAGGTAACGCAGCAGGCCGGCTTGATCGATCGGCGCCCCGCTGTAGGCGATTTGCACGCTGGCCCAATCCGGCTGGCCGGTCACGGGGCAGTTGCTTTTGAGCAGGTCGCTGGTCAGCACCTCTTGCACCACGGCCTGGCTGGGGTCGGCTTGCAGATGCTGCGGGGCGGGCTCGTAGTCGCTGCATTCCTCGTCCAGCCGATCCAGGCTCAGGCCCTCGAGCGCCTGCAAGCGCTCCTGGCCAAACTGCGCCGGGCGCAGCAGCCGCACCCCCACGCCGCCGCTGCGCTCGCTGCCGCGCCACAGCGCCTCGGTCAGATCGTGGCGCAGGCGCTGCTGCACCGCTTCGGCGCTCTCGAACACGCTCTGGTGGTAGCTGTTGAGGTAGAGCTTGAACGACTTGCTCTCGAGCATCTGCGGCGTCTCGCAAGGCACGGTGAAATGCACGATCGCCAGTTGCGGTTTGCCGCGCGCATTGAGCCAGCTGAGCTCGTAAGCCGTCCACAGATCGGCCCCCAGAAAGGGCAAGGGGTGGCCCAGCCCCAGCTCGGCGCGCTTGGGCGCACGCGGCAGCGGGCACAGCAGCGTTGGGTCGTAGCGCTCGGGGTACGCGGTGGGCTGGCCGAGCAGCAGGGGCTGGGTGCCGGCAGGGGGCACGGGGTTGCCGGGCGGCAGGGGCTGAACGGGCGGTGGGCAGGTGGACGACATCGGCGGGATGGGGCTGGAGGGGCTGGAGGGGGGCATCAGACAAAGTGGTGTTCGCGCAGCCATTTGGTGGCCACCCACTTTTCGCCCTCCCACACCGGCGCGCTGCCGTGCAGGGTGCGCGTGCTGGGGTGCGGGCGTTCGTAGGCAAAATACAGCGCCTGGCCGCAGTGCGGCAGCACCTCGAGCCCCAAATCGGGGAAGGTGGTGGCTCCGCCGCGCGGCACCTGGTTGAGGTAAATCAGCACCGTGGCCAGGCGCTGGCCGCCGCGCCGCGTCAGCGCGGGGGTGCCGGGCTCGTCTGGGTCGAAGTAGTCGTAATGCGGCTTGTACTCGCCGCCCTCGGGGTAGTGCAGCACCTGCAAGCCCTCGCCTTTGTCTACGGGCCAGCGCAGCAGACGGGCGATGCGCGCTTCCAGGCGCCGCACCAGTTCGGTTTCGGCGCGCCCAAAAAACATGCCGCTGCTGGTGCGGTCGGGGTTGATTTCGCTGCCCCCGCTGCGCGTCTGCACGGTGAGCGAGCGCTTGAGCCGCGGCCGCGCGGCCTCGATCAGCTGTGCGCACTCGGCCGGCGTGAGCAGCCCATCGAACAGCGCCAGCGGTGGCTGCTGCAAGCGCAGCCGCAGCTCCACCGACAGATCGCCGCAATCCAGGCAGCGCTGCGCCGCGCCCCAGTCGGGCTGCGGCAGGGCCAAGGGCGCGGGGGCTGGTGGGTCGGTGGGGGGCATGGCTGTGGACAGGGCAGCAGAGTTGCAAGGGCTGGGGCGAGACTGGCTGGCGGCTGGCGGCTGGCGGCGGTTGTGGCAGCGGCGTTCAGGCCGACAAGCGGAACACCAGCCGGTCGGGCCCCGATTCGCTGGCCACGTAGCGGTAGCCTTCGGCGTCAAAGGCCTTGAGCTGCTCGAGGCTGATGGCGCGACAGTCAATGGCGTGGCGCATCATCAGGCCGCGCGCGCGCTTGGCGGCAAAACCCATGACCCGGTAGCGCCCGCCGTGCAGTTGCTCAAACACGCAGTGCAGCACCCGTGGCTGCAGGGCCGACGCATCCACGGCCTTGAAGTATTCCTCGCTGGCCAGGTTGACGACCAGCGGCACCGGGTCGGTGCTGGCGCGCTGGTTCAGGTAGTCGCTGATCTGGCGGCCCCAGTACTGCACCAGGTTCTTGCCCCGGGCGGTGGCCAGCCGGGTGCCCATCTCGAGCCGGTAGGGCTGCATCAGATCGAGCGGACGCAGCACGCCGTACAGGCCGCTCAGGATGCACAGGTGCTGCTGCGCCCACTGCAGGTCGGCTTCGCTCAAAGTGCGCGCCTGCAAGCCGTCGTACACGTCGCCGTCAAAAGCCAGCAGCGCCTGCTTGGCGTTGGCGGGCGTAAAAACCGGCTGCCAAGCCTGAAAGCGCGCCGCATTGAGCGCCGCCAGCTTGTCGCTCAGGCCCATGAGCGCGGCCAGTTCGTGCGGGGCCAGGGTGCGCAGCTGCGCCACCAGTTCGGCCGCCTGCGCCACAAACTGCGGCTGGCTGTGGCTGGCGCTATGCGCCGGGGTCTCGAAATCGAGCGCTTTGGCGGGCGACAACAAAAACAACATCGGTGACGGGTCCTCTGGTCTGCGGTGGGGGCGGTGGGGCTCTGGCTGCAATTATCGGGGCAGCGCAGGGCGGTGGGCGGGCCGGGGCCGCCGGGCCGGGCGGGGGCGTTCTTGCTTAGGCGTCCTGCGGCCGCAATGGCGCTGCGATCGCCCCCGCCCAGTCCGGTGGCCCCAACCCGCAGCCCCCGCTCGGCCCGGCGCCCCCAGCCAGGCCAGCGGCCCCAGCCCGTGCGCCGCTAGCGCCAGTTCTCGACCTGCAAGCCGCTGACCCGGTTGAACTCACCCACATTAGAGGTCACCACGACCAGGC
>JBGFRU010000018.1:0-44774 GCA_041694945.1 Pseudomonadota bacterium
ATTTTTGGCCCTGCTTAGGCGCAAACCACAGCCATAGTGCCACTATGGCGCGGATTTGCAACGACAGCAGGGACGAAAAGGCGCGGTTTTATGTTCCAGATAGCGCGCAACGCCACACTAGTTTGGTTGCGCCGACCAGGCGGCAAGTGCGCACACCACGCCGTCTGGCCTGACCCCATGCACACCTGCGCCCTCGTGTTGTTCTCTGGTGGCCAAGATTCGGCCACCTGCCTGGCTTGGGCGCTCGAGCGCTATCAACGGGTGGAAACCATCGGTTTCCACTACGGTCAGCGCCATGCGGTCGAGTTGGACTGCCGTGGGGCCCTGCTGCAGGCGCTGCGCCAGAGATACCCCGCCTGGGGTCGCAGGCTGGGCCAGGATCACCTGCTGGACCTGGGGCTGCTCGGTCAGGTTTGCGACACCGCCCTGACGCAGGAAAGGGCGATCGAGTTCGAGCAGACCGGACTGCCCAACACGTTCGTACCCGGTCGCAACCTGCTGTTCATGACCGTCGCCGGCGCCCTCGCCTACCGGCGGGGCCTGACGGTGCTGGTGGGCGGCATGTGTGAGACCGACTACTCGGGCTACCCCGACTGCCGTGACAACACGCTCAAATCGCTGCAGGTCACCCTCAGCCTCGGGCTCGATCAGCGCATGGTGATCGAGACGCCGTTGATGTGGATCGACAAGGCAGCCACCTGGCGCCTGGCCGAGCAACTGGGCGGCAAGGATTTGGTCGCGCTGATTCTGGAACAGACGCATACCTGCTACCTGGGCGACCGCAGTCGGCGTCACGCGTGGGGTTACGGTTGCGGCAAGTGCCCGGCATGCGAATTGCGCCAGGCTGGCTATGAGACCTACCAAAAAGGCCAGGCAGGGGCCATATGACCCTGCCTGACGGATACCCTCGTGGATGAACGACCTCAAGCAGCGCTTCAGCCTCGAGACCGCAGCCCGTGCGCAACCCTCATGCACCGGCTCGTCCGGGGCGTCGCCGTGACTGCAAGGGCGCGCACGCAACCCCCGCGCCGCTTGCCCCTCTGTCAGAGCCGGGTCAGGGACTTGCGCTAGCAAACCCCAGGCCTTGATGCCTGCATAATGGTGGGCCCAGCGCAAGCCTTCAGCTTGGCCTGAAGACTGCGATCACCAAAACAAGCAGGAGCATCCATTGTCCACCCCTCCCACCGCCTCCGACCGCCCTTGGCTGAGCGCCTACCCGGACGGTGTGCCCGCCGACATCGATCTCTCGCCGTACCGCTCGCTGGTGCAATTGCTCGACGAGAGCCTGGCCAAGTACGCCGCGCGCAGCGCCTACCACTACCTGGGCCACGACATGGCTTACGCCGAGGTCGATGCCCAGGCGCGTGCGCTGGCGGCTTATTGGCAGAGCAAGGGCCTGGTCAAGGGCGACCGGGTCGCGGTGATGATGCCCAATGTGTTGCAGTACCCGGTGGCGGTGGCGGCGATCCTGCGCGCCGGGCTGGTGGTGGTCAACGTCAACCCGCTCTACACCGCCCGCGAACTCGAGCACCAGTTGAACGACTCCGGCGCCAAGGCGATCGTGATCATCGAGAACTTTGCCGCCACCTTGGCCGCCTGCCTGGGCAAAACGCCGGTCAGGCACGTCGTGCTGGCCTCGATGGGTGAGCTGCTGCCCTGGCCCAAGCGCTGGCTCGTCAATTACGTCGTGCGCCACGTCAGGAAAGGGGTGCCGCCCTTTGAGCTGCCCAGCGCGGTGCGCTTTGCCGACGCCGTGCACCAGGGCCGGGCGCTGAGCCTGAAGCCGGTGGACATCGGCCCGGACGACATGGCGGTGTTGCAATACACCGGCGGCACCACCGGGGTGAGCAAAGGCGCCGTGCTGCTGCACCGCAACGTGCTGGCCAACGTGCTGCAATCCGAGGCCTGGGACGCGCCGGTGATGCACCGCATTCCGCCCGGCGAGCAACCCACCGCGGTGTGCGCGCTGCCGCTCTACCACATCTTCGCCTTCACGGTCAACATGATGCTGAGCCTGCGCAGCGGCGGCAAGAACATCCTCATCCCCAACCCGCGCGACTTGCCGGCGGTGTTCAAAGCCCTCAAGGGCCAGACCTTTCACAGCTTTCCGGCCGTCAACACGCTGTTCAACGGCTTGCTGCACCACCCCGATTTTGGCAGCGTGGACTGGAGCCACCTCAAGGTCTCGATCGGCGGCGGCATGGCGGTGCAGGCGGCGGTGGCCAAACTCTGGCTCGAGCGCACCGGCTGCCCGATCTGCGAGGGCTACGGCCTGTCCGAAACCAGTCCCTCGGTCAGCTGCAACCCGGTCACGGTCACGGCCTTCAGTGGCAGCATCGGGGTGCCGCTACCGAGCACCCTCATGAAGTGCATCGACGACGAAGGCCGCGAGGTGCCGCTGGGTCAGCCAGGCGAAATCGTCATCAAGGGCCCGCAGGTCATGGCCGGCTATTGGCAGCGCCCAGACGAAACCGCCAAGGTGATGAGCGCCGACGGCTGGCTGCGCAGCGGCGACATCGGCGTGATGGACGAGCGCGGCTACTTTCGCATCGTGGACCGCAAGAAGGACATGATCCTGGTCAGCGGCTTCAACGTCTATCCCAACGAGGTCGAAGACGTGGTCATGGGCATGGACGGGGTGCTCGAATGCGCGGCGGTGGGCATCCCCGACGAGCACTCGGGCGAGGCGGTCAAGCTGATCGTGGTCAAAAAAGACCCAGGCTTGAGCGAGCAGGCGGTGCGCGACCACTGCCGCGAGCGCCTGACCGGCTACAAAATCCCCAAGCTGATCGAGTTCCGCAGCGAACTGCCCAAAACCCCGGTCGGAAAAATTTTGCGCCGACTATTGCGCCAGCCAAACTGAACCGGAGTGTACATGGGTCAACGCATCGCCCTCATCAGCGCCGTCCACGAAGAACTGGCCGAAATCCTGCAGCTCATGCCCGACGAGCACCAAGTGGCCTTGGGCGGGCGCACGTACTGGCAGGGGCACCTGCAAGGCCACGAGGTGGTGGCGGTGCTCAGCGGCATCGGCAAGGTGGCGGCGGCGACCACGGCCACGCTGCTGCTCGAGCGCTTTGCGCCGCAGCAGGTGATCTTCACCGGCGTTGCCGGCGGCCTGCTGCCGGGGGTGGAGGTGGGCGACATCGTGGTTGGCAGCGCCTTCGTGCAGCACGACTTCGATGCCTCGCCGCTGTACCCGCGCCACGAATTGCCGGGCTATGGCCGCAGCCGCCTGCTGCCGGACCTGGCGCTGGCGCAGGTGCTGCACCTGGCGGCCAAGGACGCCGTGACCTGGCTGCCCAAACTGCTCGACGCCGACGTGCTGCTGGCCATGGGCTTGCATGCGCCCAGCGTGCACCGGGGCGAGATCGCCACCGGCGACCGCTTCATCCACTGCCCCGTGGATGGCGCCGCGCTGCGCGCCGCCGTGCCCGAGGCGCTGGCGGTGGACATGGAAAGCGCTGCCGTGGCGCAAGTGTGCCACGACTACGGCGTGCCCTTTGCCGCCGTGCGCACCATTTCGGACCGCGCCGACAGCCAGGCCCCGCTCGACTTCCCGCGCTTTCTGCAGCAGGTGGCGCGCCACTACAGCGCGCGCATCGTGCGCAAGGCGCTCAACTTGCTCTGAGAGGCCAGACCAGCCTCTGGTCGGCTGCGCGGCTTGGCGGCCCTAGCGCAGCCAGCCGCGCTTGCGGAAGTACAGCATCGGGATCACCGCCGCCAGCACCATCATGCCGATGGCCATCGGGTAGCCGAGCTCCCATTGCAGTTCGGGCATGTACTCGAAGTTCATGCCGTAGCTGCTCGCCACCAGCGTCGGCGGCAGCAGCGAGACCGCGGCCACCGAGAAGATCTTGATGATCTTGTTCTGGTTGATGTTGATGAAGCCGATGGTGGCGTCGAGCAAGAAGTTGATTTTCTCGAACATGAACGCGGTGTGGCTGTCGAGCGAGTCGAGGTCGCGCAGAATCTGGCGTGCGTCCTCGTGCTGCGCCGCGCTCAGCAGCCGGGTGCGGATCATGAAGCTGACCGCGCGCCGGGTGTCCATCATGTTGCGCCGGATGCGGCCCGACATGTCTTCGTGGCGCGCGATCGCCGCCAGCACCTCACTCGCCTTGTGGTCGGTGACGTCGCCGGCCAGCACCTGGCGGCTGACTTTTTCGAGATCGTCGTAAATGTCCTCGACCGTGTCGGCGCAGTATTCGGCGTCGGTGTCAAACAGGCTCAGCAGCACGTCCTTGGCGTCCTCGATCAGGCCCGGCATGCGGCGCGCGCGCAGGCGCAGCAGCCGAAACACGGGTACGTCTTCGTCGTGGATGGAAAACAGCACGCCGTGGCTCTTGAGCGCGGCGTTGTGCTCGTTCAGAATGAAGGCCACGCGCACGGTGCGCGGGTCATCGTCGTCGGCGATCAGGAAGTCGCTGCGCACGTGCAGCTCGCCGTTGTCTTCCTGGAAGAAGCGCGCCGATTCCTCGATGTCCTCGTCCATCGCGTCTTCGGGGATCGACAGGCCGAAGTGCTGGCGCACCCAGCGCCGCTCTTCGGGCGTGGGCGCTTCCATATCGACCCACACCGGCGTGAAGCGGGCCAGGTCTTCGAGGGATTCGATTTCTTCTTGAAACAGGCGGCCGTTGGCCAAGGTGAACACGTTGAGCATGGGGGTCGGCTCCTTGGGGCTGAGGGTGGCGGTTCGGGCAGCAGCGGGCGTTGCCCATTGCGGCAAGGTGGGAGGGGAGCGATGCGCTTTCGGCCTCCCATCCCCGCCTGTTGCGCCACACCCCCAACGGGGCTCGACGTCAGCGGAACGCTGCGGAAACCGAAAGCGCGCGACTAGGGGCGCTGTCCATTCGGGGCTTTCAGTGGTTGATTCAACCCCCCATTATGCCCGAAAAGTGTGACGCCCAAGGGGCCGCCGCCACTGCACCTTGAGCCAGCTCAAAGGCCATGGCACCTGCATTCGTGGCACACTTGCCCCCAGCCACCGAACATGGCATAGTGAATGCGAGGCGGCAGCCCATTTTCGCCGGCTGGCCCATTGGGGTCGGCCTTTACCACCCGAGCTTTAGGAGGCTCTCCATGAACCTGTCGATCAACGGTCATCATCTCGAAGTCACCCCGGCGCTGCGCTCGTATGTCACGGCCAAACTCGACCGGATTGCTCGGCATTTTGACCAAGTCGTCGATGTCCGCGTGCTGCTGACGGTGGACAACCAGACCGAAAAAGCCCTGCGCCAAAAAGCCGAGTGCAACATCCACATCAAGGGCAAGGACATTTTTGCCGAAAGCAGCCACGCCGACCTTTACGCCGCCGTCGATGAACTGGCCGACAAGCTCGACCGGCAAGTGCTGCGCCACAAAACCAAGCTGAAAGACCACCACCACGAGACGGCCAAACGCGAAACGCACTGACGCCGCCCCCTGAGCCCGCGCAGTTTTTGTGCTGCACTGCAACAAGCCGCCCATTTTGTCAAGCGGCTTGTTTGTTTTCTGCACTTGCCAACGCGTCGCAAAGGCGCATAATTCGCGCCTTGCGAGGTCTTTATGAACCGTCTTTCTGCCATTTTGCCTGCCGAGCAGGTGCTGGTCGCGCTCGATGCCACCAGCAAGAAGCGCGCCTTCGAAGAAGCTGGGCTGCTGTTTGAATCCCTGCACGGGCTCAACCGCGCCCTCATCACCGACAGCCTGTTTGCGCGCGAGCGGCTGGGCTCGACCGGGCTCGGGCACGGGGTGGCGATCCCGCACGGACGCATCAAGGGCCTCAAGCAGCCCTTGGCGGCGGTGTTCCAGCTCGCCGAGCCGATCGGCTTCGACGCCCCCGACGAGCAACCGGTGCGGCTGATGTTTTTCTTGCTGGTACCCGAAGCGGCGACGCAAAAACACCTCGAAATTCTGTCCGATATCGCCGAACTGCTCAGCGATGCGGCCCTGCGCGAGCAGATGAAAAGCAGCGCGGCGGCTGCCGATCTGCACGCCCTGATCCACAACTGGCACTCGGCGCACGCACTGGCCTGAGCGGCTCAGGCGCCAACCCGTCATGGCCGCGCACCGCAGATGAAGCCGGTTGCGATCAACGCCGACGCCTTGTTCGAGGAGCACCGCGAGACCCTCAAGTGGCAGTGGGTGGCCGGGCAGAGCGCCTCCGAGCGCCGCTTTCTCGAGCAGGCGGTGAGCGCGGCGCGCTCCGGTGCCGACCTGGTCGGCTACCTCAACTACATCCACCCCTACCGGGTGCAGATTCTGGGGCGGCGCGAGGTCGACTACCTGCTCAACGCCAGCGCCGACGATTGCCTGCGCCGCGTGGCACGCATCGTGGAACTGGAGCCCCCGGCCTTGGTGCTGGCCGACGAGGTGCCCCCGCCGGCCGAACTGGTGGCCATGTGCGAGCGCGCCCAGATTCCGCTCTTTACCACCGCCTGTTCAGCCGCCTTTGTCATCGACGTGCTGCGCGCGCATCTGTCGCGCCTGTTTGCCGACCGCACCACCTTGCACGGCGTGTTCCTGGATATTTTTGGTCTCGGTGTGCTCATCACCGGCGAATCGGGCCTGGGCAAGAGCGAACTGGGGCTGGAACTGATCTCGCGCGGGCACGGCCTGGTGGCCGACGACGCCGTCGATATCGACCGCATCAACCAGACCGTGCTCGAAGGCCGCTGCCCCGAGTTGCTGCAAAACCTGCTCGAGGTGCGCGGCATCGGGCTGCTCGACATCAAGGCCATTTTTGGCGAAACCGCCGTGCGGCGCAAGATGCGGCTGCGCCTGATCGTCTATCTGGTGCGCAAAGAGACGCTGGAACGCGACTTCGAGCGCCTGCCGCACGAGCCGCTGTACCACGACGTGCTCGGGGTGGCGGTGCGCAAGGTGGTGATCCAGGTCGTGGCCGGGCGCAACATGGCGGTGCTGGTCGAAGCCGCGGTGCGCAACACCATCTTGCAGCTGCGCGGCATCGACACCTACCAGGAGTTTGCCCAGCGCCAGCGCGCGGCCATGCTGCGCGGCGGCTGAGGCCGCAGGCCGCAGGCCGCAGGCGGCCAAGCGGGGGGAGGGGGGCGAAGGGCGTCGTCAGCGCCGCCCAGCCGGGGTCGGCCGGTGCGGGCAGTCGGGCTTGGTGCAGTGCGCGTACAGCGACAAGGCGTGCTCTTGCAGCCTAAAACCGCGTTGCTCGGCGATCGCGTGCTGGCGCGACTCGATCTCGGCGTCGTAGAACTCCTCGACCCGGCCGCAGTCCAGGCACACCAGGTGGTCGTGGTGCTGGCCTTCGTTGAGCTCAAACACCGCCTTGCCGGATTCGAAGTTGCTGCGCACCAGCAGCCCGGCCTGCTCAAACTGCGTCAGCACCCGGTACACGGTGGCCAGCCCGATGTCGGCGTGGTCGGCCAGCAGCACCCGGAACACGTCTTCGGCCGTCATGTGGCGCTGGCGGCCGGTCTGAAAGATCTCCAGGATTTTCAGCCGCGGCAGGGTGGCCTTGAGGCCAGTGCTTTTGAGTTCGTCGATGTTGCTCATGCGGATGGTGCGGGTGGCTGCCTGGTGCGGCAAGGGCTACAATGGCCTGCATCATAGTACGGTGCGCCTTGGTGTGCACCGGTGGTTTCCATCATCCGCACCGCCCACATGTTCAAACCTTTGTTGTCGTGCGCTCGCCCGGTCGGTGTGGGCGCACTCGTGGCCGCCGCCTTGGCCCTGTCGGGCTGCGCCAGTTTCCAAAACGCCGGCACCCAAATGAGCACCTTGGGCGGCCTGCTCACGCCACACCGCATCGACATCCAGCAGGGCAACGTGGTGGTGCGCGAGCAACTGCAAGCGCTGCAACCGGGCATGCCACGCGCGCAGGTGCAGGCGATCCTGGGCACGCCGCTGGTGGCCAGCGCCTTTCATGCTGCGCGCTGGGATTACGTGTTCACCTTCAACCGCCAGGGCCAAGAGCCACAGCTGCGCCGCGTGACGGTGTTCTTTGAGGGCAACGCCCTGCAGCGCGTCGAGGCCGACGAACTGCCGACCGAGCAGGAATTCGTGGCCTCGCTGCAAACCGGGCGCGCCGCCGGCCGCATACCGGTGCTGCAAGCCAGCGAGGAGCAGTTGCGCGCCTTCCGCGAACGCCACCCCGCGCCCGAAGCCCGCCCGACCCCGCCCCCCGTGCCCGCCGGCCCGTTCCCGCCGCTCGAAGCGCGCTGAACGCAACGCCTGAACCCCGTGCCAGCCCCCTCATCCCCCCACCGCATCGGCATCGCCGGGGCCAGCGGCCGCATGGGCCGCATGTTGGTCGAAGCGGTGCTGGCCGCCGACGACTGCCGCCTCGGCGCCGCCTTTGACCAGCCCAGCAGCGCCGCGCTGGGCCAGGATGCCGCCGCCTTCTTGGGCCAGCGCAGCGGCGCCGTGATCGGCGCCGACCTGTCGGCCCTGGCCGGCTGCCAGGTGCTGATCGACTTCACGCGCCCCGAAGGCACGCTGACGCACCTGCAAGCCTGCGTGCAGCAGCGGGTGCAGATGGTGATCGGCACCACCGGCTTTGATGCGACGCAAAAGGCGGCGATCGAGGCCGCGGCACAGCACATCGCCATCGTCATGGCGCCCAACATGAGCGTGGGCGTCAACGTCACGCTCAAGCTGCTCGAGCAGGCGGCGCGCGCGCTGGGTCCCGACTACGACATCGAGATCGTCGAGGCGCACCACCGCCACAAGGTCGATGCGCCCAGCGGCACCGCGCTGCACATGGGCGCGGTGATCGCGGCGGCACAGGGGCGCGACCTGGCCGCTTGTGCGGTCTATGAACGATACGGCCACACCGGCGCGCGCGCACCGGGCAGCATCGGCTTTGCCACGGTGCGCGGCGGCGACATCGTGGGCGACCACACGGTGCTGTTTGCCGGCACGGGCGAGCGCATCGAGATCAGCCACCAGTCGAGCAGCCGCGCCACCTACGCCCAGGGCAGCCTGCAAGCCGTGCGCTTTTTGGCCGGGCGCAGCAGCGGCCTCTACGATATGTACGACGTGCTGGGTTTGCGCTGAAGCGCGCTGCTGCCGGGCTGGGCAGTGCATGGGCCGCCGCCACCCTTCGGCCTAAAATAAGGCCCATGCAAGAAAAATACCAGCCCCTGGAGGTCGAACGCGCGGCCCAAGCGCATTGGCAGGCCCGCGACGCCTACCGCGTGCACGCGCACGCCCTCAACGCCCAAGGCGCGCCCAAGCCCAAGTACTACGCCTGCTCGATGCTGCCCTACCCCAGCGGCAAGCTGCACATGGGCCACGTGCGCAACTACACCATCAACGACATGCTGACGCGCCAGTTGCGCATGCAGGGCTACAACGTGCTCATGCCGATGGGCTGGGACGCCTTCGGCCTGCCGGCCGAGAACGCCGCGATCAAAAACCAAGTGGCGCCGGCACGCTGGACCTACGACAACATCGCCTACATGAAGCGCCAGATGCAGGCGCTGGGGCTGGCGATCGACTGGAGCCGCGAGGTCGCGACCTGCGCGCCCGAGTACTACAAGTGGAACCAGTGGCTGTTCTTGCGCATGCTCGAACGCGGCATCGCCTACCGCAAGACCCAAGTGGTGAACTGGGACCCGGTCGATCAGACCGTGCTCGCCAACGAGCAGGTGATCGACGGCCGCGGCTGGCGCACCGGGGCCCCGGTGGAGCGGCGCGAGATCCCGGGCTATTATCTGAACATCACGGCTTATGCCGACGAGTTGCTGCAGCAGGTGCAACTGGGCAACCCACACGCCACGCTGGAGGGCTGGCCAGACAAGGTGCGGCTGATGCAGGAAAACTGGATCGGCAAGAGCGAAGGGCTGCGCTTTGCCTTTACGCACCGCATTTGCGGCCATGACGGCAACCCGATCCAGGACGGCCGCCTGTACGTGTTCACCACCCGCGCCGACACCATCATGGGCGTGACCTTTTGCGCCGTGGCGCCCGAGCACCCGCTGGCGCGCCAGGCCGCCGAGGGCCAACCGGCGCTGGCGGCGTTCATCGAGGAATGCCTCACCGGCAGCCACACCGAGGCCGAACTGGCAACGCAGGAAAAGCGCGGCATGGCAACGGGCTTTTGCGTGCAGCACCCGCTCACGGGCGAGCAGTTGCCGCTGTGGGTGGGCAATTATGTGCTGATGAGCTATGGCGACGGCGCCGTGATGGGGGTGCCGGCGCACGACGAGCGCGACTTCGCCTTCGCGCTCAAGTACGGGTTGCCGATTCGGCAGGTGGTGGGGTGGCCAGGGTCTAGTGCGGCCGATGCCAAGGAGGGTTTGGTCTCGATGGCGCTGGGTGGGGCGGCGCTGCCCCCTGGTTCGGGGGCGCGCCCCAGCGGCGCGACCGGTGTGCCTGAGGAGCGCGCGCCCCCCGCCCGCCCAGCCCCAGCCCCCCCGGAAGCGAAAATTTTCGACCCCACTCGCTGGCAGGACTGGTACGCCGACAAGCACGGGTTGGTCTGCATCCAGTCGGACGTGCTCGACGGGTTGGGCTACCAAGCGGCGGTGGACAAGGTGGCGCAGCTGCTGGCCGAGCGTGGCTTGGGTGCCAAAAAAACCACCTGGCGCCTACGCGACTGGGGCATCAGCCGCCAGCGCTACTGGGGCACACCGATCCCCATCATCCACTGCCCCGAGCACGGTGCGGTACCGGTGCCCGAGCGCGACTTGCCGGTGCTCCTGCCCGAAGACTGCGTCCCCGACGGCTCGGGCAACCCGCTGCTCAGGCACGCGGATTTTCATGCCGGCGTGACCTGCCCCGTCTGCGGGCAACCGGCGCGGCGCGAAACCGACACCATGGACACCTTCGTCGATTCGTCGTGGTACTTCATGCGCTACTGCGACCCGCACGACGAGCAGGCCATGGTGGGCGCGGGCACGCAGTACTGGATGCCGATGGACCAGTACATCGGCGGCGTCGAGCACGCCATTTTGCACCTGCTGTACGCGCGCTTTTGGACCAAGGTCATGCGCGATCTGGGGCTGGTGCAGATCGACGAGCCCTTCAAGCGCCTGCTCACCCAAGGCATGGTGCTCAACCACATCTACTCGCGCCGCAACCAGCGCGGCGGCAAAGACTACTTCTGGCCGCACGACGTGGAACACGTGCTCGACGCCAGCGGCAAGGTCGTCGGTGCGCGCCTGCTGCGCGCCGCCGACAGCGCCGACGGCCGCCTGCCCCCCGGCACGGCCATCGACTACGAGGGCGTGGGCACGATGTCCAAGTCCAAAAACAACGGCGTCGATCCGCAGGATTTGATCGAAAAATACGGCGCCGACACCGCGCGCCTCTACACCATGTTCACCGCCCCGCCCGAGGCCACGCTGGAGTGGAACGACGCGGCGGTCGAAGGCAGCCACCGCTTCCTCAAGCGCGTCTGGGCGCTTGGGCAGCAGCTCGGGCAGGCCGACTGGGCCGCCACCGAAGCCAGCGCCAGCGCTGCGCAGCAGCTGTCGGACATCGCTTTTGGGCCAGCGGCCAAGGCGCTGCGGCGCGAAGTCCACAGCCTGCTCAAGCAGATCGACTACGACTACCAGCGCCTGCAGTACAACACCGTGGTCTCGGGCTGCATGAAGTTGGGCAACGCGCTCGAAGCCGCCTTGGCCGAGCAGCGCCGCGCCAGTGCCGCCGGCACCGCGCCCGACCCCAGCTTGGGGCTGGCACTGGCCGAGGGCATGGGGATATTGCTGCGCTGCCTCTACCCCGCCACCCCGCACTTGGCGCACGCGCTCTGGCAGCAACTGGGCTACGCGGCCCAACTGGGCGATTTGCTCGACGCCCCTTGGCCGCAGGTGGAGCCGCAGGCGCTGGAGCAGGACGAAATCGAACTGGTGTTGCAAGTCAACGGCAAGCTGCGCGGTGCGCTGCGCGTGAGCGCGCAGGCCGAGCGCGCGGCCATCGAAGCCGCCGCCGTGGCGCACGAGGCGGTGCAAAAATTGTCCCAAGGCGCCGCAGCCAAAAAAGTGGTGTGGGTGCCGGGGCGATTGGTCAACGTGGTACTCTGAGCGGGTGGTCGCCGATTTGGACTGGCCCAACGGAGCGCCCGCTTTTGCATCCTGCCCCATGACCCACCGCCCCAGCGTTCAACCCGCGCACCGCGCCCCAGCCGGCTGGAAGGGCGCTGCTGCCCGCATACCTGCGCAGGCGTCTGCCGCACCCACTGGGCCCGCACCCACGCGCCGCCGCTGGCTGGCGGGATTGGCGCTGGCCGGTGCACCGCTGCTGCTGGGGGCCTGCGGCTTTCGCCTGCGTGGCACAGCCACCCCGCTGGTCTTTGGCCGGCTGCAACTGAGTGCCCCGCCACACAGCCCGGTGGCGCGGCTGCTGATTCCGCAACTGCAGGCCAGCGGCGTGAGCTTGGTGGCACAACCGCTGCCGCCGGGCGGCGCGCCGCCCGAGGTGCTGCTCGACATCGCACTCGACCAGAGCGAGCGGGCCGTCGCCGGCACCACCGCCGCCGGGCAGGTGCGCGAACTGCAACTGCGCCAGCGCCTGCGTTTTCGCCTGCGCGCCTTGGCCGGGCGCGAGCTCATCCCCGACACCGAGCTGCTGCAGCAGCGCGAGCTCAGCTTCACCGAAGCCCAGGCCCTGGGCAAGGAAGCCGAAGAAGCGCTGCTGTTCCAGGACATGCAACAGGCCCTGGCGCGCCAACTCATGGCGCGGCTGGCGGCGTTGCGCTCACTCTGACCCAGCCATGCAAGTGCGCGTACTGGGCTGTTCCGGCGCCATCGCCCGCGGTGCCCGCACCACCTCGTTTCTGCTCGACGAGCGCATCCTGATCGACGCCGGCACCGGCGTGGGCGACCTCACGGTCGATGAAATGCTGCGCATCGAGCACGTCTTTCTGACCCACGCCCACCTCGATCACATCGCCGCGCTGCCCCTGATGATCGACTCCATGGCCGCCGGCTTGCGCCGCCCGTTGCGCGTGCATGCCCTGCCCGAGACCATCGCGGCGCTGCGCCAGCACATCTTCAACCATGTGATCTGGCCTGATTTTTCGGTCATTCCCTCGCCCCAGCACCCGTTCCTGTGCTTCGAGCCGCTGCAAGTGGGTGCGGTGCATGAGGTCTGCGGCCACCGCGTGCAGGCGCTGCCTGCCCAGCACAACGTGCCTGCCGTGGGCTACGCCGTGGCCACCCCCAGCGGGCACTGGGTTTTTACGGGCGACACCTGTTCGAACCCGGCCTTCTGGCGCTGCGTCAACGAGCTGCCCCTGGCCATGCTGGTGATCGAATGCGCCTTCAGCGAACGCGAGCACTGGCTGGCGCTGCGCAGCCAGCACCTCAGCCCGAGCCTGCTGGCGCTCGAGCTGGCCCAGCTCGACCGCGGCCGCCACCCGGGGTTGCGCGTCGGCATCACCCACACCAAACCGGCCGAGCGGCCGCAGATCGAAGCCGACATCGCGGCCCTGGGCCTGGCGCAGCGTTACCCCTTGATCTGGCTCGAATCGGGGCAGCGTTTCGACTTCTGAGGCGTTCTGCTGGCAATTGACGCGGCCACAAAAAAACGCTTACACTGATACCTCATTCAAGAGGAACTCGCCATGCTCAAATTCGCTCTGACGCTGCTGCTGTGGTCGGCCATGGCCGCCGCCCAGGCCACGGGGGTGCCAATCGGTTTCGTCAAGACCGTCTCGGGCCAGGCCGAGGTGGTCACCGGTGCCCAAACGCAACCGGCGGCGGTCGGGACCCCGGTGCATCTGGGCAGCGTGCTGCGCACCGGCGCGCGCAGCAGCATGGGCGTGACCCTGCGCGACGAAACCGTGATGTCGTTTGGCCCCAACACCGAACTCACGGTCGATGAGTTCGTCTATGCGCCGGCGCAGCGCGACGGTCGCCTGAGCACCCGGCTGGCGCGCGGCACCCTGAACTACGTCTCGGGAGCGATTGCGCGCCAGCGGCCCGAAAATGTCCAGATGCGCACCCCCACCGGAACCATCGGCATCCGCGGCACCCACTTCGTGGTCGAAGTGGACGCCGTCACCGGCCAGGTCAGCGCGCGCTGATCACCACGCGCCGGTTGCGCGCTTCGCGCGTGCCGTCGGGTGTGGGCACCTCGAGCAAGCGCTCGCCAAAGCCTTCGATGGCGATCTCGATGTCTTGCAGGCCACTGGCGCGCAGCCTTTGAGCAACCAGTTGCGCCCGGCGCAGCGCCAGCGCCTCGTTGAGCCGTGCGGGGCCGCTGGTGTCGGTGTGGCCGGACACGGTCAGGTCGAGCGCCTGGCGCGCCCGCAGCCGCTGCACCACTTGCGGCCACTCGGCGGCGCTGGCCCGGGTCAGGTTGACGCTGCCGTCTTCAAAGAACAGCGTAAAACGCTCGGGCCGTTGCGGCTCGGCCTCGAGCGCGGCAGCGAATTGGCGCCGCACCTGCTCTTCGGGAATGGCCACGGCGGGGGCGGCACCGGTCAGATCGGTGCCCGTAAACGCCGCACCCAGCACCTGCTGCCCGGCGCGGCCGGTCACCACCACCTGGCCCACGCTGCCATCGGGGTTGGGCAACAACACCACGCGGTCGGCGCGCTGCGGCAGCGGCGGCAACACCAGCGCGGCCTTGATGCGCTCGAGCGACTCCATGTGTGTGACCTGCGCCGGGCACAGCGCTGCGGCATCGAAGCCGCTGGGCTGCTGCGCCGCCAGCGCCTCGAGCGCGGCGGCCTGGTCGGCGGGTGCGGCGCCAAACAGCGCCACCAATTGGCCCATCGAGGCCAGGGTGCGGGCCTCGGCACGCAACTGCTCGTGTTGGGCATCGGTGTAGGTGAGCGCAGCGTCAAAAAACTCGGCTTGGGTGTCGAGCACATCCAGCAGGCTGCGCTGGCCGATGTCGAACTGCTGACGCAAGGCGGTGACCGATTTTTCCACCGCCAGCCGCTGCGCGTCGGCCAGGCGCTGGCGTATGCGCAAGGTTTCGGTGTCGTTGAAGGCGATCGAGAGGTTTTGCTGCACCTGGCGGCAAACGAGGTCCATCTCGGCCCGCGAGCGCGCCTGCAGCTCGGTGGCGCGCTGCAGCGCCGCCGTGTCGGCGCCGCCGCGGTACAGGTTGTGCGACAGCACCAGTTCGGCCACCTGATCGCGGAACTCGCCACGCACGCCGTCGCGGTTGCGGCTCTCGCTGGCCGATAGGCGCCCCTCGAGGCGCGGCATGAAGGCGGCTTGCCGGCCCTCAACCGCCTGCTGGGCCTGCTGCCAGCGGTGGAAGGCGGCACGCAGCTGCGGGTTGGCTTCCAGACCCTGGCGCAGCGCCGCCGCCGCCGAGTCGGGCATGGGGGCCACGCCGCGCCCGCTGGGCCAAGCCGGCAGCGCGGTGGGCGGCAATTGCCCGACGAAGCGCTGGTAATTCAACCCTGCTTCGTGCAAGGCCCTGGTCTCGCCCACCAGCGCCGATTCGGCCACCGCCAGCCGTGCCTGCGCCTGTTCGGCATCTACCCGTCGCCCGACCCCGGCGCGGGTGCGCTCGCCTATGGCGTCAAAGACCTTGCGGTGCTCGACGTAGTTTTCGGTCGCCAGTTCCACCCGCTGCTGCAGGCGCAGCAGCTCGAGGTAGGCCAACACCACCTGCAACGCCACCGTTTCGCTGCCATGGCGCAGATCAAAATACGCCGCCACCTCGGCCTGGCTGGCTTGGCGCAGGGCGGCGGCGGCCTGCCCACCGTCGAACAGCAACTGATTCAGGCTGATCTGCACCCCACTCACCCCCATCCAAGCCCCGCTCTGGCCGGGGGCGCGCCGCTCTTGGCGCCCGACGCTGGCCTGCAGATCGACCTGCGGCCGCCAGCCGGCGGCCGCCAACGGCGCCTGCTGGCGTGTGGCCTGCAAGGCGCGCCAGCGCTCCTGCACCTCTGGGCTGTGCAGCACCGCCGCCTGGGTGGCTTGCACCAAAGGAGCCGGCAAAGGCTGCGCACTGGCCGCTGCCGCGGCCAAACAAAGGGCAAGCCCCAGGGGTTTGAAGGGTGGCATCACAATAAGCTCCTGAAAAGCCCGCAACGTGACTGAACTGAACGGCGCACCGGGCCAAAGCCAGCCCGTGTACAAGAACCCTCCCGCACAGACCCAGCTCATTGCTTAGAATGATACATGAACGCCGGCGCTTGCGCAGGATTTGCTCTGTCCACCCATGGCGTCCCCACCCATCATGAAACACCTCTACCAGCGCGCGATGGCTTTTTGGTTGTCGCTGCTGGGGCTGGCCTTGGGCCTGCTGCTGCTGGTGACCGATCCGGTGCTGCTGCAAACCCTGCGCTATCAGGTGTTCGACCAGTACCAGCGTTGGTCGCCGCGGGTCTGTGCGCCGCAGCCGGTGCGCATCATCGACATCGACGAAGCCAGCCTGCAGCGGCTGGGGCAGTGGCCTTGGCCGCGCACCCAGGTGGCTGAAATGGTGCAGCGGCTGCACGCGGCCGAGGTGGCCGCGATCGGCTTTGACGTCTTGTTCATCGAGCCCGACCGCACCTCACCGCAGGCGCTGGCCCCGCTCTGGCCCTTGGCACCCCAAACCCGCCAAGCCCTGCTGCAACTGCCCGACCACGACGCGGTGCTGGCTCAACACTTGGCCGATCGCCACGTGGTGCTCGGCTTTGCGCTGCAGCGCGAGCGCGCCGCGCGTGCCAACGAACGCCCGCCCGCCGTGGCCGCGCGCTTCGTCTGGCTCGGTGGCGGGGCGCAGCCGCAGGCGCTGCACGGCTTTGATTCGGCCCTGGTGGCGCTGGACAAGCTGGAACGACAGGCCGCCGGCAACGGGGCCCTGACCTTCGTCCCCGATGCCGACGGCGTGGTGCGCCGGGTGCCGCTGGTGCTGCGCCTGGGCGATCAGCTCGTGCCCTCTTTGGTCACGGAAACGCTGCGCGTCGGACTCGACGCCCGCAATGTGCTGATGCGCAGCGCCGAGCAGGGTCGGCCGGCGCTGGAGGAGGTGCGCATCGGCGACCTGACCCTGCCGACCACGGCGGCCGGCGAGATCTGGCTGCACTACACCGAACCGGTGCCCGAGCGCTACATCCCGGCCTGGAAACTGCTCGACGGCAGCGCCGATCCGGCGCTGCTGCAAGGCCATCTGGTGCTGGTGGGCAGTTCGGCACAGGGCCTGATGGACCTGCGCTTCAACTCCCTGGGCCGCATCATGCCCGGCGTCGAAGCCCACGCACAAGCGCTCGAGCAGGCGCTGGGCGGGCATTTTCTGACGCGCCCGACCTGGGCGCTGGGGCTGGAGGCGCTGCTGCAGGCCTTGGGCACCGTGCTGCTGGTGCTGCTGGCCATCTACGCCCGCGCCTTGTGGGCGGCGGCGGCGGCGGCGCTGCTGATAGGCGCCGCCTTGTGGGGCGGCTGGTGGGCCTTCAGCTCCCAGGGCTTGCTGTTCAACAGCGTGATCCCGGCGCTGGTCTGGAGCGCTGCCTTTGTGGTTGCCAGCCTTGCGCACCACTTTCGCAGCGAGCAGCAGCAGCGCTTCATCAAGCAGGCCTTTGCCCGCTATGTGTCGCCGAACCGGGTCGAATACCTGGTCGAGCACCCGCAGGACCTGAACCTGGGTGGTCAGCGCCAGACCTGCAGCTTCGTGTTTACCGATCTGGCCGGTTTTACCAACCTGATGGAAAAAACCGACCCCGGCGATGCGCTCGGCTTGCTTAACCAATACCTGGAGCAGATGATCGAGATTGCCTTCAAGCACCAGGGCACGCTGGACCGGATCGTGGGCGATGCGGTGGCAATCATGTTCTCGGCCCCGGTGCAGCAACCCGATCACCCGCGCCGCGCGCTGCTCTGCGCGCTCGAGATGCACGCCTTTGCCAGCCGCTACGCGAGCGATTTGCAGGCGCGCGGCATCCCCTTTGGCCACACCCGGCTGGGGGTGCACTCGGGCGAGGTGATCGTGGGCAATTTTGGCGGCAAAGCCATTTTTGATTACCGCGCCCTGGGCGACCCGGTCAATACCGCCGCACGGCTCGAGAGCGCCAACAAGCAGTTGGGCACCCGCATCTGCGTCTCGGGCCAGACGCTGGCCGACTGCCCCGACCTGCCGGCGCGGCCGATCGGGCGGCTGGTGCTCAAGGGCAAGAGCCAGGATCTGGCGGTCTTCGAGCCACTGAGCGCAGAGGTGCCCGGCCCCTACGCCCCCCTGGATGAATACCAGGCCGCCTACGCCGCGCTGGCGCGGTCGGGCGCCGAGGCGGAGCCGCTTTTTGCCGCGCTGGCGCAGCGTTACCCAGACGACCCGCTGGTGCGCCTACACCACCAGCGCCTCAGGTTAGGCGAGAGCGGGGAGCGCCTGGTGCTCGAAAGCAAATAAGGCCACGCCCATGCGCCGGGTCGCCAACTGGGTCGCCAGCCTCGGGCTGCCAGCCCCGCAGCGACCGCCCGGTATACCGCGCAGCCGCTACACTGCAGCCCTGCCATGCAAAGCTCCTCCACCCAACTGGCCGCCCACCTGCAGCGTGGCCTCAAGGCCCTCTACACCGTGCACGGCGACGAAGCGCTGCTGGTGCAGGAGGCGGCCGACGCCATCCGCGCCGCCGCACGGGTGCAGGGCTTTGCGGAGCGCAGCGTGTGCACGGTCAGCGGCGCGCACTTCGACTGGAGCTCGGTGCTGGCCGCTGGCCGCAGCCAGAGCCTGTTTGCCGAGCGCCAGTTGCTGGAGCTGCGCATCCCTTCGGGCAAACCCGGCAAGGAAGGCGCGGCGGTGCTGCGGCAACTGGCCGCCACCGCCCCTCAGCACCCCGATCTGCTCACCCTGGTGCTGCTGCCCAGGCTGGACGCCGCCACCCTCAAAAGCCCTTGGTTTGCCGCGCTCGAGCAGCACGGCCTGACGCTGCGCATCGACGCGGTCGAGCGCGCCCAGCTGCCGGCCTGGATCGCGCAGCGGCTGCGTTTGCAGGGGCAACACGTGCCCAGCGGTGAGGCCGGCCAGCTATGCCTGGATTTTCTGGCCGACCGGGTCGAGGGCAACCTGCTGGCGGCGCACCAGGAACTGCAAAAACTCGCGCTGCTCTACCCGGTGGGCGAACTCACTTTTGCGCAGATCGAGCGCGCCGTGCTCGATGTGGCGCGCCACGACCCCTTCAAACTCGCCGAGGCGGTGCTCGACGCCCAACCGCTGCGCGTGCAGCGCCTGCTCGACGGCCTGCAAGCCGACGGCAGCGCCGCCGTGCTGGTGCATTGGGCGCTGGCCGAAGACATCCGGGCGCTGTGGCGCGTGAAAAACGAACTCGCGCAAGGCAAGCCCCTGCCGCTGGCGCTGCGCGAACAGCGCGTCTGGGGCGGGCGCGAAAAGCGCTTCGAACGCCTGCTGCCCCGGCTCGGTCTGGCGCAGCTCGAACGCTGGCTGCTGGACGCGCACACCGTCGAAGGCATCGTCAAGGGCCTGCGCCACCCCGACTGGCCCGCCCACCCCTGGCAGGCGCTGGAGCGGCTGGCGCAGCAGGTCGCGCAAGGGTGCGCCAGGGCTCCCAAGGGGGCCTAGGGGGCGGCGCATCGGCCTTGGGCGCGCCGATCGGCTTTGCTGCTACACTGAGCTTCATGGGCCACTCGAGATGGCCCACCCACCCGGAGACAAGCCCCATGAACCTGTTGCGCCACGCCGTGCTCGCCTTGTGTGCAGCGGCCCCCCTTGCCCTGCACGCCCAGGAGGCCACTTTCACCGTCCGCTCCCTGACGCCCGAGACCGCCCTGACGGCGGCGCAAGCGGCCTTGGAGCACTGCCGGCAACAGGGTTTTCAGGCCAGCATCGCGGTGGTTGACCGTTCTGGCACCCTGCAGGTGCTGCTGCGGGATCGCTTTGCCGGCCCACACACCGTTCCCGTCGCCACCGACAAAGCCTGGACGGCGGTCAGTTTTCGGCTGTCGACGACCGAACTCGGGCGTGAAACCCAGGCCGGCAAACCGATGAGTGGGCTGCGTTCGCTGCCACGCTTCCTGGCCGTCGGCGGGGGTCTGCTGATCCAAGCCGGCGGACAGGTGTTGGGTGCCATTGGTGTCTCGGGTGCGCCGGGCGGCGACGCCGACGACAGTTGCGCTCGGGCCGGCATTGCGGCCATTGCCGACGCGATCGAGTTCTGAGAGGCGGCCCAAGCTGGGCGCCGCCAACCTCAAAAGCCCTGGGTTCGCCGCGCCCGAGCGGCACGGCCTGACGCGGCGCATCGACGCGCCGCCGTGGGCAAGCTGCAGGCGGCGCCTCAGCCGCCCACGCCGGCCGCCAGCGTGTCCACCCAGAGCGCGAATTCGATGTCGCGCATGCTCAAGCCGCCCACTTCGTGGGTGGTGAAAGCGATCTCCACCCGGTTGTACACGTTGGCCCACTCGGGGTGGTGGTTGCGTTGCTCGGCTGCCAGCGCAACCCGGCTCATGAAGCCGAACGCGGCGTTGAAATCGCTGAACACCAAACGCCGCTCCAGCGCGTGGCGCTGCGGGTTGAAGCGCCACAGCGGCAGGCGTGCGATCTGGGCTTGCAGGGCCGCCCCTTCGAGTTTTTGCATGGTCTGCTGCGCTGGGCGCTAGCGGGGGGACGAGGCCGCGGGGCCTGCGGGGGCGGTGCAGGCGACGAACCCAAACACCTGCGCCCACAGCGCGCGCACCGCCGCGCTGTGCTCGGCCACCAGCGCCGGGTCGATCTGGGTGCTGGCTTCGTCCAGCCGCGTCCGGTGCTGGCGCTGGCGCAGGGCGCGGTAGGCGCGCGCGGCCGCCTGGCCCATGCCGGCGGGCAGCAGCCCGGCTTGCTCGGCGGCGTGCAGCAAGGCGATGTTGCCGCTGTTGGCGCACAGCGCCGGGTGCGCGGCGGCGTGCGCCAGCACCAGGTGCTGCACCGCAAACTCGACATCGACCATGCCGCCGGGGCTGTGCTTGATGTCGAACAACCCCGCGCGCACCGGGTGCGCCTGGCGCAGGCGCTCGCGCATGGCGCAGATTTCGGCCGCCAGTGCGGCGCTCGAGCGCGGCGCCGTCAGCACCGCCAGACGCACATCCTCGAAGCGCTGCACCAAGTCGGGCGGCCCAAGCACGCAGCGCGCGCGCGTGATGGCCTGGTGCTCCCAAGTCCAGGCGGTGTTGCTGCCGCGGTTTTGCTGGTAGTGCGCAAAGGCGTCGAAGCTGGTCACCAGCAGGCCCGAGTTGCCGTTGGGGCGCAGCGCGGTGTCGATCTCGTACAGATCGCCCTCGCCGGTCTTGACGGTGAGCCAGTTGATGAGCTTGCGCACCAGGGTGGCATAGACCTCGCTGGCGCGCTCGTCCGGGTCGTCGTAAACAAACACGATGTCGAGGTCGCTGCCGTAGCCGAGCTCTTTGCCGCCGAGCTTGCCGTAGCCGATGATGGCGCAGCGCGGCTCGTCGCGGTGGCGCTGCTTGAGGCGCTGCCAGCACCAGCGGGCGCTCACGCGCAGCACGGCGTCGGCCAGGGCGCTCAGGTCGTCGGCCACCTGCTCGACCGTGAGCACGCCTTCCACGTCGCGCGCCAGCGTGCGAAAAACCTCGGCGTGGTGCGCGCGACGCAGCAGGTCCAGCAGCGCCTCTTCGTCGTCGTCGCCGCCGGCGGCCAGCGCCTGGCGGCGCGCCTCGAGGTCGGCCTCGAACTGCGGCGCCTCGAAGCGCTCTTGGTACAGCTGCTGCCCGGCCAAGTCGTCGATCACACCGGGATGGCGCAACAGGTAGCGCGCCGGCCACTGGGCGGCACCGAGCATGCGCAGCAGCCGCTCGTGCACCGCCGGGCGCTCTTGCAGCAGCGCCAGGTAGCTCTCGCGGCGCAGCAGCGGCTCGATCCAGTCGCACAGGCGCAGCGCCGCGCCCTCGCTCACCCGCCCTTCCTCGAGCCAAGCCCCGGTGCGCTGCAGCAGCCGCAGCAGGCGCTGGCGCGCGCTCTCGCGCAAACCCTGCACGCGCGGCGACTCGACCCACTGCGCCACCCGCAAGCCCAGCCCCGGCGGCAGTTGCGCCAGCACGGTGAGCCAATCGTGGCTCGGCGCCGCCGGCGCGTGGCCGTTGCAGCCTTTGCCGTTGCAGGGCAGCGCACCGGCCCCGAGCAGGGTGTCGAACTCTTGCGCCACCAGTTCGCGCTGGGCGTCGAGCACGCACAAAAAAGCGGCGGTGTCGGCAAAGCCTAGGGTCTGGGCAATCCAACCCAAGTCGTCGTCGCGCGTCGGCAGCAGATGGGTTTGCTGGTCGTCCAGGTACTGGATGCGGTGCTCCACCTTGCGCAGCAGTTCGTAGGCCTGCGCCAGCGCAACCGCCTTGGGCTCGGGCATCAGGCCGGCGCGCACGAGCCGCTTCAGCGCCTCCAGCGTTGCGCGGGTGCGCAGCTCGGGGAACTGGCCAGCGCGCACCACTTGCAGCAGCTGCACCGTGAACTCGATCTCGCGGATGCCGCCGCGCGAGAGCTTGACGTCGTTCAAACGGCCCGGGTTGCCCGCCGCCCGTTTGGCCGCGTGCTCCCGAATCTGCTGGTGCAGGCTGCGCAGCGCATCGAACACGCTGTAGTCGAGGTAGCGCCTGAACACAAAGGGCTGCACCAAGGCGCGCAGCGCCTGCGGGTGGTCGGTGTCCAGCACTTGCTGCGGCGCCACGACGCGGCTTTTGAGCCAGGCAAAGCGCTCCCATTCGCGCCCCTGCACCAGAAAATACTCCTCGAGCGCGTCGAGCGAGAGCGCGGGCGGGCCCGAGTTGCCGTTGGGCCGCAACGCCAGATCGACCCGAAACACCTGGCCGTGCTCGGTGTTGTCGCCTATCAGGCTGTAAATGCGCTTGACCGCCTTGGCAAAATACTCGTGGTTGCTGATGCGCCCGCGCCCGAGCGCGTTGCCGCGCGTTTCGCCGTCTTGGTCGTAGACGTAGATCAGGTCGATGTCACTCGACACGTTGAGCTCGCGCGCCCCCAGCTTGCCCATGCCCACGATCCACAACTCGGCCCGGCGCCACCCGGCCGCAGCCTTTGCATTTGCGGCGGTTGCAGAGGTTGCGGCAAGCGCTTCATCCGGGCACGTGGGCGCGCCATGGACCTCGTCGAGCTCGCTCAAAGCCACCTGCAAAGCGGTGTCGAGCGCGAGTTCGGCCAGATCGGTCATGGCCCCGGTGACCAGTGCCAGCGGGGCCTCGTGCTCCACGTCCAACACCGCGAGCCGCTCGAGCACCAAATGGCGCAGCACGCGCAGGGCCGCAGGCGTGTCCAAGCCCCCCGCTTGCAGCGCCGCCAGCGTCTGGCGCATGGCAGCGGCCGTGGGCGGCCCCGGCGGCAACAGCGCCAGCTCGGCGTGGTAGCGGCGCCGGATGCGTTGCACGAAGCGCGAGTGGGCCGCGGCTTCGAGAGCTTTTGATACAACTTGGTCCGGGCCGCCAGGGCCCAAAGTGGCGCTAACCATCATAATTTGGTGTGCTCGATAAACCCCGCTCCCCCCATCCACCGCGCTGGCTGCACTGGCAGGCCCGGCTGCTGCGTGCGCTGTTGTGGCTGCTGGTGGCGGCGTGGCTGCTGCTGGGGCTCAGTTGGGTGGCGTTGCATCAGCTCATTGTGCCAAGAGTTGACCAATGGCGTCCGGCGCTGGAGCGCATGGCCAGCGAGGCGCTGGGGGTGAAGGTCGAGATCGGGGCCCTGACGGCCAACTCCAGCGGCCCGGTGCCCAGCCTGCAACTGCGCGACGTGGTGCTGCGCGACGCCGCCGGCGCCGAAGCGCTGCGCCTGCCCAGCGTGCGCGCCGCGTTGTCGCTGCCCTCGTTGTGGCGGCTGGGCTTTGATCAGATCGTGGTCGAAGGCGCGGTGCTGGAGTTGCGCCGCAGCACCGATGGGCGCTGGCTGCTGGGCGGCATCGATCTGGGCCACCTCGAACGCACCGGCGACGAAAGCCCGCTGGCCGACTGGTTGCTGGGGCAAACCGAGCTGGCCCTGTTGCAAGGCACATTGCGCTGGCACGACCAGACCCGCCCCACGCTGCCCGTGGCCGAGTTCACGGGCATCGACCTGGTGCTGCGCAACCCCGGGCGCCAGCACCAGTTCCGGCTCGACGCCACCCCGCCCGCGCACTGGGGCCAGCGCCTGAGCGTGCGCGGCGATTTCACCCGCGCGTTCTGGCAACTGCGCCCGAGCCAGTGGCGCTATTGGCGCGGCACCCTTTATGCCGATCTGCCGTGGGTCGATTGGGCGCACATGGGGCGCTACATCGATGCACCCAACTGGCTGGGTTTGCAGGTGCAACAGGGGCAGGGAGCGGCGCGCTTGTGGCTCGATTGGCAGCGCGGCGCGCTGCGCCAGGCCAGCGCCGACCTCGGTTTGCAACGGGTGCAGCTGCAGTGGCCCGAGGTGGCGCAGCCATTCGAGTTGCAAAACCTGCAAACCCGGCTCGAGTTGCAGCACGAGGGGCTGCAAACCACTTTGAGCACCCACGGGCTGGGCTTTCGCACCGCCGACGGGCTGGTGTGGCCGGGCGGCAACGTGCGCCACCTGCACACCCGCAGCAGCGACACGGCACCGGCCGGTTTTGCGCTCCAGGCCGAGCGGCTCGATGCGCAGGTGCTGAGTCAACTGGCGCTGCAACTGCCCCTGCCCGCGCTCGCGCACCAGTGGTTGCGCGACACCGCCCCCAGCGGCTTGGTGGAGCAGATACAGATGCAATGGAGCGCCGCCCAAGCTGCGGGCGCAGGCCAAACCGCAGGCGCCGACCAGACCGGGGCCGCAGCCAGCTGGAGCGCCAGCGGCCGCCTGCGCAACGTCGGGCTGCGCGCTGGGGCTGCTCCGCCGGTGTACCGCCATGCGAAGGGCTGGGACGTGCACACGCCCGGGCGCCCCGGCATCGGCGGCGCCGACCTCGACTTCAACCTCACCTCGAGCGGCGGGCAGGCCGAGCTGCGGCTCGACAACGGGCACCTCGATCTGCCCGGCGTCTTTGAACAGCCCCGGGTGACGCTGCAGCGGCTGCAAGCCGGCCTGAGCTGGCGCGTGGTAGGCGATCAGATCACCGTCGAAGTGCCGCGCCTGCTGCTGCGCAACCCCGACCTCGAAGCCGAGCTGCAGCTGAACTGGCGCAGCGCCGACCCGGCCCTGAGCCCGGCGCGCGCGCGTTTTCCGGGGGTGATCGAGCTCGATGGCCGCATCCTGCGCGCCGACGCGGCGCAGGTGGTGCGCTACCTGCCGCTCAACGTGGGACCGGAGACCAAAGCCTGGCTGCGCAGCGCCATCGTCGCCGGGCGCATCGAGCAAGCGCTGGTGCGGGTGCGCGGCGATCTGAGGAACTTTCCCTATCAGCAGCCGGGCAGCGGCGTGTTCACGCTCGAGGCACCGTTGCATGACGTGCAACTCGACTACGCCCCGGCGCACCTGCTGCCGGCGGGCAGCCCGCCTTGGCCCACCCTGCAGGTACCACAGGCGCGCCTGCTGATCGAGGGCACGCGCTTGCGCCTGGAACAAGCCAGCGCCCAAGTGCGCCCTTGGCCACAGTTGCGCATCGTGCAGGCCCAAGCCGAAATCCCCGACTTCATGGCCACCGAGCCGCAACTGCGCGTAAACGGCCAATTGCGCGGCCCGGCCACCGACGCCTTGGCTTTGGTGCGCAGCTCGCCGCTGCGCCAAATGACCGAGGCCGCGCTCGACCAGGCCCAGGCCAGCGGCGCGCTCGAGCTGGGGCTGCAACTCGAGATGCCGCTCAACGACACCAACGCCACCCGCGTGCGCGGGCAGTTGCGTTTTGCGGGCAACGAGCTGCGCATCGGCCCCGAAAGCCCGACCCTGCAGGCGCTGCACGGGGTGCTGAACTTCAGCGAAAGCGGCTTCGACATCCCTGCCGCCAGCGCCCAGATGCTGGGCGGGCCGCTGCGTTTCTCGGGGCGCATGGCCACCGAGCAGGGCCAGTCGGTGCTGCGCTTGCGCGGCACCGGCCAAGCCACGGCGCTGGGCCTGTCCCAAGCCGAGCCGTGGCCTTGGCTGGCCCCGCTGGGGCGTGCCGGCAGCGGCAGCGCCACCTACCAGGCCGAACTGCGCATCGGCCCCGAGGGCACCTCGGTGCAGGTGGACTCCAACCTGCAGGGCCTGGCGCTGCAGCTGCCCGCGCCGCTGAGCAAAAGCGCCGAGGCGGCGCTGCCGCTGCGGCTGCGCATCGAGCCGCTGGCCGGTGCCCCTAGAGGGGCCACACGCGACGAATTGCAGCTCGAACTGGGCAGCAGCCCCACCCCTTGGCTCAGCCTGCACTACCAACGCGAGCACCGTGGCGCGGCCACCCGCGTGCTGCGCGGCAGCGTGGCCGTGCGCAGCGCGCGCCCGGCGCTGCCCGCCTTGGGCGTGCTGGCCGCGCTCGATCTGGGCGATTTCGACGCCGACGCTTGGGCACGCCTCTACGCTGCCCCCCAAGTGACGCCTGCGCCCACCACAGCCGCCGCTCCGGCACCAGCCGCCAGCGCGCTCAGCCTGCAAGACAGCCGCCCCTACTGGCCCACGCAGTGGCGGCTGCAAGCTGCGCGAATCACCCACTCCGGCCGCAGCTGGCACGACCTGAGCTTGAGCGGCAGCTTGGAGCGCGACACCTGGCGCGCAACGGTGGTGGCGCGCGAACTGGCCGGGCAACTCAGCTACCGAGCTGGCGGCCCCCAAGCGGCCGGCTTGGTGCACGCGCGCCTGAGCCGCCTCGACTGGCCGCGCGCCGGCGTCGAGCAGCCAGCCGAGCAGGTGCTGCAACAACCCAACGCCATGCCGGCCATCGACTTGGTGATCGAGCGCCTGCGCCTAGACGGGCGCGAACTCGGACGGCTGGAGGTGCAGGCCGCGAGCCGCGTCGCCACCCAAGGGCCGCAGGCGGGCGTATCGGAATGGCGCCTGAATGCGCTGACGCTCAACACGCCCGAAGCCACCCTCAAAGCCAGCGGCAACTGGGTCGCGCACGGGCTCGATGCCACCGCCCGGCGCACCGCCTTGCGCCTTGAACTCGACATCCGCGACGCCGGTGCCTTGCTCACGCGCATGGGCCAGCCGCAGACCATCCGCGGCGGCCAAGGCCGCATCGAGGGCCATTTGGGTTGGCTGGGTTCGCCCTTGAACTTCGACACCCCCAGCCTGAGCGGCGAGCTGCAGCTCGACGTCGGGCGCGGCCAGTTTCTGCGCGCCGAACCCGGGGTAGCCAAGCTGATCGGGGTGCTCAGCCTGCAGGCGCTGCCGCGGCGGCTGATGCTGGATTTTCGCGACGTGTTCAGCGAAGGCTTTGCGTTCGACTTCATCCGCGGCAACGTCTCCATCGCCCAAGGCGTGGCGCGCAGCAACAACCTGCAGATGAAGGGCATCAACGCCGCCGTGCTGCTGGAGGGCAGCGCCGACACCGTGCGCGAAACCCAGGACCTGCGCGTGGTGGTGGTACCCGAGCTCAACGCCGACACCGTCTCGCTGGTGGCCACCCTCATCAACCCGATCACCGGCTTGGGCGCTTTTTTGGCCCAATTTCTGCTGCGCCAGCCTCTGCAGCAAGCCGCCACGCGCGAGTTTCACATCACCGGCCCTTGGGCCGACCCCGTGGTCACGCCGGTGCAGCGCCAGCCCGCCGCCCGCCCCGACCCCAACGCACCCACCGGAGCGAATTGAAGATGAAAATCGCCGCCTTGCAAATGGTCTCGGGCAGCCAGCTCCAAGCCAACCTCGACCAAGCCCAAGCCTTGCTGCAACAAGCCAGCCAGGCCGGCGCCGAACTGGCCGTGCTGCCCGAGTACTTTTGCCTCATGGGCCAGCGCGAGACCGACAAGCTGGCGCTGGCCGAGGCCCACGGCAGCGGCCCGATCCAGGAATTTTTGGCCGCTGCGGCGCGCCAATACGGGCTCTGGGTCGTCGGTGGCACGCTGCCGCTGCAAAGCCCGGCGCCCGATCGCGTGGCCAACGCCTGTTTGGTTTACGGCCCCAGCGGCCAGCCGGTGGCGCGCTACGACAAGATCCACCTCTTTTGCTACGACAACGGGCGCGAGCGCTACGACGAAGCGGCGGTGCTGGTGGCCGGCAACACGCCCGTGGCCTTTGAGCTCAACGACCGCAGCGGCCAGCGCTGGCGCGTGGGCCTGAGCGTGTGCTACGACCTGCGCTTCCCCGAGCTCTACCGGCAGCTGCAGGCCGATTTGCTGCTGGTGCCCGCCGCCTTCACCCACGGCACCGGGCAGGCGCACTGGGAGCTGTTGCTGCGCGCGCGCGCGATCGAAAACCTGGCTTACGTGGCCGCCAGCGCCCAAGGCGGGCAGCACGACAACGGCCGCCAGACTTGGGGCCAAAGCATGGTCATCGACCCCTGGGGCAACGTGCTGGCGCAGCGCGCCAGCGGGCCCGGCGTGGTACTGGCTGATCTTGATTGGGCCCGGCTGCAACAGGTGCGCCAGCAGCTGCCGGCGCTGCAGCACCGGCGCTTTCACACCCCGCCGTGCCAGCCCTGAACCCGGCCCTTAACTCGGCCCTAAACCCTGCCTTGGTGCTGCGCCGGCTGTTGTGGCTGCTGGCCGGCCTGCTGCTGGCGGCCCTGTTTGCGCTGCTGGTGTTTTTGCTGCGCGAATACCAGCACGGTCAGATTCAAGAGGCGCTGGAGCGCGAGGCCGCACGCATGAGCTTGGATGTGCGCAGCGGGCTGGCACGCAGCGTGCAAGACCTGCACGCCCTGCAAAGCGTGGCCCCCAGCCCAGCCTTCTGGCCCAGCGCCGCGGCCGATCTGCTGAGCTCGCAGCGCAAACTGGTGCACCTCGAGTGGCGCGACCCAACCCACAGCGTTTTGGTGGAGCGGCTGTCGCCCTTTTGGCCGACGCTGCACGCGATGCGCCCGCGCCACGACGCCCTCATCGACGTGCGCCAGACCTGCGCGCTGGCGCGCCGCCTCGATGAAGCGGCTTATTCGAGCAGCTACTTCTGGCCACTGCCACAGGGCCGGGGCGTCGAGCTGATGGAGCTCTGCCTGCCCCTAAAGCGCAACGGTCGCCCCGACGGCTACCTGGTGGCCACTTACGCCATGGCGGGGCTGCTGGCCGAGCTCATCCCCACCGAGGCCCAGCGCGGGCGGCGCCTGTCGTGGACCGAAGCCGATGGCACCCGCTTGGTCATGGTCGGTGAGCTGGCCGAGCCGGGGCCAGCCCTGCACCGCGCCAGCCAACTGGTGGCGCTGCCGGGCGCCACGTGGGTGCTGCTGGTCGAACAAAGCGGTGGCACCGAACACCCCGCCGTTGCCGCGCTGCCGCTGGCGGTGGGGGCGCTGGCGCTGGGGTTGCTCACCCTGTTGGCGCTGCTGCTGCGCGACCTGCGCCGGCGCCAGCGCGCCGAAAGCCAATTGGCCGAGGCGCTGGCCTTTAGGCAGGCCATGGAAGATTCGCTCCTGACCGGTCTGCGCGCGCTCGACCTGAACGGTCGCCTGACCTACGTCAACCCGGCTTTTTGCCAGATGGTGGGGCTCAGCGCCGAGCAGCTCTTGGGCACCAGCATTCCGGCCCCCTACTGGCCGACCGAACAGATCGAGGAATACCGCCAGCGCCTGCAAGCGCGGCTGGCGGGCAAAAGCTCGCCACGCGAGGGCTTCGAGTCGGTGTTCATGCGCGCCGACGGCAGCCGCCTGCCGGTGCGCGTGATCGAAGCGCCGCTGGTGGACGCCCAAGGCCGCCAGACCGGCTGGATGAGCGCGATCCTGGACTTGAGCGAACAGCGGCGCAACGAAGAGCTGCTGCGCGCCTCGCAAGAGCGCTTGCAGGCCACGGCGCGGCTGGCCATGGCCGGCGAGATGGCCTCGCTCATCAGCCACGAGCTCAACCAACCCTTGGCCGCCATCGCCAGCTACGCCAGCGGCTCTTTGAACCTGCTGCCCGAGCCGAACAAGCCTGAGGTCAAGCCCGAGGCCAAACCCGAAACCGGCCCCGGAACCGTTCCCGAGCCAAACCCCGAGGCCGAGGCCGAGCCCGAGCCCACCCGCCTCGTGCGCAGCGCCTTGCAGCGCATCAGCGAGCAAGCCGAGCGCGCCGGCAAAGTCATCAAAAGCGTGGCCGACTTGGTGCGCCAGCGCGACCGCGAGCGCGTGGCGGTGTCACCGGCCGACCTGTTTCAAGGCATCTGGCCGCTGTTGCAGCTGCAGGCACGGCAGCAGCACATCGAGCTCGCGCTCGACATCGAACCCGGCTGCCCAGCGGTCTGGTGCCAGCGCACCATGATCGAACAGGTGCTGCTCAACCTGGCGCGCAACGGCATGCAAGCCATGCCAGCGGGCAACCCGCCGGCCAGCTCGGGGCTGCGCCGCCTGCGCCTGAGCGCCGGCCGGGGCCTGCATGGCCGCGGCGAGGGCGTCGAGTTTGCCGTCGCCGACCACGGACTGGGCATCAGCCAGGAGCAGGCCGAGCAGTTGTACACGCCCTTTTTCACCACCAAGCCCGAGGGCATGGGCTTGGGGCTGAGCCTGTGCCGAACCGTGATCGAACAGCACAGCGGCGCGCTGCAATACAGCGCCCAGCAGCCACGGGGCACGGTGTTTCGCTTCACCCTGCCCACGGCACCCGCTTGAGCAGCCAAACCGGCCCGCTTGGCGCACAAGGCCCTATCATCCACCCCCATGAATTACAGCGCCTCCCCGCAAGGCTGCGTCCACATCGTGGACGACGACGCCGCCGTGCGCGAAGCGCTGGGCTGGCTGCTGCGCACGCGCCGCCTGCTCAGCAGCGCCTACCCGAGCGCCGAGGCGTTCTGGGACTGCGCCCAAAGCTGGGCCGAGCCCACCGAGGCGGCCTGCCTGCTGCTGGATTTGCGCCTGCCCGGCCAGAGCGGGCTGGCCTTGTACGAGCGCCTGCCCGCCCTCGTGGGCTGCGCGGCCATGCCGGTGATTTTTCTGAGCGGCCACGCCGACGTCGCCACCGCCGTCGAGGCGGTCAAGCGCGGGGCCTTCGATTTTTGCGAAAAACCGTTTTCCGACAACGCCCTGGTGGACCGCGTCGAGCAGGCGCTGCGGCACTCGGGGCAGTTGCTGGCGCAGCGCCGCGAGGCGCAACGGCGCCAGTCGCTGGTCGGCAGCCTGACCGAACGCGAGCGCGCCGTCATGCGCCTGATCACCGCTGGCCTGCCCAACAAGTTGGTGGCCGAGCAGTTGCACATCAGCGTGCGCACGGTCGAGGTGCACCGCGCCCACGTGTTCGACAAACTGGGGGTGCGCTCTGCCGTCGATCTGGTGCATCTGCTGCGCGATCTCTGAGGCGCCCCCTTCATCGCCCGCCACCACCCCAATCTCTTCGAGCCATCCGTGTCGCCCCCACCCCTGCTTTTGAACGCCCTGCGGCCCGCCCCGGTTTGGCCCACCCCCTCTTCGCCCACTCTCGCTTGGGCCAGCCGGCCGCAGCGCGCGCACCTGCTTCTGGCCAGCCTGCTGGCCGGCCTGCTGCTGGCCGGCTGCGCCACCCCGCCCCCCGTTGCGGATGCCCCCGCCGCTGCGCCTGCTCCCCTAGAGGCGCCGCCTGCGCCCCGGGTTGCGGTGCCCGAGCCGCCCCCCACCCCCGGCGCCCGCCCGGCCAGCGGCTTTGACGAAATCTGGCCCGAGCCCGTGCTCGGCCCCGAGGCCGCCGTCTGGCAATGGGCCGAGTCGCAGCCGCTGCCGGCGCCGCTCGAGCGCGCCAACAGCCGGTGGCAGCCGGTGCGCTGGAGCGAACTGCCCGGCTGGGGCCGCGACGCCCTGCCCCAAGCCTGGAACGCCTGGCTGCGCAGCTGCGAGCGCCCGGCCCCCACCCTGGGCGCCCTGTGCCAGGAGGTGCGCCGCCTGAGCATCGCCAGCGCCAGCGCGCAGCACGAGTGGATGATGCGCCACCTGCAGCCCTTTCGCGTGCAGTCGCTCGAGGGCAACCCGCGCGGCCTGCTCACCGGCTACTACGAGCCGCTGCTGCACGCCAACCGGGTGCGCCAAGGCCCCTACCAGACCCCCTTGCACGCCGTGCCCCCCGGCCTGAGCCGGGATCGGCCCTGGTTCAGCCGCCAGCAGATGGCCACCGACCCGCAGGCGCTGGCGCAGCTGCAGGGGCGCGAAATCGTCTGGCTGGCCGATCCGCTCGATGCGCTGCTGCTGCAAATCCAGGGTTCGGGCCGGGTGCTGGTGCGCGAACCCGACGGCCGCCAGCAACTGGTGCGGCTGGCCTTTGCCGGCCACAACGGGCACCCCTACCGCAGCGTCGGGCGCTGGCTGCTGGACCGCGGCGCCATCCGCGCCGGCACCTGGGAGGCCATCCGCGCCTGGGCCGCCGCCCACCCCGAGCAGATCAACGAGATGCTGTGGAGCAACCCGCGCACGGTGTTTTTTCGCGAAGAAAGCCTGAACGAACTCGAGGCCCAGTTTGGCCCGCGCGGCGCCCAGGGCGTGGCGCTCACGCCGGGGCGCTCGATCGCCGTCGATCCGCGCAGCATCCCCTACGGCACCCCGGTCTGGCTGCACTCCAGCGGCCCCTTCATCGAGCTGCGCCGCCTCGTGCTGGCGCAAGACACCGGGGCCGCCATCGTCGGCGCGGCGCGGGCCGATTTCTTCACCGGCTGGGGCGAGCAGGCGTTCTTTCAGGCCGCCGGCATCAAACAGCCGGTGCACCTGTGGGCGCTGTGGCCGCGCAGCGCCCCATGAGCACCCGCGCCTGCCCGCAGCGCGTGGGCATCCTCACCGGCGGCGGCGACTGCCCGGGCCTCAACGCCGTCATCCGCGCCGTCACCCAGTCGCTGCTGCGCCAGTGCGGCGCCGAGGTGATCGGCATCGAAGACGGCTTTGCCGGCCTGCTGTGCGAGCCCGCGCGCGCCCGCCGCCTCGACTGGGACGCGGTGAGCGGCATCTTGCTGCTCGGCGGCACCATTTTGGGCTCCAGCAACCGCGCCAACCCGCTGGCCAGCGCCCAAGCCACGGCGCTGGCGCTGGCCAATGTGCGCCGCCTCGGGCTCGATGCGCTGGTGGTGATCGGCGGCGACGGCAGCATGACGATCGCGCACGGGCTGGCGCAGCAGGGGCTGGCCATCGTCGGGGTGCCCAAAACCATCGACAACGACCTCTACGGCTGCGAGCGCAGCTTTGGTTTTGACACCGCCGTGGCCACCGTGACCGAGGCGCTGGAGCGCATCCAGACCACCGCGCACAGCCACCACCGGGTCATGATCGTCGAGACCATGGGCCGCTGGGCCGGCTGGATCGCGCTCGAATCCGGCTTGGCCGGGGCCGCCGACGCGATCTTGCTGCCCGAGCTCGATTACGACCTGCCCACTCTGGCGCGCCACTGCCAAGCGCGGCTGCAGCGCGAGCGCTACAGCGTGATCTGCATCGGCGAAGGGGCCAAGGCGCAGGGCGGCGCGCCCACGCTGCAAACCAGCCCGGCGCTGCCCGCAGACGGCCACCCCGTGCCGCGCTTGGGCGGGGTGGCGCACCAGTTGAGCGCGCAGCTGCAGCCGCTGCTGGATGCCGAGGTGCGCGCCACCGTGCTCGGCCACGTGCAGCGCGGCGGCAGCCCCACGCCTTTCGACCGCGTGCTCGCCACCCTGTACGGCAACCAAGCGGCGCAGCTGCTGCTGCAGGGCCAGTTTGGCTGCATGGTCACGCTCAGCGGCGGGCAACTGGGCCACATCGCACTGGCCGAGGTAGCCCAGCAGCAGCGCACCGTGCCAGCCGGGCACCCGCTGCTGCAAGCGGCGCAGCAGATCGGGGTCTGCTTGGGGCAGGCGGATCGAGACCGCGCCCACAGACCGCCCTTGGACCACCCCTAGACCCCCCATGAACACGATAATTTGTCGCCAAACTTACAAATTATTTCAAGCCGATGAAAAATCAGGCGGGGCAGGCGGATAATCGAATTTTTAAAAATTTTCGGAGACGTCCATGTTCAAACTGAAACTGCTGGCCCTGTCTGTTGCCTTGGCGCTGGGCGTGGCAAGTGCCGCGCACAGCAAAACCTTCCGCTGGTCCAGCGCCAGCGACATCCCCACCTGGGACATCCACGCACAAAACAACGCCTTGGGCAATGGCGTGCACGCCTCGGTCTATGAGTCGCTGGTCTATTACAACAGCCGCACCTTCCGCATCGAGCCCAAGCTGGCCACCGCCTGGACCCAAGTCAGCCCGAACCAGCTGCGCCTGACGCTGCGCCAAGGCGTGCAGTTCCACGACGGCACGCCCTTCACCGCCGAGGACGCCGTCTTTTCGCTGCAGCGCGCCATGGCGCCGACCTCCAACTTTTCCATCTTCACCCAAGGCATCGAGCGCGTGGTGCGTGTCGATGCGCGCACCATCGACATCTTCACCCGCGGCCCCAATCCGGTGCTGCTCAACCAGCTCACCGAGCTGCGCATCATGAGCCGCGCCTGGGCCGAGCGCAACCGCTCGCTCGAGCCGATGAACATCCGCACCCGCGAAGAAAACTTCGCGCACCGCAACGCCATGGGCACCGGGCCGTTTCGGCTGCGCTCCTGGCAGCCCGATCAGCGCATGGTGCTCGAGCGCAACCCCAACCACTGGGGCGGCGTCACGTCCAACGTGACCGAGATCATCTACACCCCGATCAGCTCCGACGCCACGCGCATGGCGGCCCTGCTCTCGGGCGAGGTGGACTTTGTGCTCGATCCGACGCCGCAAGACCTGCCGCGGGTGCGCGCCAACGCCGCCCTGCGCGTGCTCGACGGGGTCGAGAACCGCACCATCTTTTTGGGCATGGACCAGCACCGGCCCGAACTGGTGGGCAGCGACGTGCGCGGCCGCAACCCGCTGCAAGACCTGCGCGTGCGCCGCGCGCTCTACCAGGCCATCGACATCAACGCCATCCACCGCGTCACCATGCGCGGCTTGAGCCAGAACACCGGCGCGCTGGTGGCGCCGATGGTGGCCGGCTGGACCGAGGGCGTGCACCAGCGCCTGCCTTTCGATCAGGCCGCCGCGCAGCGCCTGCTGGCCGAGGCCGGCTTCCCCAACGGCTTTGAGGTCGATTTCGCCTGCCCCAACAACCGCTACATCAACGACGAGCAGATCTGCCAGGCCATCACCGCCATGTGGGCACGGGTCGGCATTCGGGCCCGGCTGCGCACCCTGCCCCTCACCACCTACTTCCCCATGATCCAGCGCTATGAAGCCAGCATCTACATGCTGGGCTGGGGCGTGCCGACCTTCGACGCGCTCTACAGCCTGCAGTCGCTGGTGCGCACCGTCGGCCCGGGCGGCGACGGCAACTTCAACGCCGGCCGCTTCAGCAACCCACAGCTCGATGCCATCATCGACCGCATCAAGACCGAGACCGACCCGCACATCCGCCCGCGCCTGCTCACGCAGGCGCTGCAGATGCACAACGACCACATCGCCCACATCCCGCTGCACAACCAGATCATCCCGTGGGCCATGCGCGCCAACGTGCAGATCGTGCACCGGCCCGACAACCGCATCGACTGGCGCATTCTCAACGTCAACTGAGCGGCGCGCGCTGCACCCAGACGCGTGCTAGGTGCGCGCTAAGTCCGCTGCTGCGGCCCCCTGCGGGCGGCAGCAGCGGCGCTTTGTTCATGGCGCACCCAGCGCGCTTTGCCCTGCTGCCGAAAGTCAGGACCCCCTATGCTCGCTTTTATTTTGCGCCGCTTGCTGCAGGCGGTATTGGTCATGGTCACCGTGGCCTTCATCGCCTTCATGCTGTTTCAGTTCGTCGGCGACCCGGTGAGCCAGATTCTGGGCCAGGACGCCACCGCCGAACAAGTGGCCGAGGTGCGCGCCGCACTCGGGCTCGACCGGCCGGTGTGGGTGCAGTTTGGGCATTTCCTGTACAACGCGGTGCAGGGCGAGTTTGGCATGAGCCTGCGCCAAGGCACCCCGGTGGCCACCTTGATCGCCGAGCGCTTCCCGGCCACGCTCGAGCTGGCGCTGGTGGCCGCCGCGCTGGCCTTGCTGGTGGGCATTCCGCTGGGCGTTTACACCGCCTTGCGCCGCGGCAGCGCCTTGTCGCAGGTGTTCATGACGCTGTCGCTGCTGGGGGTTTCGCTGCCCACTTTCCTGATCGGCATCGTGCTGATCTTGATCTTTTCGGTGCAACTGGGCTGGTTTCCCAGCTTTGGCCGCGGCGAAGTGGTGCACCTCGGCGGCTGGACCACCGGGCTGCTGACGCTGCAGGGCTGGCACCACCTCGTGCTGCCGGCGATCACGCTGGCGATCTTTCAGCTCACCCTGATCATGCGCCTGGTGCGCGCCGAAATGCTCGAGGTGCTGCGCACCGACTACATCAAGTTTGCCCGCGCCCGGGGCTTGAGCGACCGCGCGGTGCACTTTGGCCACGCGCTCAAGAACACGCTGGTGCCGGTCATGACCATCACCGGCTTGCAGCTCGGCGGCCTGATCGCCTTTGCCATCATCACCGAAACCGTGTTTCAGTGGCCCGGCATGGGGCTGCTGTTCATTCAGGCCGTGACCTTTGCCGACATCCCGGTCATGGCGGCCTATCTGTGCCTGATTGCGCTGATTTTTGTCGTCATCAACCTGATCGTCGATCTGCTGTACTTCGTCGTCGATCCGCGCCTGCGCGTCGATCACGCCAGCGGACACTGACCCCGGCTTGCACCCTCCCCCTATGAAAACCACCCTCTTCAAGTGGCTCGACAGCGACGTCGGGCACAGTTTTCGCAGCTCGCCGGCGGCGCTGTTTGCGGCTGCGATTGCCCTCGTCTGCGGCCTGGCGGCGCTGTTTGCGCCCTGGGTGGCGCCGCACAACCCCTTTGATCTGGCCACGCTCGATCTGAACAACGCCCGCCTGCCGCCGGCCTGGTACCCCGAGGGGCAGTGGACCTTTCTGCTGGGCACCGACGACCAAGGTCGCGACATCCTGTCGGCGCTGATCTACGGCGCCCGCATCTCGCTCTTTGTCGGCCTGGTCTCGGTGCTGCTGTCGGTGCTGCTGGGGGTGACGCTGGGCCTGCTGGCGGGCTACCTGGGCGGCTGGGTCGATGCCTTGCTGATGCGCCTGTGCGATGTGATGCTCTCGTTCCCGGCGATTTTGATCGCGCTGCTGATCGCCGGCATCGGCCACACCCTGTTCCCCAACGCGCACGAGGCGCTGGCTTTTGGCGTGTTGATCGCCGCCATCACGCTCACCGGCTGGGTGCAGTATGCGCGCACGGTGCGCGGCTCCACCCTGGTCGAGCGGCAAAAGGAATACGTGCAAGCGGCGCGGGTGATCGGAGTTTCGTCGCTGGCCATCATGCGCCGCCACGTGCTGCCCAACGTGCTCGGGCCGGTGCTGGTGCTGGCCACGATTCAGGTGGCCACCGCCATCATCACCGAGGCCACGCTGTCGTTTCTGGGCGTGGGTGCGCCGCCGACATCGCCCTCGCTGGGCACCCTGATCCGCATCGGCAACGACTACCTGTTCTCGGGCGAGTGGTGGATCACCATCTTCCCCGGCCTGGTGCTGGTGCTGATTGCCTTGAGCGTGAACTTGCTGGGCGACTGGTTGCGCGATGCGCTCAACCCGCGCCTGCGCTGAACCGAGGTCTGCCATGAGCCTGTTGCAAGTCCAAGATCTGGTGGTCGAGTTCCCCAGCCGCCACGGCACCCTGCGCGCCCTCGATCAGCTCTCGTTCGAGATCGCGCCCGGCGAAATCCTGGGTGTGGTGGGCGAATCGGGGGCCGGCAAATCGCTCACCGGCGCGGCCATCATCGGCCTGCTCGAGCCGCCCGGGCGCATCGCCAGCGGCCAGATCTGGCTCGAGGGCGAGCGCATCGACAACCTGCCACCGGCGCAGATGCGGCGCGTGCGCGGGCGCCGCATCGGGGCCATTTTTCAAGACCCCCTGACCTCGCTCAACCCGCTGTACTCGATCGGGCGCCAGCTGATCGAAACCATCACCACCCACCTGCCGCTGACGCACGCGCAGGCGCGCCAACGGGCCATCGAGCTGCTGCAAGAAACCGGCATCCCGGCGGCGCAAGAGCGCATCGACCACTACCCGCACCAGTTTTCGGGCGGCATGCGCCAGCGCGTGGTCATCGCCTTGGCGCTGGCGGCCGAGCCCAAGCTCATCGTCGCCGACGAACCCACCACCGCGCTCGACGTCTCGATCCAGGCGCAGATCATCAACCTGCTCAAGTCGGTGTGCAAAAAGCACGGCGCCGCCGTGATGCTGATCACGCACGACATGGGCGTGATCGCCGAAACCTGCGACCGCGTGGCCGTGATGTACGCCGGGCGCATCGCCGAAATCGGGCCGGTGCGCGACGTCATCCACGCCGCCGCCCACCCCTACACCCAGGGCCTGATGCGCTGCATCCCCGACATCGAGGTCGAGCGCCAGCACCTGCACCAGATCGACGGCGCCATGCCGCGCCTCAACGCCATCCCCCCAGGCTGCGCCTTCAACCCGCGCTGCCCCTTAGTGTTTGCCCGCTGCCACCACGAGCGCCCCGAACTCATGCCCGCCGCCACCACCCGGGCCGCCTGCTGGCTCACCCCCGCGGCCCACGCCGACGCCACCCCTTCGATCGAGGCCCAGCCATGAGCGCGCGCCCCACCGCCACGGCCGCCTTGGGCCACCCTGAAGCGGCCCTGGGGCCGGCTGCTGCCGCCGCCCCGGCCGCGCCGCTGGTGCGTGCCGTCGATCTGGCGCGCACCTTCGATGTGTCGGCGCCGTGGCTCAACCGCGTCATCGAACGCAAGCCGCGCCTGTTGCTGCACGCCGTCGATGGCGTGAGCTTCGAGATCGCACGCGGCCAGACGCTGGCGCTGGTGGGCGAATCAGGCTGCGGCAAAAGCACCGTGGCGCGCTTGCTGGTGGGCTTGTACCAGCCCAGCCGCGGGCGCTTCGAGTTTGCCGGCCAGGACGCGCACGCCGCCTACCGCAGCCGCTCTGGGCGCGCCATCCGACGCCACATCCAGATGATTTTCCAGGACCCCTACGCCAGCCTGAACCCGCGCTGGCGCGTGGCCGACATCGTGGCCGAGCCGCTGCGCGAACACGGCCTGCTCAGCGCGCGGGCGGCGCTCGACGCGCGGGTGGGTGAGCTGCTGCAGTCGGTCGGCCTGAGCGCGCTGGATCGGGTCAAGTTTCCGCACCAGTTTTCGGGCGGCCAGCGCCAGCGCATCTCGATTGCGCGCGCGCTGGCCACGCAGCCCGAGTTTCTGGTCTGCGACGAGCCCACTTCGGCGCTGGATGTGAGCGTGCAGGCGCAGGTGCTCAACATCATGAAAGACCTGCAGCGCCAGCAGGGCCTGACCTACCTGTTCATCAGCCACAACCTGGCGGTGGTGCGCCATGTGAGCGACCACGTGGGCGTGATGTACCTGGGTCGGCTGGTGGAACTGGCCCCCAAGGCGCTGTTGTTTGACCAGCCGCGCCACCCCTACACGCGCATGCTGCTCGAGGCCATCCCCAAGCTGCACCACACCGGGCGCGCCCGCACCCCGGTGCAAGGCGAGGTGCCCAACCCACTCAACCCGCCCACGGGCTGCGCCTTTCACCCGCGCTGCCCCGCAGCGAACCGGCGCTGCAGCAGCGAGCGCCCGGTGCTGCAACACCTGGATGGGGTGCGGGTGGCCTGCCACGCGGTGGAGGAAGGTCGGCTCTGACCGGGCAGTTCTGACTTGGGGCGCGACGCTTGCGTTGGGCTGCGCAGGCAGCAGGCAGCAGGCAGCAGGCAGCAGGGGCTAGGGCAGCGCTGCGGCTTCGGGCGCAGCCTCGAGCGCATCGGCGGCCAGGCACAGATCGGCCCAGGCGCGCGCCTTGTCGGCTGGGCTGCGCAACAGATAGGCCGGGTGGTAGGTGACGACCAGCGGCAGCGTTTGCGCACCGATGCGGGCCTGGTAGATGCGGCCGCGCAGCTTGCCCAGCGGCAGCGTGTGCAGCTCGTCTGGGCGCAGGCAGCCGCCCTCGGCCAGCAGGGTCTGGGCGGCAAAGCGCCCGAGTGCCAGCACGATCTTGGGCTGCAGCAGCTCGATCTGGCGCCGCAGATAGGGCGTGCAATGGGCGATTTCGTCGGCGGCCGGGTTGCGGTTCTGTGGCGGCCGGCATTTGATGACGTTGGTGATGTGCATCCGCTGCCCGCGCTGCAGCTGCAGCGCCGCCAACATGCGATCGAGCAACTGCCCGGCGCGGCCGACAAAGGGCAGGCCTTGGCGGTCTTCTTCTTCGCCCGGCGCCTCGCCCACCAGCAGCCAGTCCGGTCGCCGGTCGCCCATGCCGGGCACGGCACACTGGCGCTGCGCCCCCAAGGGGCAGCGCTGGCAGCTGCGGATCTGCTGCTCGAGCGCGTCCCAGTCTGGGGCGGGGGCGCAGGGCGTGGTCGGGGGGGCTGCGGCGGGGGCTCGCGCCGCAGGGGCGGCGGCAGGGTGCGCGGCAGGGTGCGCGGCAGGGTGCGCGGCAGGGTGCGCGGCAGGGTGCGCGACGGGGGCGGCGCGGCGCGCAGGCCGTGCGGGCACGGTGTGCGAAGCAGGTGCGGGCGCGGCCTCGGTTTCGGTGCCAAACAGCCACCACGGCCGCACGCCCATTGCGGCCAGCATGGCGCTGTGGCGCGGGCTCAACTGCGGGCGGGCGGACTCCCGCGTGGCCGCGGCAAGCGCGCCTGCCGCCGCAGCGCTGCAAGTGGCTGGGTCGGGCGCTGGGTCGGGCGCGTGCTCGGGCGCGTGCTCGGGCGCGCTCATGGGATGGGCTCCGGTTGTGGCGACGTCAGGGGCAGCGCCTGCAGACAGCGGCGCAGCACCAGCGCGTCTTCGCGCGCGCCGCCTGCAGCCGGGTAGTAGCCCCGGCGCGTGGCCACGGTGTCAAAGCCGGCCCGCCGGTAGAGCGCCAGCGCGGGCTGGTTGCTGGCGCGCACCTCCAGCCACAGCGTCTGCGCCCCTTGGGCCTGGGCCGCAGCCACCAGCCGCTGCAGCAGCAGCCCGCCCCAGCCTTGGCGCGCACGGGCCACGGCCAAGTTGTACAGATGCACCTCGTCGAGCAGCGTCTGCGCCACGAAATAGCCCAGCACACCACGGCCATCGGGCACGCGCAGCGCCTGCGGCTGCGCCTCCACGGGCTGCACCTCCACGGCTGGGGTGCTGGCGCAGCACAGCAACAGCTGCGCCTGGTGCCCGGCTTGCAGCGAGTCACGAAACAGCTGCTCGCTCCACGGGTGCGCGTGGGCGCGGCGCTCGAGCGCGCACACCGCCGCCAGGTGCGCGGCCTGCATCTGTGCCCAGTGCAGGCCCAGTGGCAAGGCGTCGTTCATGGCTGCCGCTGCCCCCAGAGGGGGACCGGCAAGCGCACGGCCTCTGAGTGCACCGCTTGGGCCATTTGCCCTGCTTGCCCTGCTTGGGCAGCTTGCTCTGCCTGGGCCTCGGTCGAGCGCTGTGCCTGCAGGGCGGCGCGCTCGGCGGTGGTGAGCGCCACCTGGTCGCGCACGTAGAGCGGCTGCGCGTCGGCGGCGGACACCGCCCGTCCTGCTGCCCAATGCCAGCCCGCCAGCCGCAGCAGCGCGGCGGCGGTCGGCCATGCCGGCACCTGCGGCACCGCCCGCCACGCCAGCGGCAAGCGCTCGGCGTAGGTGGCCAGGGCGTTGCTCACCAACCAGGTGGGTTCTGCCGCGGCGCCTTGCAGCCAGTCCAGCGGCAGCGCCTCGGGCGCGCACAGGCGCGGTCGGCCCTGCATGCGCCAGCCGGCCCATGCGCTGGGTGCGCTGGGCCCGTCAAGAGGCGTGGCCGGCTGCCAACGCAACTCGGCCACGTACAGCTCACCCATGCGCGCGTCCAGCGCCGCCACCAGCCGCTGCGGGCGGACCTGCTCGCCGCCGGCGCCTTGGGCGCAGCCGGCGTGCCCACCCTCGTCGGCCAGCGCCAGCAAGGTGCCGATCGGCAACACCGGCACCCCACCTGGGCGCGCCGCCAGCGCCAGCCCCTGCACCACCGCGCAGGCCGTGCGCAGGCCCGTGAAGGCCCCCGGCCCTTGGCCAAAAGCGATGGCATCGAGCTCATCGAGCCGCCAGCCGACCTCGTCCAGCAAACCCAGCAAACACGGAATCAGCAGCGCCGACGCCTGGGCCCCGCCCTCGCCTTGGTATTGCGCCAGCGGCTGGCCCCCAGCCGCACCCAGCGCCACGCTCAGGCGCTCGGTGCTGGTCTCGATCGCCAGCACGCGCTGCGCCGCGTGGCGCGGGCGCGGGGGCAAAGCGGGGCTGGCAGCATTCATGGCTCTGGATTATCCTGCCAGATGCGCACACCGGCGCTGCTAAACTGGCAGCGCGCCCACGCAGCCGGGTCCTCGCCCAGCTGCGTCCGGTCGCTTTGGCGCCTCCAAGGCCTCATTCAGGGCCCGATTCAAGGCCTCGTCCGCGAGATCATTGCCCATGCCCCCAGCGCACCCCTTTGGCACCCTGGCCCGCCCAGCGGCCCCGGCCCCCTCGAGCGCCTGGCGCACGCTGAGCGCCTGGGCTGCCCCTGCCATCCTCGCCCCGGTGCTGCTGTGCGCTGGCCTGGCGTGGGCGGCCTCGGGCCAGGCTGCTGTCGCAGCCCCGTCCGCATCGGCCCCCCATGCCGCCAGCCACACCACCCCTTTGCCGCCCGCCGTATCCAGCGCCCTGCGCGCCGCCGCCGTGCCGCCCGAGGCGCTGGCGCTGTGGATCGCCCCGGCGCAACCCGGTGCCGCACCGTGGCTGGCGCACCAGCACACCGCGCCCTTCAACCCCGCTTCCGCGCTCAAACTGGTGACCAGTTTTGCCGCCCTCGACCTGCTCGGCCCCGGCCACCTCTGGCGCACCGAGGTCTATAGCAGCGGCGACCTGCGCGAGCGCGTGCTGCACGGCAACCTGTACCTGCGCGGCGGCGGCGACCCGGCGCTGGTGACCGAAAAACTCTGGCTGCTGCTGCGCCGGGTGCAGGCGCTGGGCATCGAGCGCATCAGCGGCGACATCGTGCTCGACCGCAGCGCCTTTGCCGAACCCGAGATCGACCCCGCCGCCTTCAACGACGAGCCGCTGCGCGCCTACAACGCCGGCCCGGACGCGCTGCTGGTCAACTTCCGCGTCCAGGTGTTCACCTTCAGCCCCGACGTGGCCGCAGGCGTGGCGCGCATCCGCGCCGAACCGCCGCTGGCCGGGGTGCTGGTGCCAGCCACGGTGCCGCTCAGCGCCAGCAGCCAAGCCCCCGCCCACGCTGCCGGCGCCCCCGCTGCGGCCCACGCCGCCTCAGCCCAGTGCGGTGACTGGCGCGCCGCACTGCGCGCCGATTTTTCCCACCCCTTGCAGCCGCGCTTCCAGGGCAGCTACCCGGCCGCCTGCGGCGTGCGCCACTGGCCGCTGGCCCACCCCGAGCCGCGCCGCATGGCCGAGCGCGCCGTGCAGGCCATGTGGCTGGCCAACGGCGGCACGCTCGGGGGCCAGGTACGCGAAGGCAGCGTACCTGCGGGCGCCACCGAGCGCCTGGTGTTCGAATCGCCCCCGCTGGCCGAGGTGGTGCGCGACGCCAACAAGTTCAGCAACAACGTCATGGCCCAGCACCTGCTGCTCGCGCTCAGCCAAGGCGATGGCCCGGCCACCTTTACGCGCTCACGCCAGCGCCTGCAGCAGTGGTGGCGGCAGCGCTTCGGCCCCGACCTGCCCCTGCCCGAGGTCGGCAACGGCTCGGGCCTGAGCCGCGACGGCCGCGCCAGCGCGCTCGCCCTGGGCCGGCTGCTGCAACAGGCCTATGCTTCGCACGCCATGCCCGACCTCATGGCCTCGCTGCCCGCCAGCGGCCTCGACGGCACGCTGCGGCGCAGCCGCATGGGCGCCGGCCTTGCACACCTCAAAACCGGCAGCCTGCGCGACGTGCAAGCCCTGGCCGGCTACGTGCACCGCCCCGACGGCCAGCGGCTGGTGCTGGTGGCCCTCGTCAACCACCCCAACGCCCACGCCGCCCGCCCAGCGCTCGATGCGCTGGTGCAGTGGGCGGCGGCGCAGCCTTGACCCCTTTGCCCTGTGCAGTTCAGGCCAGCAATGGTGGGTTCGGGGTCTGCCCGGTATCGGCCGCCTCGATGCGGGTGTGCACTTCACCCACCCCCTCGACCCAGCCGCGCAGCTGGTCGCCGGGCTGCACCGGCCCTACGCCCTCGGGGGTGCCGGTGTAGATCAGGTCGCCGGGCTGCAGGTGGTAAAAGCGCGAGAGGTCGGCGATCAGCTCTGGAATGCTCCAGATCAGCTGCCCGGTACTGGCTTGCTGCTGCGTCTGACCGTTGACCTGCAGACCGATGGCCGCCGGCGCCAGCAACTGCCCCGGCAGCGGCAACAGCTCCGAGCAGACGGCGCCGTGCTCCACATCTTTGCCCAAGTCCCAGGGGCGGCCCAGCTCGCGCGCAGCCTGCTGCAGGTCGCGCCGCGTCATGTCCAGCCCCACGCCATAGCCGAAGATCAGCGCCGGCGCCTGCTCCGGGGTCACCTGAAAGCCGTTCTGGTGCAGCGCCACCACCAGCTCGACTTCGTAGTGGAAGTTGCGCGTGCCCGGCGGGTAGGGCAGCGCGCCGCCGCTGGGCACCAGTGCGCTGAGCGATTTGGTGAAATAAAACGGCGTTTCGCGGCTTTTGTCCACCGTAAAGCCCATTTCGGCGGCGTGCGCAGCGTAGTTGCGGCCGACAAAAAACAGCCGCTTCACGGGGAAACGCTGCGGCAAGCCGCGTATGGCCAGCGCGGTGACGGGCGGGGGGTCGAAGAGGTAGGTGCTCATGCCGTACTGGGTCTGGTGGGTGGGGCAAGAAGGAGGGCAAGAAAAGGGGGCAAGACCCGGATGCTAGCGCATGGGCGCCGACCGCACCCGCACCCGCACCCGCACCCGCACCCGCACCCGCACCCGACAAAAGCCTGCCACTGATGCGAAAATCCCCCCATGGACGATCACGCTCAAGCCTACACCCCCGAACTCATGCCCGCCCTGGGCCGCCAGGCCCGCGCC
>JBGFRU010000024.1:0-44354 GCA_041694945.1 Pseudomonadota bacterium
CGCGCTCGCGCTCGGCTCGGGCGCTGCTGGCCGGCACGGGCGCGGCCCGGGCCCCCTCGATGCGCACCTCGGGCGCTGCCACGCGCTGCTTGGCAGGAAAAGGCGTTTGGGCGTACACGGGCAGCAGCAAACCCGTGCACCCAAGCAGCAGGGCCGCCGACCAGCCGGGGCGCAGCACAATTTGGTATCGGTTCATGTCTTACTACCCTCTAGAAACAGGCGCTGGGCCCGCCAGTATAGAGAGAAAAATCAAAAACCAATCCAGATTCAGGCGCTTGTGAGGGGTTTTTAAGCCCTCATCACAACATTTTTGTGGCCACCTAAGGGTTTACCCTGATCTGATCGAGGCCGGCGCAGCGCAGCCCGGGCGGCCTGCGCTTCAGACCGGCCAGCCCTGCGCCTGCACGCGCTCGGCCTTGCTGTGCAGCTTGGTGAGGGCACTCAGGTAGGCTTTGGCCGACGCGACCACGATGTCGGGGTCGGCGCCGACGCCGTTGACCACCCGGCCGGCGTGCTGCAGCCGCACCGTGACCTCGCCTTGGCTTTCGGTCGAGCCGCTGGTGATGGCGTTGACCGAATACAGCTGCAGCTCGGCGCCGCTGTGCACGTGGCTCTCGATCGCCTTGAGCGACGCATCCACCGGGCCGTTGCCCTCGGCCTGGCCGCAGTACTCTTTGCCGCCGATGGTGAACACCACCCGCGCCTGCGGGCGCTCGCCGGTCTCGCTGTGCTGGGCCAACGCCACCAGCGCGTAGTGTTCCTGGTCGGGGGTCACGCTTTCGTCGCTGACCAGCGCCAGGATGTCTTCGTCAAAGATTTCCGACTTGCGGTCGGCGAGTTCCTTGAACTTGGCAAAGGCGGCGTTGAGCTCGACTTCGCTGTGCAGCGCGATCCCGAGCTCGTCGAGGCGCTGCTTGAAGGCGTTGCGGCCGCTGAGCTTGCCGAGCACGATCTTGTTGGCGCTCCAGCCCACGTCTTCGGCGCGCATGATCTCGTAGGTGGCGCGCGCCTTGAGCACGCCATCCTGGTGGATGCCGCTGGCGTGGGCAAAGGCGTTGGCCCCGACCACGGCCTTGTTGGGCTGCACCACAAAGCCGGTGGTCTGGCTGACCATGCGGCTGGCGGGCACGATCTGCGTGGTGTCGATGCCGACTTCGAGGCCAAAGTAATCGCGCCGCGTTTTCACGGCCATGACGATTTCTTCGAGCGCGCAGTTGCCGGCGCGCTCACCCAGGCCGTTGATGGTGCACTCGACCTGGCGCGCGCCGCCGATCTTGACGCCGGCGAGCGAATTGGCCACCGCCATGCCCAGATCGTTGTGGCAGTGCACGCTCCAGACCGCGAGATCGGAGTTGGGCACGCGCTCGCGCAGCATTTTGATGAAGTTGCCGTAGAGCTCGGGCACGCCGTAGCCCACGGTGTCGGGGATGTTGATGGTGCGCGCGCCGGCGCCGATCACCGCCTCGATCACGCGGCACAAAAAGTCGGGGTCGCTGCGGTAGCCGTCTTCGGGGCTGAACTCGACGTCGGGGCAGAGCTGGCGCGCCAGCCGCACCGCCTGCTGCGCCTGCTCGAACACCTGCTCGGGCGTCATGCGCAGCTTTTTCTCCATGTGCAGCGCGCTGGTGGCGATGAAGGTGTGGATGCGGGCGCTGCGCGCGCCGGCCAGCGCCTGGGCCGAGCGGCTGATGTCGTGCTCGTTGGCGCGCGCCAGCGAACACACGGTGCTGTCCCTGATGGCGTCGGCGATGGCCTTGACGGCTTCGAAGTCGCCGTTGGAGGCGGCAGCAAAGCCGGCCTCGATCACATCCACCTTCAGGCGCTCGAGCTGGCGCGCGATGCGCAGCTTTTCGTCCTTGGTCATGGAGGCCCCGGGCGACTGCTCGCCATCGCGCAAGGTGGTGTCGAAAATGATCAGTTTGTCGCTCATGTGAGTGCTCCAAGCGGTGTGTCCGCAACCTCATGTTGCCCGCAGCCCCAAAAACACCAACGGCCCGCTGCGGGTGCAAACGGGCCGTTGTGCAAAAAAGGCGTGCGCTAACTCGCCGACCCGTGGTGAGTCCGGGGTAGTAGCGAAAGCGCGCGCAGGTCTTGCATGACAACAATATAACATGCCCAGCCGGGCGGGCGATTGCCCCTGCCTATCACCGTGGCGGCCTTGGGGCTATGGCGCGCATGTGCTGCGCCGCCGGCAGGGGGTGTGGGGCCTCGAGGCCGGCATGAACGGGTGGCTTCAGGCCGCTTCGATCAGCGGTGCAGGTCTTTTTCGTCCGGGTCGTGGGTGCTGGTGCTCACCACGCTGGTGGGCTCGCCGCGCAGCTTGCGCCAACCATAGACCACGTAACCCGAGGCGGCATAGCCCGCAATCAGGCCAAACAGCACCAGCGGCGGGTGGATGTTGATCACCGCGATCCCCAGCGCCACCAGCACGATCACCACAAAGGGCACGCTGCGCTTGAGCTTGAGGTCTTTGAAGCTGTAAAAGGGGAGGTTGGAGACCATGGTCAGCCCGGCATAGAGCATGAGGGCGAACATCGGCCAGACCAGATCGGGGGCACTGAGCTCGAATTCGGTTGCCAGCCAGATGAAGCCCGCCACCAGCGCCGCCGCCGCCGGCGAGGGCAGGCCCTGGAAGTAGCGCCGATCGACCACGGCCGTGTTGACATTGAAGCGCGCCAGCCGCAGCGCCGCGCAGGCGCAATAGACAAAAGCGGCGATCCAGCCCCAGCGCCCGAGGTCGTACAGCGCCCACTCGTAAGCCACCAGCGCCGGCGCGGCGCCAAAGGAGACCATATCGGCCAGCGAATCCATCTGCTCGCCAAAGGCGCTTTGCGTGCGCGTCAGGCGCGCCACCCGGCCGTCGAGGCTGTCGAGCACCATGGCGGCGAAAATGCCCAGGGCAGCGAGGTCGAAGCGGTCGTTCATGGCCATGACCACGGCATAAAAGCCACCGAACAGCCCTGCCAGCGTGATCAGGTTGGGCAGCACGTAAATGCCCTTGATGCGCCGCGGCGGCGGCAGCGGCGCAGCGGCTCCACCGCACCCCGAATCGGGATCGGGTTTGGGGGCAGGTGGGGGGCTGGAGTCGGCTTGCATGGCGGCAAGTGTAAGCCAGCGCGGTCGGCATCTGGAGCGACTCGGGTCGAAGTGGGTCGAAGTGGCGTCCACTCCAGCTAGACTCGATGGCCTGAACCTCAGCCTCCCAAACCCACTTCGCTCCCAAAGCCCGCCCGCCGTGCCCCTGCCCACCCCACGCCGCTGCCCCAGCCCGCACCACGGCGCGCGCCCGCCGGGGGCGCGCATCACGCTGCTGGTGCTGCACTCCATCAGCCTGCCGCCGGGGCAGTACGGCGGCCCGCAGGTCGAGCAGCTGTTTGCCGGCACGCTGGACTGGGGCGCGCACCCCTACTTCGAGTCGATCCGGGGCCTGCAGGTGTCGGCGCACTACTACATCCGCCGCTGCGGCGAGCTGCTGCAGTTTGTGGACTGCGAGCGCCGCGCCTGGCACGCCGGGGCCTCGCAGTGGCTGGGCCGGCCCAACTGCAACGATTTTTCGATCGGCATCGAGCTCGAAGGCCTGGAGGGCGAGCCCTTCGAGCCGGCCCAGTACCCGACGCTGGCCGCGCTGTGCCTCGAGCTGGCGGGGCGCTACCCGATCGAGCACGTGGCCGGGCACCAGCACATCGCCCCCGGTCGCAAGGCCGACCCCGGGCCGGGCTTCGACTGGGCGCTGCTGCAGCGCCTGACCGGCTGGCCGCACGAGCGCCTGGTCGGGCTGTGGCCGCAGGCCGATGCGGAGTTTTTCGCCGCCCCCCCTTGAAAACCGGCGCTGCGGCCTTATCATCAGCACTCGTTGGTGGTTAGTGCTAACAGCAGACTCGGTCAGCGGCCTGCCCAGGGCAGCCGCAGCCGGCCCCCACGACTTTCGTAGCAACTGCACCGTTGTGTGTGCCTTTTTTGTGACAGGAGTACCCATGAAACTTCGCCCCCTCGCCGATCGCGTGATCGTCAAGCGCTTGGAACAGGAAACCAAAACCGCTTCGGGCATCGTGATTCCCGACAACGCCGCCGAAAAACCCGACCAGGGTGAAGTGCTGGCCGTCGGCCCGGGCAAGACCAACGACAAAGGCGAAACCAAAGCCCTGAGCGTGCAAGTCGGCGACCGCGTGTTGTTTGGCAAGTACAGCGGCCAGACCGTCAAGGTCGATGGCGACGAGCTGCTGGTCATGAAGGAAGACGACCTGTTCGCCGTCGTCGTGCGCTGAAGCGCGCCCCCGTTTCACCCCCACACATTTCAAGGATAGCAACAAATGGCAGCAAAAGACGTAGTTTTCGGCGGCGAAGCCCGCGCCCGCATGGTCGAGGGTGTGAACATCCTGGCCAACGCCGTGAAGGTGACCCTGGGCCCCAAAGGCCGCAACGTGGTGCTCGAGCGCAGCTTCGGTGCCCCCACCGTGACCAAGGACGGTGTGTCAGTGGCCAAGGAAATCGAGCTCAAGGACAAGCTGCAGAACATGGGCGCGCAGATGGTCAAGGAAGTCGCTTCCAAGACCAGCGACAACGCCGGTGACGGCACCACCACCGCCACCGTGCTGGCCCAAGCCATCGTGCGCGAAGGCATGAAGTACGTGGCCGCCGGCATGAACCCGATGGACCTCAAGCGCGGCATCGACAAGGCCGTCACGGCCCTGGTCGAAGAGCTGAAAAAGGCCTCCAAGCCCACCACCACCAGCAAGGAAATCGCGCAAGTGGGCGCCATCTCGGCCAACGCCGACGCCAGCATCGGCGACATCATCGCCAAGGCGATGGACAAAGTGGGCAAGGAAGGCGTGATCACGGTCGAAGACGGCAAGAGCCTGGACAACGAGCTCGACATCGTCGAAGGCATGCAGTTCGACCGCGGCTACCTCTCGCCCTACTTCATCAACAACCCGGAAAAGCAAGCGGCGCTGCTGGACAACCCGTTCGTGCTGCTGTTCGACAAGAAAATCAGCAACATCCGCGACCTGCTGCCCACGCTCGAAGCCGTGGCCAAGGCCGGCCGTCCGCTGCTGATCATTGCCGAAGACGTGGAAGGCGAAGCGCTGGCGACGCTGGTGGTCAACACCATCCGCGGCATCCTGAAAGTGGTGGCAGTCAAGGCCCCGGGCTTTGGCGACCGCCGCAAGGCCATGCTGGAAGATATCGCCATCCTGACCGGCGGCAAGGTGATCGCCGAGGAAGTCGGCCTGACGCTCGAGAAGGTCACGCTGGCCGACCTGGGCCAGGCCAAGCGGGTGGAAATCGCCAAGGAGAACACCACCATCATCGACGGTGCTGGCTCGGAAGACGACATCCAGGCGCGCGTCAAGCAAATCCGCATCCAGATCGAGGAAGCCACCAGCGACTACGACCGTGAGAAGCTGCAAGAGCGCGTGGCCAAGCTGGCCGGCGGCGTGGCGGTGATCAAGGTCGGCGCGGCCACCGAAGTCGAGATGAAAGAGAAAAAAGCCCGCGTCGAAGACGCGCTGCACGCCACCCGCGCGGCCGTCGAAGAAGGCATCGTGGCCGGCGGCGGCGTGGCGCTGCTGCGCGCACGCCAGGCCATCGGCGCGGTCAAGGGCGACAACGCCGACCAGGAAGCCGGCATCAAGCTGGTGCTGCGCGCGGTCGAAGAGCCGCTGCGCATCATCGTCGCCAACGCCGGCGGCGAGCCCAGCGTGGTCGTCAACTCGGTGCTGGCCGGCAAGGGCAACTACGGCTTCAACGCCGCCAACGACACCTATGGCGACATGATCGACATGGGCATTCTGGACCCGACCAAGGTCACGCGCACGGCGCTGCAAAACGCCGCGTCGGTGGCGGCGCTGATGCTGACCACCGAGGCCATGGTGGCCGAAGCCCCCAAAGACGACGCACCGGCCATGCCGGGCGGCGGCATGGGGGGCATGGGCGGTATGGGCGGCATGGACATGTGATGCCGCTGGCGTGATGCCACTGGCCGCCGGCACGAGCCTTCTGGGCTCAGGGCTGGCGGGCCTATGCAAAAGCCGGGGGGCTGCAGAGCCTCCCGGCTTTTTTGTGCGCCGCGCACAGCCCGAGCGGGCGCTGGCGTGGCACCTCGAACGCTTCAGGCGATGAACTGGAACAAGGACAAGCGCTGCACCTGCCCATAGGACTGCAGCGCCGCTTGCAGCCCGAGCTGGCGCGTCTGGAACTCGGAAATGGCGCGCACCATGTCCAGGTCGGTCAGTTGCGACAGCGCCTGCTGGCCGGCCAGGTCGCGGTCTTGCAGCAGGCTGGAGATGCTGTCGGCGCGCTGCAGCAGTTCGCCCAGGCGCCCGCGCACCAGCAGCAACCGGTCCTGCCCGGTTTGCAGGTCGGCGTTGGCGTAGCCCAGCGCCTGGGTGCGCGCAGCCACGCTCAGGGCCGGGTCTTCGAGCGCCTCGATGGCGCGCTGCATGATGGCAAACAGATCCGTGCTGCCGACCACGGCCGGGTCGGTGGAGGCGAGGTTGCGCAAGGCAAAGTCGCCGTCGACGCGGTTGGGCAAGCCCAGTTCGGTGGCTGCGGCCTGGCCCGGAATCAGGTTGGAGACGACGGCGGTGGGCGGGCCGACTTCGGCAAACGGGCGCCCGCTCGGGTCGGTCACGCCCAGGCCACCGAGCAAGGCATTGCCTTCGGTATCTTGCACGTTGGCCAGGTTCAGCATCTGGTCGCGCAGGCCGCGCATCTCGGCGCTCAGGGTGAGGCGGTCGCGATCCGACAAGGTCGAATTGCCCCCCTGCACCAACAGCTCCTGAAAACGCGCCAGCACCTCGCCCATCTGCCCCACTGCCGCTTCGGCTTGCTGCAAACTGGCACGCGAGCGCTCGAGCGCGCGCATATCGGCCCCGTTGCGCATGAGTCGGTTGCTCTCGCGCTCGGCCATGGTGGCGGCCACCGGGTCATCGCTGGCGCGCAACACGCGCCTGCCTGCAGCCAGTTTTTCCTGCAGGTCGTTGAGCTCGGAGCTGCGCTGGTTGATGCGCGTCATGCCGGCGTCGAAAAGATGCGCCGTAGCCACACGGACGATAGCCATGGATCACACTCCTCAACGGCCAAAGGTGGCCAACAGGGTCTCGAAAACCGACTGGACGGCTTGCAAATAGCGCGCGCTGGCCTGGTAGGCTTGCTGAAACTGCAGCAGGCGCGCCGCCTCCTCGTCGAGGTTGACGCCGGCCTGGTTGGCGCGCGCGGTCTCGGCCTGGGCTGCCACGCGGGTAGAAAATTCGGACTCGGCCTTGGCGATCTGAATGCTCGACGAAACCGCCACGAACACCGGAATGTAGCCATCGGAGAGGCTGTAGCCGTCGAGCGCATCGAGGTCGCGCAAGGCCAGCAGCGCCTGACCGTTGCCGGCGTTTTGGCGCATGTCCAAACCGGTGGCCGGGCTGACGGTAAAGCGGTCGCCCACCGAGGGCGCGCCGCGCAGAGTGAGCGCAAAGCCATCGACGACGATGGGCGTGCCAGAGCGAAAAGGCAAGACCGTAAGGCCCCCGTCGGTGCTGTAACCGCCGGGAAAAAATTCGACCGTGGTCGAACTCCAAGCCGGCGGCGCGCTCGCGCCCGCAGGGCGGTGCAGGGACACCACCTCGACATTGCCCGAGTTACCCGGCGCCGCCGCCACCACCACCGGGCTCGAGAGCGCCAGTTGCGAAGGCGAAGTCAGGTTGACGCCCAAGGCCGCAGGCGCGGCGCGAAACGGCCGCACCAGCACCTCGGTGTTGGCAGCGCCCAGATTCAGCCCGCTGAAGCGCAGGCCGTCGAGCGTGAGATCGGTATCGGGTGGGCCAAAGGCGACGCTGTGCCCGTCGCTGATGCGTGTCAGACTGCCCGTGCCTGCAGCGCTGAAGCTGATGCGGTAGTCGGAGGCGCGAAAACTGGCTGGCGCGTCGGCGGCGCCGTCGATGCTCCAGCTCAACCCTGGCGGCGTGACCGAGCCGCTCACCACCGAAACCGCCGACGAGAAATACTCGGCAGGCAAGGCGCGAAAAAAATCCTGCCCGGCATTGCCGTTCAAGTCCAGGCCCTGGCGGTGCTGGCGGTTGGTCAGCTCCAGCGTGGCCAGCGCCAGCCGCCCGAGTTGCGCACTGACGCCGCCCACGTCGTCGTTGTAGAAGGTCAGCGCGCCCTTGAGGCTGCCGCCGGTGATCAGGCCCTCGTTGATGATCGCGTTCGCGTTGCCAAAACCCAGGGTGTAGCGGCCTTCGGCGCTGACCGACTCGGAGCCCACCAGCGCGGTGGCGCGGTTGCCCAGCACCACCGGCACGCTGCCGCCCACGAACACCGTCAACGACCCGTCGTCGGCCGTCAAGGTGTTGACCTGGATGATTTTGTTCAAATCGGCCACGAGCCGGTCGCGCTGGTCGAACAAGTCGTTGGGCGGCGCACCGCCAGCCAAGGCGTCGATGATGCGCTGGTTGATCTGCCCGATGCTGGTGGTGAGCCGGTTCGCCTGCTCGATGCCGGCCTCGATCTGGATGCGCGTGGTCACGCGCAGCTCTTCCAATTGGCGCGCCGTCAGGTTGAGCCGGCTGGCGAACTCTTCGGCCCGCGTCAGCACCACGCCGCGCGCGGTCTGGTTGGTGGGCGAGGCCACGGTGTCGGCCCAGGCGTTGAGAAAGCCGTTGAGCTGCTGCCCGATGCCGTCGTTCCCCATGGGAAAGAGCTGCTCGAGCGTTTGCAGGCGCTGAAAACGCAGATTGGCCGACTCGGCCGCGGCTGCGGTCAGGTTCGCCTCGCGCGTCAGGAAGGGGTTGAAGGCGCGCTCGACCGACGCCACCTGCACGCCCTTGCCGAAGTAGCCCGCGCCAAAGCGCTGCCCGGGCACCTGGGTGAGTTCGACGTTCTGGCGCGAGAACCCCGGCGTGCTGACGTTGGCAATGTTGTGGCCGATGACTTGCAAGGCTGCCTGGTTGGCCACCAGGGCCGTGACGCCGACGTTGAATCCCATCTGTGCCCCCCGTTCAGCCCAAGGCCCGTTTGACGTTCAGGGTGGCGTTGATCACGCGCTCGAGCTTGCTGGCGTAGCGCGGGTCGGTGGCGTAGCCGGCCTCTTGCACCTCTTGCGCAAAAGCGCGCGGCGAATGCAGGTTTTGCATCACTTCGGCATAGCGCGGGCTGCGCCCGATCAGACGCGCGTAGTCGCGAAAGGCGTCGAGTGGGCTGTCGTAGGCGCGAAAGCGTTGCACCATGCGCTGCGGTGCGCCGTTGACGTACTCGGTGGTCATGACCTCGGCGACGCGCCCGCGCCAGCCCGGCGTGGCTTTGATGCCAAAGAGGTTGAAGCTGTCGGAGCCGTCGGCGTTGCGGATCGGGCTGCGGCCCCAGCCGGTCTCGTGCGCGGCCTTGCCGAGCATGAAGCTGGCCGGGATGCCGCTCTCGCGCTCCACTTGCTGCGCCGCTTGGCGGTGCTGGGCCACAAAGCCGGCTTGGGCTTGGCTTGGGGTGGCAAACGGCGGCCGCGCGGCAGCAGCTGGCGCATGGGCCGCAGCCGGGACGGCGCTGGCAGGCTCCTGAGCGCCCTGGGTTTGTTGCATCAGTTGGCGTTCGATCATTTCACCCAAGCCCCTGGGCAGGCCGGTGAGCTTGACGGCCCATTGCTCGTCGAGCAACTGGCTGCCCAAGCCACCGGCTTCGTCGCCCATCAGTCCCGTACTCATCGTCGCTTCGCGCATGCTCTTGAGCAGTTCGCGCATGAACAGGGCTTCGAACTGGCGCGCGGTCTCGCGGATGGCGGCGCGGCTGTCGCGACCGGCCAACTGGTTGAGCTGGTTGAGCGCGTTGCTGTCGGCGGCCAGCCCGCGCTGCTGCGCCAGCGCCAGCGCAGCGCCTGGGGCCGTGGCAGACTGCAGGTTCATGCTCAGATCACCTCGAGTTCGGCGCGCAGCGAGCCGGCGGCGCGCAAGGCTTGCAAGATCGAGACCAGATCCATGGGCGTGGCCCCCATGGCGTTGAGGGCGCGCACCACCTCGCTCAATTGGGTGCTGGCAGGCAGCTGGATCAGCGCCCCGCCCTCCTGGCCGATCTGCACCTCGGCCTGTTCGACCACCACCGGTGGCGTGCCGGGCGGCGCGAACGGCGGCGGCATGGCCACTTGCGGCGTGACGCGGATGGTGACCGTGAGGTTGCCGTGCGCCACCGCCGCCGGGGCCAGGGTCACGCTCTGGTTCATGACCACCGAGCCGGTGCGCGAGTTCACCACCACGCGCGCCGTGGGCGGCGCCAGTTGCAGCGGCAACTGCTCGATGTCGGCCAAAAAGGCGACGCGTTCGTTGGGGTCGGTCGGGGCGCGCAAGCGCACCACGCGGCCGTCGAGCGCTTGCGCCGTGCCCGCGCCCTTGGCCTGGTTGATCGACAGCGCCACCCGGCGCGCGGTCTGGAAGTCGGCCGCATTGAGGTTCAGGTCGATGGTGGTGCCGAGCAAAAGCGGCGTGGGCACGCTGCGCTCGACCTGGCCGCCGTTGGGTATGCGGCCCACACTCAAATGGTTGATCACCACCTGAGCACCGGCGGCTGCGGCCCCGGCGCCGCCGACGATCAGGTTGCCCTGTGCCAAGGCGTAAATCTGGCCATCGACCCCGCGCAAGGGCGTGGTGATGAGGGTGCCACCGCGCAGCGAGCGCGCATTGCCAATCGACGACACCGTGATATCGATGGCCTGCCCTGGCTGGGCAAAGGCTGGCAACTGCGCCGTGACCAGCACCGCTGCCACGTTGCGTGGCTGAAAGTTGGCGCCCGGCGGCAGGCTCAGGCCGTGTTGTTCGAGGTAGTTGCGCAGCGACTGCGCGCTGAAGGGCATTTGGGCCGCCTGGTCGCCGGTGCCATCGAGCCCCACCACCAGCCCATAGCCAGTCAGCGGGTTGCTGCGCACGCCCTGCACCGCCGCCACGTCCTGAATGCGCGTGCTGGCGTGCAGGGGGCCGGCGGCCAGCAGCCCCATGACCAGTGCAGCCAGTGCAGCCAGTGCAGCCAGCGCGGCCCAGATCGACAGCCCAGCCAGCCCCAGGCGGCGGCGCGCCGGCCCCAGCGCCCACACCGCACCCAGAGGCCCTGCGGCAACGCAGGGCCGGGCGGCTCGGGGGGTGGGTAGGCGGTTCATCGTTCAAACTCCGGTGCGGCGGGCGCGGCCGCCAACCGCAGCCGTCGTGCCCATTGTGTAAAACTTTAGAACGGCATAAGCGTCAAAAAGAAGCGTGCCAGCCAGCCAAATGTGTGCGCATCGGCCTGCGCGCCACGGCCACGCGAGAGCACGCGCACATTGGCGACCTGGGTCGATTGCACCGTGTTGCCGGGCCGGATGGTGCGCGGGTCCACCGTGCCCGAGAACTTGAGCACGTCCACGTTCTGGTTCACGCCTATTTGCTTTTCACCCACCACCACCAGGTGCCCGTTGGGCAGAACCTGCGTCACCACCGCCGTGATGCTGCCCGCAAAGGTGTGGGTGGCCTCGGTCGAGCCGTCGGCGTTGAAGCTGTTTTCGGTCTCGGCGGCGGTGCGCAGGCGCCCGAGCTCGCGTGCGCGCGCCAGCGGAAAAGCCGACACCCCAGCGCTGAGTTCCGAATTGCGGTTGACCGTGGTCGCGCTCTCCTGGGTGGCGCTGACGCGCTCGCTGATCTGGATCGTGAGCACATCGCCGACCAGGCGCGCGCGGTGGTCCTCGAAAGCCGGACGGAAAGTGGCGGCGCTGAACAGGCTGCCGTTGACCGGTGCCGCAGCCGCCGACGCGGGTGTGATGTCGAGTGTGCGCGGCATCGGGGCCAAGTCCACCTGCGGCACTTGCGACAGCGTTTCGCAGCCGCTCAAGACCACAGCCGCCAGCAGCGCCGCCAGCAGCACCGACCCGCGTGCGCCGCTGCGCACCGGGCAAACAGGGTGCAACGGCAGGGGCCGGCGCGGCAGTCGGGGCTTCATGGTGCGGTCTCCGGTGGATCGGTCGGGTTCAAGGGTGCGGTTGCGGCGTCGCTGCAACCCGCTTCAAATCTGCGCCAACCGCGCCAGCATCTGGTCCGAGGTCTGAACGGCGCGCGAGTTGAGCTCGTAGGCGCGCTGGGTCTGGATCATAGCCACCAACTCTTGCACCACGTTCACGTTGGAGCTCTCGAGAAAGCCCTGCAACACCGGCCCGCGCCCCTCGCTGCCGGGTGCGCCCACGGCGGCTTCGCCCGACGCAGCGGTTTCGGTAAACAGGTTTTGGCCGCGCGGCTCGAGCCCCGCCGGGTTGATGAAGGTGGCGAGCGTGATCGTGCCCGCCGGTTGCGGTGCCGGGTTGGTGCCCACCAACACCGTCACCTGGCCGTCAGCGCCGATGGTGACGCTGCGCGCATCGCGCGGAATGGTCACGGCGCCGATCACCGGCATGCCACTGTTGTTCACCAAGCGGCCCTCGGCGGTGATCTTGAAGCTGCCGTCGCGGGTGTAGGCGGTGCTTCCGTCGGGCATCTCGATCTGGAAAAAGCCGTCGCCGTTGATGGCCACGTCGAGCTGGTTTTCGGTCTTTTGCAAGCTGCCTTGGGTGAAGGTGCGCGCGGTGGCCACGGTGCGCACCCCCAGCCCGATCTGCAGGCCGGTGGGCAGTTCGGCCTGTTCGGCGTTGGGGGCCCCGACCTGACGCAGATTCTGGTAGATCAAGTCTTCGAACATGGCGCTGCCGCGCTTGAAGCCCGTGGTCGAGACGTTGGCCAGGTTGTGCGAAATCACGTCGAGCTGGGTTTGCTGCGCGCGCATGCCGGTGCTGGCGATCTGCAAGGCGTTGATCATGGTGTGCTCCTAAGGTGCAAAGGGCCGGGTTCAGCCCTGCAGGTTCAACAGTCGGGCCGCGGTCTGGTCGTTGCGCTCGGCGTTTTGCAGCATGCGCAGTTGCAGTTCAAACTGGCGCTGTACGCTGATCATGCCGATCATGGCCTCGATCGGGTTCACGTTCGAGCCCTCGAGCGCGCCGTCGATGAGCGTGGCCGCTGGGTCTGCAGGCAGCGGGCCGCCGTCGGCGCTGCGAAACAGACCGTCGTTGCCGCGCACCAGCCGCTGTGCCGCGTCGTCGGGCGTGACCAGCTTGAGGCGCCCGAGCGCCTGCGGCGGCTCCGCGCCCACGCGCGCGCTCACCGTGCCGTCGCTGGCGATCATCACCTGGGCGTTGGCCGGCACGGCAATCGGGGCCGCACCGTCGTCGAGCATCGGCAGGCCGTTGACACCCACCAGTTGCCCCTGCGCCGACACCTGCAAGGCGCCGGCGCGGGTGTAGGCCTCGGTGCCGTCCAGCGCCTGCACGGCAAAGAAAGCGCGCCCGGCGGCGGCCACATCGAGGTTGCGCCCGGTGTGCTGGATCGTGCCCGGCGTGTCCAGGTGCCCGGCGCTGGCTTCGAGCGCAAAGGCGCGCGTGCTCGCGCCCTCGCCGCGCAGCGGCACCGAGCGGAAGGTGGACATCTCGGCGCGAAAGCCGTTGGTGCTCACATTCGCCAGGTTGTGCGTCAGGGCCTGCTTGCGGTGCATGGCCGCGTTGGCCCCCGACAGGGCGAGGTAGATCATGCGGTCCATGGTGCGGCTCCTTCAGCTCAGGGCGACTAGCGCAGGTTGACCAGCGTTTGCATGATCTGGTCCTGGGTGCGGATGGTCTGCGCGTTGGCCTGGTACGAGCGCTGGGCCACGATCATGCTCACCAGCTCTTGCGTCAGGTCCACGTTCGACTCCTCGAGCGAGCTCTGCCGCACCAGACCCAGCCGCCCTTCCAGCGGGCCACCCAGCACCACCGGGCCCGAGGCAATGGTCTCGATCCAGAAACCACCGTTGACCGGCTGCAAGCCTTGCAGATTGCGGAAGTTGCCCAAGGCCACCTGGCCTTCGGCAATCGAAACCCCGTTCGAGTAACGCGCCAGAATGACCCCGTTTTCGGCAATGTCGATCGAAGTCAGCTCACCCGAGCTGTAGCCGTCCTGGCGCAGGTCAAAAACCCCAAACTTGCTGCCGAATTGGGTCAGGGTAAAACCGGCGGTGGCATCACCCAGGCGCAAGTCGAAGGTGAAGGTGCCGTCGCTGGGGATGGAGGCGTTGCCGGTCTGCACCGTGCCCGGCGGCGGCGGCACCGTGGTGCCAGACGAGATGCTGATCGGCGCCAGGGCGGCGCTGGTGACTTGCCCGGCGGCGTCGAACACCACGTTGCCCAAGGACATGCCCGAGACGCCGTTGTCGGCGCTGGCCAGCACCTCCCAGGTGTTGGCCGCAGGCAGACGCACGAAATACATCTGCAGCGTGATCGGGTTGCCCTGCGAATCGAAGACATTGGTCGCGGTGCCAAAGGTTTTCTGGCCTTCGCTCAAGGGAAAGCTGGCGGCGGTGGCCGGGGCCACCACTTGCGGCGCAGTGCGCGCGTCCAGGTTGGCGTTCAGGAACAGGCCTTGCAGCGCCGGGTCGGGGTTGTCGCCGGTGCGGCGCGGGGCAATTGCCGCCCCGGTGGGCAGGGTCAGATCGGTTGGCACCACGCTGGTGCGGTTGCCCGACTCGTCGGTCGGGAAACCTTGCAGGCGCGAACCGTTGTTGGTGACGATGAAGCCGTTGCGGTCGAGCTTGAATTCGCCGTTGCGGGTGTAGAGGGTGGAGCCGTCGGGCGCCGCCACCTGGAAAAAACCGCTGCCGTTGATGGCCAGATCGAGCTGGTTGCCGGTGATTTTCAGATTGCCCTGGCTGAACAGTTGCGCCACCGTGGCCACCTGCACCCCTATGCCCGCATTGCCCCCGCCGGCTGCGCCCAGCGACGAGGCAAAGACCTCGGAAAACTCGGCCCGGCTCGCCTTCATGCCGGTGGTGTTGGCGTTGGCAATGTTGTGACCGATCACGTCCAGGTTGCGTGCGGCGGCGTTCAGGCCCGACAGGCCGGTCTGGAAACTCATGGCTAACTCCTCGGGTGCGTGGCGGTGTCAGAGAAAGGCGAGCACGTCGCTGGTGTTCAGGGTCTGGCCGCTGGCGCTGCGCATTTGCAGCGCGCCCTCGATCACCCCGACCGATTCGATGCGCTGGCGCGCCAGGGGCATGGCGCTGACGGCCTGCCCCGCCGCCGTGGCCTGGATCTGCATGCTGGCCACGCGCGCCGGGTCGACGCCGTCGAGCGCCCAGGTGAAGTGCTGCAAGCCCGCGCTGCGCGGCCCCAGGTTCGCGCTGCCCAACAACTCGCCGCTGCGGCCGAGCACATCCACACGCACGCTGTCGGCGGCTTGCGCCAGGCTGAAGCTGCCCACGGCCTGGCCCGCGGCGCTGCTCAGGGCATTGCCCTGCGTGACCACCTCGCGCCCCACCAGTGTCGCCGCCTGCACCCCTTGCGTCAAGCCAAACTGCGCCGCCAGGCTCTTGACGGTCTGGTTCAGTTGCTGGATGCCGGTGACGGTGTTGATCTGCGCCATTTGCGTCGTCATCTGCGCGTTGTCCATGGGGTTGAGCGGGTCCTGGTTGCTCAATTGCGCGATGAAGAGCTTGAGGAAGCGGTCCTGTGCCGCCTGTGGGTCGTTGGCCTGGGCCTGGTTGCCGCCGCGTGCGTTGTAGGCGTCGATCTCGCTGCGGCTCAAGGGGGTCATGAACATGGTGCGGCTCCGGGGGGGCGGCTCATTGGCCCATTTGCAGGGTGCGCAAGAGCAGGTTGCGCGTGGTGTTCATGACTTCGACGTTGTTCTGGTACGAACGCGAGGCGGCGATCATGTTCACCATCTCCTCGACCGGGTTCACGTTCGAGTGCGTGACGTAGCCTTGCGCGTCGGCGTTCGGGTGCTGCGGGTTGTGGACGCGCCGGTTCGGCGCCGCGCTTTCGATGATGTCCTGCACCCGCACCCCGGCCGAGGCCGGGTTGTTGCCCATGGGCACGGTCTGGAACACCACCTGGCGCGCGCGGTAGGCCTGGCCGTCCGGGCCGGCCACGGCGTCGGCGTTGGCCAGGTTGCTGGCCACGGTGTTGAGGCGCTGCGCCTGGGCGCTGATGGCGCTGCCCGAGACGCTGAAAATGGTGAACATCGACACGATCGCTCTCCTTCACTGGCCCTGGATGGCGCTCAGCATGGTGCGCACATGGCCGTTGATGAACCGCAAGGTGGATTCGTACATGACCGCGTTGTGGACGAAGTTGGCGCGCTGCTGGTCCATGTCCACGCTGTTGCCGTCCAGGCTGGGCTGGGTCTGGACGCTGTACTGCACGCGGTGGCGGTCTGGCACATCCGCCATGGCCGCTGCCGTGCGCAAATGCTGGGTGTTGCCGCCGGTGAGCACCGGCATGGCCCCGGCGCGCAATTCGGGGCTGCGCGCACGCACGCTGTCCATGGCCTGACGAAAGTCGAAATCGCGCGCCACGAAGCCGGGCGTTTCGGCGTTGGCGATGTTGCTCGCCAGCACCTGCTGGCGATGCGCGCGCAACTGCAGCGCGTCCGAGAAGAACTCCAGGCGCCGGGTCAGTGGCTCAAACATCTTGCGCTCCTGCGGCTTTTGGTTGGGAGGCACTGGCTGCACGCACGGCCCCGATGCCGCGATTGTGGAAAACTTGAGCCCTTTTCAAGCCTTGAATAAGCAGCCCATTGGCCGGCTATTTCCGCTCAACCCGCAGCCACGGCTGGGCTACAGTGCTGCGACACCGTCCCTGACCACAGCTGCCCCCATGCGCCCGAACCCAATCTGCTCCTGCCAAGGGCCGCAGCGTGGCCGCGTGCGGCGTGCCGCCCTGCTGCTGGCCGGGCTGCTGGCGCTCGCAATGGGCTGGAGCGGTGCCGCCGCCTCCACCCAGCCCAGCCCTGCGCACCAGGCCTGGTCGCAACAGACCGAGCGCTGGATCAACGAGCAGCTGATCGCCCAGGTGAGCACCGACCTGCCCTTGCGCCCCGAAGTGGTGGTGGGGCGCTTCGACAGCCGGCTGCAACTGGCCCCATGCGCCCAGGTCGAACCGTTCATGCCCAACAACACCCGGCTCTGGGGCCGCACCCGCATTGGGCTGCGCTGCGTGCAAGGCCCGGTGGCCTGGACGGTGTTTTTGCCCGTCCAGGTGCGCGCTTGGGGCCCGGCCTGGGTGGTGCGCCAGCCGGTGCGCCACGGGGTTGCCCTGACCGAGGCCGACCTGGAGCCCGCCGAGATCGACTGGGCCGCGCACCCGACACCCCCGCTGACCCGCCCCGAGCAGTGGCTGGGCTTGGCGGCGGCGAGCGCGCTGCAACCCGGGCAGGTGCTGCGCCCCGGCATGGTGCGCGCCCCGCAGCTGTTTGCGTCCGGGAGCACAGTGACCTTGCTGCTTCAGGGCGCAGGCTTTACACTCACGGCCAGCGGCACCGCGCTCAACCACGGGGTGCGCGGCCAAGCGGTGCGGGTGCGGCTGCCCAATCGGCAAGTCGTCAACGGGGTGGTCATCGACGCCGACACGGTCGCCGTCCGCCTGTGACACAAACGCCACAGCCAGAACCGCAAAAAAAGGTTAAAGTCGGGCCTCATTCGGCCGATAAGGCTCTCAAGTGCCCCACTCATCTGGGGTTTGGAGCGCGTCATGAACATCAACAACCTCACCGACAAGCCTGCTGCAGTCAGCCCGCCCACGCGGGTGCTCGATCGCGCCGCCGTGCCTGCTCAGGGGGTGGGTGCGCCTGACACGGCCTCCGTGGCCAGCGTCGAGGTGCGGTTGTCGGCCGTGACCCAGACCATGACCCACAACGTGGCGCGCTCCGGCGCCGACGTTTTCAACGCCGAAAAAGTGCAGGCCATGCGCAGCGCAATCCAGAACGGCTCGTTTTCGGTCAACGCCGAAGCCATCGCCGACCAGATGCTGGTTCAGGCGCGTGAAATGCTTGGCGTGGCCGCTGCGGCGCCGCGCTCCGAGGCCGGCGCCGCCCCCATGCGATGAGCAACCGGGGTTTGGCGCACAGCCTTCCTCCCGCCGGCAGCCCCGATTGGGGCTTGGCGCTTGAATCCCTGATGGCCTTGCGTACGGCGGCCGCCGCGGTGCAGCGGCTGGCGCTGGAGTCGATCCAGCACGACAACGCCGATGCCTTGGTGGCCGGCGCCGCCGAACTGGCCCGTTGCATGGCCCAGCACCTGCCGCTGCTGCAGCAAGCCGCCGCACACGGCGCTGCCGCGCCGGCCGAGTTTGTGCTGCAATGGCAACGCCTGGGCACCGATCTGCAGCAACTGAGCCAGACCAACACCCGCCTGTCGGCCCGAGCGCAGCGCGCACTCGACGTGCTGTTCCCGGCCGACGCCCTCAAAACCTACAGCCGGCTGGCGGGGCGCTCGAGCCCCTTTGCCCAGGGCAACGGGGCCGCGGCAGGTTACTTCAAAGCCTGAATCGCCGTGGCGGCGCAAGCGCGCGCTTTCAGTGCGCCCGCAGCCGCGCCCGCAGCCGCGCAATCGACTGGCTGTGCAACTGGCTCACGCGCGACTCGGTCACCCCCAGCACGGCAGCAATCTCCTTGAGGTTCATGTCGTGCTCGTAGTACATGCTCATCACGTGCTGCTCGCGCTCGGGCAGCTTGTTGATGCCCTCGACCAGGGCCGCACGCATGCGCTGCTCGCTCAACTGGGCCTGCGGGTTGGCGCCTTCGTCGGCGGGCAGAAAGCGGTCGAGGAACTGCTCGTCTTCCGCCCCGCCGCTCAGGTCCTCGAGGTAAACCAGTTGCGAACCGCGCACCCGGCCCAGCATCTCCTGGTATTCGGGCAGCGACAGCCCGAGCTCGAGCGCGATCTCGGATTCGCGCGGTGCCCGCTGCAGGCGCTGCTCCAGCCGCTGCACCGCCTGCTCGATGTCCTTTTGCTGCTTGCGCGAGCCGCGTGAAAGCCAGTCGCCGTCGCGCAGCTCGTCGAGCATGGCGCCGCGGATGCGCTGGCTGGCAAAGGTCTCGAACTGCACCCCTTGCGCCGGGTCGTAGCGCGACAGGGCTTCGTTGAGGCCGATCATGCCGACCTGGATCAGGTCGTCGATATCGACGCTGGCCGGGAGTCGGGCCATCAGATGATGCGCCAGACGGAGCACCAAAGGGCTGTGGCGTCTGAGTTGGGCATCGCGGTCAAGCGTGCCTTTGGCGGTGTACATCAGGAAATGCGCCGGTCTGGTGGGCTGAAAGCGCGAAAAACTCGTGTGAAATGGAATGAACATGGGGTTGTCTCACGCAATCTTGCAGCACCAACGCCGTTTCCAGTACCCGTTGCATACAGGACTCGCCAGCCGCGTGGTGCAAGACACCCCGCTGACGATCATACCCGAGCGGCCAGACCGCAGCCCGCAGCCCCAGGTGGCGCCAGACCTGCTGGCGCAGCGTCTGCACCGGCCCAGGCTCCTGGCCTTGATCCCTGTCGGCTGACCGCACCGAGGTCGGCTCGGCCTCGGGCAGCCACAGCACCAGCGCCTGCAGGGCCGCCACCTGCCACAAGACCTTGACGGCGTTGTAGGCGTTCACCAGGCTCGCCGGGACCGCATCGAGCAGCACCAGCGGGCGCGCCTGGGTGCCGGCCAACCGCACCGCCCAGGCCTCCAGCGGGGCCTGCCAGAGCAACACCCCAGCGTCGGGCAGCGCCTGCTGCCACTGGTCCAGCCAGGCGCTGGATGGGGACAGCGCGCCACCGCTCTCGGGCATGCCATCGAGCGGCAGCACGCTCAGACCCAGATGCAGCAAGCCGTCTTCAAGCCGCTGCAGCGCCGCCTGCGCCAGCGCCGGATCGGGGCTTTGCACCACCGGCAACAAGCGCTTGGGATGCTGCAGGCGCAAGGCCGCAAGGCCCGTGGCCTGGTCGAAACCGGACTCAAACATGGCGACCGTCCAACGGCACCCGCACCTGGCCCGATTCGGCAAAGTACACCGGCAACTCGGCCTCCAGCGGGTCGAACGACGATTTGCCGCTCGCCGCCATCGACAGCCGCACCAGCGTCGGCGCATCGGGGCGCTGCCAGTCTTCGGGCACGCGCTGGCCAGTGCTCAGGCCGCGCAGCACCAGCTGGTGCCGGATCAGGGTGTCGAGCGCCGGCCCGAGCTTGGCGGCTTCGTCGAGCTTGGACAAAATCACGCCATGCAGACCACTGCCCACGTAGGCGTGCACCACCTCGTCGAGCGTGTCGCCGTGGGCGCCGGCGTTGAGCACCAGCAGTTTCTTGATGCCGGGCGAGTCCAGCAGCTCCATCATCTCGGCGATGCGCGGGTCTTTTTGGCCCAGCCCGGCGGTGTCGATGAGCACCATGCGCTTGTTGGCCAGCAGCTCGAGCAGGTCTTGCAGCGCCGCGCGGTCGTGCGCCAGATGCGCCACCACGCCCAGCATGCGCGCATAGGAGCGCAACTGCTCGTAGCCGGCCACGCGGTAGCTGTCGAGCGTGATCAGGCCGATGCTGCTGGGCCCATAGGTCTGCACGCATTGCGCCGCCAGCTTGGCCGCCGTGGTGGTTTTGCCGACGCCGGTGGCCCCCACCAGCGCAAACACCCCGCCCTCGTCGCACAGCTGGCCGGCTTCGCGGTGGGTGCGCAGGTTGCGCGCCAGCACCTCTTGCGTCCAGCGAAAGGCCGCCGCTGGTTCTTGGCCTTCGGGCAGGCGCTCGATCACCGCGCGCGCCACCGTGGGCGAGTAGCCGCAGCGGATGAGTTTGAGCAGCAGACCGGCCTCGATCGGGTCTTGCTTGGCCTGCCCGAGCCAAGCCAAGGTGTTCAGGCGTTCCTCCATCAGCGTCTGCAGCTTGTCGATCTGCTCGGTCAGGCGCGCCGCCACCGAGGGCGAGGCGTCGGCTTTGGGTGCTTCGGGGACCGGGCTCACCACTGCCGGGCGCGCCTTGGGCTTGGGCGCAGCAGTTGCGGGCTGGGCAAATTGCAAGCGCAGGTCGTGCTCATCGGGCGAGGCCCGATAGCCCTCGCGCTCGGGCGCGCTGCGGCGTGCGGGTGCGGCGCCCTGTGGGTGCGCAGGCTCGCTGGGCACCGGATCGGCGCGCACTGGGCTTTGCATGGCTTCGCGGCGCTTGCGCAGCATGCGTTCGCGCACGTAGTCCTGGAACGACAAGGTGCTCATGGCCATGGTTTCGGTGTCCTGCGCCACGCTGCTGGGCGCTGGCTGCTGGCGCGGCAACTGGCTCTCGGCGCGCTGCTGCAGGTTGGCGCGCGGCGTGCGTTCGTCGGGGCGCTGCGATGGCTTGGGGGCAGCCGCAACCTGCGTGCGCAAGTGCCCCAGGTCTTCCTCGCTGGTGGCCACCACTTCAAAACCTTGATCCATGGAGCGGCTCGACAAAATCACGGCGCTGTCGCCAAAAGTGGCCTTGGCCAGCGCCATGGCTTCGCGCGAGTTCGGGGCTATAAAGCGTTGGGCGTTCATGCGGGCTCTCCAAGTATCGGGCCGATGCGGATCAAATGGGTGTCAGGGATTTCGCTGTGCGCCAGCACCTGCAGGCGGGGCGCGGCGCGCTTGAGCAGACGCGCCATGGCGCTGCGGATGGCGTCGGGCACCAGCAGGCAGGCCGGGATGCCTTTTTCTTCCTGCCGGTTCGAGACCTGCGCCGCCGACTGGGTGAGCAGTTCGGCCACGCCGGGGTCGAGCGCGCCCGCGCCCTGTCCGCCCAGGGCCTGGGTGAGCAAGCGCTCGAGCCCGGGCTCGATGGCGATCACCTCCAGTTCGCTCACCGGGCCGTAGATTTGCTGCACGATCGCCGGCGCCAGCGCCTGCCGCATGCGCCGCGCCAGCTCGGCCGGGTCCTGCGTCTGGCCGGCGTGTTCGGCCAGGGCCTCGACGATGGTGCGCACGTCGCGGATGTGCACCAACTCGTCGAGCAGCAGCTGCAGCACCTTGTGAAATACGCCGATGGGCACCATGGCCGGAACCACTTCCTCGATCAGTTTGGGGGCCAGTTTGGACACGTGCGCCACCAGCTCTTGCACCTCGGTGCGGCTCAGCAGCCTGGCGGCATGGACCTGCATCAAGTGTGACAAATGCGTCGCCAGCACGGTCTCGGAATCAACCACGGTATAACCGGCCATTTGCGCGTTTTCTTTTTGTCGCTCGTCGATCCAGTGCGCCGGCAGGCCAAAGGCCGGGTCGGTGGTCGGGTTGCCGATCAGGGGTGTGCGGATGTGGCCCGGGTTGATGGCCATGAACTGGCCCGGAAACACCTCGCCTTCGCCCACCACCACGCCGCGCAGCGCGATGCGGTAGCTGCTGGGCTTGAGCTCGAGGTTGTCGCGCACGTGCACCGGCGGCGGCAGAAAGCCCACGTCTTGGGCGAACTTCTTGCGCACGCCCTTGATGCGCGTGAGCAAATCGCCCTGGCGCGCTTTGTCCACCAGCGGTATCAGGCGGTAGCCCAGCTCCAGGCCCAGCAGATCGACCGGCTGCATGTCGTTCCACGAGGCCTCGCCGTCGCTGGGGGCGGGCGCACTGGCCTGCTGCTGCGCCAGCTCGCTGGCCGCCTGCGCCTTGCGCTGCTGCCAACCGGTCCAGAACGCCGCCGCCCCGAGGGCAAAGGCAAAGCTGAGGAACACCACGTTGGGCATGCCCGGGATGATGCCCAGCAGAAACAGCACCAGCGCGCTGATGCCGAGCACCTTGGGCGAATCGAACACCTGGCCGACGATCTGCTGCCCCAGGTCCTCTTCCTTGCCCACGCGCGAGACCACCATCGCCGCCGCCACCGAAATCAACAGCGCCGGCACCTGCGCCGCCAGCGCGTCGCCGATGGCCAGCGTGATGTAGGTGCCGGAGGCGTCGCCCGCGCTCATGCCGTGCTGCAGCATGCCGATGGCAAAGCCGCCGATCATGGTGATGAGCAAAATCAGGATGCCGGCAATGGCGTCGCCGCGCACGAACTTGGCCGCGCCGTCCATGTTGCCGAAGAAGTCGGCCTCTTCGGCCACTTCGGCGCGGCGCTGCTTGGCCTCTTTGTCGTTGATGATGCCGGCGTTGAGGTCGGCGTCGATCGCCATCTGCTTGCCCGGCATGGCGTCGAGCGTGAAGCGCGCCCCGACTTCGGCGATGCGCTCGGCGCCCTTGGTGACGACGACAAAGTTGATCACCACCAGAATCAGGAACACGATCACGCCGACCGCAAAGTTGCCACCGACCAGAAAGGTGCCGAAGGCCTCGATCACATTGCCGGCCGCCCCCGTGCCCTGGTGCCCTTCCATGAGCACCACGCGGGTCGAGGCCACATTGAGCGCCAGCCGCATCAGCGTGGTCAGCAGCAGCACGGTGGGAAAGACGATGAAGTCCATCGCCCGCCGCATATACGCCGCGACCATCATCACCATCAGGGCCACGGCGATGTTCAGGGTGAAGAGCAGGTCCAGCAGCCAGGGCGGCAGCGGCAGCACCAGCATGGCCAGCACCAGCATCACCAGGATGGGCACGGCGATCACGGCGGCATAGCCGCTGCCGGGGCCGAACCAGCGTTGTAGGGTTTGCAACAGGGCGTTCATGGGAGCATCGTGTCTGAGCGCGCGGGCTTAGGCCTGCGCCGGTGCCCCATCGTGGCCCTGATGCGGGTCGAGTTCGGGCGGCACGTGGGGCTTGGGTGGCTGGCCCGGCATGGGGCCCTGGCCGCGCAGCGCAGCGCGCAGACGGTACACATAGGCCAAGACCTGGGCCACGGCGGTGAACAGCGCCGCCGGCACCTGCTGGTTGATTTCGGTGTGCGCATACAGCGCGCGCGCCAGCATCGGGGACTGCAACACCGGCACCTGGTGCAGCTTGGCCATGTCGCGGATGCGCAGCGCGTTCAGGTCGGCCCCCTTGGCGATCACGTGCGGGGCGGCCATGGTTTGCTCGTCGTACTTGAGCGCCACGGCGTAGTGGGTGGGGTTCATCAGCACCAGGTCGGCCGCGGGCACCTGGGCCACGCTGCCGCCCTGCGCCAGTTCACGCTGGCGCTGCAAGCGCTTGGCGCGCAACCACGGGTTGCCCTCGGCTTCCTTGTTCTCGTCCACCACCTCTTGGTGCGACATCTTGAGGTTGCGCCGGTGCAGATACTGCTGCAGCGGCACATCGATCAGGGCCACCAGCAGCAACACCAGCAGCAGGCCGCCCACACCCAGCATGAACCACTGCCCCAACTGCAGGATCGAGCTCTCGAGCGGGCGCAGCAGCAGGGAGCCAAACGCCGGCAAATGGCTGCTCACGAACCACCATCCCACCAGCGCCAACAGGATCGAAACCGCGAGCAGCTTGAGCAGCTCGAACAGCTGCTGCATCGAGAACAGCCGCCCGAAGCCGCTGATGAGGCCGATGTCCGACAGCTTGGGCGTGATGGGCTTGAAACTCCAGGCAAAGGAGCCCACCGCCACCAGCGACAGCGCCGCCAGCACCGCCACCGTCAGCGCCAGCGGCAGGTAGTACAGCAGGGCGGCGTACAGGGCCAGCGCCAGCACCTCGAGCATGTGCTCGGGATGGCGCAGCGACTCGGCGTTGAAGCGGTAGCTGATGCGCATGACCTGGCTCATGCGCTCGTAGGCCCAGGCCGTGCTGAGCCACAGCAGCACCATGCCGCCGGCCACCACCACCAGGTTGCTCAAATCCTTGGCGCGCGGCACCTGACCGTCCTCGCGCGCCTTTTGCAGGCGCCGCGGGGTGGCGGGCAGGTTTTTGTCTTGGGAGGATTCCATGGGCGGCCAACGCTGGGTTGACCGCATTGTCTGGTGCGCGCCAGATTTCTAAAGCCCGATTAGCCGCCCCTAAACCGAGCTGTTTGCACTTAACACGCGCCTTGGGCAGGCGCGATGCCCAGCGTGGTGTTGCGCGCTAGAACCCGAGGCTGGCGAGCAGATCGTCCACCTGCGACTGGTCGGTGACCACGTCGGTGCGGCCTTCGGGGTTGACCACTGGGCCAGACAACGGTTCGCGCCGCACGGCAGGAGCCGGCGCGGCAAGCGCGGCGGGTTGCGGCGCCACCTCGGACTGCGCGTGCGCGGCCGATTCGAGCAGCAGTTGCAGCAACTGCTCCTCGATCGCGGCGGCCAGCGTCACCACTTTCTTGATCACCTGCCCGGTGAGGTCGTGAAAGTCCTGCGCCAGCATGATCTCGGTCAGGTGCGCGTCGGTGCGCTCGGTGCTGTGCTGGATTTTCTGCGACCACTCGAGCAGCTCGGGCATGGCCCATTTGAGGCCCGGCACGGCGCCGATGGTGTCGAGCAGTTGCTGGCTGTGCAGGCGCACGGCGTCTTGCTCGGCCTTGGCCTCATCGACGCGGTTGAGCACCTTTTCGGCCGCATCGCCGGTGAGGCGCGCGATGTATTGCAGGCGGCTGCGGGCATCGGGCAACTCATCGACGGCGCCCTTGAGCACCGGGGTGTAGCCCAGTTCGTTGAGCGCGTCATGCAACTGGCGCGTGATGCGCCCGAGTCGCTGAAAGATTTCGGCCTGATGTTCGTGCGTTTGCTGATCCATGTCCCTGCCCTGTGCGTGCCTGAGTGCGCTCACCAGCCCATTTTCTTGAAGATGTTGGCCAGCTTTTCTTCCAGCGTGGCTTTGGTGAAGGGCTTGACGATGTAGCCCGCCGCCCCGCCCTGGGCGGCGGCGATGATGTCTTCCTTGCGCGCCTCGGCCGTGACCATGAGCACCGGGATGTGCTTGAGCTTGTCGTCGGCCTTGATCTGCGTCAGCAACTCGAAGCCGTTCATGTTCGGCATGTTGATGTCGGAAACCACGAAATCGAAGCGGCCGTTGCGCAGCTTGTGCAAGGCCACGACGCCGTCCTCGGCCTCGTCGGCGTCGGCGTGGCCGATTTCCTTGAGCAGGTTGCGCACGATGCGGCGCATGGTCGAAAAATCATCGACGATCAGGAAACGCAAGTCGGGCATGGCTGGATCCGGTACGGTTTTCGGTTGGCGCTAGTGTAACTGTGCCAGCACAAGTTGCCGGGCAGCAAGACGCCTGACGCTAGCGCTGCGGCGCACCTGGCGCTGCGGGCGGGGTCAGGGGCGGGCTGGCGGGTGGCGCAATGGCTGGCAAGGGCGGCAAGGCAACCGTCCCAGGGGTGCCCCCTTGGCGCTGGGCCGGGGCTGGCGGCGGGCTGGGCGCGGGTGCTGTGGGAGCGGCAGCCGGAGCCGGTGTGGGCTGGTCTGGGGCCAGCGGCGGCGCCGGTGTGGGGGCGGGCGCTTGGGGTGCGGCACCCTCGATGGCGCGCGTCATGCGTTCTTCGGCCTCTTGCGTCAGCACCAGGATGCCGATGCGCCGGTTGCGCGGGTCGAAGGGGTTTTCGGGCAGCAAGGGCTGGGCCGGCCCCATGCCGACCACGCGCGCAATCTTTTGCTCGGGCGTGCCGGCAGCCATGAGCTCGCGCCGGGTGGCGTTGGCGCGGTCGGCCGACAGCTCCCAGTTGCTGTAGCCCAAAGCGCCGCGCCCAAAGGGACTGGCGTCGGTGTGGCCGGAAATGGAAATGCGGTTGTCCACCGCCTGCAAGGACACCGCGATCTGGCGCAGGATGCTGCGCAGGTGCGGCGGCACCACCGGGCTGCCGGTGTCGAACATGGGGCGGTTCTGTTCGTCCACGATCTGAATGTAGAGCCCGTCCTGCACCATTTCGAGCCGAATTTGTTGGCTGTACACGGCCAGTTGCGGATTGGCGGCGATGGCCTGCTCGATCTGGCCGCGCAGGTCTTCGATGCGCCTGCGGTCCAGCGCCAGTTGGGCTTGGCGCAGTTGCTGTTCGTGGATCATTGGTCGCGGCGGCTGCGGGGCCGGTTCGTCGCGGGGCGTCAGCGGCGCTTCGGGGCGCAGCAAATCCTCGCCGCCACCGGGCAGGATCGTGGCCGCGCCCGCAGCCGGATCGCCAAACAAAGCCACCATGATCGGGGCGTTGAAATGCTCCGCAATCCCGCCGCGCTGCTCTTCGGTGGTCGAACCCAGCAGCCACAGCAGCAAAAACAGCGCCATCATGGCGGTGACGAAGTCGGCGTAGGCGATCTTCCAGGCGCCGCCGTGCGCACCATGCGCGCCCTTCTTGATGCGCTTGATGATGATCGGCTGCAGCGGTTTGCCGGTGGCGCTCATGCTGAGGTGTCCATGCCGAGTGCAGCCCGGGCGCCGGGCTTACTTCTTCTGCTTGACGTGCCCTTCGAGCTCTGCAAAGCTCGGGCGTTCGTTCGAGAACAGCACCTTGCGCCCGAACTCGATCGCCGTCAGGGGCGGGTAGCCCTGCATGCTGGCCAGCAGCACGGTCTTGATGCACTGCAGCTCTTTGGTGTCTTCCTCCAGCTTTTGCTCCAGCGTGCCACCCAGCGGCTCAAAGATGGCGTAGCCCAGGAAGATGCCCAGGAAGGCGCCGAGCAGGGCCGAACCGATCTTGGCCCCCAGCACCTCGGGCGGCTCGGTCACCGAGGCCATGGTCAGGATCACGCCCAGCACCGCCGCCACGATGCCAAACGCCGGCAGGGCGCCGGCCAGGCGCAGGTAGGCCGCCGCCACCAGATGCCCTTCGTTGTGGTGGGTTTCGATCTCGCTGTCCATGATGGACTCGATCTCGTGCGCGTTCAGGTTACCCGAGACCATCATGCGCAGGTAGTCGGTGATGAACTCGACCGTATGGTGGTCGGCGGCAATGGCGGGGTACTTCTGGAACAGGGGCGAGTCTTCCGGCTTTTCGATGTCAGACTCGATCGCCATCAGCCCTTCCTTGCGCGCCTTTTGCAGCACGTCGTACAGCAGCGCGAGCAAATCGAGGTAGCGCGCCTTGGTGTGCTTGCTGGTCTTCATGGCCGCGCCGATACCGGCCAGCGCGCCCTTGAGCACCTTGGGGTTGTTGTTGATGATGAAGGCGCCCAGCGCGCCGCCCATGATGATCAGCATCTTGATGGGCAGCGCCGCCAGAATGGCGCCCATCTTGCCACCGGACAGGACGTAGCCGCCAAAGATGCAGCCGATGCCGAACACCAGGCCAAAAATCAGCTTCATGGTTGGGTCTGCCGCAATGTGGTCGGCCGCTCGGAGCCCAGCCAAGGCTGCACCCAGCGCCAGGTGCGCCAGGCACGCCAGCCCCAACTCAGGGCGGTGCGCGGGCGCCGCGCCAGCGCCAGCAAACCCAGCAGCGGCACCCAGGGGTGACGGCGCAGCCAGCCCAGGCCGCGCTGGGCGCCGTCTAGCACCTGCCAGGCCGGCTCGAGCGCCTGCACGTGGCCCTCGAGGCGCGTGCGCAACTGCGCCGACTGCTGCAACAGCGCCGCGCGGCGCTCCCAGTAGCGCGCGTTAGGGCCGTTCATGGGCGCAGCCGGCGCAAATCCTGCGCCAGTTCCTGGCGCGAGGCCTCGAACCACAGCCGCTCGGCCTGCCAACTGCGCCAGGCCCAGGCTGCGGCGACCACGCCCAGGGTGAGGAATACGAAGGCAAACGCCGCCAGCGCCAACACGCGGTAGGGCGTGTCCCACCAAAGCACGGTCAGCAGCACCGCCAAAAAAGCCAGGCCGAGCAACAACAGGCACAAAGCCGCCCAGCCCAACAGCAGCAGGCCGACCACGGCTTGGGCGTGGCTACGCCCTTCGAGCGCGAGCAACTCCAGGCGCACCTGCGCCAGGCTGAGCGCGTCGCGCAGCAAGCCGCGCAGGCTGGCGCTCCAGGCCGGGCGCGGCGGCTGGTCGGCAGAGGGGCGCAGCAAAGCCATAGGGGGTGCGGGGTGCTTGAAAAAGGACCGAAAGCGGATCAAAAAGGGCAAGCACCAAGGCAGCTCAGGCCGAAGCCTGAACGCAGCCCAAGCGCCGCCCCAATGCCGCCTTCGTGGCCGCTTCAGCGGCGGCTGATCAGCAGACCCAGCAGCAGCCCGACGCCGGCGGCAACGCCGATCGAGGTCCAGGGGTGCTCGTGCACGTAGTGGTCGGTGGCGCGGCAGGCGTCGCGCGCCTTGAGGCGCAGGTCGTCCTCGAGGCCACCCAGGGTGTGGCGCGCATTGCGCAGGTTGTCTTGCACGCGCTCGCGCAGTTGCGCCACGCGCTCGCCCGCTTCGTGGGCGGTGGCAGAGAGCAACTCTTCGGCGTCGGCGATCACGACCTTGAGGTCGGCGACCAGCTTGTCTTTGGAGGCGGCGGTGGAATCGGTCATGGCTAGCTCCCGTTGAGGGTGATGGAAAAGGGCACGTTGCCCAGCCACTATATCAGGACTGGGCCACAATCGGATTGCGCAGCCGGATGTGAAGTTCACGCAGTTGCTTTTCGTCTACCGGGCTCGGCGCTTGCGTCAGCAGGCACTGGGCGCGCTGGGTTTTGGGGAAGGCGATCACGTCGCGAATCGACTCGGCGCCGGTCATGAGCGTGATCAGCCGATCGAGCCCGAACGCCAGCCCGCCGTGCGGCGGCGCGCCGTACTGCAGCGCGTCGAGCAGAAAGCCGAACTTCTGGCGCTGCTCGGCCGGGCTGATGGCCAGCGCCTCGAACACCTTGGCCTGCACCTCGGCGCGGTGGATGCGCACGCTGCCGCCGCCCAGCTCCCAGCCGTTGAGCACCATGTCGTAGGCCTGCGCGACGCAGCGCCCGGGCTCGCTGGCCATGTAGGCTTCGTCGCCGGCCTTGGGGGCGGTGAAGGGGTGGTGCACGGCGTTCCAGCGCGCGGCCTCGTCGTCGTACTCGAACATGGGGAAATCGACCACCCACAGCGGCGCCCAGCGTGGCTCAAACAGGCCGTTGGCCTTGGCAAAGTCGCTGTGGCCGATCCTGAGGCGCAAGGCGCCGATGGCGTCGTTGACGACCTTGGCCTTGTCGGCACCGAAGAACAGCAGGTCGCCACTCTGCGCGCCGCTGCGCGAGAGCACCGCCGCCAGCGCGGCGTCGTCGAGGTTTTTCACGATCGGGCTTTGCAAACCCTCGCGGCCCGCCGCCAGGTCGTTGACCTTGATCCAGGCCAGCCCCTTGGCGCCGTAGATTTTCACGAACTCGGTGTAGGCGTCGATCTCGGAGCGGCTCAGGGCGGCGCCGCCGGGCACGCGCAGCGCCACCACGCGCCCGCCCTTCATCTGCGCCGCGCTGCTGAAGACCTTGAACTCGACCCCCGCCATGACGTCGGTGAGCTCGGTGAACTCGAGCCGCACGCGCAAGTCGGGCTTGTCGGAACCAAAGCGGTGCATGGCTTCGGCGTAGGCCATGACCGGGAACGCGCCCAGCTCCACACCCAGCGTGCCGCGAAAGACCTCGGTGATCATGCGCTGGAACAGGTCGCGAATCTCTTGCTCGCTCAGGAACGAGGTCTCGATGTCGATCTGCGTGAACTCGGGCTGGCGGTCGGCGCGCAGGTCTTCGTCGCGAAAGCACTTGGTGATCTGGTAGTAGCGGTCGTAGCCGGCTACCATGAGCAACTGCTTGAACAACTGCGGCGACTGCGGCAGGGCAAAAAAGTGGCCGTCGTGCACGCGGCTGGGCACCAGGTAGTCGCGCGCGCCCTCGGGCGTGCTCTTGGTGAGCATGGGGGTTTCGATGTCGATGAAGCCGTGCGCGTCCAGGAACTGGCGCACCGCCATCGCCACGCGGTAGCGCAGCATCAGGTTGCGCTGCATGGTGGGGCGGCGCAGATCGAGCACGCGGTGCGTCAGGCGCGTGGTCTCGCTCAGATGGTCGTCGTCGAGCGTGAACGGCGGCGTGACCGAGGGGTTGAGCACCGTGATGGCGTGGCAGAGCAGCTCCACCTGACCGCTCTTGATGGCTTCGTTGGCGGTGCCAGCCGGGCGCGCGCGCACCATGCCCTGGATCTGGACGCAAAATTCGTTGCGCAAGCCCTCGGCGATGGCAAACATCTCGGGTCGGTCGGGGTCGCAGACCACTTGCAGCGTGCCTTCGCGGTCGCGCAGGTCGATGAAGATCACGCCGCCGTGGTCGCGCCTGCGGTTGACCCAGCCGCACAGGCTGACGGCTTGGCCCAGCAGGGCTTCGGTGACCAAACCGCAATAGTGGCTGCGCATCGACATGTAAGGGCTTTCAAAAACAGGGAATCAAACAGATGCAGCGAGGGCGCGCGAGCGCAGCGCTTCGTGGCCCGGCCCAGAGGGCGCGCGCCAAGCCTTTGCACGGGCAAGGCGTGGCGCCAAGGATGGGCATCAGGCCTGGCCTTGGCAGGCGGCCGCACAGGCGGGCTGGCCGCAGGGCGGTGGTGCCGCCGCAGCCGCCTCGGGCTGGCCGGCAGACTGTGCCGCAGCGCCCGGCTTGGCCGCAGCACCCGAGCCGTTGCGAAAATCGGTGCAGTACCAACCCGAGCCCTTGAGCTGGAAACCGGCGGCAGTGAGCTGCTTTTTGAAGCTCTCGGCCCCGCAAGCCGGGCAGGTGGTGAGGGGGTCGGCGGAGATTTTTTGCAACACGTCCTTGGCGTGGCCGCAGGACTCACACTGATAGGCGTAGATGGGCATGGGGTGTACCTGTGCAAATCGGGAACAGAGAAGGAAGCGGGTTCGAACCCGGCATTTTAGCTGGGGCCAGACGGTGCCGTTTCAAGCCTGCGGTCTCGATCCGCTTTGGCGCGAACCATCCCGATGCTGGGCTTGGGCCCAGCCTGCCAGCCCTGCCCTCACCACAAGCTGACGCGCACATAGAGCTGCATCGCCAGCAACCCCAGCACGAAGCCCACGCCGCCATAAATGATGCCCTGCAGCAGGCGGTTGGTGCGGCGCTGCTCCTGCACCAGCTCCTGCACCTCGCGCCGCAAGTCGGTCGGGCGCTGCCGCAGATAGTCGTGCAGCAGCCGTGGCAAGGCGGGCAGCAGCTTGGCATACAGCGGCGCTTCGGCCTTGAGCTGCTGCCACAGGCGCTGCGGCCCCACCTGCTCGAGCATCCACTTTTCCAGAAACGGTTTGGCCGTGCTCCAGAGGTCGAGCTCGGGGTCGAGTTCGCGCCCCAAGCCCTCGATGTTGAGCAGGGTTTTTTGCAGCAGCACCAGTTGCGGCTGGATTTCGACCTGAAAGCGGCGCGAGGTCTGGAACAGCCGCATGAGCACCATGCCGAGCGAGATTTCCTTCAAGGGGCGGTCGAAATAGGGCTCGCACACGGCGCGGATGGCGGCCTCGAGCTCGTCGATGCGGGTGTGCGGCGGGGCCCAGCCGCTTTCCACGTGCAGTTCGGCCACGCGCTTGTAGTCGCGCCTGAAAAAGGCGGTGAAGTTTTGCGCCAGATACTCTTTGTCGGTCGGCGTCAAGGTGCCAACGATGCCGAAATCGAGCGAAATCAGGCGCCCAAAGGTGGCGGGCTCGAGGCTGACCTGGATGTTGCCGGGGTGCATGTCGGCATGGAAAAACCCGTCGCGAAACACCTGGGTAAAAAAGATCGTCACCCCTTCGCGCGCCACGCGCGGGATGTCCACCCCGGCCGCGCGCAGCCGCTCGACCTGGCTGATGGGCACGCCGCGCATGCGCTCCATCACCAGCACGTCGGAGCGACACCAGTCCCAATGCATTTCGGGGATCAGGACCAGATCGAGGTCCTGCATGTTGCGCCGCAACTGGGCCGCGTTGGAGGCTTCGCGCAACAGGTCGAGCTCATCGTGCAGGTATTTGTCGAACTCGGCCACCACCTGGCGCGGTTTCAGGCGCTTGCCATCGACCGAGAGCCGCTCCACCCAGCCGGCCATCAGGCGCATCAGACCGAGGTCTTTCTCGATCACCGGCAACATATCGGGGCGCAGCACCTTGACCGCCACCTCGCGCCCGTCGTGCAGTTGCGCAAAATGCACCTGCGCAATGGAGGCGCTGGCCACCGGCGTCTGCTCGAACTGGGCAAATATCTGCTGCAGCGGCTTGCCAAAGGCTTTTTCGATCGTGGCCACCGCCACCGCGCTGGGAAAAGGCGGCACCCGCTCTTGCAGATGCGCGAGCTCCTCGGCGATATCGGGCGGCATGAGGTCGCGCCGGGTCGAGAGCACCTGACCGAATTTGACGAAGATCGGCCCGAGCCGCTCGAGCGCCTCGCGCAGGCGCTGACCGCGCGGGGCGCGCAGGTTGCGCCCCACCGTGACGATGCGGCGCAGCAAGGCCAGCAGCGGGTTGTCAAAGCCCGACAGCACCAGCTCGTCGAGGCCGTAGCGCAACACCACCCAGACGATGAAGGCGCCGCGAAAGAAACGCCGGATCACGCTGGCGCTCCGCGCTCACCGCGGCTGGCACCAAAGCGCTTGAGCTCGGCCAAGCCGGCCTGCACCGCGCTCACCAGCCGGTGCGCCAGCGCGTCGCCCAGCAGGCGGGAGAGGTCTTCTTCGGCGTCCCAGCGCACGTTGTCGAACAGCCACGCCACTTCGGCGGCGAGCTGCACATCGCCCTGTATTTCGAGCGCGGGCTTGGCGCCGCTGAGGGCCGCTTGGGCCAGCGCCAGCGGCGAGGGGTCGGTGAGCTCGATGCGCAGATCGGGGGTGCGCTCCGGCGCCGCCAGCGCCAGCAAGCCCGCCGGCGTGGCCTGCAGCTCGAGCGCAAACGGCCCCCATTGCACCCGCACCACCTTGCCTTGCTGGCGGCGCAGCCGCTCCATGGCCTGCGGCTCTTGCTGCAGCACGTGGTTGAGCAGCAGCAGCAAGCGGTTGTGCAGTTCCAGGCGCAACCATTCGGGGGGCTCAGGCAAGGCCGCCAGACTGGGCAGCGCTGCGGGCAGCGCATCCAGGGCGGGCAGCTTGGGCAGTTTGGGCAGCGCTTCCAGGAAGCGCTGCAGCGCCTCGGGCGGCGGCGGAAAAGCAAAGGGGGGCTGTTTCATGGCCCCCCGATTTTGGCGCATAAAGCCCAGCCTGTCGCTGCGCCTGGCCGCCTCTCAGTGCAGGGCCTGCACGCCCGCCACCACCCAGCCACCTGGGCCTTGCTTGGGTCGGGTGATGTTCCAGACTTCGCGCATCGGCGTGGGGCCGGCCGAGCCCTCTTCGCGCATCATGCCCGAGAACTCGACGCTGGCCATGTAGTCGTGCCCGCGGTCTTCGATACCCAGCAGCTGCGCCTCGAGCATCAGCACTTCGTTTTTCTGCACCAGCGGGGCGCCGGCGCGCTCGCGCTCGACGGCGCGCTCAGCCAGCTGGGCCTGGATGTGGCCCACCATCTCGTCGCTCATCAGGGTGCGCAGGGCAGCGATGTCGGCGCGGTCCCATGCCTCCTGGATGCGCACGAAATTGGCTTTGGAGGCGCGCAGAAAGCCCTCGGTGTCGAAGTCTGCAGGCACGCCCCAGCTTTGGCTGCCGCCCAGCGCCGAGCCGCCCAAGGCCGAACCGATCAGGCTACCGCCTTGGCCGCCCGCCCCAGAGGCCGGGGCCGGGCTGCCACCAAAGCCGCTCTGGCTGCGCTCCCAAGGCCGCGCCGAGGCGTCGTTGCCCACATTGCCGGGCTGGTAGCTGCGCGCCGTGTACTGGCCACCGGCGCCTTGCATGGCAAAGGGCGAACGGCCGGCCGAGGCGGCGCGGGCGCGCAGAATCAGGCCCACCACCACCATGATCGCCAAACCGGCCAGCAGGAACAGCAGCAGGGTGGCAAACTCTTCACCCAAACCGAGCGACGAAGCCAGCCAGGCCAAGCCCAGACCCGCTGCCAGGCCGCCCAGCATGGCCCCCCAAGGGCGCGAAGCCGGGGCCTGGTTGGGTGTGGCCTGCCCGGCGCGCTGACCTGGGGCCTGCGCCGGTTGCGCTGGCGTGGCGTTGCGCTGCACGTTGCCCGACTGCTGCCCGAAGGAGCCGCCGCCGCCAAAGCGTTTTTGCGCCAGGGCATCAAAGGAGGTCAGCGCCAGCATCAGCGCCAGAAAAATCGACCAAAACTTCATGTCTCGCTCACTTTCATTGAAAAATCAACACTTGATGCCCACGTGCAAGGCCGTGACGCCGGCCGTGAGGTTGTGCACGTCCACATGCCCGAAGCCGCTTTGACGCATCATGCCACGCAAAGTTTCCTGATCCGGGTGCATGCGGATCGATTCGGCCAGATAGCGGTAGCTGTCTGCATCGCCCGCCACCCACTGACCCAGCCGCGGCAGGATGTTGAAGCTGTACCAGTCGTAAGCCGCCTGCAGCGGCGGCGCCACCTTGGAGAATTCCAGCACCAGCAGCTTGCCGCCCGGGCGCAGCACCCGGTGCATCTCTTGCAGCGCGAGCTGCTGGTGCGTCATGTTGCGCAGCCCGAAGGCCACCGTTACCAGGTCGAAAGCGCCTTCGTCAAAGGGCAGGCGCTCGGCGTCGCAGACCAGCGTCGGCAGCAGCACCCCGGCGTCGAGCAGGCGCTCGCGGCCCTCGCGCAGCATGGCCTCGTTGATGTCGGTGTGCACCACCACGCCACCGGGCTGCACCAGCGGCGCAAAGGCGCGCGCCAAGTCGCCGGTGCCGCCGGCGAGGTCGAGCACGCGCTGCCCCGGCTGCACATTGGCCACCGCCACCGCGTAGCGCTTCCACAAGCGGTGCAGGCCGCCCGACATCAGGTCGTTCATGAGGTCGTAGCGCGGCGCCACCGAATCGAACACGGCGCGCACGTGGCGCGCCTTGTCCTGCTCATCGACGGCGGCAAATCCGAAATGGGTCTGGCTCATGTTGCTATGGTAGCCGCTTCAGGGGCCAGTTCAATGGGAGCGGCCACAGGCCGATCCGGTTTTTGCAGGCATCGGGGCGTCGCGGCCCAAACCCGCCGCGGCCAGACGGCGTTCGTAGTCGGCCCACAGCTCGGCCTGCCGGGTCCCCAGAAAATAGAGGTAATCCCAGCTGAAGATGCCGCTGTTGTGTCCGTCCGTAAAGGTCGGTTGCACGGCATATTGGCCGACCGGCTCCAAGGCCACGATGCCGACCTCGCGCTTGCCGGTCTGCAACACCTCCTGACCCGGGCCATGGCCCTGCACTTCTGCGGAAGGGGAGTACACGCGCATCAGCTCGAACGGCAGCTTGAAGTGCGCACCGTCGGAAAACACGATCTCCAGCAGTCGCGACTGGGCGTGCACGGTGATGTTTTGTGGAATGGGAGTGGTTGAGGTGAGTCCGGCCATGGGTGTTGCTCCTGAAAGGGGTGGGACGATTGTGGGGCTCAGGCAAATACCCCACGGGCCAGGGCATCATCGCAGGCCGCGAGGGCGGATTGCAAGGCCGCCATCCGGGCCGATGGCGCGACCCGCTGGGCCGGGGCCCAGACCGGGGCGGGAAAGCGGCTGTCCCAGTCGAAGCGCGCGATCACGTGCCAGTGCAGGTGCGGCACCAGATTGCCCAACGAGGCCAGATTGACCTTGGTCGGCCGCAGGTGCTCGCGCACGGCCCGCTCGGTGGCGTTGAGCGCCCTCAGACAGCGCCCTTGTTCGGCATCCGACAGGTCGGTCCACTCGGCCACGTGGGCGTTCCAGATGACGCGATAAAAGCCGGGAAAATCCTCGGCTTCCGCCCCGGCGACACGGACGATGCGCAAGCCCGCGTCGCGCCAGAGCACCTGCCCGCCCTCGCTGCGACACAGCGGGCACGGCGACCGACTCACACCAGCACCCGTTCGATGCCCCCGGCGTTGGCGCGCGCCACGTACTCGGGCAGCCAGTTGGGGCCCAGTATCTGCTGCGCCATCTCGACCACGATGTAGTCGGCCTCGAGCAAGCCGTTGCCCAGATCGTCGCCGTAGCGGCTCAGGCCTTGCAGGCAACTGGGGCAACTGGTGAGCACCTTGGTCTTGCTCGGGCGCGTGTCAGCACGGGGGCCCGCCAGCGCGGCCAGATCGGCAGCGTTTTGCTTGAGTTCTTGCTCTTTGCGAAAGCGCACCTGGGTCGAAATGTCGGGCCGGGTCACGCCCAGCGTGCCCGACTCGCCGCAGCAGCGCTCGGTTTTGAGCACTTTGGGGCCGAGCAGCGCCTGCACGGTTTGCAGCGGCTCTTGCAGCTTCATCGGGCTGTGGCAGGGATCGTGAAACAGGTAGCTGCCGTCGGTCTTGGGCAAGGTAATGCCCTTTTCGAGCAGGTATTCGTGGATGTCGATGATGCGGCAGCCGGGGAAGATTTGCTCGAATTGATAACCCTGCAACTGGTCGTAACAGGTGCCGCAGCTCACCACCACGGTCTTGAGGTCGAGGTAGTTGAGCGTGTTGGCGACGCGGTGGAACAGCACCCGGTTGTCGGTGATGATCTGCTCGGCCTTGTCGAACTGGCCCGAGCCGCGCTGCGGGTAGCCGCAGCACAGATAGCCCGGCGGCAGCACGGTCTGCACGCCGGCGTGCCAGAGCATGGCCTGGGTCGCCAGCCCGACCTGGCTGAACAGGCGCTCGGAGCCGCAGCCAGGGAAGTAGAACACGGCCTCGGTGTCGCTGCTGGTGGCGCGCGGGTCGCGGATGATGGGCACGTAGTTCCGGTCTTCGATGTCGAGCAGGGCGCGCGCGGTTTTCTTGGGCAGGCCGCCGGGCAGCTTTTTGTTGACGAAGTGGATCACCTGCTCTTTGATCGGGGCCGGCCCCAGGGTCGCGGGCGGGGCGCTGGTCTGCTGGCGCGCCAGCCCCTTGAGCAGCCCGTGCGCCCAGCGCTGCAGCTTGAAGCCCACCCCCACCATCAGGCTGCGCGCGAGCTTGATGGTCTCGGGCCGGGTGGCGTTGAGCATGAACATGGCGGCGGCGTTGCCCGGCTTGAAGCTCTTTTTGCCCATCTTGCGCAGCAGGTTGCGCATGTTCATGGTGACGTCGCCAAAGTCGATGTTGACCGGACAGGGCGACAGGCACTTGTGGCACACGGTGCAGTGGTCGGCCACGTCTTCGAACTCTTCCCAGTGCCGCAGGCTGATGCCGCGCCGGGTCTGCTCCTCGTACAGAAAGGCTTCGATCAGCAGGCTGGTGGCCAAAATCTTGTTGCGCGGACTGTACAGCAGGTTGGCGCGCGGCACGTGGGTCGAGCACACTGGCTTGCATTTGCCGCAGCGCAGGCAGTTCTTGACGCTGTCGGCAATGGCGCCGATGTCGCTTTGCTGCATGATCAGCGACTCGTAGCCCATCAGGCCAAAGCTCGGGGTGTAGGCTTGGCTCAGGTCGGCGCGGCGCTGCTCGGCCTGTGCGAACAAGGGGCTGTGGCGCAGCAGTTTGCCGCGGTTGAAGCGGCCTTCGGGGTCGATGCGCTGTTTGTAGTCGGCAAACGGGGCCAGCTCGGCCTCGCTCAGGTATTCGAGCTTGGTGATGCCGATGCCGTGCTCGCCGCTGATCACGCCGCCCAGGCTGCGCGCCAGCGCCATGATGCGCGCCACCGCTTCGTGCGCGGTCTGCAGCATGGCGTAGTCGTCGCTGTTGACCGGGATGTTGGTGTGCACGTTGCCGTCGCCGGCGTGCATGTGCAGCGCCGCCCAGACCCGGCCCTTGAGCACGCGCTGGTGGATGGCCTCGCATTCGGCCAGCACCGGCGCCCAGACGCTGCCAGTAAACAGGGCGCGCAGCGGGGCCCGAATCTGCGTCTTCCAGCTGGCGCGCCAGCGTTGCTCTTGCAAGGGCTCGAAGCTGTTGCGCTCGGTGGGTGCGCCGTTCGAGCCATCCACGCCGTCTAGGGCATTGAGGGCATCGAGGGTATCCAAGGCATTCGGGCTGGGGGCGGCGGCGAAGCCGTCGAGGCTGTCGAGCCACCCCTGCCACTGCGCGCGCACGCGCTCGATCAGCGCCCGCGCCTGCTGCGAGCGCTCGAGCTGCGCTTGCGGCCCGGGGCGGTCGACGGCGTCTTCCACCGGCCCCAGCGGCAGCGAGGCGCGCTCAAAGAAAGCCAGCAGCGCATCGGCCAGCTCAATCTTGTTGCGCAGGCTCAGCTCGATGTTGATGCGCTCGATACCGAGCGTGTATTCCCCCATGCGCGCCAGCGGGATGACCACGTCTTCGTTGACCTTGAAGGCGTTGGTGTGGCGGCTGATGGCGGCGGTTTTCTTGCGGTCGGCCCAAAACTTTTTGCGTGCCTCGGGGCTCACGGCGACAAAGCCTTCGCCGGCGCGGCCATTGGCCAGCCGCACCACCTCACTGGTGGCGTGCGCCACCGCGTCTGGGTCGTCGCCCACCACGTCGCCGATCAGCACCATCTTGGGCAGGCCGCCGCGCTTGCTCTTGGTGCTGTAGCCCACCGCCTTGAGGTAGCGGTCGTCTAGGTGCTCGAGCCCGGCCAGCAGCACCGGCTGCGCGCTGCCGTTGCGTTGCAGGCGGTCGAGGTAGTCTTTGATTTCGACGATGCTGGGCACCGCGTCTTTGGGGTTGCCAAAAAACTCGAGGCACACGGTGCGGGTGTGCGCCGGCATGCGGTGCAACACCCAGCGTGCGCTGGTGATGAGGCCGTCGCAGCCCTCTTTTTGCACCCCGGGCAGGCCGGCGAGAAACTTGTCGGTCACGTCTTTGCCCAGCCCGGCCTTGCGGAAGGTGCTGCCGGGAATGTCGAGGCGCTCGGTGCGCAGCAGCGTTTTGCCGTCGGGCCCAAAGTATTGCAGCTCGAAGCTGGCGATTTCGGCGTCGTGGATCTTGCCCAGGTTGTGGTTCAGGCGCGTGACTTGCAGCCACTCGGCGTCGGGCGTGACCATGCGCCAGCTGGCCAGGTTGTCGAGCGCGGTGCCCCAGAGCACGGCTTTTTTGCCGCCGGCGTTCATGGCGATGTTGCCGCCCACGCACGAGGCCTCGGCGCTGGTGGGATCGACGGCGAACACGAAACCGGCGCGCTCGGCGGCGTCGGCCACGCGCTGCGTCACCACGCCGGCCTCGCTCCAGATCGTGGGCACGGGCTGCACCACGCCGGGCAGCGCAGTCATTTCGACGGCGCTCAGGGTTTCGAGTTTTTCGGTGTTGATGACGGCGCTGTTCCAGCACAGCGGCACCGCGCCGCCGGTGTAGCCGGTGCCACCGCCGCGCGGAATCAATGTCAGCCCGAGCTGGAAGCAGGCGCGCACCAAGGCGGCGGTTTCGGCCTCGCTGTCGGGCGTGAGCACCACCAAGGGGTATTCGACGCGCCAGTCGGTGGCGTCGGTGACGTGGCTGACGCGGCTCAGGGCGTCGAACTTGACGTTGTCGCGTGCGGTGTGGCGGCGCAGCGCCTTGGCCACGCGCTGGCGCAGGGTGGCCACATCCACGAATCGGCGCTCGAACTCGCGCACCGCCTGCTGCGCGGCCGCCAGCAGTTCGCCCACCAGCGCGTCGCGCGCACCGTCTTCGAGCGGGCGGCGGCGTTTTTCGATCTCGCACAAACGGTGTTCGAGCGCCTGCACCAGCGCGCTGCGGCGTTTGGGGTTGTCGAGCAGGTCGTCTTGCAGGTAGGGGTTGCGCTGCACCACCCAGATGTCGCCCAGCACCTCGTAGAGCATGCGCGCCGAGCGCCCGGTGTGGCGCTCCTGGCGCAGCTGGTTGAGCACCTCCCAAGCGCGCGCGCCGAGCAGCCGGATGACGATCTCGCGGTCGGAAAACGAGGTGTAGTTGTAGGGGATTTCGCGCAGTCGCGGCTGCACGTCGGCGGCGGCGAGCAGCTGCTGCATCGGGATCGGGGCGTTCATAAGGGCCAAAGCGTCAGGCTGGGTTGCCGATATTAACGCAGCGCCTTCCTGCACCGGCCAGCGCAGCGGCGCTGTGCCTGCGCCGCGCAAGGGTATGCGGTGATCCCCATGCCGCCGTTGCCGCCCCTGCCAACCTTGAAGTCAGCGCGAGCGCCAGTAGGCCACTGCCGAGCCCAGCGCCACCACCAGCGCCGCGTAGGTGGCCATGCGGCCGTCGCGCCCGTGCCACCACAGCCCGGCCAGCAGCACCAGCGCGCCCAGCGCCGACAAAGCAAGCCAGCCCAGCAGCAGGCTTTTGAAGCGCGAACCGCGCCGGCTGCCCGCGCCCTGCCCCCAGACCAGCGCCGGCGCCAGCAGCGCCGCCAAACCCAAGGCCGGCAGGAAGAAATGAAACAGGTGCAGCAGGCCGTCGAGGAAGCTCATGGTGGGGTGCGGCCACGCAGGCCTGCTGTAGGGGCAAAAGAAAGCTCGCACCCCCAGTCCGGCCCGGGGAATACGGGCGCGGGCCCGAAGGCGCATCCCTGCGGGTTTGTAGGCAGGGTTGAATCGGTCAGGTCGATTTTATAATCCAGCCCTTATGGCAGTTTGGGCGCTAGGAATCAACCATCAAACCGCGCCGCTCGACGTGCGCGGCCGGTTCGCGTTCGCGCTCGACCAGCTGGCCCCCACCCTGCAGCGCTTTCGCGCCGGCCTGGCGCAGCGGCCCGAGGCGGCGCTGCTCTCGACCTGCAACCGCACCGAAATCTACTGCGCCGCCGAGCAGGCTGCGCTCGAGCCCACCCTGCACTGGCTGGCCGACACCGGTGGCGTGAGCCCGCAGCAGCTGCTGCACCACGCCTACGTGCTGCGCGACGACGCCGCGGCGCGGCACGCCTTTCGCGTCGCCAGCGGGCTCGACTCGATGGTGCTGGGCGAACCGCAGATCCTGGGCCAGATGAAGGACGCAGTGCGCGCCGCCGAACAGGCCGGCGCCCTGGGCCGCACGCTGCACCAGCTGTTCCAGCGCTCCTTTGCCGTGGCCAAGCAGGTGCGCAGCAGCACCGCCATCGGCGCGCAGTCGATCAGCATGACCGCCGCCGCCGTGCGCCTGGCGGGCCAGCTGTTCGAAGATTTGCACCAGATCCGGGTGCTGTTCATCGGCGCCGGCGAGATGATCGAACTCGCCATCACCCACTTTGCCGCCAGGCAGCCGCTGTCCATGGCCATCGCCAACCGCACGCTGGAGCGCGGCGAGAAGCTCGCCAGCCGCTTCGGGGCCGAGACGCTGCGGCTGTCCGACTTGCCCAACCGGCTGCACGAGTTCGACGCCGTGATCAGCTGCACCGCCTCCACCCTGCCGCTGATCGGGCTCGGGGCGGTCGAGCGCGCGCTCAGGCAGCGCCGCCACCGGCCCATGTTCATGGTCGATCTCGCCGTGCCGCGCGACATCGAAGCCGAAGTCAAGGGGCTCGAAGACGTTTACCTCTACACCGTCGATGACCTCGCCCATGTGGTGCAAAACGGCAAAAGCCAACGCCAGGCGGCGGTGGCGCAGGCCGAAGCGATCATCGATTCCGGCGTGCAGGGCTTCATGCACTGGTTGCAGCAACGCGACCCGGCCCAAGGCGTGGTCGGGCTGATCAACCAGCTGCACGCGCAGGCCGAAGACTGGCGCACGCTCGAACTGGAGCGCGCGCGCAAGAGGCTGGCGCGTGGCGAGGACACCGAGGCCGTGCTGCAGGCGCTGGCGCGGGGCCTGACGCAAAAAATGCTGCACGGCCCGCTGGCCGAGCTGCACGCCGGCGACGAACACACCCGCGCCGCCACCGCCGAAGCGGTCTCGCGCCTGTTTCTGCGCGGGCCCGGGCGCCTGTGAAGCCCTTCATCCGCCAGACGCTGGAGCGCCAGCGGCTGCGTCTGCACGAGCTCGACGCCCTGCTGGGCGCGCCCGACGCCGTGTCCGACCGCGAGCGCTTTCGCCAGCTCAGCCGCGAGCACGCCGAGGCCGACGCCGTGGTGCAACCCTACCTGCGCTACCTCGAGCGCGAAGCCGCGCTGCACCACGCGCACAGCCTGAGCCTCGACCCCGATCCCGAACTGGCCGAGCTGGCGCAGCTCGAGGCGGCGCAGCTGCAAGCCGAACTGGCACAGCTCGAGGCCGAGCTGCAAACCCTGCTGCTGCCACGCGACCCCGACGACACGCGCAACGCCTTCCTCGAAATCCGCGCCGGCACCGGCGGCGATGAGGCCGCGCTCTTTGCCGGCGACTTGGCGCGCCTGTACACCCGCTTTGCCGAGCGCCAGGGCTGGCGCGTCGAGACCCTGAGCGAAACCCCGGCCGAGCTGGGGGGCTACAAAGAACTGGTGTTGCGCCTCGAGGGGCACGGTGCCTACGGCATGCTGCGCTTTGAGTCCGGCGGGCACCGGGTGCAGCGCGTGCCGGCCACCGAAGCGCAAGGGCGCATCCACACCAGCGCCTGCACCGTGGCGGTGCTGCCCGAGCCCGACCCGACGCAGGCCATCACCCTCAACCCGGCCGAGCTGCGCATCGACACCTTCCGCGCCAGCGGCGCCGGCGGCCAGCACATCAACAAAACCGACTCCGCCGTGCGTGTGGTGCACCTGCCCACCGGCCTGGTGGCCGAATGCCAGGACGGGCGCAGCCAGCACAGCAACAAGGCCAAGGCGCTGCAGGTGCTGCAAGCGCGCCTGCAGGAAAAAGAGCGCAGCGAACGCGCCAGCCGCGAGGCCGCCGAGCGCAAGGGCCTGATCGGCAGCGGCGACCGCAGCGACCGCATCCGCACCTACAACTACCCGCAGGGGCGCCTGAGCGACCACCGCATCAACCTCACACTCTACAAACTGGGGCAAGTCCTGGAGGGCGATCTGGACGAAGTGCTGCAGGCGCTGCGGCTGGCGCGCGGCGCCGAGCTGCTGGGCGAACTGGAGCAGCGCGCCGCCCAGAGCGAGCGCGGGGCGCTGGCGTGACCGGCCTGCCCGCGGCCAGCGCAGAGGCCGCCTGCCACGGCGCGCAGCGAGCCGGGCTGCCGCGGCTCGAAGCCCAGCTGCTGCTGCTGCACGCCCTCGGGCGCCAACCGCACGAGCGCGCCTGGCTGCTGGCGCATGGCGACGCGCCCTTGCCCACCGCCGCCGCCCAGTATTACCACGCCCTGTGCGCCCGCCGCCTGAGCGGTGAGCCGCTGGCTTACCTGACCGGCCAGCGCGAGTTCTACGGCCTGAGGCTGCAGATCGACGCGCGCGTGCTCGACCCGCGCCCCGACACCGAAACCCTGGTCGATTGGGCGCTCGAGCTTCTGCCCCAGGGGCAGGCCGTGCCGGTGCTCGATCTGGGCACCGGCAGCGGCGCCATCGCGCTGGCGCTGCAGCAGCAGCGGCCGCAGGCCCAAGTGTGGGCGCTCGACGCCAGCCTCGATGCGCTGGCGCTGGCAGGCGCCAACGCCGCGCGGCTGCGCCTGCCGCTGCGCCTGCGCCACGGCCACTGGCTGCGCGGCTGGCCGCAAGCGACTGGCTCCTGGCCACCCCAAACAGGCCCAGATGCAACCCCAGATGGCCACCCGGAGGGCGCCCTGCCCCCGCCAGGCGAGGCGCAGACGCCGCCCGCCGCGCTGGGGTTGATCGTGGCCAACCCGCCCTACATCCGCGCCGCCGACCCGCACCTGGCCGCCCTGCGCCACGAGCCGCAGCAGGCGCTGGTGGCCGGGCCAGATGGCCTGGACGACCTGCGCGAAATCATCGCCAGCGCCCGCGCCCACCTGCAGCCCGGCGCCTGGCTGCTGCTCGAACACGGCTACGACCAAGCCGATGCCGTGGCCGCTTTGCTGCACACACACGGCTACCAGCAGGTGACGCACCGGCTCGACCTCGCCGGCCACCGGCGCTGCAGCGGCGGGCAGCAAGCGCCGGCCTGAAGTGAAACCAGACTCCACGACTCATTCAAGCCGGCGTTATCTGCACGTTGTAGCCTATGCTCTGCAGCCGTTTGAGCAGGCGGTTGGCTACTTTCTGGGTGTTGGCTTGGTCAA
>JBGFRU010000023.1:0-40249 GCA_041694945.1 Pseudomonadota bacterium
GTTTCAGGCAAACACAAGGGTCATTACAACCACCGATGACCTGTTGACCGAACTGATGATGATAAGACGGTAAAATTGGCTCATAGCTCATGGCTCATCCAGGCCGATGCCCAGGCTGCCGCGCACACGGCGCGCCTGGCCGCTGCAGCAGCCGCGCGCGCCCAGGCGCTGGCGGCGCAAGGCATGGTGTCGGCGGCGGCGCTGCAGCAGGCGCAGGCGCAGCGCGATGAAAGCGCCCAGCGTGCGCAAAGCGCCCAATGGCTCCAAGGCAGCGCCCGCTACCAGCGCGACGCCGCCCGCGCCGCCCTGCTGGCACCCGAGGCGCAACACCCAAGCGGGGCCGCGCTGCTGCTGCGCGCGCCCATCGACGGCGTGCTGCTGCGGCGCCATTTTCAGAGCGAGCGCGCGGTGCCGCTGGGTGAACCGATTCTGGAGCTGGGCAACCCGGAGGCGCTCGAAGTCGAGGCCGACGTGCTGTCGGCCGACGCGGTGCGGCTGCGCCCTGGCATGGCGGTCGAGCTGCGGCGCTGGGGCGGACCGGTGACGCTCAACGCGGCCGTGCGCCGCATCGAACCGGCGGCGTTCACCCAGGTGTCGGCGCTCGGGGTGCAGGAGCAGCGGGTGCGGGTCTGGCTGGCGCTGCGCGATGCGCCCGCCGCTTGGGCGGGCCTGGGCGAGGGCTACCGGGTGCAGGCGCGCTTCGTGCTGCGCGCAGTGCCCGAGGCCCTCTACCTGCCCAGCGCAGCCGTATTCCGCCACGGCGACACCGGCGCTGCCGACGGCCACGGCGCCGAGCCCGGCTGGGCGGTGTATCGCATCGAAGGGCAGCGCGCCCGCCTGCAGCCGGTGCAGTTGGGCCTGCAGGGCGAAGGCCGGGTGCAGATCCTCGCCGGGCTGCAAGCGGGCGACGAGGTGGTGCTGCATCCACCGCGCCAGCTCAGCGATGGCGCGTGGCTGCGGCCGCGCTGAAGCTGCGCCGCCGCCGGCTTTGGCCAAGCCGAATCAGCCGCGGTAGCGGTTGGTGTTGGGCATGCGCCAGTCTTTGCCAAAGCTGCGCGGCGTCACGCGCGTGCCCAGCGGGCCTTGGCGGCGCTTGTATTCGCTCAGGCGCAGCAGCCGCAGCACCTGCTCCACCGCCGCCGCGGGCAAGCCGGCGGCGACGATCTGGGCCGCGCTCTGCTCTTGCTCCACGTAGCGCTCGACGATGGCATCGAGCACCTCATAGGGCGGCAGGCTGTCCTGGTCGGTTTGGTTCGGGCGCAGTTCGGCGCTCGGGGGCCGGGTGATGATGCGCTCGGGGATCGGGTTGAGGCCGCGGCCAAAGGGGTCGTGGGCATTGCGCCAGCGCGCCAGCTCAAAGACCCGGGTTTTGGGCACGTCCTTGAGCACGGCAAAACCACCGGCCATGTCGCCGTAGAGGGTGCAGTAGCCGGTGGCCAGCTCGCTCTTGTTGCCGGTGGTGAGCACGATGGCACCAAACTTGTTCGACAAGGCCATGAGCAACATGCCGCGGATGCGCGCCTGCAGGTTTTCTTCGGTGAGGTCGGGGGCGCGGCCCTCGAACAGGGGCTCGAGCGTGTGCAGCAGCGCCTCGAACACCGGTTGGATCGACAGTTCCTCATGGCGCACGCCCAGGCGCGCGGCCATGTCGCGGGCGTCGATGAGCGAAATGTCGGCGCTGTAGGGTGAGGGCAGCATGAGCGTGCGCACGCGCTCAGGCCCCAAGGCATCGACCGCCAGCGCCAACACCAGCGCCGAATCGATGCCGCCCGAGAGGCCCAGCAGCGCCCCCGGAAAGCCGTTTTTGTCCACGTAGTCGCGCAGCCCCAGCACCAACGCCTGCCAGAGCTCGGCCAGCGGCTCGGGCTCGGGGGCCACCGGGCCGCTTGGGCGCCACGGCTGGAGCGGCACCATGCCGCCGACTGGAGCGGGCGCGCTGGCGGGCATCGCGTCGCTGGCCCACAGGTCGATGCGCAACAGCTCAGGCACAAAGCTGGCGGCGCGCGCGGCCAGGCGGCCGTCGGCTCCAAGGGCGAAGCTGCGGCCCTCGAACACCACTTCGTCTTGCGCCCCCACCAGGTGCGCATAGACCAGCGGCAAGCCGGTCTCGGCCACGCGCTGGCGCATCACCTGCTCGCGCTGCGCGCCCTTGCCCCAGTGAAAGGGCGAGGCATTGAGCACCAGCAGCAGCTCGGCCCCGGCGGCTTTGGACTGTGCGGCGGGTTCTGGGTACCAGGCGTCTTCGCAGATCAGCAGCCCCAGGCGCAGCCGCTGCCCGGCGCTGCCAGCCAGATCGAACACGCCCACGCCCTGGCCCGGCACAAAGGTGCGCTGCTCGTCGAACACCTGGTAGTTGGGCAGCTCGCGCTTGGCATAGCGCAGCAGCACGCGCCCGTGCGCCAGCACCGAAGCGGCGTTGAGGCAGCGCGTGCGGCCGTGGCCGCTGGCAGGGGGGAAGTCGGGGAGATGGGCCGTGGGGCTGTCGGCAGGGCCACCAGCAGGGCAGGCCCATCGTCCAGCCCGAGCGCCCGCACCCGCACCCGGGACAGCACCCGCCTCAAGCCCAGGCCCCAGCGCCGCCGGGTGCCCCACCACCAGGTGCAGCCCCGGCCAACTGGCGCTCAGGCGCGCCAGCTCCTGCAGCGCGGCCTCGCAGTCGGCCACGAAGGCTGGCCGCAGCAACAGGTCTTCGGCGGGGTAGCCGCACAGCGCCAGCTCGGGCGTGAGCAGCAGCCGCGCGCCTTGGGCGTGCGCGGCCTGCGCCGCCGCCGCGATCTGGCGCACGTTGCCCGCCAGGTCGCCGACGACGACGTTGAGCTGCGCCACGCAGAGCGTCAGCGTGGCAGCGCTCGGGGGGGCCGACAGCACAGGCGGCAAAGCGGTGGGCAAAGCGGTGGGCAAATCGGCAGGCAAGGCAGCGGCCACAGCAGCGGTGGGGGCAGCCTGAGGCCCTCAGCCTTGCTGCTGCTCTTTCTGGTAGGCGGCAATCCCGTCGCGGATTTCCTGGTGCGCGGCCTCGAGCCCGTCCCAGCCCAGCACCTTGACCCACTTGCCTGGGTCGAGGTCTTTGTAGTGCTCGAAGAAGTGCTCGATCTGCTTGAGGCTGATCGGATTCAAGTCGGACAGGCTCTGCCACTGCGAGTACAGGGGCAGGATTTTTTCGGTCGGCACCGCCAGCACCTTGCCATCGACGCCGCCTTCGTCTTCCATTTTCAGGATGCCCAGCGCGCGGCACGGCACCACCACGCCCGGCGGCAGCGGCACCGGCGTGATCACCAGCACGTCCACCGGGTCGCCGTCACCCGAGATGGTCTTGGGCACGTAACCGTAGTTGGTCGGGTAGTGCATGGCGGTGTTCATGAAGCGGTCGACGAAGATGCAGCCGCTGGCTTTGTCGACTTCGTACTTGATCGGGTCGCCGTTCATCGAGATTTCGATGATGACGTTGAACACAGCGGGGGCCTTGCTGCCAGGGGTGACGTGGTCGAGTGACATGGGTGTACAGCCTGTGGTTGAAGATGGGCCAGGAATTGAAACCGATTTTACCTGCGCCAAACTGACTGGAACCGGCTGAATGCACCGCCGCGCCCCCCTGCGGCGCCACTTGGTATAAGCTTGCGCCGTATGGCAGAGCGCATCATCCCCCTGGTCAACGCCTTCAACCCCGGTCTGGCGGTGCCGACGGGGCCGACGAACGGGCACCAGCCGCCACCCAGCGGCGTGTTGCTCGACGCCCTGGGGCGGCCGCTGCGCGACCTGCGCATCAGCGTCACCGACCGCTGCAACTTTCGCTGCAGCTACTGCATGCCGCGCGAAACCTTCGACCGCCACCATGCTTTCTTGCCACACGCCGATCTGCTCAGCTTCGAGGAGATCACGCGGCTGGCGCGGCTCTTTGTGGCTCACGGAGTGCGCAAGCTGCGCCTGACCGGCGGTGAGCCGTTGCTGCGCAAAAACGTCGAAACCCTGATCGAGCAACTGGCGCAACTGCGCACCCCCGAGGGCCTGCCGCTCGACCTCACCCTGACCACCAACGCCAGTTTGCTGCAACGCAAGGCGCGCAGCCTCAAGGCCGCCGGTCTGAGCCGCATCACCATCAGCCTCGACGCGCTCGACGACGCGGTGTTCAGGCGCATGAACGACGCCGATTTTCCGGTCGCCGAGGTGCTGGCCGGCATCGACGCCGCCGAGGCCGCCGGGCTGGGGCCGATCAAGATCAACACCGTGGTCAAGCGCGGCACCAACGAACACCAGATCTTGCCGCTGGTGCGCCACTTCCGCGGCCGCCCGTTGGCCTTGCGCTTCATCGAATACATGGACGTGGGCTGCAGCAACGGCTGGCAGATGGACGAGGTGCTGCCCAGCGCGCAGGCGCGCCAGCTGATCGAGGCCGAGCTGCCGCTGCTGGCGCTGCCGGCCAGCGCCAGCGGCGAGACCGCCGAACGCTGGGGCCACGCCGGGCCCGATGGCCGCCACGACCCGGCGCTGGGCGAGGTGGGCTTCATCAGCAGCGTGACGCAAGCCTTCTGCCGCGACTGCAACCGCGCCCGGCTCTCGACCGAGGGCAAGGTCTATCTGTGTCTGTTTGCCACCCAGGGCTACGATCTGCGCGCCCTGCTGCGCGCTGGCGCCAGCGACGCCGATCTGGCCCACGCCATCGCCGCCATCTGGCAGCCACGGCGCGAGCGCTACTCGGAGCTGCGCGCCAGCCTGCCCCCCGCAGCGCGCGCGCCCGAGGCCGGCAAGCGCATCGAAATGAGCTACATCGGCGGCTGACAGCGGCCCCCACACCACCCTGGAGACGGCAAGCCCCATGGCCCAGATTTTTTACCTGACCCAAATCCAGATCGAGCTCGGCGCCCTGCGCCTGCTGGCCAGCGAGTGCGGGCGCGTGGGCATCCAGCGGCCGCTGATCGTCACCGACGCCGGGGTGCGCGCCGCCGGGTTGCTCGAGCGCACCGTGGCGGCGCTCGGCCAAGGCGGCGCTGCCCTGCCGCACGCGGTGTTCGACGCCACCCCCAGCAACCCGACCGAGGCCGCCGTGCGCGCCGCCGCGGCGGTGTATGGGCAGGCGCGCTGCGACGGCCTGATCGCGCTCGGCGGCGGCAGCGCCATCGACTGCGCCAAGGGCGTGGCGATCGCGCTCGCGCACCCGGGACCGCTCAAGGCTTACGCCACGATCGAGGGCGGCTCGACCAAGATCAGCGCCCAGCTACCGCCCCTGATAGCCGTGCCCACCACCGCCGGCACCGGCAGCGAGGTGGCCCGTGGCGCCATCCTGATCGTCGATGACGGACGCAAGCTCGGCTTTCACAGCTGGCACCTGCTGCCCAAGGCGGCCATCCTCGACCCCGAACTCACGCTCGGCCTGCCGCCGCTGCTCACCGCCGCCACCGGCATGGACGCGATCGCGCACTGCATGGAAACCTTCATGGCCAGCGCCTTCAACCCGCCGGCCGACGGCATCGCGCTCGACGGGCTGGCGCGCGGCTGGGCGCACATCGAGCGCGCCACCCGCGACGGCCTCGACCGCCAGGCGCGGCTGCAGATGATGAGCGCCAGCATGCAGGGCGCGCTGGCGTTTCAAAAGGGGTTGGGCTGCGTGCATTCGCTCAGCCACAGCCTGGGCGGCGTGTTGCCACGGCTGCACCATGGCACCCTGAATGCGGTGTTTCTGCCCGCTGTGCTGGCTTTCAACGCCAGCGCCGCAGCGGTGCAGCAAGAGCGCCGGCTGGAGCGCATGGCGCAGGCCATGGGCTTGGGCACAGACCCGCAGGCCGTCGGACCGGCCATCCGCGCCCTCAACGCACGCCTGGGCCTGCCCAGCGGACTGGCGGCGCTCGGCGTGGGCCCCGAGGTGTTCGAACGCGTGATCGCAGGCGCCCTGGCCGACCACTGCCACCACAGCAACCCGCGCCTGGCCAGCCCCGACGACTACCGCGCCCTGCTCGAGGCCTCGATGTGACACCGCAGCCAGGCGCTACAGCGACTGCACCACCGACGGATCGGGCCGCTGCAGCCAGGCGGCGAATTCGTCCGCCAGCTGCTGGCTCGCCGCCGCCGCCGCACTCCAGGCGCGCATGCGCGCCGCCAGATCGCTGCCGTAGCGCTCGAAATCGCTGCGATCGGGCAGCTTGCCGTCGGGCAGCGTGCGCAGCCAAGCTGGGTCCGGCGCCAGCACCAGGGTGCGATCCAGAAACGCCGTGCTGCGGTGGCGCCACTTGAGCGCCTTGTCGAGCCAACCGGGCACCAGTTGGCGCTGAAAGTGCGGATACAGCACCAGGCCGGGCGCGCGCTGCCAGTCCAGGTGCAGGTGGTAGTCGGTGATGCCGCCGTCCCAGTAGGCGCCCGGGGGCGCGCCGGCGATGTCGGGCACCGCCTGCATGGCAAACGGCACCGAGCAACTGGCTTGCAGCGCCGGCAGCCAGTTGCGCTCGTCGAGCCAGACCTGCTGCGTACGCAGGTCGGTGCAGCCAAAGGGCAAGGCCGCCCCCGGGGTCGAGAACACCACCCGCTCCAGCCAGGCGCCCAAGGCCGGGCGGTGCAGCGCGTTGCTCAGCCAGGCACCCAGATAGCCCGCCGGGGTGCGCCAGCGCCCCTCGCGCCGCAGCAGGTGGCGGCCACGGGCCGTGAGCACATGCAGCCGGTAGCGCCGGTGCGCCAGCACCTGTTGCGCCCGGCCGGCGTAGAACAGCTGCAAATTGTGCGCAAAACGCTCGCTCACATGCGCCGCCGTGGGCCGCTTGCGCCCCGCTGGCAGCTCGAACTGCTGGCGGATGTAGCCGTGCTCGAAGCGCTCGAACGCCGCCGCGCAGTCGTCCAGACAGGCCGTCGCCATGCGCCAGGCCCCGATCGAGGCGCCCACGAGGTCGATCGGCTGCGCGCTCTGCGCCAGCCAATGACCGAAGATGAAACGATCCAGTGGCCCCAGAATCAGTCCCTTGGGGCCGCCGGCGGCCCCGGCGACGATGCCCACGTCGCGCGCCTGCAAACCCTGGGTGTGCAGATGACGCAGCGCCGCCGGGCCGGCATAGAGGCGCAGGGCCTGCAAGCGGGCCGCCATCAGAGCGCCGGCAACCGGTCCAGCCCGGCCACGTCGGGCGCCACCAGCAGGTCCGGGTCCAGCCCCAGCGCCTCGCCCACGTCGTCCGGGTAGTGGTCGATCAGCTCGTTGGCGCGGTTGCCCGCCAGCAGCAGGCGTGCGCGCCAGCTGGCCAGGTGCACCACCGCCGCCAGCGGTTCCTGTTCGGCGGGTGCCAGCGGCTCGGTGTGCTGCGCGATCGCCGTCACCAGCAAGCGCGGCAGGCGCCAGTGCTGCGCCAGCGCGGCCCCGGTTTCGGCGTAGCTGTAGCCCAGCGCCAGCCGCTCGACCTCGGCGCGCTCGAGCGCAAACACGTCCAGGCGCCGGTTCAGGCTGGCCATGGCCTCGGGCATGCCCATGTGCAGCACCAGTTCGCCCACCCCGTGCAACAGCGCCGCCGTGAAAGCCAGGTTGGCATCGAGCCGGCGCGGGGTGCACAAGAGCCGGGCCACGGTGGCGGCGGCAAAGCTGAAATGCCAGAATCGGTCCAGGTGGATGCCGCTCACGGCATGAAAGCTGGCATTCAGGGCGGCGGCGATGACCAGCGCGCGCACCTTGTTGAGCCCCAGCACCACAATCGCCTCGCGCACCGTGCCGACCGGGTGCAGCAGGGCAAAAAAGGAGGAATTGGCCTGCCGCAGCAGGCGCGCCGTGAGCACCGGGTCGTGCTCGATGTCGCGCGCCAGCGCATCGACATCGACCTCGTCGAACTCGAAGGTCTGGATCAGCTTGGCCGCCAGCTCGGGCACCACCGGCAGGCTTTGGGGTTGGCGCAGCAGTTCGTCGAGTCGCATCGGGGGCTCAGGCATCATCAACCCAAAAACGCCGACAGTTCGCCAGCCGAAGTCCATTCGCTCGGGTCTTTGTCGAGCACCATGTCGAGGTCGAGCCCGAGCAGAATCGCCACCACTTCGGGGAAGGTCGCGGCCAGGCCCTCGCGGTCGAGGTTGATCTCTTGCGCGCGCGCGCGCCACGCCGCCATGTGCACGATGCCGGCCAGCGGTTCGTACACATCGCCCTCGAAGGGCAGCAGCTGGTGCCGCAGCGCGCGCACGATCAGTTCGGGGAAATCCCACTTGGCGGCGAAGGCGGCGCTGACGTCGGCGTAGGTGTAGCCCAGCACGGCGCGCTCGGCCTCGGCGCGCTTGATGTCGAACGGCGAGACGCTCCAGTCAATGCGGGCGATGACCTCGGGCAGGCCAATGTGCAGCACCAGGTCGCCGACCGCGTGCACCAGGCCGGCGGTGAAGGCCGCGCCCTCGTTCTGGCGCATGCTGCGCGCCAGGGTGCGGCAGATCTTGGCGCTGTTGAGGCTGTAGCGCCAGAACTGCTCGAGGTTGACGCCGGGCACGGCCTTGAAACTGCGCCCCAGCGCCACCGCCTGCACCGTGGTGCGCAACTGGTTGAAGCCCAGGATGTTGACGGCGTCTTGCACGCTCAGAATTTCGCGCGACAGGCCAAAAAAAGCCGAATTGGCCAGCTTGAGCAGCCGGGCGGTGAGGGCCGGGTCGGTACCGATGGCCTCGCTGATGCGGCGCGCATCGGGCTCCGCCTTGTTGAGCTCGGCCGACACCTCGGACACCACACGCGGGATGCTGGGCAGTGCCTTGGCTTGCGCCAGAAGTTCGTCGAGTTGCATGGGGGCGCTGGGTAGGGTGATCCAAGCTGGGCAGTATAGTGGAGCCAGCGCGCCGGGCCACCCGGCCCGGCCCGGCCCCCGCATCAGATCAGCCGCACCAACTGCTTGCCAAAGTTTTGGCCCTTGAGCAGGCCCAGAAAGGCCGCCGGGGCCGACTCGATGCCTTGGGCGATGGTCTCGCGCGGCCGGAAACGCCCGCTGCCCACCAGCTGCCCGAGTTCGGCCAGCGCCGGCGGCCAGTCCTGCATCTGCTCGCTGACGATGAAGCCCTGCACGCGCAGGCGGTTGACCAGGATCAGCGCCGGGTTCAGCAGCGGCAGCGGCTGGCCTTCGTAGCCCGCGATCATGCCGCAGATGGCAAAGCGGGCAAAGGCGTTGCTGCGCAGCAGCGCAGCGTCGAGCACGGCCCCGCCCACGTTCTCGAAATGTCCGTCAATGCCCTGCGGGCAGGCGGCCTTGAGCGCCTGCGCCAGCGCGAGGTAATCGGGATGACGGCGGTGGTCGATGCAGTCGTCAAAACCGAGTTCCTCGCGCACGTAGGCGCATTTGTCCGGGCCACCGGCAATGCCCACCACGCGGCAGCCGCGTGCCTTGGCCAGCACGCCCACCGCACTGCCCACGGCGCCGCTGGCGGCGCTCACCGTCACCGTTTGCCCCGGCTGGGGGTCGATGATGCGCACCAGCCCGTGCCATGCCGTCACGCCCGGCATGCCCACCGCCCCCAGGTAGTGGCTCAGGGGCACGTGGGTGGGATCGACCTGGTGCAGGGCGCCGGCCTGGTTGGCATCGACCACGCCGATCTGCTGCCAGCCGCCCATGCCGACCACCCAGTCGCCGGGGGTGTGGCGCGGGTGGCGGCTCTCGATCACCTCGCCCACCGTGCCGCCGATCATCACCTCATCGAGCGGCTGCGGCGCGGCGTAGCTCTTGCCCTCGTTCATGCGCCCGCGCATGTAGGGGTCGAGGCTCAGGTAATGGTGCCGCACCCGCACCTGGCCCTCTTGCAAGGGTTCGAGGGCGACGGTTTCGAGCCTGAAATGCTCCAGGCCGGCTTGGCCTTGCGGGCGCGCGGCGAGCACGATGCGGGTGTTGGTGGTCATGGCCATGTTCCTTGTGAGGGTTGCGTAGCAGGGTGTGAGCGTGCGCGCAGTCGAGCCTCTCAGCCGCCGACGACGGCGCTCACGCCGCCATCGACCGCCAGCCACTGACCCGTGATGTGCTTGCCTGCGGCCGACGCCAGCAGCACGGTCAGGCCCTTGAGGTCTTCGTCGTCGCCCAAGCGGCCCAGCGGTGCGTGCGCGGCCAGCCGCTCCTCGCCCAGCGCCTCCAGCGTGCCGCGCGTCATGCGGCTGGGGAAGAAGCCCGGGCAAATGGCGTTGACGCGGATGCCGTGCGGCCCCCACTCGGCCGCCAGCGCCCGGGTGAAGTTGAGCACCGCACCCTTGGAGGTGTTGTAGGCGATGGTCTGCATGCCGCGGGGGTTGCCCCCCAGGCCAGCGATCGACGCCAGATTGATGATGCTGCCACGGCGGCGCGCGATCATGCAGTGCCGGGCCAGGTATTGGCTGAGCAGAAAATAGCCGCGCACATTGAGGTTCATGACCTTGTCCCAAGCCTCGACCGGATGCTCCTCGGCCGGTGCACCCCAGGCCGCGCCGGCGTTGTTGACCAGCACATCGACCGCGCCCAGGCGCTGCAGCGCCTCGGCGCCCAGGCGCTGCAAATCGGCCTGCTGGGCGCAGTCGGCCACGATCCACTGCGCCTCGATCCCTTGCGCCTGAAGCCGTTGCGCCGCTTCGTCGAGCTCATCGCGCTTGCGCGCCACCAGCAGCACGCGCGCACCGGCCTCGCCCAAGGCGTGGGCCATTTGCAGTCCGAGGCCGCGCGAGCCCCCCGTCACCAGCGCCGTCTGGCCGCTGAGGTCGAACAGTTGTTGCACCGTGCGTGTCATGGGTGGGGTCTCCTGGGTCGTTGATCGTGGCCCCGACCCTAACCCAATCAGGCGTCGGAAGCTGACGCCTGCACGACACGGTGCACCCGCACCTCGTCGATGCGGCGCCCATCGAGCCGCTGCACGGTGAATTGCCAGCCTGCCACCTGCACCGCTTCGCCCTCGTTGAGCAGCTCGCCGGCCACGGTCTGCATCAGGCCGCCGACGGTGTTGTAGCGCTCCTTGTCCTCGTCGGGCAGCGCGTCGATGTCCAGGCGCACCTTGAGCTCGTGCGCCGGCATGGCGCCATCGACCAGCCACGAGCCGTCCGGCTGCGGCGTCGCCCAGGCCTTGAGCGGCGTCTCGGGCGAGAGCTCGCCGGTGATGGCCTCGAGCAGATCCAGCGGCGTGAGCACGCCCTGCACCTCGCCATACTCATCGACCACAAAGGCCATGCGTGTGGCGCGCGCACGGAACTGCTCGAGCATTTCCATGCCGCTCAGGGTTTCGGGCACGAACACCGGCGCGCGCGCCTGGCTGGCCCAGTGTGGCGCGCAAACCACCGCACCCGCCGCCCCCACCGCAGCGGCCTCATCGCCCCCCCCTCCAGCGCCCACGGCCGGCTCGGCCAAGGCCAGCGCCACCAGCTGCGGCAGGTGGATCACGCCCAGCACCTCGTGCAGGCCGCCGCGGCAGACCGGGTACCACGAATGGCCGCCGCGTTGCGCCGCATCCAGCGCCTGCGCCAGCGGCCAGGCGGCGTCGAGCCAGAGCACGTCTGGGCGCGGCACCATGATCGAGGTCAGCGGCCGGTCGTCGAGCAAAAAGACGTTGCGCACCATCTGGTGCTCGTTGGCCTCGATGATGCCCGCGCCCACGCCCTCTTGCAGGCTGGCGTCGATCTCGGCCTCGGTGACTTGCTGCACCGCCGCGTTGTCGATGCGCAGCAGCTTGAGCGTGGCCTGGGTGGTGTGGGTGAGCAACCAGACGAAAGGCTTGGTCGCCTGGGCCACCAGCGTCATCGGGCGCGCGATCCAGCGCGACACGGTTTCGGGGTAGATCTGGCCGATGCGCTTGGGCACCAGTTCGCCAAAGACGATGGTGATGAAGGTGATGACCAACACCACGATGGCGGTGGCGGCGATGCTGGCCGAGCCCTCGGACACGCCCCAGCCGATCATGAAGGCGGCAAAGTCGTCGCTGAACGCGGCCTCGCCCACGATGCCGTTGAGCATGCCGATCGAGGTGATGCCCACCTGCACCGAGGACAGGAACTGGGTCGGGTTGTCCATCAGCTCGAGCGCGGTCTGGGCGCCGCGGTCGCCGCTTTCGGCCAGCGCCAGCAGGCGCGCCTTGCGGCTCGAGGCCAGTGCCAGCTCGGACATGGCAAAGGCGCCATTGAGCAGAATCAGGAACAGGATCAGCAGGGCGTCCATAATCGCGGTTTATGCCTAATTACTTGATCGGCGACGTACAGGGCTGCGACGCCGCCTTGCAGCGCTTGCTGCACAAAATCGATTTTTCGCCCAGCCGCGACACGCTCTACCTGCTGGGCGATCTGGTCAACCGCGGTCCGGCCTCGCTGGCGGTGCTGCGGCGCCTGCGCGCCCTCGAAGGCGCCGCGCATTGCCTGCTGGGCAACCACGACCTGCACCTGCTGGCGGTGGCGCACGGGGTGCGGCGCGCCAGCCGCCACGACAGCTTTGGCGACGTGCTGCAAGCCAGCGACGCCGCCGCCCTGCTGCACTGGCTGCGCCAGCGCCCGCTGGCCCTGCAGGTGCAGGGCTGGCTGCTGGTGCACGCTGGCGTGCTGCCGCAGTGGACGGCGGCGCAGACGCTGGCGCTGGCCAGCGAAGTGGCGCAGCAACTGGCCGGGCCCGAGGTTGGGCATTTTTTGCAGCACATGTACGGCGACCAGCCGGAACGCTGGAGCGACGGGCTGCAAGGGGCCGAGCGCTGGCGCGTGGTGGTGAACGCGCTCACGCGGCTGCGCTTTTGCCGCGCCGACGGCAGCATGGAGTTCGCCAGCAAAGACGGCTCTGCCGCCGCGCCAGCCGGCTACCTGCCGTGGTTCGAGGTGCCAGGCCGCCTGACGGCAGGCAACCCGATCGCTTTTGGTCATTGGTCCACGCTGGGGCCGCTGAAGCAGCCCGATTTGCTGGCGCTGGACACCGGCTGCGTCTGGGGTGGCTGCCTGAGCGCAGCCCAGCTGCCTGCAGCCGCATCGACGCATGCGCCGCTCATCATCAAGGTGCAGTGCCCACAGGAACTGAAGCCGGGGCGCTGAAAACCCCTCGCCTCAGGAGACTGGCTCGGGGCGGGGCAGTGGCTCGCATGCGGCGCCAGACTCGACCACGACCGCAGCCTTGAACAAGGCCGCCACCTTGCGTTTGGAGCGGATGAATGGCGACCCGGTGCGCGCCCCCGTGCCGGCCTTGGCAGACTGCAGCTCCCACTCGGGCTTGGCCTCGGGTGCCAACTTGGGCTGGTAGGGCTGCTCGAAGAACGGGTCGGCAGCCGGGCGCGCTGGCCGTTGCGGGCGCAGGGCGCGCAGATCGCTGCTGCCGCGTGGGTCGTGCCAAAGGCGCTGGCCGTCGTTGATGCGGCCCGGCTCGCCGCCGAAGCGGCGCCGATCCGATTCGAGCTCCAGCGGCTCCACCTCGAGTTTTTTGCCGAGCAGTTTTTCAATGTCGGCCAGCGACTTGGCGTCGCGCCCACTGACAAAGGAAAAAGACTGGCCGGAAGACCCGGCGCGCCCGGTGCGGCCGATGCGGTGCACGTAGTCTTCGGCGTTGAACGGGATGTCGAAGTTGAACACCGCCGGCACGTCTTTGATGTCGAGCCCGCGCGCCGCCACGTCTGTGCACACCAGCAGCTGCACCGCGCCGCTCTTGAAAGCTTCGAGCGCCTTGAGGCGTTCGTCCTGGCTCTTGTCACCGTGCAGCGCCGTGGTGATGAAGCCGTCGCGCTCCAGCGTGCGCGCCAGCCGCGCACAGCCCAGCTTGCTGTTGACGAACACAAACGACTGGCCGATCTCGCGCTCGCGCAGCACCTGTTTGAGCGCCTGGAGCTTGTCGTTTTCTTCGACGCGGTAAAAGCGCTGCTCGATGGTGGCGGCGGTGGCGTTGGAGCGCGCGACCTCGATGGTCACCGGGTCTTGCAGGTAGCTCGAGGCCAAGCGCTTGATTTCGGACGAGAACGTGGCCGAGAACAGCAAGGTCGTGCGCTGCTTGGGCAAATACGAAAGAATGCGCTGCAGGTCGGGCAGGAAACCGATGTCGAGCATGCGGTCGGCTTCGTCGAGCACCACGTATTCGACCTGGTTGAGCACGCAGTTCTTGGCTTCGATGTGGTCCAGCAGCCGCCCCGGGGTGGCCACCAGCACCTCGACCCCGCGTTTGAGTTCGGCGGTTTGCGGCTTCATGTCCATGCCGCCAAACACCACCGTGCTGCGCAGCTCGGTGTATTTGGCGTAGAGCTCGATTTGCTGCGCCACCTGCACCGCCAGCTCGCGCGTGGGCAGCAGCACCAGTGCGCGCACCGGGTGCCGCGCCGGCGAGGTGGAGGCGCTGGCATGCCTGAGCAGGCGCTGCAGCAGCGGCAAGGAAAAGGCGGCGGTCTTGCCAGTGCCGGTCTGGGCCGCGCCCATCACGTCGCGGCCTTGCAGCACCACCGGAATCGCCTGTGCCTGGATCGGCGTCATGGATGTGAAGCCGAGTTCGGCCACGGCACGGGCCAGCGGCTCGGCCAGCGAGAGTTCAGAAAAAGCAGGATTCATCTAAGGCGGATTGTCGCACCACAACGTGACAAAGCAAAAAACCGAAGCGGGCGGGCTGTGGTGCGCCCGCAACGCCAGCGCCCGCGCGCCCTCCGCTCAACCGGCACGGCGCCGGTGCAGCAAAGGCGCAAGAAAGCGGCGGCGACGCGGCTCAAACGGCGTAAGACGGCGCCTGCCCGCTGGTCGGGCGGCCCTGGAAGTCGGTCCAGCAGCGCTGGGTGAAGTCGTAGAGCTTGCACTTGCGCGCGGTCTCGAAGTACCAGCGCCAGCTGAACTGCTGCACGATGATGCGTCCGGGCAGCATGTCTTCGAGCTTTTGCTGCGCCTCTTTGAGCTTGTACAGCGGCACGCTCATGTCCACGTGGTGCGCGGTGTGCTCCATGATGTGGTGCACCAGCGCGCCGATGCGGTAGGGGAACTTGAGGTGCACGGTGGTCGAAACGAACGGCGCCGCCTTGGCCCAGAGGTGTTTGTCGTCGTGCCACTGCACGCTGGTGTGGGTGTGGTGCACATAGACCACGAAGCCGATCATGGCGTTCCAGAACAGGAACGGCACCACGAAACCCATGACGATCAGCAGCCACACCGGCTGCCCGGTGGCCAGCGCCGCCCACACGAGGCCGGCGATCCACAGCAGCGCCACCGCCGCGACGAAGACCCCGTCCCAAATGAACTCGCTGCGCTGCGTACCCATGTAGGTCTTGCGCGGAAAAAACATGCGCAGCCACCACATTTCGATCAGGTAGTACAGCGCCGGGCCCCAACCGCTGCGGTAGATGCGCTCGAGGGCGCGGCGGCCGGGCGAGAGCGCTTCGAACTCGGCCTTGGTCAGCGGCGCCCAGACGAAATCCACGCCCTTGAGGTTGGTGTAGCCGTGATGCACCACGTTGTGGCCCACTTCCCACAGGCTGTAGGGGGTGAGCGAGGGGATCATGGCGATGCGCCCCAGCACCCGGTTCAGGCCGCGGTGCGGGGTGTAGCTCTGGTGGCAGGCGTCGTGCCCGATGATGAACAGGCGCCCGATCACAAAGCCCGCCGCCAGCGCACACAGCAGCTTGGCCCACCAGGCTTGCAGCACGATGGTGCCGGCGATCAGAGCGGCAAAAATGGCCCAGTCGAGCACCAGCAGCGCCACCGCGATGGCGGTGCGGCGCTCGGCCAACGGCGTGATCCAGCCGCGGATGACCTTGCGGTGCGGCAGCGGGGCCCCGGCAGGAACCGGGCGCTCAGAGGCAGCAGAGGCTGCGGCTGGGGGCGGCTGCACGCCGCTTAGGGGGTCTGGTGTCGTGTGCATCGAGAAAAGCAAGGGATAAAATGCCAGCGCGCAGGCCGTGCCGGACACATTGCGGGCAGCCCAAAACTGCATCCGAACATTCTATCCTGCCCGCCCTTACACCAGCTTGACCGCGATCAAAGACTGCAAGAAGCAACAGTCTATTCTAGCCCAGAGCAGCGGCTTGCGTCTATAATGCAGGGTTTTGCTGGCAACATCCACAAACCACTCAAGGAACCCACACATGGCCACCAAGCCGAAGAAAAAGAACCCCCGCCTGGCCTCAGGCCGCAAACGCGCGCGCCAGGACGTCAAGCTCAACGCCGCCAACACCTCGCTGCGCTCGAAGTACCGCACCGCCGTCAAGAAGGTCGAAAAGGCCGTGCTGGCCGGCGACAAGAGCCAAGCCAGCGCGCTCTTTGCCCAGATGCAGAGCGTGGTCGACACTGTGGCCGACAAAGGCATTTTCCACAAGAACAAGGCCGCCCGCGACAAGAGCCGCCTGTCGGCCAAAGTCAAGGCCCTGGCCACCCCCACCGCAGCGGCCTGACCACCAGCCAGACCGACCGCCCAGGCCCGGGGGGCTGTTCAGCCCCCACACCGCCTGCCGTTTGAACCGGGTGCGCTGCCAGCAAACCCCGCTCACCCTGCAAAAACCGCCTCTCGGGGCGGTTTTTTTGTCTGACCACAGGCCTGTCCGCCTGGCGGCGCTGCAGTGCCCGAAGTCTGGCTCACGGGGTCGAATCGCCAGGCGCTGGGCTGATGGCATCCCGATCGGGCAGCAGACACGCCTCCACCACCTCCAGCTCGTTGTCGCGCGCAAAGCCGATCACGAAGTCCCAAGCCATGGGGTCGTAGTCGCGCAAGGCGGTGTTGAGCACCACGCACTTGACGCCGTTGATCACCTTGGGTATGCACCAAGGCGAGTAGCCCAGGTGCGCGCCCGGCATCCGCCCTGCCGGGTGAAAAGGGCTCATCACCCCGGACAGGCGCTCGGCCCAGTCGCTGGGGCGAAAGGGTTTGCCGCTGCGGGTGCGGCCCTGAATGAAGACTTCATTGGCGCTCGGGGAGACCATGGGGGTTCAGGCCTTAAAGGGAGTCCGCCAGCCGCCGCCGAGGATCGCTCGCTGCACGTGCTGAACCGGTAGAGACCGATGGGTGGATGGCAGTATTCTATCTTATATAAGACTTGCGCTCGAATTCCCCGCTTCTGCGCCCGCCTTTGCGCCTCGAGCTGCGCCTACAATGTTCGCTTCTACCCTTGGCGGTGCCGAGGGTCGGGCATCGCCCTTCCCCCTTCCTCTCACTCACTTTTCGATCAGGACTCGATCCATGCTGCCAGCCGCCCCGGTGCAACCGCACGTCATGAACACCTATGGCCGCGTGCCGATCGAGCTCGCGCACGGCAAGGGTTGCCGCGTCTGGGATGTGCACGGCAAGGCCTACCTCGATGCGCTGGGCGGCATCGCCGTCAATACGCTTGGGCACGCGCACCCCAAGCTGGTGCCGGCGCTGCAGGAGCAGATCGGTACCCTGATGCACATCAGCAACTACTACCACCACCGCTACACCGAGCAACTGGCGCGGCTGCTGGTCGAGCGCTCGGGCCTGAGCAATGTGTTTTTCTGCTCCAGCGGGCTCGAGGCCAACGAGGCCGCGCTCAAGCTGGCGCGCAAGTTTGGCCACGACAAGGGCATCGAGCGGCCCGAGGTCGTGGTCTACGAGAAAGCCTTTCATGGCCGCTCCATCGCCACCCTGAGCGCCACCGGCAACCCCAAGGTGCAAGCCGGCTTTGGGCCGCTGGTCGAGGGCTTCATCCGCGTGCCGCTCAACGACGCCGAAGCCATCCGCCGCGCCACAGACGGCAACCCCAATGTGGTGGCGGTGTTCCTCGAGGCCATTCAGGGCGAAGGGGGCGTACACCCGGCCAGCGCCGACTACCTGCAGCAGGTGCGCGCCCTGTGCGACGCCAACGACTGGCTGCTGATGATCGACGAGGTGCAATGCGGCATGGGCCGCACCGGCAAGTGGTTCGCGCACCAGTGGGCCGGCATCGTGCCCGACGTCATGCCGCTGGCCAAGGGGCTGGGCTCGGGGGTGCCGATCGGCGCCGTGGTGGCGGGCCCCAAAGCGGCGCAGCTGTTCCAGCCCGGCAACCACGGCAGCACCTTTGGTGGCAACCCGCTGGCGCTGCGCGCCGGCATCGAAACCATCCGCATCATGGAAGAAGACGGCCTGCTCGCGCACGCGGCCAAGGTCGGTTTTCAGCTGCAGACCCTGCTCACGACCCAGCTCATGCACGAGCCTGGCGTGCGTGCGGTGCGCGGCAAGGGGCTGATGATCGGCATCGAGCTCGACCGCCCCTGCGCCGTGCTGGTCGAGCGCTGCGCCGAGGCGGGGCTGCTGATCAGCGTCACCGCCGAGCGCGTGGTGCGCCTGGTGCCGCCGCTCATCCTCAGCGGCGGCGAGGCCGACGAGATCGTGGCCCTGCTGGTGCCCCAGATCAAGCAGTTGCTGACCGAACCCTTGGCCGCCTAACCCCCTCTTTGCAGAGCGCCCTCCATGTCAGCCACCGCCCTCAAGCACTACCTGCAGTTCAAGGATTTCACCGCCGCCGAGTACGCCTACCTGTTCGAGCGCGCCTGGCTCATCAAGCACAAGTTCAAGACCTACCAAAAGCACCACACGCTGTGCGACCGCACCCTGGCCATGATCTTCGAGAAGGCCAGCACGCGCACCCGCGTCAGCTTCGAGGCCGGTATGTACCAGATGGGCGGCAGCGTGGTGCACCTGACCACCGGCGACAGCCAGCTCGGGCGCGCCGAGCCGATCGAAGACAGCGCGCGCGTCATCAGCCGCATGACCGACCTGGTCATGATCCGCACCTACGAACAGAGCAAGATCGAGCGCTTTGCCGCGCACTCGCGCGTGCCGGTGATCAACGGCCTGACGAACGAATTCCACCCGTGCCAGATTCTGGCCGATCTGTTTACCTGGCTCGAGCACCGCGGCCGCCGCGCCGACGGCACGCTCGATGTGGGGGCGCTGCGCGGCATGACGGTGGCCTGGGTGGGCGACGGCAACAACATGGCCAACACCTGGCTGCAGGCGGCGCAGATCTTGGGCTTTGGCGTGCGCGTGAGCACCCCCAGCGGCTACGAGGTCAAGCCCGACATCGCGGGCGTGGCCGCTGCGGGCAACTGCTGGCAGGTGTTTGACGACCCGCTGCATGCCTGCGCCGGGGCCGATCTGGTGACCACCGACGTCTGGACCAGCATGGGCTTCGAGGCCGAAAACGCCGCCCGCCAGCACGCCTTCGGCGCCTGGTGCGTGACGCCACGGCTGATGGCGCAAGCGCACCCCGAGGCGCTGTTCATGCACTGCCTGCCCGCGCACCGCGGCGAGGAAGTGGCGGCCGAAGTGATCGACGGCCCGCAGAGCGTGGTCTGGGACGAGGCCGAAAACCGCATGCACGTGCAAAAGGCCCTGATGGAATACCTGCTGCTGGGCCGGCAGTGAGCCCGAAGCCCGCGCACCCCACGACTCTGCTTGCATGACCCCGGTGTTTGACGTCGCCATCGTCGGCGCGGGCGCGGCGGGGCTGTTTTGCGCCGGCATCGCCGGCCAGCGCGGTTTGCGCGTGCTGCTGCTCGATCACGCGCCCAAGGTGGCCGAAAAGATCCGCATCTCGGGCGGCGGACGCTGCAACTTCACCAACCGCGAGCTCGACCCGCGCCAGCCGCAGCGCCACTTCCTGAGCCAGAACCCGGCCTTTTGCCGCTCGGCGCTGGCGCGCTACACCCCGGCCGACTTCATCGCCCTGCTGCAGCGCCACGGTGTGGCGTGGCAGGAAAAGCACAAGGGCCAGCTGTTTTGCAGCCGCTCGGCGCAAGATCTGATCGACCTGCTGCTGCGCGAATGCGGCGCCGGCGGCGTGACGCACTGGCAACCCTGCGGCGTGCGCGCCGTGCACTGGCACGACGGCGCGCCAGGCAGTCCACGCTACCGGCTCGAAACCGAGCGCGCAACGGTGGCGGCGCACGCCTTGGTGGTGGCCACGGGCGGCCTGCCGGTGCCCAAGATCGGCGCCAGCGACTGGGGCTTGCGGCTGGCGCAGCAGTTTGGGCTGCCCATCGTCGCGCCCCGGCCGGCGCTGGTGCCGCTCACCTTCGAGCCCTCTGGCTGGGCCCCCTTCGCGCACCTGGCTGGCCTGGCGCTGCCTGTGCAGATCGCAACCGGCAACAAAAGCATGGCTTTCGACGAAGACCTGCTCTTTACCCACCGCGGCCTGAGCGGCCCGGCGGGGCTGCAAATCTCGAGCTACTGGAACCCCGGCCAGCCCTTGCGCATCGACCTGCATCCCCAAGCCGCGCTCGAAGCCACGCTGCTGGCGGCCAAGGCAGCGGGGGTGCGCAAACGGCTGCCCAACCTGCTGGCCCAGCAGCTGCCACAGCGCCTGTGCGAGCTCTGGACCCAACACCGCCCCGACTGGCAGCGCCCCGTGAGCGATTGCAGCGACAAGGCGCTGGCGCAGCTGGCGGCCAGCCTGCACCATTGGGCACCCACGCCCCACGGCGACGAGGGCTGGGCCAAGGCCGAAGTCATGCGCGGCGGCGTGGACACGCGCCAGTTGTGCTCGCAAAGCATGGAATCCACGCAGCCGGGGCTGTACTTCATCGGCGAAGTGGTGGATGTGACCGGCTGGCTGGGCGGCTACAACTTCCAGTGGGCCTGGGCCAGCGCCCACGCCTGCGCACTGGCGCTGGCCAAAGCCAGCCACTGCAGCCCGTAGGGTTTTAGGCGCTGCAGAAAAACAGGGGCTGAGGGATAATCCGCCACCTTGCCAGCCTTCCTCTTGCCAACCACCCACCCCCATGACTGACACCCAACAACGCATCGACAGCCTGGTCAAAACGCACGACGTCGTGCTGTTCATGAAAGGCACTGCCACCTTCCCCATGTGCGGCTTTTCGGGCCGTGCGCTGCAAATCCTCAAGGCCTGCGGCGTCGAGGCCAGCGCCGTCAAGGCCGTGAACGTGCTCGAAGACCCCGAAATTCGCCAAGGCATCAAGGACTACAGCAACTGGCCCACGATTCCGCAGCTGTTCGTGCGCGGCGAATTCATCGGTGGCTCCGACATCATGATGGAGATGTACGAATCGGGCGAGCTGCAGCAGGTGCTGGCCGCCTCGAGCGCCTCCAAGGCCTGAAACCCGACCTCTCGAGCTGGCAGGCGCCTTGGGCTGGCCACCTTGGGCCGAGCCCCCTCAGCCGATCTGCCAGCGCCGCTGCGCCGCAAACACGGCGTTTGGGTAGGCGCTGCGGCCGCGGCTGCCGTTGTAGCGCCCCAGCGCCATGAACAGGTCGCCGCGTTCGCGGTCCAGGTAGTGGCGCAAGATCACGCAGCCGAAGCGCAAGTTGGTTTTGAGGTGAAACAAGCCGCCCACGTCGCCATCGCCGATCAAACGCGCCCAAAACGGCATGATCTGCATATAACCGCGCGCCCCCACGACCGAGATCGCAAACTGCCTGAAGCCGCTCTCGACCTGGATCAGGCCCAGCACCAGCGACTCATCGAGGCCAGCGCGGCGGCTCTCGTACCACAGGGTTTGCAAAAACTCCAGGCGTTGGTTGAAGTCGGGCTTGTGCCGCGCCAGCCGCGGGCTGATGGCCTTGAGCCAGCGCAGGTAGGCCATGCGCGCCTCGGTGCTGGCAAACTCGGGCTCGAGCGGGTCGGCGAACTCGACCGCAGCGCGCAAGGCGTGGCGCACCGAATCGGCCAGCGGCTCCTCGAGCTGGCTGGCAGCCGCCGGGCGCAGCGGCCACGCAGCGGCTGTGGCTGCTGCCGTGCAAGCCATGGCCGCAGTCCAGCGGCGCCGGCTCCAGCTGCCCTTGGCTTCGCACGCTGCCATCACCCGCTCACACCCCCAGCCGCTCGCGCAACCATGGCAATGCCTGAGCCAGCTCGAGCTTGCTCGCTTGCGCCTCGCGCCGGTGCTGGTATTCGATCTGGCCGTCCTTGAGGCCCTTGTCGCCCACCGTGATGCGGTGCGGCACCCCGATCAGCTCCCAGTCGGCAAACATCGCCCCCGGGCGCTCGCCGCGGTCGTCGAGCAGCACATCGACCCCCAGCGCCTTGAGCTCGGCGTAGAGCCGCTCGGCCGCCGCGCGCACCGCTGGGCTGCGCTCCATGCCGATGGGGCAGATCACCGCCGTGAACGGCGCGATGGCGTCGGGCCAGATGATGCCGCGCTCGTCGTGGTTTTGCTCGATCGCCGCCGCCGGCAGGCGCGTGATGCCGATGCCGTAGCAGCCCATCTCGAACGGTTTGGGTTTGCCGTCTTCGTCCAGAAAGGTGGCGTTCATGGCGCGGCTGTACTTGGTGCCCAGGTAGAACACATGCCCGACTTCGATCCCGCGCTCGATCAGCAGTTCCCCGGCGCCGTCGGGCGAAGGGTCGCCGGGCAGCACGTTGCGGACGTCGACCACCAGGTCGGGCTCGGGCAAATCGCGGCCCCAGTTGACGCCAGTGAGGTGGTGGTTGGCTAGGTTGGCACCGCAGACCCAGTCGGCCATGAGCGCCACTTCGCGGTCGGCCACCACCCGCACCGGCTGCTTGAGCCCGATCGGCCCCAGGTAGCCCGGGCGGGTGCCAAAGTGGGCGATGATTTCGGCCTCGGTGGCAAAGCGGTAGCCCAGGTTGAGCCCCGGCAGCTTGCCCACCTTGACCTCGTTCATATCGTGGTCGCCGCGCAGCAGCAGCAGCCAGATGCGGCTGCCCACGATTTCGTCGCGTTCGTTGATCTCGTCGGTGGCCAGCACCAGCGACTTGACGGTGCGCGCCAGCGGCAACCCGAGCAGCTCGGCCACCTCGGGGCAGGTGCTGCGGCCCGGCGTGGGCGTGAGCGTCAGCGGCTGGCTCGGGGCCGGGCGCGGGCCGGCCGGGGCCAGCGCCTCGGCTTTTTCGAGGTTGGCGGCGTAGTCGCTCTGCGGGCAATAGACGATCGCGTCTTCGCCGGTGGCGGCGATCACCTGAAACTCCTCGCTCAGGTCGCCGCCGATGGCGCCGCTGTCGGCGGCCACGGCGCGGTAGCGCAGCCCGAAGCGCTCGAAGATGCGCCTATAGGCCGCCGCCATGGCCTGGTAGCTGGCTTGGGCCGCGTCGCGGTCGCGGTCGAAGCTGTAGGCGTCTTTCATGGTGAACTCGCGCCCGCGCATCAGGCCAAAGCGCGGCCGGCGCTCGTCGCGAAACTTGGTCTGAATCTGATAAAAGTTTTTGGGCAGCTGCCTGTAGCTGCGCAGCTCTTGGCGCGCGAGATCGGTCACCACCTCTTCGCTGGTGGGTTGCACCACAAAGTCGCGCTCGTGCCGGTCCTGGATGCGCAGCAGCTCGGGCCCCATCTTCTCGAAGCGCCCGGTTTCCTGCCACAGCTCGGCCGGCTGCACCACCGGCATGGTGAGCTCGATCGCGCCGGCGGCATCCATCTCCTCGCGCACGATGCGCTCGACCTTGCGGATCACGCGCAGACCCATGGGCAGGTAGGTGTAGATGCCGGCCCCGAGTTTCTTGATCAGGCCGGCGCGCAGCATGAGCTGGTGGCTCACCACTTCGGCGTCGGTGGGGGCTTCCTTGAGGGTGGAGATGAAGAACTGAGAGGCTTTCATGGGCGTGCGTGCGTTCCCGACTGGCACCCGCAAGCCCACTGGGGCCACCCTGGGCGCTGCTGACGCTTGCGCCCAGGGCCGCAGAGACCCCACACGAGGCCCACAAAAGGGCGCAGACCGTGCATAATCGGGACAGTTTAAAAATTGGGGTTGATTATGCTTGACAGAGACGGCTTCAGGCCCAATGTCGGCATCATTCTGCTCAACCAGAAGAACCAGGTGTTCTGGGGCAAGCGCATCCGCACGCATTCGTGGCAGTTTCCGCAAGGCGGCATCGACCGGGGCGAATCCCCCGAGCAAGCCATGTACCGCGAACTGCACGAAGAAGTCGGGCTCAAGCCCGAGCACGTGAGCGTCGTGGCCCGCACGCGAGACTGGTTGCGCTACGAAGTGCCGGACCGCTACATCCGCCGCGATGCACGCGGCCACTACAAGGGCCAGAAACAGATCTGGTACCTGCTGCGCCTGCTCGGCGGCGACTGGCTGCTCAACCTGCGCGCCACCGCCCACCCCGAGTTCGACGCCTGGCGCTGGCACGACTACTGGGTGCCGCTGGACGTGGTGGTCGAGTTCAAGCGCGGCGTCTATGAAATGGCGCTGACCGAACTGGCGCGCCACCTCCCCGCCGACGCCCGCCACCGCAGCGGGCGGGGTTTGCTGCGCCCGCGCCCCAGCTTGGCCGGCGCAGGCCGGCCTGGCGCCCCCCCATCGGGCACGGCCAGCGGCAGCGGCGTGGCCTCGCACCCCATGCCCGTGCACATGCCCATGCACATGGAACTGCCCCCGGGCGCCACCTTCGAGCCCAACCCCCAGTTTGACACCACGGTGCAAACGCCTGCCATGCCCGCTCGCCCCCCCCCCCCATGATCGAACTGCACCCCTCAACCCCTGTTGCACGCCAACTCGGCGCCTTGGCGCTGGCAGCGGCCTTGTTGGCTGCCGTGGCACCCGCCGCCGGGCAGTCGCTGTTCCTGACCGATGGCGAACAGTGGCAGGAAGGCGAAGTGCCGCCCCCGCCCGCCTTCAGCAGCGCCGCCCTGGTGCCGCTGGACCTCGGCCAAGCCGCGCCCGAGCTGCGCTTTGGCCTCGTGCCCGAGTCGCTGCAGATCGGCGCCGACGGCGTGGTGCGCTACGTCGTGGTCGCGCAAAGCCGCTCTGGAGCGGTGAATGTGATGCACGAGGGCCTGCGCTGCCGCACGCAAGAGATGCGCACCTACGCGCGCTGGTCGCCACAGCAACTGCCGCTGCCGGCCAACTTTGACTCGAGCGCGGGCCACTGGCGCAGCGCCGGGCAAACGCGCTGGGTCAACTGGCGCGACCACGCCGCCGCCCGCCCGGCCTGGGCACTGGCGCGCGCCGGCCTGTGCGACGGCGCCGCCCCCAACGGCAACCCGGCGCAGATGCTGCGGGCGCTGCGCGCCAGCGCGCAAGCAGCCAACCTGCGCTAGAGCGCTGCACCTCAAAGGCAACGCGCCTGGCCGCCTGAACGAGGCGGCAACTTGCCTGACATGCGCTGGGGATGCGCCGCTGGTGCTCCACTGACCAGAGCAGATCACCTGGCCCATGCCATGGCTTAAGGCATTCAGTATGATGCCGCTTTTGCCCAAACCCCAGCCTTCATCCATGTCCAGCCAGCCCCCAGGATTCGATCCCGAAGTCATCGCCCCCCTGCGTCGGCGCCTCGATACCCATCCCGTCTACGGCCTGCGGGACCTCGACGACCTGCGTCGCTTCATGGAATGCCACATCTACTCGGTGTGGGATTTCATGTCCCTGCTCAAGTATCTGCAGCACCACATCGCACCGGCCCGCTATCCTTGGGCACCGGGGCCGGATGCGACGGTTTGCCGTTTCATCAACGAACTGGTGCTGGAAGAGGAGTCCGACAAGATCCCCGGCCCCGACGGCGCAGACATCTGCCTGAGCCATTTCGAACTCTACTGCGGTGCCATGCGCGAGCTGGGCGCAGATCCATCTGGCCCCGAGGCCTTCGTGGCCCTGGCCGCGCGCGCGGGCATCGAAGCGGCGCTGGCTGCCGGCATCGCCCCGGAGCCGTCGCAGCGTTTCCTGGAGAGCACCTTCGGCTTTATCCGCAGCGACCGGGCCCACGTCGTCGCCGCGGCCCTGGCCTTGGGCCGCGAACACGTGATCCCCGGCATGTTTCGCAGCCTGCTGGCGCGCATGGGCATCACCGAGCAGGACGCCCCCCCTGTTCCACATCTATCTGAAACGCCACATCCATCTGGACGAGGGCTTCCACGGCCCCATGTCCCTGCGCATGCTGGACCTGCTCTGCGCCGGTGATGCTCAAAAGCGGCGCGAGGCGGAGCAGGCGGCCTGCGCGGCCATCGAGGCGCGCATCCGCTTCTGGGACGAGGTGGCCGAGCGACTGAAGATCGCTTGACCGCGCGGCAAGCGCGCGCTGGCTTCAAACCGTTTCGCTGTCGAAGCGCCGGCGCGCCTGCGCCACCGCCTCCTCACGGCTTGGGTACACGTTGTCGCGCCCGATCTGTTCGAGCAGACCGGAGCGCTCGAGCACCTCCGCCACCGGCGCCTTCAGGCTGGCGAGCATCAGGGTCACGCCCTGCGCGGCGAGCGAACGCTGCAGTTCGCGCAGCTTCTCCTCGCCCGAGGCATCCACCTCGTTGATGCCCGAGGCGATCACCAGCAGGGCGCGAATGCCGGCGTGGTTGGCGATCGCCTCCAGCACGCTGTCCTCGAAGGCGGCGACGTTGAGGTAATTGAGCGAGCGGTCGAAGCGCAGCGCGACGAAGTTGCGCCCGAGCGGCTCGACCGCGTGCAAGTCGGTGCCGGCCAGCGTGCCATCCGGCATGCGCCCGAGCACGGCGACGCGCGGGCGCATGGTGCGCAGCAGGAACAGGGCGGCGGTCAGCGCCATGCCGACCAGGATGCCATTGGCTATGTCGGGCGCAAACGCCAGTGTGGCCACAAAGGTGAAGATGCCGGCAACCGCGTCCGAGCGCTGCACCTTCCAGGCCTGGATGATCGGTCGCACGCGGATCAGGCCGAACACCGCCATCATCACGATCATCGCCAGCACCGACTGCGGCAGGTGATACAGGCTGCCGGTCAGGAACAGCAGCACGATCAGCGTCACCAGCGCGCTCACCACCGCGTACAGCCCGGTTTGCGCACCGCTGCGGCCGGCCACCGCCGAGCGCGAGAACGAGCCGCTGACCGTATAGCTCTGAAAGAACGCGCCGCCGATGTTCGCCAGCCCCTGTCCGATCAGCTCTTTGTTGGTGTCGATGCGCTGCCGGGTCTGGGTCGCGAGCGCCTTCGAGATCGAGGTCGCTTCCATGAAGCCGATCAGCGCCATGACGAACGCCGCCGGCAGCAGCACCAGCATCATGTTCCAGTCCAGCATCGGCACCTTGAAGTCGGGCAGCCCCTGCGGGATGCTGCCGACGACCTCGCCACCTGCGGCGAGCTTGATCTCGGCGCCGCTGACGCCAGCGAAGCGCCACACCCCCGGCGCGGCATTGGCGGGCGCACGGTCCTGGTGGTAGAAGCGCGGCGCGGCATCCGCCGCCTGCACCTTGACCAAGGGTTGGGCGTGGATGTCGAGCCGGCGCGCGTTGTTCTCGCGCCGCAACTGCGCGACGCGCACCTCCAGCACCGCCAGTTCGGCGCGCAGCGCCTCGAGTTCGGTCGCCGCCACATCGGCGGCGCGCGCACTGCGGATTTCGGCGCGCTGGTTGGCCGCCTGCGTCGAGAGTTCGCGGATCTGCACGCGGGTCTGCTTGAACTCGTCGATCAGCGCCAGCGTTGGCGCATCGGCCACGCGCTCGACCGGCACCGTCGTGGTCTGCTCGAAGTCGATTGCGGCGCTGGCCAGGGTGCCGATCACCACCGCCAGCAGCACCGCCGGCACCCGCGGCAGCCAGCGCGCCAGCGTCCACAGCAGCACGCCGGTGACCAGCGCGAAGACCACGGCCGGCAGGTAGGCCTGGTCGAGCCGGCCCACGAGCTCGGTCATGTCGCCGACGAAGCTGCCGGTGCCCGGACTGGGCACGTTCATGATGAAGCGCAACTGCGAGAAGGCGATGATCAGCGCCGCCGCATTGGTAAAACCGACCAGCACCGGATGCGAGACCAGATTGATGATGCCGCCGAGCCGAAACAGACCCATCGCCAGGCGCAGCACGCCGACCATCAGCGCCAGCATGATCGATAGCGCAATGAACTCGTCGCTGCCGACCGCCGCCAGCGGTGCCACCGCCGCCAGCGACATGATCGACAGCATCACCACCGGCCCGGTGTGCAGCAGGTTGAAGTTGCCGAACATCGCGCCGATCACCACCGGCAGCAGCGCCGCGTACAGGCCATAGACCACGGGCAACCCGGCCAGCAGCGCATAGGCCATGCTCTGCGGCACCAGCACCATCGCCACCGTGATCCCGGCCACGACGTCGGCGCGCAGGGTGGTGGCCGACATCGGGAACCAGCGCAGGAAGGGCAGCAGGTTGTGCATGATCCGGGTTCTCAAACGATGTACGATTGTTGATGAATATAAGTCTATCCTTGATTTTGAACTCGTGCATTCAGGATTTTGAACTCGTGCATTCAGGAAGATGCCTGAATGCGGACAAACCCCTAGTGCGCTGGCGCCGATGTTGCGCTCCAATGAAAGCCCGCACGAACCAACGAGAGGATGCCATGACACGATCCACCGATGCCATCCGCGGCCGACCGTCCGAGCCCGACCCGCTCTTTCCCCACGCGCCGCCCGAATGGACGCCAAGCGTGGCGCAAGAGCTGGCGCGCCAGGAAAACCTCGCCCTGCGCGACGACCACTGGGAGCTGGTGCGCGGGCTGCAGGCGTTCTACGCGCGCCACGAAGATGCGCCAGTCACGCTCACCGAACTGCACGACGCCCTCGAGGAGAAGTTCCACCACAAGGGCGGCATCAAGTACCTGTACACGCTCTTGCCCGGAGGGCCGATCGCCCAGGGCTGCCGGCTCGCTGGCCTGAGCGCACCGGGCGGCGCCACCGACCGCAGCTTCGGCAGCGTCGCATGATGGCCGCCGATCCACCACGGGCGGCAGACGCGCCCCAGGCATCGCTGAGCGGGTGCCGGGCGTGAAGCGCTACGCCGACCTGCAGGCGGCGGCGCGCTCGCGTGTGCGCGAGCTCATGCCCTGGGATGTGGCGGCGCGCCTGCAGCAGCCCGACGCGCCGCTGCTGCTCGACGTGCGCGAGCCGGCCGAATACGCGCAGGCCCGCATCGCCGGCTCGGTCAACGTGCCGCGCGGCGTGCTCGAGGCCGCCTGCGAGTGGGACCACGACGACACCGAGCCGGCGCTGGCCGGCGGCCGTGAGCGGGCTATCGTGGTCGTGTGCCGCTCCGGGCAACGCTCGCTGCTGGCCGCCGAGACCATGACCGTGATGGGTTTCGTCGATGTGGTGTCGCTGCGAACCGGTGTGCGCGGCTGGAACGACGCCGAATTGCCGCTGGTCGACGCGGCGGGCGACGCTGTCGATCCGGATCGCGCCCAGGAGCTGCTCGCGGCCCGCGTGCGCCCCGAGCAACGGCGCCCGCAAGCGGCGCTGCCCGCAGCGGCGCAGGCCGATGCAGCCAACCCTACAAACCGGCGGTGATTGCAGGCAGGCCGGTGGGCTGAAGCTTGGTCGATGTATGCTGGGGGCGGTGTTTCAGCAAAACCGGAGACTCAAGCGATGTTCGGACCGATCACGATCCCATTTGGAGCCAAGCTGCTTTTCAATATCGTCAAGCTCAAACCCGGTGTCGACTACAACGACATCGAGCTCGCGCTGGCCGAGATGTGCAGCGTGGTCAAGGAAACCTACGGCAACGACCAGGGTGGCTTCATCGCCGGACAGGTGTTCCGCTTTTCCGGCTTCGTGTCCGACGAGGGTTCGCTGGGTGCCGACCGCAGCGCCGACCACGATGTCGTGATCGTCACCTACTGGCGCTCGTTCGAGCAGCACGAGCGCTCGCACGCCGACGCGGTGTTTCGCGACAAGTTCGCGGCGCTGGCGCAGATGTGCAGCGAGACCAAGGAACTCGGCTACGACATGCTGTGGCAAGGCGTGCCGGAGGCCGCCGCGCAGTGAGCGCCCAGGATGTGACACGCATCCAAGCCCAAGACCACTGGGAGCGCGTCTACACGACCAAGCCCAGCGACGGCGTGAGCTGGTTCCAGGCGCATGCCGAACAATCGCTGCGCCTGATCCGCGCTTCGGGGCTACCGTCCAGCGCGCAGATCATGGACGTGGGCGGCGGCGCCTCCACGCTGGTGGACGATCTGCTGGCGCACGGCTACTCGGCGCTCACGGTGCTCGATCTTTCGGCTGCGGCGCTGGAGCAGGTGCGGGCGCGGCTCGGCGCTCAGGGCCGGCGGGTGCGCTGGCTCGTGGGCGACATCACGCAGGCCGAACTGCCCCAGCACGCCTACGACCTATGGCACGACCGGGCGGTCTTTCACTTCCTCACCGAGGCCGAGCAGCGCCGTGCCTACGTGGCGCAGGTTCTGCATGCCCTCAGACCCGGAGGCCATGTCGTCGTGGCGACTTTTGCAGAAGACGGCCCGGCGCAGTGCAGCGGCCTGCCGGTGGCACGTTACAGCCCCGATGCGCTGCAGGCTGAGTTCGGCGCGCCGTTCGAACTGCTCGAGCAGCGACGCGAAGCGCACCGGACGCCCACGGGCGCGGTGCAGCAGTTCATTTACTGCCACTGCCGCAGGCGGGCGTAAAAAAACAACCCACCTTCAGCCCCCGCGCTGCGTCAGCACCAGGTTGTCGCGGTGGATCATTTCGGCTTCGGCGGCGTAGCCGAGCAGGCGCTCGAAGTCGCTCGAGGCCTTGCGGCACAGCAGCCGCGCTTCGGCGGCGCTGTAGTTGGCCAGGCCGCGCGCCAGTTCGCTGCCGTCGGGCGCACGCAGAGCGATCACGTCGCCGCGTGCAAACTCGCCCTCCACGGCCGTCATGCCGATGGGCAGCAGGCTCTTGCCTTCCTGCACGATCTTGGCAGCGGCGCCGTCGTCCAGGCGCACCGCACCGCGCAGTTGCAGGTGGTCGGCCATCCACTGCTTGCGCGCCTGCAGCTTGGGCGTGTCGGCCAGCAAGCAGGTGCCGATGGGCTCGCCCGCAAGCAAGCGCAGCAAGACATCGGGCTCGCGCCCCCAGGCGATCACGGTGCTGGCGCCCGAACTGGCGGCGCGCTTGGCGGCCAGAATCTTGGTGATCATGCCCCCGGTGCCGATGCGCGAGCCGGCCCCGCCGGCCATGGCTTCGAGCGCCGGGTCACCGGCGCGCGCCGCCTGCACGAAGCGGGCCTGCGGGTGCCGGCGCGGGTCGGCCTCGTACAGCCCGCGCTGGTCGGTGAGGATGACGAGCACGTCCGCCTCCACCAGGTTCGCCACCAGGGCACCCAGGGTGTCGTTGTCGCCGAACTTGATCTCGTCCGTGACCACGGTATCGTTTTCGTTGATCACCGGCAGCACCCGGTGCGCCAGCAGCGTGAGCAGGGTCGAGCGCGCGTTCAGGTAGCGCTCGCGGTCGGCCAGGTCGGCGTGGGTAAGCAGCACCTGCGCACTGCCCAGCCCCAACTGACGCAGCTTGGTCTCGTACATCTGCACCAGCCCCATCTGGCCCACGGCGGCGGCGGCCTGCAGCTCGTTGATGGCTTTGGGGCGCACGGCCCAGCCCAGGCGCTTCATGCCCTCGGCAATGGCGCCGCTGCTGACCACGATCGCTTCGCGCCCCTGCCCCACCAGGATGCTCAGCTGCGCGCTCCACTGGCCGATGGCGGCTTCGTCGAGCCCGCGGCCTTCGTTGGTGACCAGGCTCGAGCCGACCTTGACCACGATGCGGCGCGCGGCGCGCAGCCGCTCGGCCACGGCGGCCTCGGAGACGCGCCATTCAGGCGCCAGGCAGACAGGTTGATCCATGGAACAAGGAAGGAGGGGCGGACCAGAACAAAGCTCGCGGCGCGGCCGATTTTAAGGCTCGAAGCGCGGATCGATCTCGGCTGGCGGCCGTTCGGCCTGCTGGCCGGCCGCGATGTGCTGGTAGATTTGCTGCACCAGGCGCTCGCAGCCCTCGCGGGTGAGGGCCGAAATCTGGAACACCGGTCCCTTGTGGCGAAAGCGGCGCACAAAGTCGCGCACACGCGCCGCGCGCTCGGCTTCGGGCACCATGTCGAGCTTGTTGAGCACCAACCAACGCGGCTTGGCGTGCAGCGCCGGGTCGTATTTTTTGAGTTCCTTGACGATCGCGCGCGCCTGCGCCACCGGATCGACCGCGTCGTCGAAAGGGGCCAGATCGACCACGTGCAGCAGCAGCCGGGTGCGCTGCAAATGGCGCAAGAACAGGTGCCCCAGCCCCGCGCCTTCGGCCGCGCCCTCGATCAGGCCGGGCAGATCGGCGACGACGAAGCTTTTTTCGGGCCCCACGCGCACCACACCCAGGTTCGGGTGCAAGGTGGTGAAGGGGTAGTCGGCGATCTTCGGTCGGGCGTTGGACACCGCCGTGATGAAGGTCGATTTGCCGGCGTTGGGCAGGCCCAGCAGCCCGACGTCGGCCAGCAGCTTGAGCTCGAGCTGCAGGTTGAAGCGCTGGCCGGGGTGGCCTGGGGTTTTTTGGCGTGGGGCGCGGTTGATGGCGCTCTTGAAGCGCAGGTTGCCAAAACCGCCGTCGCCGCCCTTGGCCAGCAGCACCAGTTGGCCCGGTTGCAACAGTTCGTGCAGCAGGGCGCCGGTGTCGGCGTCGCGGATCAGGGTGCCGACCGGCATCTTGAGCACGATGTCCTCGCCCTTGTGGCCGAACATGTCGGAGCCCTTGCCGTGCTCGCCGCGCTGGGCCTCGAACTTGCGCGTGTAGCGAAAGTCCACCAGCGTGTTCAGGTTTTCGTCGGCCAGGGCATAGACGTGGCCGCCACGGCCGCCGTCGCCGCCGTCGGGGCCGCCGAATTCCTTGTACTTTTCGTGCCGGAACGAGGCGCAGCCACTGCCTCCATCGCCCGCCGCCACCTCGATCGTGGTTTCGTCTACAAAATTCATGGGGGCAATTGTGAGGCCAATGTGGGGGCTACGGCGCCCTGGCAGGCAACTTGATGGGCAAAAGGCCCGCAAGCGGGCCTCTGGGTTGGCTGTGGAGGGATTGGCTGCAGGCCGGCCGTGGCCGCTGGAGCAAGCCGCTCAGGCCAATCAGGCCGACTCGGGCGCTGCGGCGGCCTCGACGCTGATGACCTTGCGGTTCAGGGCGCCCTTGACGGCAAAGCCCACCGTGCCATCGACGGTGGCAAAAATGGTGTGGTCCTTGCCGATGCCGGTGCCGGTGCCGGGGTGGAATTGGGTGCCGCGCTGGCGCACGATGATTGCACCGGCCGAGACTTGCTGGCCACCAAAGACCTTGACGCCCAGCATCTTGGGTTGTGAGTCGCGGCCGTTGCGGGTTGAGCCGCCGCCTTTTTTCTGTGCCATGGTGTGCCGCTCCTTAAGCCTGGATCGAGCCGATTTGCAGCTCGGTGAAGTTTTGCCGGTGGCCCTGGCGCTTCTGGTAGTGCTTGCGCCGGCGCATCTTGAAGATGCGGATCTTGTCGCCACGACCGTGCGAGACCACCGTGGCTGTGACCGTTGCGCCGCTGACCAAGGGCGTGCCAACCTGGATGCTGTCGCCGCTGCCGACGGCCAACACCTGGTCGATCACGATTTCCTGGCCCACGTCCGCAGCAATCTGTTCTACTTTAAGTTTTTCGCCAACGGCAACGCGATATTGCTTGCCGCCGGTTTTTATGACCGCGTACATTGGAAACCTCAAATGGTGATTTCTCTGGGCTGATTCCCAAAGAATCGCGCATTGTACCAAAAACGGGGGGATGGTGCCGCCTGTCGGATTCGAACTGACGACCTACCGCTTACAAGGCGGTTGCTCTACCAACTGAGCTAAGGCGGCGACGGGTGCGTATTCTACTTCACGCGTCCTACTTCACGCGCTTGAGCACGGGCTGGCGCGGCTTGCCCGGCCCAGGGCCAGGCAGGGGGGGTTCAGGGCCCGCGCTGGGCGCCTCGGCTTCGGGCTCGGGCCCAGCCAAGGGCACCAGCCTGAGGCCGGGCCCGGCATCTGCCGGGGCCGCCTGATTCTGTGCTGCGGGCTCGGGCGGGTCAAAAGCCATGCCGCTGCCGTTTTCGCGCGCGTAGATCGCCAGCACGTGATCGACCGGCACCTGCACGTCGCGCGGCACCCCGCCAAAGCGGGCCTTGAACTCGATCCAGTCGTTGCCCAGCTGCAGGTGGCTGGTGGCCTCGTAGCTGGTGTTGAGCACGATCTGGCCGTCTTGCACAAACTCTGGCGGCACCCGCACCGTGGCGTCCACCGCCACCACCAGGTAGGGAGTGAAACCGTGGTCGCTGCACCACTCGTGCAGGGCCCGAATGAGGTAGGGCCGGGTCGAGGGCAGCGCTGGCTTGTCCTGGTTCATGGCGGGCGGCGCTTACTTGCGCATCACCTTTTCGGACGGCGTGAGCGCCTCGATGTAGGCCGGACGTGAAAAAATGCGCTCGGCGTACTTGAGCAGCGGCGCGGCGTTTTTGCTCAGCTCGATGCCGTAGTGGTCCAGCCGCCACAGCAGCGGTGCAATCGCCACGTCGAGCATCGAGAAGTTGTCGCCCAGCATGAATTTGTTTTTGAGGAACACCGGGGCCAACTGGGTCAGGCGGTCGCGGATGTGGATGCGGGCTTTGTCGATCGACTTGTCGCCGCTCTTGAGGCTGCGGTTTTCGAGCACCGAGACGTGGGTGAACAGCTCTTTCTCGAAGTTGAGCAGAAACAGGCGCACGCGCGCGCGCTCCACCGGGTCGCCTGGCATCAGTTGCGGGTGCGGGAAGCGCTCGTCGATGTACTCGTTGATGATGTTGGACTCGTACAGGATCAGGTCGCGCTCGACCAGAATCGGCACCTGCGCGTAGGGGTTCATGAGCGCGATGTCTTCGGGCTTGTTGTACAGATCGACGTCGCGGATTTCAAAGTCCATGCCCTTTTCGAACAGCACGAAACGGCAGCGGTGCGAGAAAGGGCAGGTGGTGCCCGAGTACAGAACCATCATGGCTGTCAGCTCCTAGATACAAAAAACAAACAGTGGCGTGCCCGATGAAGCCCCAAAGGGGCAAGGCAGACCACTGTCACAAGCAGGCCCGGCTGTGGGCGGCGTGCATGCAGGAGTTACTTGATGTCTTTCCAGTATTCCTTGTTCAGCTTCCAGGCCAGGGCGGTGAAGCCGGCGAGGAACAGCAGCACAAAAATCCCGAGTTGCTGGCGCTGGTCTTGGTGCGGCTCGGCCAACCAGTCGAGGAAAGCCACCAGTTCGGCCACCGAGCGGTTGAACTCTGCTTCGCTCATGGTGCCGGGCGTGACCTGTTCCCAGCCGCGCAGCACCTGTGTGTTGCTGCCGTCGGCGTGAGTCACGGTTTCGATGATCGGACGGCGCTCGCCTTGCAGGTACCACAGCGGGTTGGGCATGGCGATGGTCGGGAAAGCCAGGTTGTTCCAGCCGTGGCCGATGGTGTCGTCGCGGTAGTACGAACGCAGCAGGGTGTAGATGTAATCGGTGCCGCCCGAGCCGGCGCGCGAACGCGTGATCATGCTCAGGTCGGGGGCGGCTTTGCCCCAGAACACCTTGGCGTCGGCCGGGCTGATGGCGGCCTGCATCAGATCACCCACGCGGCCGTCGGTGAACAGAAAGTTGTCGCGAATCTGGCGCTCGGTCAGGCCCAGTTCCTTGAAGCGCTTGTAGCGCTCGAACGAGGCCGAATGGCAGCTCAGGCAGTAGTTGATGAACAGCTTGCCGCCGCGTTGCAAGGCCTCGACGTCGTTGCTCAGGTCGGGGGCACGGTCCAGCGGGAACGCGCCTTTGGCCGCCACCGCGCCCGAGACCAGACCAAACGCCAACAGGCCAGCCACAATCCATTTTTTCATATTCGTTGACTCCAGCGTATGCGTAGGATCGGCTGATCAGTGCGGGGTGAAGCTGACGCGGCCAGGCACCGGCTTGAACTCACCCAAGCGGCTCCACCACGGCATCAGCAGGAAAAAGCCGAGGTAGAACAAGGTGCCGAACTGCGAGAAGCGGGTGCTGATGACCGATGGCGGCAACACCCCGTAGTAGCCCAGGATGGCAAAGTTGATGACAAAGGCGCCATACAGGTACTTGTTCCAGGTCGGGCGGTAGCGGATGGAGGCCACCGGCGAACGGTCAAACCAGGGCAGGAAGCACAGAATCACCACCGCCGCGCCCATGACGACCACGCCCCAGAACATGGCGTCGAGGCCGAGCATGGCCAGTGTACCGACCACGGCGCCGCCCAAGACCAAGCCCTTGCCCTTGAGGGTCAAGTGGCTGCGGAACAGGGCCAGGAAGGCCGCCACCCAGGTACAGGCCACCAGCACGTACATGAACTCGGTGGTCACGGCGCGCAGCATCGAGTAGTAGGGTGCAAAGTACCAGACCGGGGCGATGTGCGCCGGCGTGACCAGCGGGTCGGCGGGGATCAGGTTGGTGTACTTGAGAAAGTAGCCGCCGCCCGAGGGCGCAAAGAACACCACGGCCGAGAAGATCATCAGGAACACGCCCACGCCCATCAGGTCGTGCACCGAGTAGTAGGGGTGAAACGGGATGCCGTCGAGCGGCTTGCCGTTGGCGTCCTTGTGCTTCTTGATCTCGATGCCGTCGGGGTTGTTGGAGCCGACTTCGTGCAGCGCGATGATGTGCGCCACCACCAGGCCCAGCAGCACCAGCGGCAGCGCGATCACGTGCAGACTGAAGAAGCGGTTCAGCGTCGCGTCGCCGACCACGAAGTCGCCGCGGATGAGCAGCGCCAGATCGGGGCCGATGATGGGGATGGCGACGAACAGGTTGACGATCACCGCCGCACCCCAGAACGACATCTGGCCCCACGGCAGCAGGTAGCCGGTGAAGGCGATGGCCATCATCACCAGCAAAATGCCACAGCCAAAGAGCCAGATCAGTTCGCGCGGCTTGCGATAGGAGCCGTAGATCAGGCCGCGGAACATGTGCAGATAGACCACGATGAAAAAGAACGAGGCCCCGGTGGAGTGGATGTAGCGGATCAGCCAGCCCCACTCGACTTCGCGCATGATGTACTCGACCGAGGCAAAGGCCACCGGCACGCCGGCGGCGTTGAGCGTCGCGTCGGGCTTGTAGTGCATCACCAAAAAGATGCCCGAGACGATCTGGATCACCAGCACCAGCAGCGCCAGCGAGCCAAAGAAGTACCAGAAGTTGAGGTTTTTGGGCGCGTAGTATTCGGACAGATGCTCTTTGTAGAGCTTGCTGAGCGGAAAGCGGTTGTCGATCCAGTTGAGCAACTGCTCGCCCGCCGGGGCGTTGGGGGAGATTTCTTTGTATTCGGCAGCCATGATCTTCCTTTTGCGTGCCTTCAGGCTTGTTGGTCTTCGCCCACCAGGAGCAGGGTGTCGCTCAGGTACATGTGGGGCGGGACTTCGAGGTTGTCGGGTGCCGGCATGTTGGCAAACACGCGCCCCGACAAATCAAAGGCCGAGCCGTGACAGGGGCAGAAGAAGCCGCCCGGCCAGTCGGCCGGCAACCCGGGCTGGTCGCCCATGGCAAAACGCGAGGTCGGCGAACAACCGAAGTGGGTGCAGATGCCCACCGCCACCAGAAACTCGGGCTTGATGGATCGATGGCGGTTGAGCGCGTACTCGGGCGTGGGGAAGGTGCGGCGCTCGGATTCGGGGTCGGCCAGGCGCGGCTCGACGCGTTCCAGCGAGGCCAACATTTCGGGCGTGCGGTGCAGGATCCAGACTGGGCGCCCGCGCCACTCGACCACCATTTTTTCGCCCGGGGCCAGGCGCGAGATATCCACCTCGACCGAGGCCCCGGCCGCGCGCGCACGCGCAGAAGGTTGAAATGAACTGACGAAGGGGACGGCGACCGCGGCTGCCCCCACGCCGCCCATGGCGCAGGTGGAAATCAGCCAAACACGGCGACCGTTGTCAACGGCGGCTTCGCTCATGGGAATCTTTCTGTGACGTGAGGACTCGGGAGTCGGGGCGACAAAGCCAGCGCAGCTGCTTCAACGCCCCAAAGCACAGCGCATTGTAAGGGATTGAAACCAGCCAGCGCCCAAAACCCTTGGCAGCACTTGGTAACCACCGGCGGTATTTCCCGCCTACAGGGGCCGATCTGTGTGTGCCAACGCAGCGCGCACTGCGGCCAGCAGACTGGAGGGGTCGGCGCTGCCACTGCCGGCCAGATCGAAGGCGGTGCCATGGTCTGGGCTGGTGCGCAAGAACGGCAGGCCCAGCGTGGTGTTGACGCCCTGCTCCAGCCCCAGGTACTTGACCGGAATCAGCCCCTGGTCGTGGTACATGGCCAGCACGACGTCGAACTCGCCACGGCGCGCGCGCATGTACACCGTGTCGGGGGCAAAGGGGCCATGGGCGTCGATGCCCTCGGCCTTGGCGGCCGCGATGGCCGGCGCGATGTGCTCGATTTCTTCGCGCCCAAACAGCCCGCCCTCGCCCGCGTGCGGGTTCAGGCCCGCCACCGCGATGCGACACCGCGGGCGCGCCAGCACCTGCGCAAAATGCCGGTGCGTGAGCTGCAGGCTTTGCAACACCTGCGCCTGGGTCACGGCGTCGATGGCCGCCCGCAAGGGCAGGTGCACGCTCACCAACACCGTGTGCAGCTCGGCGTTGGAGAGCATCATGCGCACCGGCAACTGCTCCACGGCGCAGCCCACGTGCGCCGCCGCCAGCGCCTGCAGCATCTCGGTGTGGCCGGGATGGTGGATGCCGGCGGCGTGCCACGCCCCTTTGTGAATCGGGGCGGTGACCAGCGCCGCCGCCTCGCCGCGCAACACCGCCGCCGTGGCCACTTCGACGGCGCGGGCCGCAGCGCGCCCGGCCACGGCGCTCACTTGACCCAAGGGCGGCAGCTCGGCCACGGCCGGCAGCGGCAGCAGCGGCACGCAGCGCGGCGGCAGCGCGGCCGCCTGCTGCCAGTGCTCCAGCACGGCCAGCGGCAACAGGCCACCGCTGAGGGCCACGGCGCGGCGCATCACGGCCAGGTCGGCCACCACCACGCAGCGGCTGGCCCAGTCGGGCTGCAAGCGAAACACCTGCGCGATCAGCTCCGGCCCCACACCGGCCGGGTCGCCCATGCTGATGGCGATGGGGCGCGGCGCGTTCATGCCGGGTTGTCGATGTCGATGAACTGGTGCGTCAGGCCCAGCTCGGCGGCCACCGCCGCCCCCAGCGCCGGGGCGCCGTAGCGCTCGGTGGCGTGGTGGCCGCAAGCCAGATAGGCCACGCCGCATTCGCGCGCCAGGTGCGTTTGCGGCTCAGACAGCTCACCGGTGATGAAGGCATCGGCCCCGGCGGCGATGGCCGCCTCGAAATACCCCTGCGCCCCGCCGCTGCACCAAGCGATGCGGCGCAAAGGGCGGCCGGGGGCGTCGATGAGCGTCACGGGCCGCCCCAGTTGCTGCTGCACGTGCGCCGCCAGGGCGCTGGCGTCGGGGCAATCGGTGTGGCCGACAAAGCCCAACTCCTGCTCGCCAAAGCGGCCCCAGCCGTCGGCCAAGGGGCTAAAACCCAGGCGCTGCGCCAACTGGGCGTTGTTGCCCAGGCTGGGGTGGGCGTCGAGCGGCAGGTGGTAGGCCAGCAGGCTCACATCGTGCGCCAGCAGCAGCGCCAGCCGCTGCTTCAGCCAACCGGTGACGCAAGCGCCTTGACCGCGCCAGAACAGGCCGTGATGCACCAGAATGGCATCGGCCCCGGCGGCGATGGCGCGCTCGATCAACTCGCGGCTGGCCGTGACGCCGCTGACCAAGTGCCGCACCTGCGCTCGGCCCTCGACCTGCAGGCCGTTGGGGCCATAGTCTTGAAAGCGCTCGGGTTGCAGCGTGGCATCGAGGCGCTGCAGCAGCAGGCCGCGCTCGACGGCCTGCGCAACAAGACCGCAAGGGGCTAAGGATGTAGGCATGGCGCAACCCGCTCGGACACACAAGGTGCCCGATTGTCGCACCCGCCGCGCACGGGCTTAAGCCTGCCCGGACGGGCGACCCAGCGGGCCTTGCTTCGAGCGCTGCTTTTCTTCGCGCTCCGACTCGTGCATCTTGGTGACAAAATAGCGGTAAAACCACGCCGCCATGACGATCACGCCGACGATGGTGACGATGCTGAGCAAACCGTAGGTGGTTGAAAACAGCTCATTCCAGGCCTCCATGACCCTTCCTTTCATGTGGGATTAAAAGACAGCCCGATTGGATGCCAGCTTCATCGCCGGCGCCTTGACGCAGGTCAAACTGTGCGCAAAAGACAGACAGAATCCAAAATGAAACAGACTTGGCTGTTGTTTTCCCAAACCGTGACGGTGCTGCTGGCGGCCTGGTTCGTGGTCGCCACCTTGCAGCCGCAGTGGCTGCAGCGCCCAGTGCAGCTGCGCACCGTGCCGCTGCTCGAAGCCGCCCCCGGCGCGGCACGCAGCGAAGCGGTGGCCGCTGCCAGCCTGAGCGCGGCGGCACAGCTGGCGGCGCCGGCGGTGGTGAGCATCAGCGCCCGTCAGGCCCCGCAGCGCCACCCGCACGCCGACGACCCCTGGTTTCGCTTCTTTTTTGGCGAGCAGGCGCCGCGCTCGCCCCAAACCGGGCTGGGCTCCGGGGTGATCGTCAGCAGCGCCGGCCACGTGCTCACCAACCACCACGTGATCGACGGGGCCGAGGAAATCGACATCCAGCTCAGTTATCCATTCCGCGAACGCGGCACCCGCGACGCATGAAACCGGTGTGTAATTGAGGGGCGGCGTCCGGCACAGAGGTCGGTTCGTACTTGGTGCTTCGAGCTCGTTTCTCAGTTG
>JBGFRU010000031.1:0-4249 GCA_041694945.1 Pseudomonadota bacterium
CCCGAACTCAGGCCCGCCCTGGGCCGCCAGGCCCGCGCCGCAGCGGCGCAGATGGCCCGCGCCAGCGCCGCCGTCAAGGCCGCCGCCTTGCGCGGCCTGGCCGCTTTGCTGCGCCAACACGGCGCGCCGCTGCAAGCCGCCAACGCCATCGACCTCGAGCGCGCCCGCGCCGCCGCCATGGCCGCGCCGCTGCTGGACCGCCTGCGCCTGAGCGCGGCCAGCATCGAAACCTGCGCCCAGGGCTGCGAGCAGCTCGCCGCCATGCCGGATGTGATCGGTGAAATCAGCGGCCTGCGCCAGCAGCCCAGCGGCATCCGCGTCGGGCAGATGCGCGTGCCCATCGGCGTCTTTGGCATGATTTACGAGAGCCGGCCCAACGTCACCATCGAAGCCGCCTCGTTGGCCATCAAGAGCGGCAACGCCTGCATCTTGCGCGGCGGCTCCGAGGCCATCGCCAGCAACCGCGCCCTGGCTGCGCTGGTGCAGCAGGCGCTGCAGCAAGCTGGCTTGCCGCCTCAAGCCGTGCAGCTCGTCCCCTGCACCGACCGCGCCGCCGTCGGCCAGCTCATCGCCATGCCGCAGTACGTGGACGTGATCATCCCGCGCGGCGGCAAGGGCCTGATCGAGCGCATCAGCGCCGAGGCCAAGGTGCCGGTGATCAAGCACCTGGATGGCAACTGCCACACCTATGTTGATGCGCCCTGCGACCTCGAGCTCGCGCTGCGCGTGACCGACAACGCCAAGACGCAGAAATACAGCCCCTGCAACGCCACCGAAAGCCTGCTCGTGGCGCAAGCCGTGGCGGCCGAGTTCTTGCCGCGCATCGGGGCCATTTTTGCCGCCAAGGGCGTTCAGATGCGCTGCTGCCCCGAGAGCCTGGCGATTTTGACGCCGGCACTGGGCGGGGATGGCGCTGGCGTCGCCCCCGCTGCACCCGGCAGCGCGCCCGTCCCGCTGCTCGTCCCCGCCACCGAGGCCGACTGGGCCGAGGAATACCTGGCCCCGATCATCAGCGTCAAAGTGGTGGCCGGGCTGGACGAAGCGATTGCGCACATCAACCGCTACGGCAGCCAGCACACCGACGCCATCCTCACGCGTGAACACGCGCACGCGCAGCGCTTCTTGCGCGAGGTGGACTCGAGCAGCGTCATGGTCAACACCAGCACGCGCTTTGCCGACGGCTTCGAGTACGGCCTGGGGGCCGAAATCGGCATCAGCACCGACAAGTTCCACGCCCGCGGCCCGGTCGGGGTCGAGGGCCTGACCTCGCTCAAGTACGTGGTGCTGGGCCAAGGCGAAGTGCGGGGTTGAGCCCATGCCACGCTCCAGCCGCAGCGCGCCCCGTGCGCACGCCTCCGACCCGCGCTTTGCCGAGCAACCCAGCCTGTTTGGTGACGACACCCCGCCCCTGGGTGCCGCTGCGGCCACCGCCAGCGGCCAGCAGGCCGGCACCGCCTTGCGCGTGCTGGCACCGGGCCAGCGCCTGCGCTCTGCCGCCGGGCAGGCCTTTGAGCGCGAGCGCGCCCGCATCGAGCGCCTGCGCCTGCAGTTGCAAACGCTCGAAGCCGATTGCCTCGCACACCAAGCCCGCTGCGCCCAGCAGCTCGGCCCCTTGCTGGAGCAGCAAAAGCAACTGCGCCGCGCCATCGTGCTGGCGCTCGACCCGTGGTTCGAGGGCAAACCCAAGGGCCTGAGCGCCAACCAGTTGGCCACGCTGCGCCGCATCGTCTGTGCCCAAGCCGAGGACCTGGCGCTCGCGGGCGATGCCGAGATGGCGGCCCTGCACGACCGGCGCAGCCCCAAGACCCTGGCCGAGCGCCAGCGTGAGCAAGCCCAAGCCCTGCACCAAGAGCTGCAGCACGTCATGGGCCACGTGCTCGACACCGAGCTGCCCGACTTCGACCCCGACAATCCAGGGGCCGGGCTGCATGCCGCCATCGATCACTTGCAGCAGCAAATCGACGCGCACGAGCAGCAAAAAGCCAGCCAGCGCGCCACCAAACAAGCGCGCCGCAAACCCAGCGCCGCCGCCGCCAAAGCCGCTGCCAGCCTGGCCGATGCCGACGCCACCCTGCGCCTGCTCTACCGCCAGTTGGCCAGCGCGCTGCACCCCGACCGCGCCGCCGACGCCGCCGATCAGGAGCAGAAACACGCGCTCATGAGCGCCGTCAACGCCGCCTACGCCAACCGCGACCTGGTGGCGCTGCTCGAGCTGCAGTGGCGCGCCGAGCTGGTGGATCCAGACCACCTCGAGCGTGTGGGCGAGGAGCGCCTGCGCAGCCTGACCCTGCTGCTCAAACAGCAGGCCGCCGCGCTCGAGCGCGACCGCCAGGCCTGCCAACGGCGCTGGGCCGCCGAATTTGGCCTGTCGCCCTTTGCGGCAATCAGCACCGCCAGCCTGCAGCGCGCGCTGCAAGACGAACTCGACGATGTGCAAGCCGAGCTCGACCTGATGCAGCACGACCTGCAGCAAGTGCAGGCACTGGCCAGCCTCAAGCTTTGGCTGAACGAGCAACGCCGTCTTGCGCGCGCTGCCGATCGCGAGCAGCAGCAGCTCCAGGACTTTGCCAGCCGCGGCGACTTTGACCCCTGGGGCTGACACAAGCCGATGCACCTGAGGGGCTGCGTACAATGGCCTGCAGGTGGGCCGCTGGGTCTGCCGTCATGCGCGCAAGCGTCCCTTTGATGAAAAACTTCAACACCGCTGGCCCCTCGGTGGTGGGCGATCACTACCTGATCGACCCGCTGGCGCGCATCGATTTGGCCGAAGTCGAGGCGCTCATCGCCGCCAAGCGCTACTTCGTCCTGCACGCGCCGCGCCAGACCGGCAAGACCACGGCCCTGCTGGCGCTCATGGCGCACCTGAACGCGCAGGGGCGCTACCGGGCGCTTTATGCCAACATCGAAGCGGCGCAAGCGGCGCGTGGGCGCGTGGAGGCCGGCATCGCCACCATTTGCTCGGTGCTGGCGCGCTCGGCGGCGCTGTATCTGCACGACGACTGGATGCAGCAGTGGCTCGCGCAAGCTGGGCCGCAGGTGCAGATCGAAGACCGCATCAGCTCCATGCTGAGCGGCTTTAGCCAGCATTGCGCCCAGCCCGTGGTGCTCCTGCTCGACGAAGTCGACGCCCTGGTCGGCGACACGCTGATCTCGCTGCTGCGCCAGATCCGTGCCGGCTACGCGCAGCGCCCGGGGGCCTTTCCGCAGTCGGTAATCCTGTGCGGCGTGCGCGACGTGCGCGACTACCGCATCCACACCGCGCACCACGAGATCATCACGGGGGGGAGTGCCTTCAACATCAAGGCCACCTCCATCCGCCTGGGCAACTTCAGCCAGAGCGAAACCATCGCCCTGTGGCAGCAGCACCAAGCCGAGACCGGGCAACCCATCGATGCCGCCATCTACCCCGAACTCTGGGAAGACACACGCGGCCAGCCTTGGCTGGTCAACGCCCTGGGTTACGAATGCGTCTACAACGACCGCGAACTGCGCCACAACCGTGGCCTGCCCGTGACGCTGGAGCGCTACAAAGCCGCGCGCGAGCGCCTGATCCAGAGCCGCGCCACGCACCTGGACCAACTCACCGACAAGCTGCAAGAAGCGCGCGTGCGCGGCGTGGTCAGCGCCCTGCTGGCCGGGGAAGATGCGCTGCTGCACGACATCGCCCCAGACGACCTGCAATACGTCGAAGACCTCGGGCTGATCGAAACCCGCCCCCAGGTGCGCATCGCCAACCGCATCTACCAGGAAGTGATTCCGCGCGAGCTCACCTGGAGCAAGCAGGTCATGATCGCGCACCAGCAAGAGTGGTACCTCACGCCCGAGCGCAAGCTCGACCTCCCGAAGCTGCTCGCCGCCTTCCAGCAGTTCTTCCGCGAGCATTCGGAAGCGTGGTTGAACAGCGTCCACTACCCCGAAGCCGGGCCGCAGTTGCTGCTGCAAGCCTTCCTGCAGCGCATTGTCAACGGCGGCGGGCGCATCAGCCGCGAATACGGGCTGGCGCGCAAGCGCACCGATCTGTTCCTGGAGTGGCCCACCAGCGAAGCCCAAGGCTTTCTCGGCCCGGTGCAGCGCGTGGTGCTGGAGCTTAAACTGGTGCGCCAAGCGCCGGAAACTGCATTGCAACAAGGCCTGCAGCAAACCGACGACTACGCGCAGCGCGTCGGTGCCGACGAAGCGCACCTGCTGCTGTTCGACCGCCGCACCGACCAGAGCTGGGAGGCGCGCATCTGGCAGCGGCAGGAAAGTG
>JBGFRU010000033.1:0-32631 GCA_041694945.1 Pseudomonadota bacterium
CTGAGAAACGAGCTCGAAGCACCAAGTACGAACCGACCTCTGTGCCGGACGCCGCCCCTCAATTACACACCGGTTTCATGCGTCGCGGGTGCCGCGTTCGCGGAATGGATAACTGAGAGGCGGTGAGCGCAGCCCAGTCCGGCGCCTGGACCCTCACGCCACCCGCCCCAGCGCCGCCTCCAGCCGCTGGCACAGGTGGCGCAAGACCTCGATGCGGCTCCAGTGCTTGTTGTCGCTGGCCACGATGTGCCACGGCGCCACCTGGGTCGAGGTGCGGTCGATCATCTCCTCCACGGCGCGCTCGTACTGCGGCCATTTTTCGCGGTTGCGCCAGTCGTCTGGCGTGATCTTGAAGTTTTTGTACAGCGTTTGCTCGCGCTCGCGAAAACGGCGCAGCTGTTCCTCGGGCGTGATGGCGAGCCAGAACTTGACGATCACCACCCCGGCGTCGCTCAGCTCCTCTTCGTACTCGTTGATCTCGCCGTAGGCGCGCAGCCAGTCAGCCGGAGCGCACAAGCCTTCGACGCGCTCGACCAGCACCCGGCCATACCACGAGCGGTCAAAGATCACCGCGCGCCCGAGCGCCGGGATGTAGCGCCAAAAGCGCCACAGGTAGGGCTGGGCGCGTTCGTTTTCGTTCGGGGCCGCAACCGGCACCACGCGGTAAAAGCGCGCATCCAGCGCCTGCGTGACGCGCCGGATGGTGCTGCCCTTGCCGGCCGCGTCCATGCCCTCGAACACCAGCGCCAGCGCGCGTTTTTGCATGCGCGCGTCGCGGCTGAGCAGGGCCAGCTTGCCTTGCCAGCGCTCGAGCTCGTCTTCATAAACGCTGCGCTTGAGGCTGCGCGTGTAATCTTGTGCCTTGAGCAGGCTGCGGTCGTCGAGCGCCAGAAAGGGTGGCTGGTGCAACACCCGGTCGGCAGCGGCTGCGATGGCCGGCGCAGCCTCGCCGGCGGCCACTGGGCGGGCGAGCGCCGTCTGCATCGCCTGCAGCAGGTGCTGCGCGGCGCTCAGGGTGCGGTAGGCTGGGTCGCTGCCGTCGATCACCAGCCACGAGGCCTCACCGATGCTGGTCTTGCGCAGCGCCTCGTCGCTCACCTCGATGAAGCGGTCGTAGTGCCTGAGGTTGTTTTTTTCTTGGGGCGTGACGCGCCAAGCGGTTTTGGGGTCGGATTGCAGGGCTTTGAAGCGCTCCCTGGCCGTTTTTTTGGACAAGTGAAACCACAGCTTGACCAGCACCACCCCTTCGGCGACCAGCATGCGCTCAAACTGGCGGATGCGCTCCAGCCGCTGCACGAAGCGGTCGTGGGGCTCGCCGCCCCTAGCGTAAGAGTACACCGGGTCGGTGTACCAGGAGCCGAAAAAAATCCCGATGCGGCCCTTGGGCGGCAACACCTGCCAAAAGCGCCACATCTCGGGGTGCTTGCGGTCTTCGGGCGTGAGCGGGCCAAAAGCTTCGGTGCGGATGTGGCGCGGATCCATCCACTCGTTGAGCGTGTTCACGGTCTCGCCGCGGCCACCGCCATCGACGCCGTTGACCAAGATCAGCACCGCCGTGTGCGCCTCATGCAGCAGCCGGTACTGGGCTTGCAACAGCGCCTGGCGCAGGCGCGCCGACTCCTGCTTCCAGCGCTCTTTATCGACCCGGTGCCCGATTTCTGCCGATTCAAACATCCAAACTGCCTCCTGCAAACGCACTGTAGCGCCGAAAACACACCAAGCCCTTCCCAAGCCTGGCGCAGATGCATATAATTCCAAGCTTTGCTGGCAACCCCCCGTCGGCCTTGATCCACCACCAGACGGGGAAAAATTTTTGCAGCGCGGCCTAGGGGCTCGATCTTGCCCTAGAACCGACGCGGCGCAATCCTGGAAACTTTTGGCTAATGACCACCATCCGCGTTAAAGACAACGAACCTTTTGATGTCGCTTTGCGCCGCTTCAAGCGCACCATCGAAAAACTGGGCCTGCTCAACGACTTGCGCGCACGCGAGTTCTACGAAAAACCCACCGCCGAGCGCAAGCGCAAGAAGGCAGCCGCCGTCAAGCGCCACTATAAGCGCGTGCGCTCGATGCAACTGCCCAAACGCATGTACTGATCAGGCCGCCCCACTTGGGGCACCGGACAACAGCCCGACAACAGCCCGCTAGAGCTTGCTTTGGCGGGCTGCTTTGCTTGGCAGACCCGCAGGACGTGGCTCCTGGCCCACCAGCCCCACTCGCCCGGCCGCCGCACCCGCGCCACTCGCCTCGAATTCGCGCCCTATTTCCCCAACATTGGCCCAAAATTTCCCCAACATTCGCCCAGCATTCACCCCCCATGCCAACCTTGCCGCCGCACCCTCCAGCCGCCCCAGCGCTGCCACACGGCGACGCCGGTGCCGCCGTGGGCGTGTTCGACTCCGGCGTCGGCGGCTTGTCGGTGCTGCGCGAAATCCGCGCGCTGCTGCCGGCGCAGGCGCTGCGCTACGTGGCCGATTCGGGCCATGCCCCCTACGGCGACAAGGCGGCGCAGCAGGTGCAGGCGCGCGCTGAGCGCATCATCGAATTTTTGGCGGCGCAGCCGGTGCAAGCGGTGGTGGTGGCGTGCAACACCGTCACCGGCCTGTCGATCCAAGCGCTGCGCCAGCGCTTCCCGCAGCTGCCGCTGGTGGCCATCGAGCCGGCCGTCAAGCCCGCCGTGGCTGCCACGCGCAGCGGCACCGTGGGCGTGCTCGCCACCCACAACACCGTGCACAGCCCGGGCTTGGCACGCCTGATCGCGGCCCACGCCGGGCCGGTGCGGGTGCTGACCCAAGCCTGCCCGGGCTGGGTTGAGCTGGTGGAGCGCGGTGAGCTCGATGGCCCCGCCTCTAGGGCGGCGGTGGCTGCCTGCCTCGATCCGCTGCTGGCACAAGGGGCCGATGTGCTGGTGCTGGGCTGCACCCACTACCCCTTTTTGCGCCCGCTGATCGAGCACCACGCCGGCCCCGGCGTGCAGGTGCTGGACCCGGCAGCCGCCGTGGCGCGCGAGCTGCTGCGCCGCTTGCCGGCTGCTGCGTCGAACGCTGCGCTAGGTACCACGCCGGGTACCACGCCGATTGCTGCGGCCCAGACCCCAGGCGCAGGCGGCCGCACCGATTTTTGGAGCAGCGGCGACTGCGCCCACGCCTCGGAGCTGATCTCGCGCCTGTGGGGCGCGCCAGTGGTGGCCGCCGCGCTGCCGGTTTAACCCACCCAGCTCAACGCCGGCGCCGCGCCGCCGGCGGCCCTCAGGTGCCCGCGACCTTCATGCGCTCGATCAGCACCGAACCGACGTTCTTGGAGCCAAAGGCAAACTCGTCGGCACCGATCGCTTGCAGGCCCAGAAACATGTCCTTGAGGTTGCCGGCGATGGTGATCTCTTGCACCGGGTAGGCGATGGCGCCGCCCTCGACCCAGAAGCCGCTGGCGCCGCGCGAGTAGTCGCCGGTGACGTAGTTCACGCCCTGCCCCATCAGTTCGGTGACGAACAGGCCGGTGCCGAGCCGGCGCAGCATGGCCGGCAGATCGTCTTCGGGCCGCGTCAGGCGGCTGCGCAGGTACAGGTTGTGCGAGCCGCCCGCGTTGCCGCTGGTGCGCATCCCGAGCTTGCGCGCCGAGTAGCTGCCCAGAAAATAGCCCTTGACGCAGCCACTGCTCAGCACCTCGCGGGCCTGCGTGCGCACGCCTTCGCTGTCGAACGGGGCGCTGCCTTTGCCGCGCAGCACCCACGGGTTTTCGTGCAAGTCGATGTGCTCGGGGAACACCTGGCGGCCCAGGCTGTCGAGCAGAAAACTGGTTTTGCGGTACAGCGCGCCGCCGCTGATGGCCTGCACGAAGGCCCCCAGCAGCCCAGCCGCCAGCGGCGACTCGAACAACACCGGGCATTCGGTGGTGGCGATCTTGCGCGGTGCCAGCCGCGCCAGCGCGCGCTCGGCGGCGTAGCGCCCCACCGCTTCGGGGCTGGCCAGATCGTCCGCGCTGCGCATCGAGCTGTACCAGTGGTCGCGCTGCATCTGCGCACCCTTGCCGGCGATGGGGCTGACCGACAGGCTGTGGCGCGAACTGGCGTAGCCACCGCGAAAAATGCCCTCGCGCCCGCGCTCGCCGCCGCGCATGTGCTCGGCGTAAAAGTGCGACTGCTGCGCCGACACCGCCGCGCCTTCGCTGTTGCGGATGTGTTTGCTGGTTTGCAGCGCCGCCGCCTCGCAGCGCAGCGCCAGTTGCTGCGCCTGCTGCGCGTCGATGGCCCAAGGGTGAAACAGCTCCAGCTCGGGGGCGTCGCGGGCCACGTCCTGCTCGTCGGGCAGGGCCGCCGCCGGGTCTTCGGCGGTGTAGCGGGCGATGTCGTAAGCGGCCTGCACGGCCTGGCGGATGGCCTGCGGGCTGAAGTCGGAACTGGAGGCGTTGCCGCGGCGCTGCCCTAGATAGACCGTGACGCCGAGCGACTTGTCGCGGTTGCGCTCCACGTTTTCCAGCGCGCCCATGCGCACCGAGACGTTGAGGCCCGCGCCCTCCGAGACCTCGACCGCCGCATCGGCGGCCCCGAGCTGCCTGGCGTGCTGCAAAGCCAGATCGGCCAAGGCCTCGAACTGCTGCCGGTGGTACTGAAAACCCGCTTCGGGGGCGGGTTGAGCGGCAGGGGCGGCGGGGTGGGTGTGCGGGCCAGGGGCACCAGTGGGGCCAGCCGGACCGGGGGCTGGCGCAGGGGATCGGGATTTTTTCATGCTGGGCGCTATGATAGCCGGATGGCACGCAAACCCACCAAAGGCTACTTCGTCAAAGGCCACTTCGTCGCTGCGGGCAGCGAACTGGACCTGGAACTCAAGCGCGAATTCAAGGGCGACACCGAGACCAGCAAGACCGACCTCAAAAAACACAGCGAGCACCTGCAGCAACTGGGCGAGCAGCTGCTGACGCTGCGCAGCGGCTTGCTCGACCGGCTGGCTTTGCCCGACGCGCTGCTCAACGCCCTCTCCGAGGCGCGGCGCATCAGCGACTTCGAAGGCCGCCGGCGCCAGCTCCAGTACGTCGGCAAACTCATGCGCCGGCTCGACGCCGCTACCGTGACCACGATCGAGCAGGCGCTGGCCGAGCAGCACCAGGGCAGCGCCGCCGACACCCTGCGCCTGCACCAGGCCGAGCAGTGGCGCGAGCGCCTGCTGGCCGACGACGAGGCGCTCAGCGCCTGGCTGCAGATCGCCCCGGACACCGACTCGCAGCACCTGCGCACCCTGATCCGGCAAGCGCGCAAGGACGCGCAGTCGCAGCGCGCCGCCGAGCCTGCCGCTGCACCTGCCGGCAAAGCCGCACGCCAGGGCAAAAGCTACCGCGAAATCTATCAGCTTGTGCGCGCCGGCCTGGAGCCGCCGCCAGACCCTGCCGCTCTTCGCCAAGCCCCGGCGCAACCGCTGGAGGCCGCATGAGCGCGCTGGAGCCGGTGCGCATCGGGCTGGTTTCGGTCAGCGACCGCGCCAGCGCTGGCGTCTATACCGACCAGGGCCTGCCGGCTCTGCAAGACTGGCTGCGCCGGGCGCTGCGCAACCCGCTGCAGTTCGAGTCGCGCCTGATCCCCGACGAACGCGAGCGCATCGGCCAAACCCTGATCGAGCTGGCCGACGCAGCAGGCTGCGCGCTGGTGCTCACCACCGGCGGCACCGGGCCGGCCCCGCGCGACGTCACGCCCGAGGCCACGCGCGACGTCGCCGAGCGCGAGCTGCCCGGCTTTGGCGAGCAGATGCGCCAGATTGGGCTGCGCTTCGTGCCCACGGCCATTCTGTCGCGCCAGGTGGCAGTGCTGCGCGGCCGCTGCCTGATCATCAACCTGCCGGGCCAGCCCAAGAGCATCGCCGAGACGCTCGAGGGCCTGCGCGACCCCAGCGGCCAGGTGCTGGTGCCCGGCATCTTCGCCGCCGTGCCCTACTGCATCGACCTGATCGGCGGCCCCTACCTGGAGACCGACCCCGCCGTCTGCGCCGCCTTCAGGCCCAAGAGCGCGCAGCGCCGCGCAAGCCCGGCCCCGTAAACACCCGATAGACCCGGCAAATGACGATGCCCTGTACGAACGGGCGCGTGAGTTGGCCGACCCGGCATTGGACAAAGCCGATTCGACACCTAGGTCTGGGTCGGCCACTTTCGCCTACACGACGCAGCGCTGGCCTGCCCCACCCACCCCTAACGCCGCAGCGAATGCGGCCGCTCGCTGTGTTCCGGAATCAGCCCGTGGGGGCGAAAGCGCAGCGCCAGCAGCAGGATCAGGCCCATCACCATCAGCCGGATGTGCGCCGCGCCCTCGAGCAGGTGCGCGCGCAGCCAGCTCTCGGCCGGCAGCGTGCCCGTGATCACGTCCATGAACCATAAGCCGATCGGCTCGGCCTGGACCCAGAAGAACCAGATCAGGAAGCCGCCCAGAATGGCGCCCAGGTTGTTGCCCGAGCCGCCCACGATCACCATGACCCAGATCAGGAAGGTGAAGCGCAGCGGGTTGTAGGCGTTGGGCGTGAACTGGCCGTCGATCGTCACCAGCATGGCGCCGGCCACGCCGACGATGGCCGAACCGAGCACGAACACCTGCAGGTGCCGGCCGGTCACGTCCTTGCCCATGGCTTCGGCGGCGGTTTCGTTGTCGCGGATGGCGCGCATCATGCGGCCCCAGGGCGAGTGGATGGCGCTTTGCGCCAGCCAGAACAGCAGCAGCAGCACGCCCAGCGCCAGCCCGAGGTAGCCGAGCTTGACCGTGATCGAGGCCAGATCGGGCACCGTGGTGCCCAGGCGCAGCGCCCATTCCTGCACCCAGGCGGTTTGCTGCAGGTCGATCTCTTGCGGCAGCGGGCGCGGCAGGCCGTTGACGTTGTTGACGCCGCGCGTGAGCCATTCCTCGAAGCGCAGCACCGAGAGGATGATCTCGGCGATGCCCAGCGTGGCAATCGCCAGGTAGTCGGAGCGCAAGCCGAGCGTGATCTTGCCGATCAGCCACGCCGCGCCGGCGGCAAACAGGCCGCCCACCACCCACGAGAGCATGATCGGCAGCCCAGCCCCGCCCAGGTAGCCGGTGGCGGCCGGGTTGACGGCCTCGATCAGCTCCACCGCCGGGTCGAAGAACTGGCGCGTGACGACGTAGCCGCCGAGCAAGATCAGCACCATGGCCCACATGCGCGCGCGGCCCCGGCGCATGCGCTGGTAAACCAGCAACGCCAGCGCCAGCGTGGCCAGCGACAGCAGCACCGAGGCGATGATGCCCGAGCCGCCGGCCTGCCAGGCCTCGGTGGTGGGCGGCATCGAGACCAGCACGGCCGCAATCCCGCCCAGCGCCGCAAAGCCCATCAGGCCGACGTTGAACAGGCCGGCGTAGCCCCACTGCACGTTCAGCCCCAGCGCCATGATGGCACCGGTGACGCAGTAGATGGCGATGGTCAGCGCCAGCGACCAGCTCTGCAACACCCCCACCAGCACCAGCGCCAAGCCCATGAGGCCAAACAGCGCCGGCGCTCCGAGGTAGCGATTCAACCAGGCGTTCATACCGATTTGCCTCCGAACAGGCCGGTGGGCCGGATCAGCAGCACCAGCACCAGAATCACGAACGAGACCGCAAACTTGTAGTCGGTCGAGAGCAGTTGCATCAGCCCTTCGGGGGCCCAGCCTTCGGGGCCCAGGTACTCGAACACGCGCCGCCAGGCGTAGGTCAGCAGCACCTCAGAAAATGCGACGATGAAGCCGCCCGCAATCGCCCCCAGCGGGCTGCCCAGCCCGCCGACGATGGCGGCGGCAAAGATCGGCAACAGCAACTGGAAGTAGGTAAAGGGCCTAAAGCCCTTGTCGAGCCCGTACAGCACCCCGGCCACGGTGGCCAGCGCGGCGGCCAGCACCCAGGTGATGAGCACCACGCGGTCTGGGTTGATGCCCGACAGCAGCGCCAGGTTCTCGTTGTCGGAGTAGGCGCGCATCGACTTGCCGGTGCGCGTGCGCTCCAGGAACCAGAACAGCGCCACCACGATCAGCAGCGCGCTCACCAGCGTCAGCGCCTGGCTGGTGCGAAACGACACCCCCTGCTCGAGCCCGGTGAACTCGCGAAACTGCGCCACGGTGAAGATGAAGCGCTCGCCGTCGGCAAAGTGCTGCTCGCCGGGGCCGATGACGAAGCGCACGATGCCGTTGAGCAGGAACATCACCCCCACCGAGCAGATCAGGAACACCACCGCCGGCGCCTTCTTGACGCGGTGGTAGCGATACACCCAACGGTCGCACAGCAGCACAAAAACCACCGTGGCCAGCACCGCAAACGGGATCGCCAGCAGCGCCGTGGGCAAGAAGCCCAGGCTCACGCCCTGCGCCTGCAGCCACCAGGTCACGAGGATGGCCACCATGGCGCCAAAGGCCATGGTGTCGCCGTGGGCGAAGTTGGAAAAGCGCAAGATGCCATACACCAGCGTCACGCCCAGAGCGCCCAGCGCCAGTTGGCTGCCGTAGGCGGCGGCGGGCAGCAGCACGAAGTTGGTCAGCAGCGCCAGGGCATTCAGAAAATCTTCCATGCGTCAGCCTCCCAGAAAAGTACGCCGCACCTCGGGGTTGGCCAGCAAGGCCGCGCCGCTGTCGGTGTAGCGGTTGCTGCCCTGCACCAGCACGTAGCCCTTGTCGGCGATGTGCAGCGCCTGGCGCGCGTTTTGTTCCACCATCAGAATGGCGATGCCGCTGCGCGCGACCTCGATGATGCGGTCAAACAGCTCGTCCATGACGATCGGCGACACGCCGGCCGTGGGCTCGTCGAGCATCAGCAGCTTGGGCTGGGTCATGAGCGCGCGCCCGACCGCCACCTGCTGGCGCTGCCCGCCCGAAAGCTGGCCAGCGGGCTGGCGGCGTTTTTGCGCCAGCACCGGAAACAGCGCATAGACCTGTTCGAGCGAGTGCCGGATGTCGTCGCGCCGGATGTAAGCGCCCATCTCCAGGTTTTCTTCCACGCTCATCGAGGTGAACACGTTGTGCGTCTGCGGCACGAAGCCCATGCCCTTGAGCACGCGCTGCTGTGGGCTCAAGGCGCTGATGTCCTCGCCGTTGAAGCGCACCTGCCCGTGGCGCAGCGTGAGCATGCCAAAAATCGCCTTCATGGCGGTCGATTTGCCGGCGCCGTTGGGCCCGACGATGACCGCAATCTGGCCTTGCTCGACGGCAATCGTGCAGTCGTGCAGGATGTCGGTGCCGCCGTAGCCGCCAGTCATGTGTTCAGCCGTCAGGAAGCTCATGCTGCGGCTCCGGGTTTGTTCTTCAGGCCGCGGCCCAGGTAGGCTTCGATGACTTGCTCGTTGGCGATCACTTCTGCCGCGCTGCCCTGCGCCAGCACGCGGCCTTCGGCCATCACGATCACCGGGTCGCACAGGCGGCCGATGAAGTCCATGTCGTGCTCGATCATGCAAAAGGTGTAGCCGCGCTCGCGGTTCAGGCGCAGAATCGCGTCGCCCAGGGTGTTGAGCAAGGTGCGGTTCACGCCCGCCCCCACTTCGTCGAGGAACACGATCTTGGCCTCGGTCATCATGGTGCGGCCCAGTTCGAGCAGCTTCTTTTGCCCGCCCGAGAGGTTGCCGGCGAGCTCGTCGGCCACGGCTTCGATCTGCAAAAAGCGGATCACCTCATCGGCCTTGGCGCGCACCGCCGCTTCTTCGGCGCGCACCTGGCCGGGGCGCAACCAGGTGCCCAGCAGCGACTCGCCGCTCTGGCGCGGCGGCACCATCATCAGGTTTTCGCGCACCGTGAGCGTGGCGAACTCGTGCGCGATCTGGAAGGTGCGCAGCAAGCCCCTGGCAAACAACTGGTGCGGCGCCAGGCCGGTGATGTCGGCACCGTCGAGCAGCACGCGCCCCGCCGTGGGCTGGTAGTGCCCGGCGATGACGTTGAACAGCGTGGTCTTGCCGGCACCGTTGGGGCCGATCAGGCCGGTGATGCGCCCGGCCTCGATGGTCAGCGACACGTCATCGACGGCGCGGATGCCACCAAACTGCATCCGTAGGTTTTGGACTTCGATCATGGCTACAAAACAAACGGCCCGCACCGATTGGGCGGACCGTTTAGTTGGGCGTGGGCTGGAAGGCGCCAGCACCCCTGCACCAGGGCGGCTGGCTGCGGCTTGAATGTCAGCGAAAACTCGTGGTTTCCATGCGCCCATTGCGCACTTCGATCAGGCGGTAGCCGCCCGCGGCTTCACCGGGCGGGATCAGACGCACGGCAGAGGCACCTTCGTAGTTGATGCGCCCACCCGCGGCCAGAATGCGCAGGCCGCGCGCCAGATCGCCGGCGTTGATGACTTCGCCCGGGCCGTTGGCCACCAGCATCATGTGCTCGCGCACACGCGCGCTGTCGGTCGAGTTGGCCGACTGCATGGCCAACAAAATGAGCGCGGCGGCGTCGTAGGACTGGTGCGTGAACGGGCCGATGCGGATGTTGGCGGCGCGCGCCAGCTCTTCGAAGCGGGTGCCGCCCGGGCTATCGGCACCGGGTTTGATGCCAAAGGAGCCGTTCAGCGCCGGGCCGATGGCGGGGGGCAGGCTGTCGCCGATCATGCCATCGGGCAGGAAGAAGCGGTTGAAGGCGCCGCTGTCGAGCGCCGAGCGGATGATGCCGCGCCCGCCCTGGTCGACGTAGCCGGCCACGATCAGGATCTCGCCCCCAGCGGCGGCCAGCGCCGCCACTTCGGCGGTGTAGTCGCCCTTGCCGTCTTCGTGCGCGGCCGAGATGGTGATGCGGCCACCCAGGCGCTCGAAGTTGCTGCGGATGGCGCTGGAGAGGCCGCGTCCGTAGTCGTTGTTGGTAAACGTCATGGCCGCGCGCGTGATGCCGCGCTCGCGCAGCAGCTCGGCGATCACTTCGCCCTGACGCGCGTCGGAAGGCGCGGTGCGGAAGAAGAAGTCGTTGTCGCGCACGGTGGTCAGCGCGGGCGAGGTGGACGAGGGCGAGACCATGAGCACGCCGCGCGGCACGGCCACGTTTTGCAGCACGGCGGTGCTGGCGCCCGAGCAGTCGGCGCCCACCAGGGCGTTGATGCGCTCGGCGGTGATCAGGCGCTGCGCGGCGGCGGTGGCAGCGGCGGCGTCGACGCAGGTCGAGTCGGCACGCACGGCTTCGACACGGGTGCCGCGCAGGAACAGGCCGCTGGCGTTGACTTCACGGATCGCCAGCTCGGCGCTGGCCGCCATGGCTGGCGTGAGCGACTCGATCGGGCCGGTGAAACCCAGCAGTATGCCTAAGCGCACCGGGTTGGCGGCTGCAGCGGCTGGAGCCGGGGTTTGGGCCTGGGCGGCAAAGCCCAAGCTGGCCGCCAGGGCGGCGATGGCAAAGATCTTTTTGAAGTAAGGCTCCTGATAAAGGGTAGGGGTAAACGCCGGGCAAGCCGCCCACGAAAACAACCAAGGCGCCGATCTTAGCAGCAACTCCGGGAACTTTCATGAAATTGACACGCCGCCATGGACACGCCCGTGCGCACCACGATGCGGACGCCTGCGCACCAGCGCCCAGTCTACAAGCAATAAGCGTGCCCGCTGTTTGGCAGCTTGGCTGCCCCAAATCGGTGTCCGTCCAACTCGGTTAAAGTCGCCTGCAGAACCCTCCCGCCACCCTCCCATGAACCGGCTCCCTGCCCCGCCCCTGTCGGCTGCTGCGCCCAGCCGTCCGCGCGCACTGCACCAGTCCGCCGCCCTGGTCGTCGATGGCAACCCGAGCACGCGCATGACGCTGGCCGGCCAGTTGCGCGGCCTGGGCTTGCAGTCGGTGAGCCAAACCAGCCGCATCAGTGAGGCGCGGCGCGAACTCGAGCGCAACCCCTTCGACGTGGTGATCTGTGGCGACCAGTTCCCCAAGGGCGGCGGCAGCGGCCAAGAGCTGCTCGACGACCTGCGCCGCAGCGGGCTGCTGCCCTACGCCACGGTGTTCATTTTGCTCACCGACGAAACCACTTACCTCAAAGTCAGCGAAGCCGCCGAGTCCTCGGTGGACAGCTACATTGTGCGCCCCTACTCGGCCGGCAGCCTGTACGACCGCATCGAGCAGGCGCGGCTGCGCAAGGCCGCGCTGCTGCCCATCTACCAGGCGCTGGAAGCGCAGCAGCCCGAGGAGGCGGTGCGGCTGGCGCGCGAACGCGTGGCCGCGCGCGGGCCGCAGTGGCCGCAGGCGGGCCGCCTGGGGGCCGAGGTGCTGCTGCGGCTCGAGCGCATGGACGAGGCGCGCGCCTTGTTTCAACAGCTGTGGGACGCCAACCCCAAGCCTTGGGCCTTGCTCGGGGTAGCGCGCGCGCAACTCGACGCAGGCGCCACCCAAGCGGCCTTGCAGACCCTCAAGACCTTGATCGAAGCCGCCCCCGACTACCCCGAGGCCCTCGATGTGCTGGGCCGCGCCCAATTGGAACTGGGCCAGTTCCAGGAGGCGCTATCGACCCTGCACAAGGCGCTGGCCCTGACCCCGATGGCCATCGGCCGCCAGCAGCGGCTGGGCATGTTGGCCTATTTTTGTGGCGACCGCGAACGCGCTTTTGAGCTGCTGGAGCGCTCCACCTATCTCGGGCTGGACTCCAAGATGTTCGACAGCGAGTGCCTGGTGCTGCTGGCCCTGTCGGCCCATGCGCACCAGCAGTCGGCGCAACTCGAGCGCCACCTGACCGAGCTGCGCAAGCGCCTGCGCGCCACCCCGCACGACCTGCGCCTGCAACGCTTCACCGACCTGATCGCCGCGCTGGCCAACGAGCTGCAAGGGCACCCCGAAAAAACCCGCAACCTGATTGCCCAAGCCTGCCTGCAGATCGACGCGCCGACCTTCGACATGGAGGCCGCCTGCAACCTGCTCTGCTCCTTGGCCGGCCTGGCGCAGCGCCAGACGCAGTTGTTGCCCGATACGAAAGTGATCGATCGCCTCGGGCGCCGCTTTGCCACCAGCAAAGCCATGGGCGACCTGCTGGCCAGCGCCGCCAGCGCCCACCCACCGTTTGTCGAGCGCCTGCAGCAGGCCCAGGACCACATGGTCGAATTGATCGAGCGCACGCTCAAGGCCGCCAACGGCGGCGAACCCAAAACCGCCTTTGCCGAGTTGCTGCGCACCGCCCAAGGCTCGTTGAACGCCCGCGCCATCGAGACGGCTTGGCTGGTGCTGCAGCGCTACGGCGACGACATTGCCGCCGCCGACAGCCAGCGCGCGCAGTTGGCGCAGCTGCGCGCCGACTACGGCACCGCGCGCAACAAACCGGCGCTGGGCGACCCACGGCTGCGCCCGGCGGGCGGGGCCAACTTGGGCGCGCTGGACCGGCCGCCAGCGCCCGAGTGACCGACCCAGCCGGTGCGCCCCCGGCCCCAGGCCGCGATCAGGCCGTTTTCTGATCCGAACGGTCAGGCGTTTTTTTCCAGCGCGGCGGCTCGCCGGTGCGCGGCAGCAAGGGCTGGTCGGCCAAGCGGCCGATCTCGGTGCGCAGCGACTCGGCCCAGGCGCGGCGGTCGCGCCCTTGCGCCGCATCGGGCTCGCCCCAGTGCAAGGTGGCTTGCAGGTCGCGGGCACAGACGATGCGCCAGACCGAGGCCACGATGTTGGTGTGGCCGCAATACACCGGCGCCTCGTGGCGCGCCGCCTCGCCCAGCAGCGCCTGGCCCTGGCCGTGCAGATAGACCACGGCCACAGGCAGGATCGGGCAATCGGCATCCAGCGCCGCTTGCAACAGGGAGGCGTGAAAGGGCATGATGCCCTGCCCGTCGCCCGTGGTGCCCTCAGGAAACAGCGCCACCAGATCGCCCGCACGCAGCGCGGCCGCAGCCTGCTGCGCCACGCGCAGCGCGTCGCTGCGCTTTTGGCGCTCGATGAACAGGGTGCCGGCGCGCTCGACCAAGGTGCCCAGCACCGGCCAGCGCCGCACCTCGGCCTTGGAGATGAAGCGGCACGGCTGGCTGGCGTTGATGATCAGAATATCGAGCCATGAAATGTGGTTGCAGATCACCAACAACGGCCCGGCCGCGGGCGGCTCGCACAGCACCTGCAGCCGCACCCCCATGATCGCCAGCGCCTGCTGCGTCCAGGTGCGCGCGATGCGCTCGCGCTCGGGCGCCCCGAGCTTGGGGAAACGGTATTGCAGCAGGTACAGGGCCCAAACGATGTGGCCCACCAGCCGCAGCAGGCGCCCGATGGCGCGCACGCGCTTCATGTGTCGAGCCACCGCCGCATCAGGCCCGGCGCGGCTGCGCCGCGTCATGAACCACCTGCCCGCCCACCAGCGTGGCGCGCACGCTGGCCGGCAGCTCGCAGCCGTCGAAGGGGGTGGCGCGGCCCTGGCTGCGCAGCGCGCCGGCGGCCACCGTCCAGGGTTGCCGGGGGTCGATCAGGCACAGGTCGGCCACGCCGCCTTCGCTGATGCGGCCCAGGCTGTCCTGCAGCGAGCCCAGGCTGGCCCCGAGCACCCGCGCCGGCCCGACGGTGAGCACCTCGAGCGCGCGCAGCAGCGGCAGCCGCTCCTGCTCGGCCCAGCGCAAGGCCAGACCCGCCAACAACTCGACCGCGGTGGCGCCCGGTTCGGCCGCGGCAAAGGGCAGCACCTTGGCGTCGGCCGCCACCGGGTTGTGGTCCGACACCAGCGCGTCGATGGTGCCGTCGGCCAGCGCGGCGCGCAGCGCGGCGCGGTCGCTGGGCTGGCGCAGCGGCGGTTGCAGGCGCGCGCGGGTGTCGTAATGGCCGATGTCGGTGTCGCACAGGTGCAGGTTGTGCACGCTGACGTCGCAGCTCAAAGGCAAACCGGCCGCCTTGGCCTGGCGCACGAGTTCGACCGCTGCGGCCGAACTGAGCCGGCACAGGTGCAGGCGCAGGCCCGGCCCGGCGCTCGAGGCGCTGGCGTGCACGCCGCGCAGCAGCTCCAGCGCCGTGTGCACCGCCAGCACCTCGGCCGCCACGGGAATGCCGCTCAGGCCCATGCGCGTGGCCAGTGGGCCGCTGGCCACCACGCCCTGGCCGAGCCAGAAGTCTTGCGGCCGCAGCCAGACGCTGTAGCCAAAAGTGGCGGCGTACTGGAAGGCGCGCTGCAACACCTGGGTGTTGACGATCGGCAGCTCGGCCTGCCCAAAGCCCACGCAGCCGGCCTGGCTGAGCTGCACCATATCGGTCAGCGCCTCGCCCTTTAGGCCGCGCGTGAGGGCACCGAGCGGAAACACCCGCGCCTGGCGCAGCCTTTGCGCCCGCGCCTTGAGCATGTCCACCAGGCCGGGTTCGTCGAGCACCGGGTCGGTGTCGGGCGGGCAGACCAGGCTGGTGACGCCGCCGGCCAGCGCCGCCCCCAGCTCGGACTCGAGCATGCCGGCGTGCTCCTGCCCCGGCTCGCGCAGGCGCAGGCACAGGTCCACCAGTCCGGGCACGACCAGGCAGCCGCTGGCGTCGAGCACCCGCTCGGGCGCCGAATCGGGCGCCGAATCGGGCCACGCCGCGCCCGGCTCCGCGATGCGCACGATGCGCCCGCCGGCAATGGCCACGTCGGCCAGCCGATCGGTCTGGCTGGCCGGGTCGATCAGCCGCCCGCCCCGAATCAGTGTTTTCATGTTTGCTGCTCCGCTGCTCGTTCAGGCTTCGTTGGCGGCGACGATGCCCATCACCGCCATGCGCACCGCGATGCCAAAGGTCACCTGCGCCAGCACCACGCTCTGCGCGCCATCGACCACGCTGGAGTCGATCTCGACGCCGCGGTTGACCGGCCCCGGGTGCATCACGATCGCGTCGGGCTTGGCCCAGCGCAGCCGCTCGGGCGTGAGGCCAAAAGCCTGAAAATACTCCTGGCTCGAAGGCAGCAGGGCGCCGTTCATGCGTTCGTTTTGCAGCCGCAGCGCGATCACCACGTCGCAGCCGCCGATGCCCTGTTCGAGGTCGTGACAGACGCGCACCCCCATCGGCGCCAGATCGGCGGGCACCAGCGTGCGCGGCCCGACCACGCGCACGTCGGGGCAGCCCAGCGTGCGCAGGGCGTGGATGTCGGAGCGCGCCACGCGCGAATGCAGCACGTCGCCGACGATGGCCACCGACAACTGGCTGAAATCGCCCTTGTGGTGGCGGATGGTGTACATATCCAGCAGCCCCTGCGTGGGGTGGGCGTGGCGCCCGTCGCCGGCGTTGATCACGTGCACATGCGGCGCCACATGCTGCGCGATCAGGTAGGGGGCGCCCGATTCGCTGTGGCGCACGACGAAGATGTCGGCCGCCATGGCGCTCAGGTTGGCGATGGTGTCGAGCAGCGATTCGCCCTTGGCGGCCGAGCTGCGCCCGATGTCGAGGTTGATCACGTCGGCCGACAGGCGCGTGGCGGCGATCTCGAAGGTGGTGCGGGTGCGGGTGCTGTTCTCGAAAAACAGGTTGAACACGCTCTTGCCACGCAGCAACGGCACTTTTTTGACTTCGCGCTCGTGCACACCGACGAAATCGGCCGCCGTGTCGAGGATGTGCAGCAAAATCTCGCGCGGCAGCCCCTCGGTCGAGAGCAGATGGATGAGCTCGCCGTGGCGGTTGAGTTGCGGATTGGGGCTCATGTGGCGCTCCCCTGCTGGATGCCGCTGGGCGCAGCGGGGGCCAGCTCGAAGTCGAAGCCGCCCTCGGGGCGGCGCACCAGCGCAAAGCGCAACGCGCGGTCCAGCGGCAGCCGCACGGCGGCAAAGTCGGCCGCCAGCGGCAGCTCGCGCCCGCCGCGATCCACCAGCACCGCCAGGCGCACGCCGGCTGGGCGGCCGTAGTCATAGAGCTCGTTGATCACGGCGCGCAGCGTGCGGCCGGTGTAGAGCACGTCGTCGATCAGCAGCACCTCGGCGCCATTGACCTCAAACGGCAGGCTGGTCTGCCCGCCGCGCGCGCGCAGGCCGCGCTGGGCGTAGTCGTCGCGGTGCAGCGTGGAGGAGATGACGCCGGCACGGCCCGGCAAACCCAGTTCGGTGTGCAGGCGCTCGGCCAGCCAAGCCCCACCGGTGGCCACCCCGACCAGGTGCGGCGTCGTGGCGCTGCCGGCCAGCAGGGCCTGCACGCCGCGCCTGAGCTCGGCATACAGCTGTTCGGCATCGAGTGACAAATGGCTCATGGCAGGCTCCTCAAAAACTGCTCCAGGATGATGCAGGCGGCGGCGGCGTCGGCGTCGCGCGCGCCTTGGCTGTGGGCTTCGGTGCTGCTGTAGCGTTCATCCACCTCGTACACCGGCAGGGCAAAGCGGCCGCGCAACTGGCGCGCAAATTTTTGCGCCAGCGCCGTGTTGGCGTGTGGGGCGCCATCGGGGTGGGTGGGGATGCCAACCACCAGCGCATCGGGCTGCCACTCGCGCACGCGCGCTTCGATCAGCGGCCAGCGCGCCGCCCCCTCGGCGCGCAGCGTGGGCTGGGCGCTGGCGCTGCGCGTCAGGCGGTTGCCAGTGGCCACGCCGGTGCGCCTGAGCCCCCAGTCAAAAGCCAAGAACCGCTGCTGGCTGGGGGGCACGGGCAGCTGCGGGCTGGGTGCCACGGCCGCCGTCATGCATGCCCCGCACCCGGTGCCAGCATCCACGACTGCAGCCCCAGCAAGGCCATGGCCTTTTCGTAGCGCTGCGCCAGCGGGGTGTCGAAAATCAGGGCCGGATCGGCGTTCACCGTCAGCCAGCTGTTCTCGCCGATCTCGGACTCGAGCTGGCCCTCGCCCCACGAGGCGTAACCGAGGGTGAACAAGATCTTGCTGGGCCCGGCGCCGCAGGCCATGGCCTCGAGCACGTCGCGCGAACTGGTCATCTCCAGCCCGCTGCCGGCGATTTTCAGACTGGCCGCGTAGGCGCTGGGCAGTATCGGTGGCGCACTGGCCTCGGCCGGCGCGTCGGGTTGGACATTGGAACCCGCGCCGGGCTGCTCGGTGCGCGCCGACGCGCCGCGCGCGGGCTCCGCTTCTGCATCGGGCTCGAGGCCCGCCAGCGCCTCGCGCAGGGCACGCGCCACCGCAGGCGGGGTTTCGTCGCTGCCCACTGCCTGCACCGCACCCATGGCCGGGTGCAGCACGAAACCGCGGTCGGTTTGCAGCGGCCCGCCGAGCAACACCGGCTGCCGCGCCAGCTCGCTGCGGCGCAGCGGCAAATCGACCTTTTCGAACAGCTCACCCACCGTGAGCTGGCTGGGTTTGTTGATGATCAGGCCCATGGCCCCGCGCGGCGAGTGCTCGCACAAAAACACCACGCTGTTGCCAAAAAGCTCGTCATTGAGGCCCGGCATGGCGATCAGAAAATGGTGCGTCAGGTCAGTGGGTGCAAAATCCGAATTCATGCCGTGCATTCTAAGCGCCCACCCATGACCCTTGCCCCCAAAACCTATCCCAGCGGTCTGGTCTGGTTGCGCCGCGACCTGCGCAGCCACGACCACGCCGCGCTCTGCCAGGCGCTGCGCCAGTGCCAGCGCGTCTGGTGCGTTTTTGTGTTCGACACCGACATCTTGCAGCCGCTGCTCGAGCGCGGCCTGCAGGCGGATCGGCGCGTCGAGTTCATCCACGAGTCGCTCATCGACCTCGACGAACAGCTGCGCGCGCTCGGGCGCAGCAACGGCACCGAAGGCGTGGGACTGCTGGTGGGCCACGGCCGCGCCATCGAGCACCTCCCGCGCCTGGCGGCGCAACTGGGCGTGCAGGCGGTGTACGCCAACCACGACCACGAGCCCGCCGCCCTGACCCGCGATGCCCAGGTGCGCGGCGCGCTGGCGCACGCGGGCGTGTTGCTGCACACCTACAAAGACCAGGTGGTGTTCGAGCGCCACGAAATCCTCAACCAAAGCGGGCACGCCTTCACCGTCTTCACGCCCTACAAAAAAGCCTGGCTGCAGGCGCTCAGCCCGAGCCACACGCAGCCGCACCCCGTGGAGCGCTTTGCCGACGCGCTGGCGCCCTGCCCACCCGGCCTGGCAACCGGGGTGCCGCCGCTGGAGGCGCTCGGCTTCGTGCCCAGCAACCTGCGCGAGCTCAAAATCCGCACCGGCAGCCGCGGCGCGCTGGCGCTGCTGGAAGATTTCCTGGCACGCATCGGGCATTACGGCCAAACGCGCGACTTCCCCGCCCTCAAGGGCCCCAGCTACCTGAGCGTGCACCTGCGCTTTGGCACCCTGAGCATCCGCCAAGCGGTGCGGCTGGCGCACGAACTGCAGCAGCAAGGGGTGGCCGGCGCCAGCACCTGGCTGAGCGAGCTGATCTGGCGCGAGTTCTACCAGCAGATACTGGCCCACTTTCCGCACGTGGCCGAACGCGCCTTCAAGCCCGCTTACGACCGCATCCGCTGGGAGCACGGCAAAACGGCGCAAGCCCACTTTGCCGCCTGGTGCGCGGGCCAGACCGGCTACCCGCTGGTCGATGCGGCCATGCACCAGCTCAACCAGAGCGGCTACATGCACAACCGCCTGCGCATGGTGGCCGCCAGCTTTTTGTGCAAGGACCTGGGGCTGGACTGGCGCTGGGGCGAGCGCTACTTTGCCGATCATTTGATCGACTTCGACCTCGCCGCCAACAACGGCGGCTGGCAGTGGTGCGCTTCCAGCGGCTGCGACGCGCAACCCTACTTTCGCATCTTCAACCCGATTTTGCAAAGCGAACGGTTCGACCCCCAGGGCAAGTTCATCCGGCGCTACCTGCCGCAACTGGCCCGCCTGCCCGACGCGCTGCTGCACGCACCTTGGCGCGCACCGTCCCCCGATCTGGCCGCAGCCGGCGTGGTGCTGGGGCGCAACTACCCGGCGCCGCTGGTGGACCACTTCGAGGCGCGCACGCACACGCTGGCGCGCTACGCCGTGGCGCGCACCGCAACCTAGGGCCTAGGGCCTAGGGCTGGGTGCTGCGCGCACAGGCCTCCTGCACCAAGGCCAGCAATTCGGGTTCGGCATAGGGCTTGCCCAGGTAATGCTCCACCCCCAGGCTGCGCGCGTGCTGGCGGTGTTTGTCGGCCGAGCGCGAGGTGATCATGATGGTCGGCAAATCGGCCCAGCGCGGGTCCAGGCGCATTTGATGCAGCAATTCGAACCCGTCCATGCGCGGCATTTCGATGTCGCACAGCATCACCGCCGGCCGCTCGGCGGCCAGCCGTTGCAAGGCTTGCACGCCGTCGCTGGCCAGCGCCACCCGGTAGCCCTCGCGCTGCAGCAAACGCTGGGTGACGCGGCGCACCGTGATCGAGTCGTCCACCACCAGCACCAGCGGCGTCGCAGCCGAGCCGGCGGGGGCAGTCTGCGCCGCCGCTGCACCGGTGGCGCCGGCGCGTTGCTGGCGCACCCACTGGCGCGCCGCCTCGGCGCACAGCGCCGTCAGGGCGACCGGGTTGTAGATCAGGCACACGGCGCCCGAGGCCAATGCCGTGGCCCCGGCCAAACCCGGCAGGCCCACCAGCGGCGGCCCCAGGGGCTTGAGCACCACCTCTTGCGCCTCCAGCACCTCGTCCACATGCCACGCCACGCGCTGACCGGCGCTGTAGAACTCCACCACCTGCCACTGCCGCACCTGCTGCGAAGACTCGTCCGTGCTCTCGGCCGACAAGGCCAGCAGCGCCCCGGCCCAGTGAAACGGGATCGGCCCGGCCGCCTCGCTGGGCCAGCGGGCACCGGCATAGGCAGCGGTGAGGGCCGGGGCCTGCACCTGGTGAACCTGCACCACCAAGTCGGTCGGCACGCCAAACACAAAATCGCCCACGCGCAACATCTGCACCTGGCTAAAGCTGCTGCTGCGCGGCAACCAAAGCCGAAACGCGCAACCGCCCGCTGGGGGCGCCAGGCAATCGACGCGGCCACCCAACGCCCGCACCTCGCTGCGCACGGCATCGAGCCCGATGCCGCGCCCAGCCACTTCGGTCACCTCGTCCGCCGTGCTCAGGCCCACCGCAAAGACCAGCCGCTGGGCCTGCTCCAGGCTCCATTGCCCCGCCTGCGGCTGCAACCCCAAGGCGACGGCGCGCTGGCGTATGCGCTCGCTGTCGAGCCCGGCGCCGTCGTCGCTCACGGTGATGGAGAGGTCTTTGTCGTGCGCTTGCAGCGCAATCGACACCCGGCCGGGCAGCGGCTTGCCCAGCTGGTGGCGCTGCAGGTCAGATTCCAGGCCGTGCGCCACGGCGTTGCGCAACAAGTGCTCGAGCACCGGAAGCAGCCGCTCGAGTACGCTGCGTTCGAGCTCGAGTTCGCCATGCTCCAGCTGCAGCTCGGCCGATTTGCCACAGTCCTCGGCCGCCAGCCGCACGCTGCGCTGCAGGCGCTCGGTCAATGAATCAAAAGCCACCAAGCGGCTGCGCAACAGATCGCGCTGCAAATCGCGGGTCTGGCGCGTCTGAGCGGCCAGATTGCCTTCTGCGGCCTGCATCGCCCGCTGCAACTGGTGCTGCACCGCGGCCACGTCGTTGACCGCTTCGGCCATCAGGCGCGTGAGCTCTTGGGAACGGGTGTAGCGGTCGAGCTCCAGCGGGTCGAAGCGCGGGTCGGGAGACGCCGCCGGCACCTCGGTGGGCGACCTTTGCGACTCGGTCTGCAGCTCGAGCTCGCGCAACTGGTTGCGCAGACGGGCCACGTTGGTGGCCATGTCTTGCAGCGAGCGGCGCACCCCCAGCAAATCGGATTCGATGCGCGTGCGGCTCAGACTGAGATCGGCGGCGTGCAAGACGAGCCGGTCGAGCCAGTCGGTGCGCACCCTCAGGGTGCCGACCGCCGCAGTGGGTTGGGGCATCTCGGTCGGGACCCGAAGCCCGGTGTGGCTGGGCTGGTGCGCAGGCGCAGCACCAGTCTGGGCGCTGGCTTGGGCGCTGGCCTGGGCGCTGGCCTGGGCGCTGGCCTGGGCGCTGGCTTGGGCGCTGCGGCGGCGCAGCTGGGTCAGCTCGGTTTCGACCTGTTCCAGCTCGGGCTGCAGCGCGTCCAGGGCGGCGGACTCGGGCACCTCGGGCAGCGCCAGCACTTGGCTTTCGAATTGGTGCAGCCGCTCGCCCAACTGCATGGCGCCCGCCAGCCGGGCGCTGCCCTTGAAGGTGTGCAGGTGGCGCAACAACTCGCTGCGCGCCGCGCCGTGCTGCGGACGGGCCTGCCACTGGCGCAGGGCGGCACCGAGCTGGGGCAGCAACTGCTGGGCCTCGTCGTCGAAAACGGCCAAAATCTCGGGGTCGAGCACAAGGTCGCTCGGGGGCCCGGGAGCGGGCTCGGGCTCGGGCTCGGGCAGGGCACGGGGTTGCAGCGGGGGCGCCAGCGTGCTGGGCTCGGCCACAGGCGCTGCCGCCTCCAGCGACCACGCAACCGACTGCGCCTCGTCCAGCGGGGCCAAGCCGGCCAGGGCAGCCAAGGTCTCGGGCAGGGGGTTGCGCAACACACCGGCGGCAAATTGGTGCAGGATGCCCTGTACCTGCTGCGCCGCTTCGATCAGCACCGCCTGCACCTGCGGCTGTGCGCCGGTGGCGCCGCCGTCTCGGTGCCAGCGCTCGAGCGCGTGCTCCAGGGCGCGCGCCAACTGCGCCAAACCCTCGTGGCCCACGGTGGCGGCCCCGCCGGCAAGCGCATGCGCCCATTCGAAGAGCGGCGGGCCTGCAGAGCGCTGCGGCTCCTCGAGGCCTTGCAGCAGTCGGCGCGACCAGTCGTCGGCCTCGGCCAAAAACACATTGAACAGATCGAGTTCGACGCGCAGCGGCCCGACCTCTTTGAGCGCTTGGTCGAGCACGGGCGGCCATTGCAACGCGTCGCGCAGCACCGGCACCCGTTCGGGATCGGGCGGTGCCTGGAGCGGCAACGAGGCCTCGACGATGCGCTCCAGCGCGGTTGTGCACTGCTGCAACAGATCGGGCGTGGCCGGGAGGCGATCGGCCAGCCAGGTGTTGAGCACCTGCTCCATGCCCCAAGCCAGTTGGCCCACCGGCGTCAGGCCGACCATGCGCGCGCTGCCCTTGAGGGTGTGAAAGGCGCGGCGCACGGCCAGCAGGTCGGGTGCGCTGTCGGGCTGCAGCCGCAGCGCCGCCAAGGATTGCATGATTTGCTGCTGCAGCGCCCGCGCCTCGGCCCAGAACACCTCCAACATCTCGTCGGACTCGGGCGACTCCGAGGCCGGGCTGGTGTCGGCACTGGCGCCGCTGGCACCGCCCAGCGCCGCGGCGGATTGGGGGACTGCGGTGGCCGCTGAGGCCAGCGGGCGCAAGGCCTGCAGGCGCTCGGTTGCGGGGTCGAAGGCAAACGCCTCGCTGGCCTGCCCGGTTTGCTGCGCCATGGCTTCCAGCAGCAGGCCCAGGGCCGAAAAGTTGTCGGCCAGCCACTGGGCCGATTCCCGCTCTGGCCGCTGGGAAGCCACGGCCGTTTCCAGGTGGCCCGACTCCAAGGCCCAGAACCAACGCCGCATCGCCGCCAAGGTCGAAACCGCAGGCGTCAAGTCCAGCCACTCGGCAATTTTTTGCAGCGCATCGAAGCGCGGCCAGATCGCCTCATCGGGCAGGGCTGTCGGGGCGCTTTGCCTGGCCCGCAGCCAAGCCTCGAGCGCACGCTCGAGCTCGTTCAATTCGTTGCGCATCTGCCCATACAGTGCGGCCTGGCTCTGGCGCTCGCTGAAGCGGCGGTAGCGCTCGCTCATCCAGGCGGGCGCGGGGGGCAGCGCCAGCCCTTGGGTGCTGGCGTGCAGCCGCTGCCTCAGGTCCTGCAGGCGCTGGCGTGCACTGGCGCTGTGGGGTGGCTCGGGCGCGTGCAGGCCGGGGGACGATGGCTGCGCATCAAAGTCGTCGAGCTCGGCACCCAGGCACAACAGCGTGCTGGACAGTTCCAGCGCCAGCCCGGCCGGCCAAGCGGCGGCGTCGGGGCGCAGGCTTTGGGCCAGATCAGCGCAGACGCGGCCCCAGCTGGCGCTTTCGGCATCGGGCACCCCCGGCCACAGGGCATCGAGGCTGTGGCCCAAGCGCTGCACGGTCGGGCCGACCGGGGCACTGCCATCGCCGGCGCTCCAGCGCTCCCAAGCGCGCTGGGCCGCAAGCAGCGCCGACTGCGCCTGGGCCAGCCGCATCGAATCGCCCTGCCCCAGGCCCGGCTCTGCCTGCACCAGCAGGTCTGGCGGCTGCCAGCCATAGGCCTGCCGAATGGCTTGGGCGTGCACCCAGTCTGGGCCTATGGCCGCCGCTGGCAGGTGGGCCATCAGGTACAGCAGATCGCAGGTCTGGCGCGTCCACGGCTCCAAACGGCCTTGGGCCAAGGCGTTGTATTGCGTCAGCACACCGGTCACGGCCCGCTTGACGTAGAGGGCATCGGGCAGGCAGCCTGCGGCCATGGCCTCGAAGCAGGCCGCCGCAGCCAGCCAATACTGTGCCGCATCGGGCCCTGCGGCCCCACGCGCCAAGCCAGCGGCCAAGGGCACCAAAGCCGCCGCCGCGGTGGCGTCGCGGTTCTTGACCAGCGCCAGCACATGGCGCTCGAGCCGGGCGCGCAGCGCCGGCTCGGGGCTCAGGGCCGGCCCAGCCGGCAGGGGCACGGTGCGCAGCTCGCAGGGCCACAAATCGGCCGGGTGGATGCGCGCCGCCCCGGCCAGCTGCTGCCAGGCCTGGTAGGTTGGGAACAGCGCTTGCGCCGACACCGGGCGCTGACGCAGTTCGCGCCAGAGAAAATCCAGCACCACCCGGCAACCGGCGCTGACGGCGGCTGCCGCCGCCTCGGTGGCCAGGGCAGGCTTGGCGATCAGCTTGCCCACCACCGCTTCCAAGGCGCGCAAGGTCTGGGCCGCTGCGGCCAACTCGACCAATTCCAGCGCCCCCACCGCCTGATGCAGGCGCTGGCTGAGCAGCCGCAGCTCGCTGGTATCGACCTCGGCCAGATCGCCACTGCGCGCCACCACGTTATCGGCAACGAAGCGCAACAGCGTGGCATCGGCCTCTTGCAGGCACTGGCGCAACTCCTCGAACACCCAGCCCAAGGGCCCCATGCCGCCCGCCTCGAGCGGGGCAAAGGTCTGCGGTCCGGCGTCGTGCGCACGGTGCGGGTTGTGGTGCATGGCGGCGCTGGATGGGGCGACAGGGGGGGCGATCTGGGGCGCGCTCGAGGCTGCGGTCATGGGCTGCCCTGGGCTCAGTCAATCGTGAAACGGGTCACCGACAAGCGCAATTCATCGGCCAGTTGCGCCAATTCGCGCAGCTGCTGCACCGTGGCGCGCGTGCCCTCGCTGGCTTGCTCGGTGACCAGGAAGCCGTGTTGAATCTGCTTGGCCACCGCGCCCGCCTGTTGCGCTTCGTGGGTCGCGGTGGTGGCGATCTGGGCAATCAAATCCGCCACCTGCAGCGACAGGCGATCGATCTCGGCCAGCGCCGCTCCCACATTGTCGGAGCGCTTCGTGCCTTCGACCACTTCGCGCGTCGAACCCTCCATGGCCTGCACCGCGTCCTGGGTATCGGCCTGAATGGCGCGCACCCGCGCTGCGATCTGGCTGGTGGCATCGGCGCTGCGCTCGGCCAAGCGCTGCACTTCCTCGGCCACCACCGCAAAGCCGCGCCCCGCCTCGCCCGCTGCGGCCGCCTGAATGGCGGCATTGAGCGCCAGCACCTGCGTCTGCTCGGTCAGGTCGTCGATCAGTTCGGTGATTTCGCCGATCTCTTGCGTGGACTCGCCCAGCCGTTTGATGCGCTTCGAGGTTTCCTGCATCTGCAGGCGAATGCGGTTCATGCCCTCGATCGCCTCGTGCACCGCGCGCGAGCCGGATTCGGCCGCCAGCCGCGATTGCTGCGCCGCTGCCGCCGCGCCCTGTGTCTGCTGCGACACGCGACCGATGCGCACCGCCATGTCGAGCACCGACTGCGAGGTTTGGCGAATTTCGTGCAATTGCTCAGACGACGCCGCCAGCAGCTTGTTGGAAGCGCTTTCGACCCGCGCCGTGGTCTCGCCCACCCGTTCCGTGGTGCGCTGCACCTGCGCCACCAGGCTGCGCAGTTCCTCGACCGTGTAGTTGACCGTATCCGCGATGGCCCCGGTCACGTCCTCGCTCACCGTGGCTTGCTGCGTCAGGTCGCCCTCGGCCACGCGCTGGAGCTCGTTCATCAGGCGCAAGATGGCGGCCTGCGTGGCGTCGTTGACGCGCCGCGTTTCCTGCTCCTGGGCACGCGCCAGCGTCTCGGATTTGATCAAGGCCTCTTGTTGCGTCAAGGCCGCGCGCTGCAGTTGCGCCATCATGGCAAGGGCGCACACCACCGACGCAAAACCGAACCCGGCCGCGATCACACTCCATGCACCCTGGGGCAGATTGTGCGGCAGCGCCCACGGCGGGTCATACCAGCCCTGCAGCGCCGCCAGCACCATCAGCATCAGCGACAGCATCAAATACACCCACCAGTGGCTCGCGCCCCACCACGACAGATCCACCACCGCCGTCACCTCGGCAACCTCGTTCCCAGGGCGTTCGGGGGTCAGGGCAGAGTCGAGCGCCGCGCCGTCGCCGGGGTTTGCACCCTGCGTGGCGGCAGCGACCGGCTCGGTCGGCGCACCGCCGGCCTTGGCAGGGAACAAACGACGCAACAACGCAAACATGGACGACCTTCGCTAAATGGGGGTCAAGGTGGCTTCGGAGCGAGAAAATCCCGGCAACAGCAGATTCTGAAACGCCGCTCGGCCGCAGATTGCCGGCAGATCGAGCTCCAGCCATTGCTGCCCTTGCGCATCGCGCGCCAGTCGATGCACTCCAGGCGGCTGGTCGATGGCCGGCCCAAACTCCAAACCCTGTTCGTCACGCAGACCCAGCAAGTGGTCGGCACACAGCGCGGCACCAACGCCCAAGGCCGGATTCAAGGCCACCCAGTACTGACCCGCCGTTTCGAGCGCAGCCGGCGCGGCCGGCGCCGCGACGGCACCACCGAGCAGCTGCGCCCAATCAAAGACCAGCAAGATGTTGCCCCGCAGAGCCGCCACGCCGCACACCCAGGCTTGGCTCTGGGGCAGGCGCTGCAGGGGCGTGGGGGTAAAAATCTCGCCCGCATGGGCCAGCGGCACCAAGGCGTGCGCCCCCCGCCAACCCAGCGCCAACCACCCCGCTTGCGCACTGCGCTGGCCCGACTCGGCCAGCTTGCGCGCCAGTTCGGCGGCGTAAGATTCACGGCTGGGGCGGCTGGAAGCATTCATGGGGGCGGCTGCCGTTGCGTTTCAGCTCAGTGCCGCGATGCGCGCCAGCAGCAACTGGGCGTCTATCGGCTTGGTGAAATAGTCGCGTGCGCCTTGGCGCAAGCCCCAGACCCGATCCGTCTCCAGGTTCTTGCTGGAACATATGAATACCGGCACCTGCCCATATTGGGGGTGGCGCGCCAAATGGCGTGTGAGGGCAAAACCGTTGGTGCCCGGCATCACCACGTCCATCAGAATCAGGTCGGGCAACTGCGCCGCCAGCTCCTGCAGCGCCAGATCGGCGTTTTGGGCGGTTCGAACCCGGTAGCCATGGCTCACCAGCAGCTTGCTCAGGTGCAGCAGTTCGGTGCGCGAGTCGTCGATCAGCAGGATGTTTTGAACCATGGCAGGGACATCATTTTCAAGGCACGGCGGGCGAGCGCAGCACGTGTTGCTGCACCGCCTGCAGCAACTGCTCGCGGCCAAAGGGTTTGCCCAAATGATCCTGGGCACCCGCCAGACGGCCGCGGGCCAAATCAAACACGCCGTCTTTGGACGACAGCATCAGCACCGGCACATGGGCAAAGCGCGCATTGCGGCGAATGATGGCGCAAGTCTGGTAACCATCGAGGCGCGGCATCAGGATGTCGCAAAACACCAGATCGGGCATGAAATCGTGCAACAGCGCCAGCGCCTGGTAGCCGTCCTCGGCCAGCAGCACCTCGTGGCCGCCCTCGCGCAAAAACCGTTGGGCGCTCAGGCGCACGGTCAGGCTGTCGTCCACCACCAGCACCTTGCAAGGTTTTGTGAAGCTTTGCTGCATGGCCCGCCCTTCAACCGTGGCTCAGGGCCGGTCGCAGCGCAGCCCCAGCGCCCTCACAGGGCCACCATTTCAAAGTCTTCCTTGCGCCCGCCGCACTCGGGGCAGGTCCAGTTCATGGGCACATCTTCCCAGCGCGTGCCGGGGGGCAAATTGTGCTCGGGTGCGCCGGCCTCTTCGTCGTAAACCCAGCCGCAGATCAGGCACATCCAAGTTTTGTGGGCGCTCATGGTTGAAAAATGCTTGACATAGAATGAAGACATTGTAGCCAGCGCCGCCTGCACCCACAAACCCCTGCTGCCCACCGCGACCCAGCCGCCCTGCATGAGCTCCGTTTTGCCTCCCCCTGCGCCTCCAGCCGCCCCCCCCGAGGCCGCAGCCCATGCCAGCCTGCCCTGCGTGCTCACCTTCAACGCCAACGACCCCAGCGGCGCCGGCGGCCTGTCGGCCGACCTCACCGCCATGTCCAGCGCATCGTGCCACGTGCTGGCCATCGCCACCGGCTGCTACGTGCGCGACACGCGCAGCATCCACCACCACATCGCGCTCGACGACGAGCTGATCGACGACCAAGCCCGCTGCGTGCTCGAAGACATCACGCCGCAGGCGATCAAGGTCGGTTTCGTGGGCAATGCCGACAACCTCGGCACCATCGCCGAGCTGCTGAGCGACTACGCCCACATCCCCGTGGTCTGCTACCTGCCCGACCTCACCTGGTGGGACGAAGTGGAGCGCGAGAACTACCTCGACGCGCTGGCCGAGCGCGTGCTGCCGCAAACCAGCGTGCTGGTGGGCAACCACCACACCCTGAGCCGCTGGCTGCTGCCCGACTGGGCCCACGATCGCCCCCCCTTGGCGCGCGAAATCGCCGCCGCCGCCGCCGTGCACGGCGTGCCCTACACCCTGGTCACCGGCTTCAACGCCCCCGACCTCTACCTCGAGAGCCACCTGGCGGCCCCCGAAACGCTGCTGGCCAGCGCCCGCTTCGAGCGCTTCGACGCCACCTTCAGCGGCGCCGGCGACACCCTGTCGGCGGTGCTGTGCGCGCTGCTGGCCGGCGACACCGATCTGCAAGCCGCCTGCGCCGAAGCCCTCACCTACCTCGACCAATGCCTGGTGGCCGGTTTTCAGCCCGGCATGGGCCACGCCATCCCCAACCGCCTGTTCTGGGCCCTGGATGATGACGAACCCCCCGAAGGCGCAGCGGGCCCCGACGACCCCGCAGCCGGCCCGGCGCAACAGCTCGAAGGCTTCCCCACCCCCTCCCGCACCCACTGACCTTTTGCCCCATTCATGCAAGCCACCGACCGCAACCTCGCCCTGCTGCAGCGCGCGCGCCAGCTCATCCCCGGCGGCGTCAACTCGCCCGTGCGCGCCTTCAAGGCCGTGGGCGGCACGCCGCGCTTCGTGCAGCGCGCCCAAGGCGCCCACTTCTGGGACGCCAACGGCCAGCGCTACATCGACTACATCGGCTCCTGGGGCCCGATGATCCTGGGCCACGGCCACCCGGCGGTGCTCGAGGCAGTGCAGCGCGCCGCCCTCGACGGTTTCAGCTTCGGCGCCCCGACCGAGCGCGAAATCGAGCTCGCCGAAGAGATCGTCAAACTGCTGCCCAGCATCGAGATGCTGCGCCTGGTGAGCTCGGGCACCGAAGCCGGCATGAGCACCATCCGGCTCGCGCGCGGCGCCACCGGGCGCAGCAAAATCATCAAGTTCGAAGGCTGCTACCACGGCCACGCCGACGCGCTGCTGGTCAAGGCCGGATCGGGCCTGGCCACCTTCGGCCACCCCACTAGCGCCGGCGTGCCGCCCGAGGTGGTGCAGCACACCCTGGTGCTCGAGTACAACAACCTGCCCCAGCTCGAAGCCGCCTTCGCCGCGCACGGGCACGAGATCGCCTGCTTGATGATCGAGCCGATTGCGGGCAACATGAACTTCGTGCGCGCCAGCGTGCCCTTCATGCGCCGCTGCCGCGAACTGTGCACCCAGCACGGCGCGCTGCTGGCTTTCGACGAGGTCATGACTGGCTTTCGGGTGGCGCTGGGCGGCGCGCAAAGCCTGTACGCGCAGCACATCCCCGGTTTCGAGCCCGACCTCACGGTGCTGGGCAAGGTGATCGGCGGCGGCATGCCACTGGCCGCTTTTGGCGGCAAGCGCGCCATCATGGAGCAACTGGCGCCGCTGGGCGCGGTCTATCAGGCCGGCACCCTGAGCGGCAACCCGGTGGCCACCGCCTGCGGCCTGGCCACCCTGCGCGAACTGCAGCGCCCCGGCTTCTTCGAGGCCCTGAGCGCGCGCACGCGCAGCCTGACCGCCGGCCTGGCCCAAGCCGCCGCCCAAGCCGGCGTGCCCTTTTGCACCGACAGCGAAGGCGGCATGTTCGGCTTCTTTTTGCTCGAGCAGCTGCCGCAGGACTACGCCAGCGTCATGAAAACCGACAGCGCGCGCTTCAACCGCTTCTTCCACGCCATGCTCGAGCGCGGCGTCTATTTCGCCCCCGCACTCTACGAAGCCGGCTTTGTGAGCGCGGCGCACACCGAGGCCGACATCGAGGCCACGGTGGCGGCGGCGCGGGAGGTGTGGGCGGGGTGTTAGGGCGCGGTCCGAGTGACGGTGGCCAAGTTTTGCGCCGCGATCCAACGCTCAAGCTCAGGGGCGCAGCTTGTTCGCGTCCAAAGGAGTGCGTTGTTCAAGCGCTTCGTTCCATTGTGCGCTCCGCGTTTCCGAGGGGCGGCGTGCCACGAAGAACTCATAGGCATAGAAGTCTGAATAGCGGCGGTGCAACAGGGGCTCCTCGGCGAGCTGGTCAAGGATGGCCAAGGCCTCAGCATCGCCGGCGTATTTGCTGCGCAACTCGGTGATGCGCGTTTCCATGGGGGTATAGAAATCGCCCCACCACGCCTCATCAGGCAGGGTGAAGTGTCCGACGAGTTCGAATCCGCAATCCTGGATCGCTGCAATATCGTCATCCAGCCATCCCATGGTCGGATAATCCATATCGAACACGGCCTTGACCGCAGGCGGCGGGTTCTCCCGGCGCCAAATCGCATCGGTAAAAGCCAGATAGCCGCCAGGTCGCAGCAAGCCATGGCAGACGCGAAGGGCATCCCGAAGCCCGATGTTGTATAGCGCGCCTTCCGACCAGATGAGGTCGAAAACCCCGAACGGCTGCTCCGGGCAAGCCATGTTCCCAACCATGGCACGGACGCGTTGCGCAAGCCCACGCTCTGCAACGACCGCCTTCAACCGTTCGATGCTCGGCGCATGGCTGTCGATGGCCACGATGGAGCCTGACGTCAGCTCAGCGAGCTGCAGGGTTTGTCCCCCGACACCACACCCCAAGTCGAGAATCACGGGGCATTCGCCAAGGTCGTGGCACAGACCAAGGGCCCTGCTGGCGCACGCGCGGTTGCCGGGCCCCTGACGGGGCAGGTTTTCGTAAACCTCGAAAAAGATCTTCCAGAAGCGAGGTCCGGCTTGATTCATACAACCTGCCCTTTCTGACGCCGACGCACCATGAGCACGTGTAGCCCGTTCGGGACGTCGTCGAATTCCCTGTCCTTGTGGAAGCCCGCCTTGGCAAAAGCCCGCTGCGAGGCCAGATTGTCCCACCGGGCGCAGGCCATCACGAACGGCACCGTCGGGTCGGACAACGCGACCTCGGCAACCAGGTTGATCGCATCCGACCCCAGCCCGCGTCCCAGCGCATCGGGTTCGCCGATCATGATGTCGATGTCGATCGCGCTCGTCGGAATATCGGCCAGGCCAGCCACGGCGAGTTCCTCGTACGTGGGGTGCTGCCACAGCACGATCCCGACTCCACGGCCATCCACCTCGATGATAGCCCGCCAACTCCCATCGGCTGGCGGTTCATTCAACAGCCGGAGGTTTGCGCCGGGGTCACCCCAAGCGCTGCGCACGTGATCGGCATGGAGCCACTGCTCGATAAGCGGCAGGTCATCGTCCGTGACATCGCGAAGGCGCAGGCTCATGACGATTTGCCTCCCCTGATATGGGGGTCACCTCGTGCCTGGATCATTCCCCCGAACTTTCATTGTCGTTGCTAAAACGCCGTCGCTAAACGGCCACCCGCTTGCGGGTGGCCCGCTTTGAGCGACCTGTTATGCGGGCTGTTTCGTCTGCCAGCGCGAGCAAGCCGCGAAGTGCTTCGTTGACCGCTTCCGATGTAGGAAACGCCTTCGCCAGCTTGGGCTCAATTAGAGCCACAGATGTTCCCTTCGACGCTTCCTTGAAGAACTTCCCGCGCTCCAACTTCACAAAGTCGGAACGCTTGTACTCTGCGCGCATTTCTGCTTCAGCCTTCTTCATAAATCTTCCTTTCAGCGCGCGTAACGCGCCGTGCACTGATGATGCGCATTGTACCTGAGCGGTGCGTGTGTGAGACCGCAAGCAACCGACCCAAACTCGATGCGCCAAACGTGATGTACCGAGCCTCGCCCACGGAATGATCAGGATCAGAACCGGACACTGCAAGTTCATCGAGAAACACCGTTGCAGCCTCGTCAAACGTCACGCCATGTTTGCGGACATTGCCTGCAGCCTTCGGCGGGTCCCATTCAAACTCCATACCTCACGCCTCTCGGTGGTATTGCATAACGCCAAAGCTCAGGGGCGCGCCGAAGGCGCGTCCTGCTGGAGCGCAGTGTTAGATCCTGAATCCGTGACCTCAAGCCAAAATCCCCCCGATTGCCCCTTGAAATCAACGACTTGATCCGCATGTGGGTGTCACCCAGCGGGTGCAGGAAGAACGCATGACGGATCCGGTAG
>JBGFRU010000039.1:0-32043 GCA_041694945.1 Pseudomonadota bacterium
GGGCCGATTGACGTACCTGAAACTGCGGCATGTTCGCTTGGGTGAAACCACTACAGCGCAGATTATCTCACAAAATCATGGAGTTGAGATAGGAAGTGGGGGTGTGGGGCACGGATTTAGGATATCGTTTTTCGGCACGATAGGATTGGGCCGCGTGGGCATACCTGAGCGCACAGCAGACAATGTGCTGCTGGTGGCGTCCCTTGATGATCTCATGGCAACCAAGCTGAAAGTGATATTGCAGCGCGCCGAGGCGAAGGACTATCGTGATATTGCCGCAATGCTCGCTGCGGGTGTAAGCCTTGAGCGCGGACTTTCATCCGCAAGCAAAATGTACGGCCCAAACTTCCAACCCGGAACCAGTTTGCGCGCCATGACGTATTTTGACGATGGCAATTTGAGCACACTATCCCAAAGCGAGCGCAACACCCTGATACATGCCGCATCAAATATCCGCACGTTGCCCGAAGTGGCAATACTATCGAAATCGCTGACAATCAATGAATGAATCACAGAAAACTGCCCCTTTGTTCCGAGGTATAATCCGAGGCCACGGGTTTTTGGTCAATCCTCAACCCAACCCATTGATTTAAAAAGACCTTTCAATTTTCCGGGCAAATCCCGCTCTCTCCGCCACCAACCATGCAAACCACCCGCGTCTTGCACCGCCAATTGCAGCACTTGCCGCCGCGCGCGGTGAGTGGTTCGGGGGCGTGGCTCACCGACGAGCACGGTCGGCGCTACCTTGACGCCTGTGGTGGCGCGGCCGTTTCCTGCCTGGGGCATGGGCACCCCGAGGTGCTGCGCGCGATGCATCGGCAGATCGACTGCCTTGCCTACGCCCACACCAGTTTTTTCACCACCGAAGTGGCCGAGCAGTTGGCCGACCACTTGGTTGCCAACGCCCCTGCCGGCATGAGCCACGCCTACTTCGTCAGCGGCGGCTCGGAAGCGGTGGAGGCCGCGCTCAAGCTGGCGCGGCAGTATTTCGTCGAGATCGGGCAACCGCAGCGGCGCCACTTCATTGCCCGGCGCCAGAGCTACCACGGCAACACCCTGGGCGCCTTGGCGGTGGGTGGCAATGCCTGGCGCCGGGCCCAATTCGAGCCGCTGCTGATCCAGGTCGAGCACGTCTCGCCCTGTTACCCCTACCGCGACTGCGCGCCCGATGAGTCGCCCGAGCAGTACGGCCAGCGCCTGCTGCGCGAACTGGAGGCCGCGATCGAGCGCTTGGGCGGCGCAAATGTGATCGCTTTCGTGGCCGAGACCGTGGGCGGCGCCACGGCGGGCGTGCTCACCCCGGTGCCGGGTTACTTCAAGGGGGTGCGCCAACTGTGTGACCAGCATGGCATTTTGCTCATCCTCGACGAGGTGATGTGCGGCATGGGCCGCACCGGCACCCTGCACGCCTGCGAGCAAGAAGGCGTGGCACCCGATCTGCTCACCCTAGCCAAGGGGCTGGGCGGTGGCTACCAGCCCATCGGGGCCGTGCTGGCCCAGGGGCACCTCGTGTCCGCCCTGGCCGAAGGCAGCGGGCTGTTCCAGCACGGCCACACCTATCTGGGGCACGCGGTGGCGTGCGCAGCGGCGCTGGCGGTGCAGCGGGTGATCGAGCGCGACCAGCTGCTGCCTGTCGTGCGTCAGCGCGGCCTGCAGTTGCAGCAGCGGCTGCACGAGGCATTTGCCGACCACCCCCACGTCGGCGACATCCGCGGCCGCGGTCTGTTCTGGGGCTTGGAGCTGGTGCGCGAGCGCGCCAGCAAACGATGCTTTGGCCCGGCACTGCGCCTGCATGCGCGCCTCAAACGGGCGGCCATGGCACAGGGCTTGATGGTCTATCCGATGGGCGGCACGGTCGATGGCCGCACCGGTGATCACATTCTGTTGGCGCCACCGTTCATCGTCAGCGAAGACGAAACCGCGCTGATCGTGGAGCGGCTGCGTGCGGCGCTCGATGCGGCCCTGCTTGAAATTTTGTAGCCCGGTCTTGCAATTTTTTCCTTCTGCCCCAGGAAAACCATGGTACTCCATGTGGCCGAACCGTGTTACAAACTGCAACCCGCTGGTCACAAACCGGCATCTTGCGCCGCCCATCGCAGGCGGCACATTTTCAACGACACTGGAAGCTCCACCCATGAGAACCACCCTGAAGCAAATCTTGTTCGGCCTATCCGTCGCCGCGCTCACCGCCGTGGCCTTGGCGTCCGCCCCGATAGCCAGCGCGCAAACGCCGCAGCGTTTCATGACCATCGGCACCGGCGGCCTCACCGGCGTTTACTACCCGGTGGGTGGGGCGATTTGCCGCCTGATCAACCAGGACCGCGCGCGCCACGGCATCCGCTGCACGGTGGAATCGACCGGCGGTTCGGTGGCCAACATCAACACCATTCGCGCCGGCGACCTCGATTTCGGCATCGCCCAGTCCGACTGGAACCACCACGCCTTCCACGGCACCAGCACCTTCCAGCAAGCAGGCCCCTTCCGTGAGCTGCGCTCGGTGTTTTCGATCCATCCCGAGCCCTTTACCGTGCTGGCGCGCGCCGACGCCAACGTGCGCAATTTCAGCGATCTGCGTGGCCGCCGCGTCAACGTCGGCAACCCGGGTTCCGGGCACCGCGCTTCCATGGACAAGCTGCTCGCCGCCATGGGCTGGACCACGGCCGACTTCCGCCTCGCTTCCGAGCTGCGCCCCGACGAGCACGGCGCGGCCCTGTGCGACAACCGCATCGACGCCTTCTTCTTCGGGGTTGGCCACCCGAGTGCCAACATCCTCGACCCGGTGACCACCTGCGGCGCACGGCTGGTCAACATCACCGGCCCGGCGGTCGATCGTCTGATCGCTGAAAACCCATTCTATGCCCGCGCCACCATCCCCGCTGGCATGTACCGCGGCAACGACCAACCCACCCAGACCTACGGCGTGGTCGCCACCCTGGTGACTTCGGCCAGTGCGTCGGAAGAATCGGTGTATCTGCTGGTGCGCTCGGTGTTTGAGAACTTCGACGCCTTCCGCCGCCTGCACCCGGCGCTGGCCAACCTGAGCCACGAAACCATGATCCGCGACGGCCTGGCCGCACCGCTGCACCCCGGTGCCGCGCGCTATTTCCGTGAGCGCGGCTGGATCCGCTGATCTGCAGCTTCAGCACCCCCCAGGGCATACTCGTCCTTGCGCCCAATGTCGGCTAGGCTGGCATTGGGCGTTTCTTGTTGCCTTGCCGTCCTGGCCGTTTTTTGCATCAGGTGCCTTTAGATGAGCGCAACCCACCTATCCGACCAGCCCCCGGTCGATGTCCACAAACTGGTCGAAGAGACCGACACCGGGGGGCGCAAACCCGGCCCAGCGATCGCCAAGTTGTTGCTGATCGTGGCCGTGAGCTGGTCATTGTTTCAGCTCTGGATCGCTTCGCCCCTGCCCTTTGCCTTGGGCATTTTCATTTTCGATCACACCGAAAGCCGTTCCATCCACCTGGCTTTTGCGGTGTTTCTGGCCTTCATGCTGTTTCCAGCGCGCAAACGCTCGCCCCGCGACCGCGTGCCCTTGCTCGACTGGGTGTTCGCCTTGGTGGGGGCGTTCTGTGCCGGCTATCTGTATCTGTTTTATCGTGAACTGTCGGCGCGCCCCGGGCTGCCCACGACCTTCGATGTGTATGTTGCGGTGATTGGTTGCACACTGCTGCTGGAGGCCACCCGGCGCGTGCTGGGTTTGCCGATGGTGATCGTCGCGCTGGTGTTTTTGTTCTACACCTTTGCCGGCCCCATCATGCCCGACCTGATGGCGCACCAGGGGGCTTCGATCAACCGTGCCGTGTCGCATTTCTGGCTCACTACCGAAGGCGTGTACGGCATTGCCTTGGGGGTGTCGAGTGGCTTTATTTTCCTGTTCGTGCTGTTTGGCTCGCTCCTGGCCAAAGCCGGCGCCGGCAATTACTTCATCAAAAGCGCTTTTGCCCTGCTGGGCCACATGCGCGGCGGCCCAGCCAAAGCGGCCGTGGTTTCATCGGCCGCCACCGGGGTGATTTCCGGCTCATCGATTGCCAATGTGGTCACCACCGGCACCTTCACCATCCCGCTGATGAAACGCGTGGGTTACCGCCCCGACAAGGCCGGTGCGGTCGAGGTGTCGGCCTCGGTCAACGGCCAGATCATGCCGCCGGTGATGGGCGCAGCAGCCTTCCTGATGGTCGAATACGTGGGCATTCCCTACATCGAGGTGATCAAGCACGCCCTGCTGCCGGCCCTCATCTCGTACATCGCGCTGTTCTACATCGTGCACCTGGAGGCCGTCAAAGCCCATATGCAGGGCTTGCCGCGCCGCCACGCCTCCACTTTTGCCCAGCGCATGTTGTCGGTGTTGACGACGGTCACGGGCTTCATCGTGCTCGCCGGCCTCACCTACTACGGCATCGGCTTCATACGCAGCACAATGGGTGCAGCGGCGCTGCCGGTGATCCTGCTGGGGTTGCTGGCCGCCTATGTGGGCCTGCTGTGGCTGAGCTCCAGGTTGCCCGAACTGGAACTGGACGATCCCAATTCCCCCTTGTTCGAGCTGCCCGAAACCGGTCCGACCGTCAAGTCCGGGCTGCATTATCTGCTGGCGGTGGTGGTGCTGATCTGGTGCCTGATGGTCGAGCAACTCTCGCCTGCGCTGTCGGCCTTTTGGGCCACGGCATTCCTGATCTTTCTGATCCTGACGCAAAAACCCCTGCTCGGCCTGATGCGCGGCGACCGGCGCGTCTGGGCCAATTTTCGCTTTGCGGTGCAAGACCTCGTCGACGGACTGGCCCTGGGGGCGCAGAGCATGGTCGGGATCGGTCTGGCGACGGCGGCGGCCGGGATCGTGGTCGGAACGGTCTCGCTCACCGGCGTCGGGCAGGTCATGACCGAACTGGTGGAAATCCTGTCAGGCGGCAATTTGACGCTGATGCTGGTGCTGGTGGCCCTGATTTGCCTGGTGCTGGGCATGGGTTTGCCGACCACCGCCAATTACATCGTGGTCGCCACCTTGATGGCACCGGTGATCGTTGAACTCGGGGCGCAGCAGGGCTTGATCGTGCCGCTGATTGCGGTGCACATGTTCGTGTTCTATTTTGGCCTGATGGCCGACGTGACGCCACCCGTGGGATTGGCCTCGATAGCCGCTTCGGCGATTGCACGCAGCGACCCGATCCAAACCGGCGTGACCGCATTTGCCTACAGCATGCGCACCGCGATTTTGCCGTTCCTGTTCATCTTCAACACCCAATTGCTGTTGATCGGATTGACCGGGCCTTTGGATCTGGTGCTGACCGTGGTGTCGGCCACGGTGGCGATGCTGATTTTTGCCGCCGCCACGCAGGGGCACTTTTTTGCCCGCAACCGCTGGTACGAGGCCGTGGCCTTGTTGCTGATCTGCTTTACCCTGTTTCGCCCCAATTTTTGGATGGACATGGTGGCACCGCCCTTTACCTCCTTGAGCGGCCAAGAAATGGTGCAAGCGCTGGAAACGGCTCCGGCGAATGCCAACAAGCGACTCTCGGTCGAAGGCATGAACCTTGAAGGCGATGAAATCAGCAAGGGGGTTTTGCTGCCGCTCGGCCCTGCCGGCGACGCCGCCCAGCGCCTGCGCCACGCCGGCATCACGGCCATGTTCGACGGCCAAGGGTACATGGTCATGGCGGTGCAGTTCCGCAGCGTGGCCGAGCGCCAGGGCATCGAGTCGGGCTTTCGCATCACCGGGCTCGACGTGCCCAACGAACGGCCTGAACCCGAGTGGTTTTTCATCCCTGCTGTGGCCCTGTTGGGGCTGATCATTGGCTTGCAGTGGCGGCGCAATGGCCGCCTCAAATCGGCACCGGCGACGGTGACAGCGGCTTGAACCCAGCGCCCACTGTGCTCGCCGCGCCTGCGCCCGGGCCGCGCATCGCCCTGATCCACGCGCTGGAGCAGTCGGTGGCGCCGATAGCGCAGGCTTTCGAGCGCCACTGGCCCGCGGCGCAACGCATGAATCTGCTCGACGACAGCCTGGCCAGCGATGTGGCGCGCACTGGACTCGACACCGCGATGCACACGCGCTTCGAGCGCCTGGCTGCCTACGCCGAGTTCAGTGGCGCGCAAGCGATCTTGTACACCTGTTCGGCCTTTGGCCCGTGCATCGAGGGCGTGGCGACGCGCCGGCCCCACCTGCCCGTGCTCAAGCCCTATCAAGCCATGGTCGCGCAGGCTCTGGGCCTGGGGGGGCGAATCGGTTTGATCGCTTCGTTTGCGCCCACCCTCGAGGCGATGCCGGCCGAGTTTGGGCCCAACGCCGACGTGTGGACGGCCTGCGTGCCGCACGCCCTGCAGGCGCTGCAGCGCCAAGACGCGGCCGCCCACGACGCCAGCGTGCTCGAAGCCGCGCTGCAACTGCAGTCGCAGGGCTGCACGCTGATCGCGCTGGCGCAGTTCAGCATGGCGCGCGCGGCACCTTTGCTGCGGCAGCGGTTGACGCTCCCGGTCCTGACTGCGCCCGCATGTGCCGTGCGCTGCCTGCGCCAGCGCCTGGCTCCTGAAGCCGCGCCCGCGCAGCCGCCGCACGCTTGAGCCGCCGCGCTCAAGCCGTTACAATTTTTCCGTTTACAGGGGGGACACCCAACCATGTTTGAAGCCATCGCGTTGGCCGCCCTCGGCCTGGGGGTCGTCAGCGTCCTGCTGTTGCTCATTTTGCTGCTGCGCAAAAATCGGGTCGAATGGCCCGCCGACCTGACGGTTCGGCTGGGTTTGATGGAGCAGTCGCTGCAAGCGCTGTCTCTGTCGGGTGCACGCAACGAAGCCGGCAACGAGCGCACCCAAGCCCAGTTGCGCGAGTTCACGGCCCAGGCCATGCAGTCGCACGAGGCGCTGCGCCACCTCCTCGATGACAAACTCGAAAAAACGGTGGAGGAGTCGCGCAAGGGCCGCGCCGAGCTCACCACGGCCTTTGGCACCCTCGAGGCCAAGCTGGAGCAGCGCCTCGGGGGCTTCGAGGCCGCGATGTCGAGCCGCGTCGATGCCCTGGCCTTGGCCACCAGCAGCACCCTGGAGGCCCTGAAAAAAGACGTGGTGGGCCAGCTGGGCGTGATGTCGGGCGCGCTCAAAGACCAGCTCGACGGCAACGGCAATCAGATTCGCAACCAGTTCTCCACCTTGCAGGACGCCGTGGCGCAGCAGCTGCAGGGCCTGGTGCAGGGCAGCCAGCAAAACTCGGAGCAGTTGCGCACGGCGCTCAACGAACGCCTGGCGGCGATCCAGGCCGACAACACCCACAAGCTCGAGGAAATGCGCCGCACCGTGGATGAAAAGCTCCACGCCACGCTCGAGCAACGGCTGGGCGACTCCTTCAAGCTGGTCAGCGAGCGCCTCGAGCAGGTGCACACCGGCCTGGGTGAAATGAAGACCCTCGCCGGCAGCGTGGGCGACCTCAAGCGCGTCATGACCAACGTGCGCACCCGCGGCACCTGGGGCGAAGTGCAGCTCGGCGCCATCATCGAGAGCTTGCTCACGGCCGAACAGTACGCCCAAAACGTCAAGACGGTGCCCGGCAGCAACGAGCTGGTCGAGTTCGCCATCAAGATGCCCGGCAAGGGCGCCGACGACACGGTCTGGCTGCCGATCGACTCCAAATACCCTGTGGAGCATTACCAGCGCCTGATGGACGCCCACGAGCTGGCCGACAAAGACGCCATCCTCAAGGCGTCCACCGCGTTTGAATCCTCGCTGCGCCTCGAAGCCAAAAAAATCCAGGACAAATACCTGAACCCGCCGCACACCACCGACTTCGCCATCCTTTTCTTGCCCACCGAGGGGTTGTTCGCCGAGGTCTGCCGCATCCCGGGCATGGTCGAGGCGCTGCAGAACCAGTGCCGCATCGTCGTTGCCGGCCCGACCACCCTGGCGGCCATGCTCAACAGCCTGCGCCTGGGTTTTCGTACGCTGGCAATCGAGCAGCGTTCGTCCGAGGTCTGGCACATCCTGTCCGGCGTCAAGACCGAGTTCAAGAAGTTCGGCGAGATCGTCGACGCCACCCACAAGTCGATCGACAACGCGGCCAAGAAATTCAGTGAAATCGGCACCCGCACCCGCGCCATCGAACGCAAGTTGCGCGCCGTAGAGGCATTGCCCGCCAACGCGCCCACCGGCCTGGAAGCCAGCGACCTGCTGGCGCTCGAGGACGAGCCGTCGAATTGAAAACGGCTGCGCTTCCAAGGGCTTGGGGAAGCGGGGAGCCCATGTCGGCCCGAGCCCCTGTGGGTGGCGCTACACTCGCTGCCACTGCAGCCGCGCCACCGAGCGCGCGCGGTGCGCACCGCACATGGCCGATCCCAACCCCTCCCCTCCCCTTGCACCCGAGCCTGCGTGGCGCCGGGCGCTGGCGCGCTGGCAGCATTGGCTGCATCCCAGCCACTCCAGCACCGGCCCGCAAAAGCGGCGCCTGAACCTGGCGCTGCAAGGCGGTGGTGCCCACGGCGCCTACACTTGGGGTGTGCTCGACGCCTTGCTCGAACACGAGGCGCTGGAGTTCGAGGGCCTCAGCGGCAGCAGCGCTGGAGCGGTCAACGCCGTGCTGCTGGCCGACGGCTGGGTGCGCGCTGGCCGTGCCGGTGCGCGCGCTGCCCTGACTCAGTTCTGGGGCGAACTCGGCCAGCACCTGCCTGCCAGCCTGGTGCGCAGCAAGGGCGAGACGGTGCGCCTGGCGCCCGCTGGGCGTTTGCTGGCGCATTGGGCGGCACAGTTCACGCCGGCGCAGCTCAATCCCTTCGACCTCAACCCGCTGCGCGATTTGCTCGAGCGCCAGATCGATTTTGAGCGCTTGCGCCGCGACTGCCCGTTCAAGCTCTTCATTGGCGCGACCCAGGTCAACACCGGGCGCTTGCGCCTGTTCAGGGAGCACGAGATCAGCGCCGAGGTGCTGCTGGCCTCAGCCTGTCTGCCCAAAATCCACCACACTGTCCGCATCGACGGCGAACCCTACTGGGATGGCGGCTACAGCGCCAATCCCGCCATCGCGCCCCTGGTTTACGACTGCGCCACGCCCGACGCGCTGCTGGTGCTGCTCGCCCCCTTGCGCCGCAGCCAGACCCCGCGCAGCCTGGCCGAAATCGAAACGCGCCTGGTCGAACTGGGCTTTGGCACCCACTTCATGAACGAGATGCGCCATTTCGCCCAAGCCGTGCGCCACGCGCGCACGCTGCATGGCGCCACGCCGGGGCAACAGCGGCTGCTGCAGCAGCGCTTTCACCTCATCGGCGGTGAAGAACTCGACAGCCTGGCGCACAGCGAGAGCAAACTGATCCCGCACACGCCGTTTTTGCAGCACCTGCACCTACAGGGCCGCGCGCACGCCCAAGCTTGGTTGCGCGACAGCGCCGCGCTGGTCGGGCTGCGCTCGAGCATAGACTGGTGCGCCGTGTTCGAATGAATCCGCGCCCGCCTGCGCAGCCTTGTCACAGCCCAGCAACCACCGCCCTACTGCACCATGCTCGACCCTCGCCTGCCACTCGCCAGCCCCATCGTCCCCACCGAAGCGCCACTGGCCCACGTGCCGGGGAGCATCATTTTCTGGTGGGCCTTTTTTGCCCTCGGTGTGGTGGCGTTTGCGGCTGGCATGTGGGGCATGGTTTGGCGCCGCGTGCGCCGGCGCCGCTTGCGCGCCGATCTGGCGCAGTGGCCCGCCAGCGGCGATCGCGCCACCCAAGCGCGGTTTTTGTTCGAACTGGTGCGTCGCCACCGCCTCAAGCCCCCCGCCGCCTGGATGGAGGCCCTGGCTCAGGCCGGCGACCCGCAGTTCGTGAACCCAGACCCCACCCAGCCCGATCCGCTGCTGGCCTTGCGCGACGCCATCGAGGACATGGAATACGCCGACTGAGCGCTGGCACTAGGCCGACAACGAAGCGGCCCCCGCCCGAACGGCGTTGCGGCCGGCTTTTTTGGCGCGGTATAGGTTGAGGTCGGCCTCGCGCAGCAAATCGTCGGCGCTGTGCATCAGGTCCAGGCGCGCAGTGCCCACGCCGATGCTCACCGTCACCGCTGGCCAAGGTGCGCCGCTGGCACTGGGTTGGGTTTCCTGGTGCACGCGCTGGCGCAATTGTTCGGCCATGTGCTGGGCCCCGTATTCGTCGGTATCGGGCAGCAGGCAGACAAATTCCTCGCCCCCGTAACGCGCCACGAGGTCGGTCGGGCGCTGCAAGCCGCTGGCCAGCGCCGTCGCCACGCGGCGCAGGCAATCGTCGCCGCTTTGGTGGCCGTGGCTGTCGTTGAAGCGCTTGAAGTGGTCGACGTCGATCAGCAGCGTGCTCAGTGGTGCGCCGCTGCGCTGGATGCGCGCCCACTCGATGGCCAACCGTTCGTCGAAGTGGCGCCGGTTGGCGATGCCGGTCAGGCCGTCGAGAAACACCCAACGACGCAGCAAATCGCCTTGGCGCTTGAGCGTGACGTGGGTTTTGACACGCGCACGCACCACCTTGGTATTGAAGGGCTTGGCGATGAAATCGATCGCTCCCACGTCGAGCCCATGCGCCTCGGTGTCGGGGTCGGCGTTGGCGGTGAGAAAGATCACCGGGATGTCGCGCGTGAGCTCGTCGGCCTTGAGGCGCTGGCAGACCTCGAAGCCGTCAAGCTCTGGCATGACGACGTCGAGCAATATCAGGTCGGGCTGCTGCTGGCGTGCGATCTCGAGCGCCTTGTTGCCATCGGTGGCCGCAAACACCTGGTGGTCGGCGGCAAAGACGCGGTAGAGCAACTGCACGTTGACGGGCTGATCATCGACCACCAGCAGGCGCGGCCGGCGCTCGAGTGCGCCCCCAAACGGGGTTTCGGCTGGAGAGGTTTGAGCAGTTTCCATCAGGGGGGATTCTCATTCAGGCAGGCGTCGCACAACCGCAGGGCAGCAGAAAAATCCAGGCCCTGCACAGCCTGCAGCAGCGCTGGCAAGCGCTCGCCCAGGTCGCTGGCGTGCTGCGTGGCCAGCTGCTGCGCCCAATCCAGCGCCTGCATGTCGAAGGCCAGCAAACAGCTGCGCAAGCTCTGCAAGGTTGCATGCAGCGTCTGGCCACTCGGCACTCCCTCGGCGTGCGGTTCCTCGGGCTTGGGCTCGCTGGGGGACGGCGGCGGCAGCAGCGCCAAAAAATCCTGCAATGCGGCCGCGGCGGCCTGCAGCGCATCCAGCATAGCCAGCAGGCTGGGCGCACCCTGTTGGCGCAGCAGGTCATCGTCGGTCGATGCGCCGCCCAAGCGGCCACAGCCAGCAAAATCCGCCTCGGCGCGTGCCGCCGCTTGCGCCAAGGCTTGCGCCCCCACCGTGGCCGCCAAGCCCTTGAGCGTGTGCAGTTCACGCGCCACCGCCTCCTGCGCCGGTGGACGCTCTGGCCCGAGCCAGGCGCGCACGCGGTCGGCGTAGCCAGGCAGCGCAGACGCCACTTCCTGCGCCACTTGCCGATACAAATGGGGCTGGCGACCCATGCGCGCCAGCGCCGCTTCAAAGTCCAGCACCGGGGCGCTGGCGTCGCGTGGCGGCACTGGCGCCGCCTCGCTGGCCTGAACCGCGGCCAAGGCCTCGAGACCGGCCCAGCGGCGCAGCTTGGCCACCAACCGGTCGAGCTCGAAGGGTTTGCCGATGTGGTCCACCATGCCGGCCTGCAGGCACGCTTGGCGGTCGCTCTCCATGGCGTTGGCGGTCATGGCGATGATCGGTGGGCAGAATGAGCCCAAGCCCTCGCGCAACCGGCGGCTGGCCGTGAGGCCGTCCATTTCGGGCATCTGCAAGTCCATCAGCACGACATCAAAATCGGCTGGCCTGGGGTGCGCTGGTGCCTGGTCGTGGGCATCAAAACCCAGCAGCTGCAAGGCAGCGCGGCCGTGGTCGGCCAAGGCCACCGTGGCGCCCTCGCCTTGCAACAGTTCGAGCGCAATCTGTTGGTTGATGCGGTTGTCATCGACCACCAGCAGGCGCAGACCAGGCAGGCGCAGCGCAGGTGCCTGGCTGGCTGGGGCGGTGGCAGGCTGGGGGGCGTGCTCGGGCTGCAGCAGCACCTGCTCGAGTGCCCGGCGCAGCATCGGGGCCGTGACGGGCTTGACCAACTGCGCGGCACGACCCGCATCGGCTGCGGTGCCTGCTCCGTTTGCCCCGGCCCCGGCGCCCAACAGGTCGCGGCCGTGTGCCGTGAGCCAGATCAGATGCGGGCACAGAGCCGCTGGCACGCACTGGCGCAGGCGCTCGAGCGGCGCCAGATCCGTGGGCTCAAAAAACCGCCCATCCACCAGCGCCACATCAAAGCCCGCAGGCTGGTCTGGGCGGCGCGACTCGGCCGGCGGGAGCAGTTCATGCAGGGCTTGCAGCGATTTTGCATCGGAACCCAAGGCCACGCAGTCGCAACCCAAGGCGCTGAGCAGGCGCTGCAGCAAGGCGCGCGCGGACTCGTGGCCGTGCAACAGCAGCACGCGCGCACGCGGCAGCGGTGCAGGTGCCTGGGCCAAGCCAGCGGGCTCGTCGGGCAGGTCGAATTGCAGCGTGAAACTGAACTCGCTGCCGCGGCCGGGCACGCTCAGCAGCTGGATGTCGCTGCCCATCAGGCGCAGCAAATGGCGGCTGATCGGCAGCCCCAACCCGGTGCCGCCGAAGCGGCGCGTGGTCGAGCCTTCGGCTTGGGTGAAACCGCTGAAGATTTTTTCTTGGTGTTCGGTGGCGATGCCAATGCCGGTGTCGCGCACCGTGAGCTCGAGCTCCACTTGCTGCGCCGTTTGACGCAGCAGCTCGATTTTGAGCAGCACCTCGCCTTGGGCCGTGAACTTGATGGCGTTGGAAATCAGGTTCAGCAGCACCTGGTGCAAGCGCAGGTCGTCGCCCACCAGCCGATCGGGCACCCGCGCATCGACGTCGATCAGCAGCTCCAGCGGCTTGCTTCCTAGGTTGACGGACAGCAGGGTCGAGAGGTTTTGCAGCAGCTCGTCCAAAACGAAGGGGCGCGGATCGAGCACCATGCGCCCGGCTTCGATTTTGGAAAAATCCAAAATGTCGTTGATCAGCCGCAGCAGGGCGCGGCTGGCCCCTTCGGCCTTGAGGGCGTAGTCGGCTTGGCGCGGATTCAGGCCGGTTTTCTTGAGCAGCGCCAACATGCCCAAAATGGCGTTCATCGGGGTGCGAATTTCGTGGCTCATGTTGGCCAGAAACTGGCTCTTGGCGGCGCTGTTGGCCTCGGCCATTTCTTTGGCGTGGGTCAGGGCCGCCCGCTGCGCCTGGCGCTGGGCCTCGCGCTCGGTGATGTCTTGGACTGCCCCAATCACTTGCACCACTTTGCTGGCCTGCAGCTGCGGCTCCCCCACCAGGTGCACCCGACGCGGCTGGCCGCCGGCGGTGAGCAAATCGAGCTCCAAGTCGATCGGATGCGCTTCTTCAAAGGCCTGCTGCAAAGCGGCTTCAAATTGTGCCCGCCCAGGCTGTGGGTAGTGCGCCAGCGCCTGCTCCAGCGTGGGCTGCTGGCCGTCGGGCAGGCCGTGGATTTGAAAGGTGTGCGCCGTCCATTCCAGCCGCATGTGCTCGCGGTGCACCATCCAGCCGCCCACGCCGCCGATGCGCCCGGCGTTGTCGAGAAAGGCGCGGCTGGCCAGCAACTGCGCCTCCTTGCGCCGCAAGTCGGTGACGTCTTGCATGATGCCCACCATGCGGCTGCGCTCTTGGCCTTCGTTATCGATCACCAGCCCAGCGGATTTGAGGTGGCGGATTTCGCCGCTGGGCCAACAGACGCGGAATTCGGCCTCGTAATGCTTGCCCCAGTGCAGCACGTCGATTAGCAGGGCGTGGGTGTGCAGCAGATCGGCCGGATGCACGCGCGCGCGCCACAGGCGGCGCAACTCATCCGAAGGCAGGTCTTGCTCGATGGCGAAATGCTCGCGCATCTGCCGGTTCCAGATCACCGCCCCGGTCGCGATGTCGATCTCCCACACCCCAATGTGCGCGCTGCGTGCCGCCAGGCGGAAGCGCTCGTTGGCGTGCTGCAACTCGGTCTCGACCAGCTTGGCCGTCGTCACGTCGGTGTGGGTGCCGGCCATCCAGATCGGGCGTCCGTCCGGGCTGCTGCTGATGACCTTGCCGCGCGAATGCACCCAAACCCAATGCCCAAGGCGGTGGCGCAGCCGGAATTCGGACTCGAAAAAAGGAATTTCCCCGTTCAGGTGGGCCTCGATCTGCTGCATGGTGCGCGTCAGATCGCTGGCTTCGACGCGCTCGCTCCACCAGGCCACCGTCAGGGGTTCCAGCTCCTGCCCCTCATGGCCGATCATCGCCGCCCAGTTGCGGTTGATCTGCAATTGGCCGGTCTCCACGTTCCAGCGCCAGGTGCCGACCTGGGTGCCCTCGATCACCCCGACCAACTCTTCGCGCTCGAGCATCAGTTGCTGTTCGACGCCCTTGCGCCGGCTGATGTCGAGCAAGATGCCGGCAATCAAAGCCGCACGGCCGTTGGGGTGGCGGCGCTGCACGCTGCTGCGGCTCAGCACCCAAACCCAATGCCCCTGAGTGTGGCGCAAGCGAAACTCGACCTCGCTCAGTAGCTGCGAGCCCTTCAGCTGCAGCTGATGCGCTTGCCGCACGCGCGGGCGGTCGTCGGGGTGCATGCGTGCATACAGGTGTTCGGTATCGCCCCGCAGGCTGTTCGGTGCATCGCCCAGCATGGCCGCAAACTGCTCATCGACCGTGAACAGCTCTTCATCGACCTGATAGGTCCAGGTGCCGGCCCCGGTGCCGCTCAAAATCAGGTGCAGCCGCTCGCTTTGTTCGCGCAGGCGCGCAGCGGCGTTTTTGCGCTCGGTGATGTCTTGCTGTAGCGAAATGAAGCCCTTGAGGCGGCCCGAGCCATCGCGCACGGGCTGGATTTCCAGCGCCACCCAGTAGTGGCTGCCATCTTTGCGGCGGTTGAGCAGTTCGCCTTTGAAGGGCGCCTCGTCGCGCAAGGCCTGCTTGAGTTGCGCCAGCACCTGCGGGTCGGTTTGTGCAGACTGCAACAGGCGGCCCGGGCTCTGGCCCCGGATCTCGGGCAGGGTGTAGCCCGAAATGCACTCGAAGCCTTGGTTCACCCAATCGATGCGGCCGCGCGCGTCGGTGACCACCACCGCCGTGTCGGTGTGCGTGGCCAGCATGAACAGGGCGTTCATCGGGTGCCCGGTGTCGGGATTGAGAGCCAAATCGAATTTCCTCAAGCACGAATTGCAAAGCTTGCAGATGCGCACAGAGCGGTCATTATCGGGCATCGATTCTGCGGCTCCGATCGCCCTCCGAAACCCGCTCGACGCCCTCGAACCCCCACATTGTCAAACCCCCATATAGCGCCCGCTGCGGTGGTTGACGGCGATCACCATGTTCAGCGCCAAGGCCCCGAGCAGCGACAGCAGCACCTGCAGCGGCGGCAACAACCACAACGCGCCCAGCAAGATCAGCGCATCACAGGCCATTTGCACCACCCCTGCGCGCCACCCAAGGCGCTTTTGCAGGTACACCGCCATGATCCCCAGGCCCCCCAAGCTGGCGTGGTGGCGCAAGATGATCAAAATGCCGGTGCCAGCCAGCAAGCCAGCCAGCACCGCCGCCAGCACCGGGTGCAGCCGCTCGAACGCCAGCCACAGCGGCAGCCATTGCACCCACAGCGCCAGCAAGGCCACGGCGGCAAAGGTCTTGAGGGTGAACAGCGGCCCCAGCGCCAGCCAGGCAAAGACGTAAAACGGCAGATTGACGGCAAACATCAGCCAGCCCAAGGGCCACTCCAAGGCGTAGTGCAGCAAGAAGGCCAGCCCGGTGGTGCCGCCGGTGAGCAGCAAGGCCTGCTGAAACATGAGCACGGCCAAGGCCACGAACAGGCTGCCCACCAGCAGGCCCTGCACGTCTTCGAAAACGCTGTGGGGCGGCGCAGCCACTGCGTGCGGCGGCGCATGCTTCATGGGTGCATGCGGCCGGCCTCGGCCAGCACCACCCGGTTGCGGCCCTGCGCCTTGGCGGCGTAGAGCGCCATGTCGGCTTGGTGGATGAGCAGATCGGGCTCGCTGGCGTGATCCGGCGCCACCGCCACCCCGATCGACAGGCTCAGGCTCAGGCGCACCCCATTGACCAAAATGTCCAAGGCTGCAAAAGCCTGCCGCCAGATTTGCGCGCGTTCATAGGCTTCATCCGCCCCCATGCCGGGCAGCAGCAGCAAAAACTCCTCGCCACCGTAGCGACAGGCCAGGTCTTCGCGGCGGCTCAACTCGAGCAGCAGTTGCCCCAAGCGCACCAGCACCTGGTCGCCCACGCCGTGCCCGTGGCGATCGTTGACTTGCTTGAAATGATCGATGTCGAGCATCATCACGCACAAGGGCACCCCCTCGCGCTGGCAGCGCGCCCACTCGCGTTCCAGCGTCGATTGCAGGTAGCGCCGATTGAACAAGCCGGTAAGCGGGTCGCGAACGGCCTGTTCGCGCAGCTCCACCTGCAGCCGCTCGATCTCGTGCAAGCGATCGGACAGCGCGGCGTTGAGCGCCTGCAATTCAACCTCGCGCGCGCGCAGCGTGGCACGGGTGTGGCGCAGCACCTGGGTGCGCTGGTGCGCCAACACCCCGATGCCCAGCAGATAGCCCGAAATCCCGACCATGCTCAGCAGCTTGACCCACCCGCTTTCGTCGGTGTAAACATGCCAGCCACCCAGCGCGGCACCCAGCAAGGCACCTGCAGCAAACAGGGCCAGCGACCAGACGATGCCGTTGAATCCGCGCAAAATCGCACTGTTGATGGCGGTGCTGATGAAGAACATGAAACCGATGAACGCTGGAAAACCCAGCCACGCAACCCAAGCCCCAAACAAAAAGCTGTCGAGCAAGAGATTGTGCAATTCGGCTTGCGGGGGGTCGGGTGCACGCCGCGCGCGCCAGTAAATCAGGTGCGGGTAGATGAGCAGTTGCAAGCCAAGCAACACCCAGACCAGCGCCGGCTGACCCTGACCCCATAGGTGCAAGGTCAAGATCAGAAAAGCGACCGGCAAGGCCAGCGCGCGCACCCGCCAATGGGTGTCGACAACCCAGTCCAACTTGGGCTGAAGTGAAGCGGCAGTCATGGCTAGGCTTTTATTGATTGAATCGCGTCCACTCGGCCCCAACATCCGCCGAGCCGTGCATATCTGCCCGTTGCAGCTTTGCCCCTCAAACCTTGCGTACACGTGCTCAGGCGCACGGTCTGAGCGAGAATAGCACATGCCCATGCGCCCCGAACCCCCATATCAACACGGACAAACCCCGCATATCGGGGTTTTGCTCTGCAACCTCGGCACCCCCACCGCCCCCACGGCGGCGGCGCTGCGTCCATATCTGGCGCAGTTCTTGAGCGACCCACGGGTGGTCGAGCTGCCGCGTCTGCTCTGGTGGCCGATCTTGCACGGCGTGGTGCTGCGGTTGCGGCCGCGCAAATCGGCCGCCAAATACGCCAGCATCTGGCTGCCCGAGGGCTCGCCGCTCAAGGTCTGGACCGAGCGCCAAGCGGCGCTGTTGCAGGGCTATCTGGGCGAACGTGGCCACCAGGTGCAGGTGCGTTGGGCCATGCGCTACGGCCAGCCCTCGGTGGCCAGCGGGCTTGACGCACTCAAGGCCGCCGGCTGCACGCGCATCCTGGTGCTGCCGGCCTACCCCCAATACAGCGCCGCCACCACAGCCAGCGTGGCCGACGCCGTGTTTGCCTGGGGCCGCAAGGTGCGCAACCTGCCCGAACTGCGGCTGGTGCGCAACTACCACGACCAACCCGAGCACATCGCCGCGCTGGCGGCCTCGGTGCAGCGCCACTGGCAGGCGCATGGCCGCCCCGATGTGTTGCTGTTGAGCTTTCACGGCATGCCGGCGCGCACGCTGGACAAGGGCGACCCCTACCACTGCGAATGCCACAAAACCGCACGCCTGCTGGCCGCGGCGCTGGGCTTGAACAGCACCCAGTACCGCGTCACCTTCCAGTCGCGCTTTGGCCGTGCCCAGTGGCTGCAACCCTACACCGAACCGACGCTGGTCGATCTGGCGCGCAGCGGTGTGGCGCGGGTCGATGCCCTTTGCCCCGGCTTTGCCTGCGACTGCATCGAAACGCTGGAAGAAATCGCGCTCGAAGCCAAAGCCGCCTTCATGCAGGCCGGCGGGCGCGAGTTCCACTACATCCCCTGCCTCAACGACAGCGCCGAGGGCATGCGCGCCCTCACCGCCTTGTGTGAACAGCACCTGGCTGGGTGGCCCACCCGCGTGCCCCTCGACCCGAGCGTGGGTCCAGCCAGTCGCGCCCGTGCACTGGCCATGGGGGCGCAGCAGTGAGCGGCGCGGCATCCTGCAGCGCGTCAGGCCGCCGCTTTGATTTGGCGCAATAAACCTGCGACGCAGCCCGTGCGGCGCAAGGCAGGAGGCTCAAGGGGGCTTGCGGCTGTCACAAATCGAATCTATAATCAAACCTCATGTTGCGGTGCAGCAAAAGCAGCGCCCACATGTGCGGGTCGTTTACACGAACCGCTGCAGGGCGGGGTGCAGGGTCCAGAACCGAGTTGCAGCTGCCCTCACCCTCTGACTTGCCCACCCTTTTCAGGAGCCTCACCATGTTGACCACGGAACAGATGATTGCCGCCCAAAAAGCCAACATCGAAACCCTTTTTGGCCTGACGCAAAAGGCCTTTGAAGGCGTCGAGCGCATGTTGGAGCTCAACATGCAAGCCGCCCGTGCGGCGCTGGCCGACACCTCGAACAACACCCAGGCGCTGATGAGCGTCAAAGACGCGCAGGAGCTGCTGGCCCTGCAGGCCTCCCTGATGCAGCCGCTGGCGGAAAAAACCGCCGCCTACAGCCGTCAGCTGTACGAGATCGCTGCCGGCACCGGCGGCGAGTTCGCCAGGTTCGCCGAGCACCAAGGGGCCGAGGCGCAGCAAAAATTCATGGCCGTGGTCGACAACGTGGCCCGCAACGCCCCGGCCGGCTCCGAAACCGCCGTGGCGGTGATGAAAAACGCCGTCAGCACCGCCAACAACGCCATGGAAACCGTGCAGCGCGCCGTCAAGCAAGCCACCGAAGTGGCACAGACCAACTTCCAAGCCATGGCCGACAACGCCGTGGGCGCCAGCAAGGCCACCACTGCCGCGCGCAAGCGCTGACCGGTTCTGGTCGTCGCGAGCCCGCTGCCTGCTTGCCCGCCGGTCCTACAAGCCAGACAGTGCGTCTGGCTTTAAAAATGTTCAGCTTTGCAAACAAGAATGGTTTTTATTTGTGCTAACATAGCCAGGCGTTGTTAGCGCATCCCGGTTCGGGGCTGTCCCAGCGTCGGCTCCGTGTCCTGTCTTGTTCAATTGCATAATCGAGGACATCATGAAAGTCAGCAGAAGGAATCTGTTCGTGCACGCAGGTGCGGCGTCGGTGGCGGGGGCTGCTCTGGCGGTCGCGCCCCAGGCCTTTGCCCAAGGCGCTGCGGGCGCGGGCGTGGTCAACATCTACAGCTCGCGCCACTACGGCGTCGAGGGTGTGTTCGAGACTTTCACGCGCGAAACCGGCATCCGCGTGCGCTTCACCAGCGGTGGCGACGCCGCCTTGCGCGAGCGCATCCGCGCCGAAGGCCGCCACACCCCGGCCGACATGTATATTGCGGTCGACGCCGGCAACCTGGCGCTGGCCGGTACCCAGGGCCTGCTGCAAGCGACCACCAGCGCCGCGCTAGCCAGCAACATCCCGGCCAACCTGCGTTGCCCTGGCAACCTGTGGTTTGGCCTGACGCAGCGCGTGCGCACCATCCTGTTCCACCCGGCGCGCGTGCAGCCGGCTGAGCTGTCCACCTATGAAGCGCTGGCCGATCCGCGTTGGCGCGGCCGCCTGGTGATGCGCCCGGCCACGCACTCCTACACCCAATCGCTGGTGGCAAGCATGATCGCCGCCCACGGCGAAGCCCGTGCCGAGCAAGTGGTGCGCGGCTGGGTCGCCAACAACCCGACCCTGATCGACAGCGACACGCGCATCCTGGAAACACTCGCCGCCGGCGGCGGCGACGTGGCGCTGACCAACCACTACTACCTCGGGCGCTTGCTGGAGGCCAATTCGGCCTTCCCGGTGCGCGTGTTCTGGGCCAACCAGGCTGCGGGGGAGCGTGGCGTACACGTCAACGTCAGCGGCGCCGGCATCACCACGCACGCGCAAAACCGCGACAACGCGCTGCGCCTGCTCGAGTGGCTCAGCACGCCGCGCGGCCAGGAGCTGTTCGCGGGTTCGAACCACGAGTACCCGGCCAGCCCGGCGGCTCCGGTGCACCCGATCATCGCCGGCTTTGGCCCCTTCCGTGGCGACCGCCTGCCCCTGACCGAGCTGGGCCGCCTGCAGGCCGACGCCATCCGCCTGCTGGACCGCGCCGGCTACCGTTGACCGGGCTTGCTGTGGCCCACAAACGCTAGCCTTTGCTTCCCCAGACCCGCCCCCGCTCCAGGTTGAACGCCATCGATGTCTGAAGTCGCCATTCAACCGGGAGCGGCTCCGGCGGGCCACACCGGCCGCTCTGGGCACCTGGGTGCCACGCTCAGTTCGGTTTTCATCGCCACGCTGGCGATCTTTCCCGTATTCATCGTCGCCATCACGCTGCTCACGCCGACACCGGCCATCTGGCAGCATTTGTGGGAGACGCTGCTGCCGCTGCTGCTGGCCAACACGCTGCTGCTGCTGCTGGGCGTCGGGCTCGGTACGCTGTTTTTAGGCGCAGGCTTGGCCTGGTTGGTCACGGCTTACGAGTTTCCGGGGCGCAGCCTGTTTCAGTGGTTGCTGATGCTGCCCATGGCGGTCCCGGCCTACATCATGGGCTTTGTGTTCATGGCCACCTTCGACTTGGCCGGGCCGGTGCAAAGCGCGCTGCGCGACTGGACGGGCACGTCGGCCTGGTTCCCCGAGGTGCGCTCGCCGCTGGGCGCGATCACGGTCATGACGCTGGTGCTCTACCCCTACGTCTACATGCTGGCGCTGGTGGGCTACCGCGGCGTGTCGGGCTCGGCTTTCGACACCGCGCGCGTGCATGGCTACGGCCCGTCGCGCTTTTTCTGGAAAGTGGTGCTGCCGATTTCGCGCCCGGCCATCGCCGCTGGTGTGGCGCTGGCGCTGATGGAAGCGCTGGCCGACTTTGCCACCGTGCGCTACTTCAACTTCCCCACCCTGGCCGACGGCGTGGTGCGCATCTGGCACGGCATGATGGACTTGCAGGCCGCGAGCGAACTGGCCGGCCTGCTGGCGCTGGTGGCGCTGGTGGCGCTGCTGCTGGAGCGCTCGCAACGCGGGCGCACGCGCTACCACGAAACCGGCGGCAAGGCACCGGGCCTGCCGCGCACGCGCTTGCTCGGGCAGAAAAAATGGCTGGCCACCCTGGCCTGCGCTGCGGTCTTGTTTTTTGCTTTCTTGCTGCCCGTGAGTCAGCTCATGTCCTGGGCTTCGGTCGAGTTCGCGCAGATGACGCCGGGCACGGCACGTGTCTATCTGGAGCTCGCGACCAACAGCCTGCTGCTGGCAAGCATTGCGGCAGCGGTGGCGGTGTTGTGCGCAATCGTGCTCTCGAGCGCGGTACGCTCCTCGGGCAAGCCGGCCATGCGCGGCATGGCCACGCTGGCCACGGTGGGCTACGCCATACCAGGCCCGGTGTTGGCGGTGGGTATCCTGCTCACGCTCACGCCGCTGGACCACGCGCTCAACTACTTCACCGAGTACTGGGCCGGCGTGACGGTGGGGCTGCTGCTGACCGGCTCGATGGTCGGGCTGGTGTACGGCTACGTGGCGCGCTTTCTGGCCGTGGCCTACCAAAGCACCGACGCCGCGCTGGAAAAGGTGCGCCCCAACCTGACCCTGGCCGCGCGCACCCTGGGCGCGGGGCCGTGGCGCATCCTCACGCGCATCCACCTGCCGCTGGCGGCGCCGGGCATCATCGTCGCCGCCGCGCTGGTATTCGTGGACGTGATGAAAGAGCTGCCGATCACGCTCATGCTGCGCCACTTTGGCTACGAGACGCTGGCAACCTGGGTCTGGCAAATGGCGGCCGAATCGATCTGGAGCGGCGCCGCCGTGCCAGCGCTGGGCATCGTGCTCGCCGGGCTGCTGCCGGTGGTGCTGCTGGTGCGGCTGCTGGTGCGGGATTAGTTGCGCTGCTGCGAGCCCAATCCAAGCTCAATTCCAGATGGCGCGCCAGGCATGGTATGCGCTCGGTCGGATGCGGTAGCGAGCGATGTTGCCCTCGTGCAGACTCAGCAGTTGGGTTTCAACCGCTTCAATGAACCGGTTACGGTCTGCGCCCTTGATCAGCGTGTGCGCAAAGCGCTGGATCTGAACAATCGCGGCTGACTTGTCCATTTTTTCGCACACCACGGACGCGACCGCCTGCGTGATGGCTTGCCGATAGCGAAGGCGAAACGGGTCAGGCTCACCCAGTGACTGGCGCACTGCAGAATAGCGCGCGCAGGAACGCCGATAGGCCCAGGCAAAGACATCGCGCAGCAGCTCCACACGGTTGCTTTCATAAACGCCCAGCATGGCGCTGAGATAGACCTGCTGCGGCACATCGACAAAGGACAATGGGCACAAATTGCGCTGAATCAAGGGGATGTTGGCGGCCAGGCGCGACACCCGCTTGTTCACGTCTTCGAACGGCTGCACATACGGCAGGTGCACCATGACAAAAAACGCCTGTTCGAACGGGTCTGCAATGGCGCTGGCCGTCTCGAGCACCTGGTTGAAACATTCCTCGATGCGCTGGGGCCCCTGCAGCGGCAGGAACGTGGTCTGGCCTATGCCCACCGCGATGGTGCGCAAACGACCGCTGGCGCTTGGGTCGCCCAGCAGGTTGTCAGACAACAAGGCGTGCAAATTGAGCAGGGTGTAGCGGTTGAATCCAATCTCTGCGGCCGATTCGATCAAGAACTCAAGCGCTTCCTTGTGATTCAAGATCATCTGCGCTTCAAAGGCATCCTTGCCTGTTGCAGCCTGGCCCGCTGAAAGCAGACGCTCGGTTTCCAGCAGCGTATAGGTGTTGCCCTCCAGTCGGCTGGAGTTCCAGGACAGGTCGATCAGGAGCCGCTGGGCGAGCTGGCGCGCGTAGGTTCCGGCCGGCTCATGGCCGCTGCTGGCTTGCCCCTGCGACAGCAGTTCGTCTCGCAGCGTCTGGCCGAGGTAATAGGTTTCGTTGGGGCGGTAGGCGTCCAGAAAAGCGCGCTGGTAACCTACGGGTTGGCGCAGCGCGAGGGGCTGGCGCACCTGTTGCTCGATGGCTCGGGCTTCGGGAGAGAGGGGAATCGTGGCTTCGCCGTATGCAACTGCACGGGACGTGCCAGCGGCATGGAACTGCGCTTCCACCACCACGCGACGCAGATAGACGACCGCGCGCCCTTGCCCCGTGCGCCGCACCTGCCCCTGAGCGATCAGCGCCTTGAGCCAGCGCTGCAAGCTGCGACGGCTGGAGGCAGCCGCCAAGCGCTGCTCGATCTGCTCGATGCGAGCACCCTCTGGATAGTGGGCCAAGGCGGCAAGCACCGCCTCGAGGGCTTGGGTCGTGATGGGTCTGAGCACACTGCCTCCTGTCGCGCAAAACATGAATCGCGACATCTAAAGGTCAAAGAAAGGCCAAAGTTGTCGCGCAATCAGTATAGCGACACGATAGCTGTCGCGCAAATTTTTTCCCGACCGTTTGCGCGCCTCGAAAGCTCGTCGCAAGCTCAAGCGCCCTCACACCGCTGCGGCATCGGCGATCGGTCGCAGTTGCGCCTGCAGAGTCGGCAGCATGGCTTGCATGGCGGCGCGCCCGGCGGCGATGGCGCGCTGGCGGGCGCCAAAATCGGCGCTGCCGATGCCGTCCAGGTCGGGCCGCAACGCCACGTCGGCACCGGCCAAGGCCAGCCGGTTGATGCTCTGACCCATGATGGTGAAGGTGCGCAGCAGCACGCGCACGGCGTCGGTGGCGTAGTCATCGCTCAGACCGCTCGAAATATCGACCGCCAGCACCCGCTCGGCTCCCATGGCGCGCGCCTGCTGCACGGGCACCGGGGCCACCAGCCCGCCATCGACGTAATTGCGCCCGGCTATGGGCACGGGCGAGAACACCCCCGGCACGGCGCTGGAGGCGCGCACCGCCTGCCCGCTGTCGCCGCGCCTGAACAGCACCCCTGCGCCATTGCCCAGATCGGTGGCCAGCACGCCCACCGGCAGCGCCAGTTCCTGCAACTGCCGGTTGTTCAACATGCGGTTGACCCAGCGCGCCAGCGCGTCGCCGCGCAGCAGGCCGCGGTTGAAGAGCGGCAGCGTCCAGTCGGTAAACACCACCTCTTCCATCTCGAGCGCGGCCTGCTCGAGCTGTTGCCCGTTCATGCCGCTGGCGTAGAGCACCGCCACCAGGCTGCCGGCCGAAGTGCCCGCCACCAGCGCCGGACGGATGCCCTCGCGCTCCAGCACCTGGATCACGCCGATGTGCGCAAACCCGCGCGCCGCCCCACCCCCCAGCGCCAACCCCAGGCGCGGCGGGCGCAGCGGGGTCGGGGCAGGTGGCATAGCGGCCGGTGTGGGGGGCTGTTCCATGCTCAGCGTACCGCAGCCGGTGAGCGCGAGCAACAGCCCGGCCGCAGCCGCGCGCCGCGTCAGGCCGTTGCAGGCAGGCTGGAGCGCAAGGTGCGGCGGATGTGCCATCGGGGGCTGCGGCTGCGTATCGGTGAAGCGGGAGGTCATGGGTTGCCAGGGTTCGGGAGCCCGGATTTTCGCTGGGTTTTTACCCCATAATTGACGTACACGTCAACCAGGAGCACAACCCATGCAGATCGCAGGCAAGGTTTTCATCGTCACCGGGGCGGCCTCGGGGCTGGGTGAGGGCACGGCGCGCCACCTGAGCAGCCTGGGCGGCCGGGTGCTGTTGGCCGACCTCAAGCTCGAGGCCGGGCAGGCGCTGGCACACGACATCGGCGGCGTATTCGTGCGCTGCGACGTCTCCAGCGAGGCCGACGGGCAGGCGGTGGTGCAGCGCGCCTGTGAGCTGGGCACCTTGGCGGGTTTGGTCAACTGCGCCGGCATTGCGCCGGCAGCCAAGACCGTGGGCAAAGACGGCGCGCACGATCTGGCGCTGTTCGCCCAGACCCTGCAAGTCAATCTGCTGGGCAGCTTCAACATGATCCGCCTGACCGCCGCCGCCATGAGCCGCAACGCGCCCGAGCCCAGCGGCGAGCGCGGCGTGCTCATCTCCACCGCCTCGGTGGCCGCCTACGACGGCCAGATCGGCCAAGCCGCCTACGCCGCCTCCAAGGGCGGCATCGTCGGCATGACGCTGCCGATCGCGCGCGACCTGGCGCGCAACGGCATCCGCAACATGACGATCGCCCCCGGCATCTTTGGCACCCCGATGCTCTTTGGCATGCCCCCAGAGGTGCAAGACGCGCTCGCCGCCAGCGTGCCCTTCCCCTCGCGCCTGGGGCGGCCACTGGATTACGCGCGGCTGGTGCAGCACATCATCGAAAACGAGATGCTCAACGGCGAAGTGATCCGCCTCGACGGCGCGATCCGGCTGCCGCCGCGCTGAAAAGGTGGCTGCGCGCCTGCGGCCGCCGGGTTTGGGCATTGGGTCAGACCCCTACCGCCGTCGTGGAGTCGGGGCACTAAGATCGGCCAACCCCATCCGCCTGCTTGCACCACCATGCCCGAACCCGCTGCCGCCCATTCAGCCGCCTGGTTGCTCGCGCTCGGCCCGCACTACGGCGTGCTCAAGCATCTGCATCAGGCCTGCGTGGCCTGCAGTCTGCTGCTGTTTGCGCTGCGCTGGGCGGGGGTGCTGCGGCGCGCCGCCTGGCCGCTGCAGCCGCAGGCGCGGCACGCCAGCGTCGGACTGGACACGTTGCTGCTGGCAACCGGCCTGGCGCTGTGGTGGGCGGGCGGCTGGCAGTTGCTGCAGGCACCCTGGCTGCAGGCGAAGCTGCTGTTGCTGCTGCTCTACATCGTGCTCGGCTCGTTTGCGCTCAAGCGCGCGCGCACGCGCCGTGCACGCCTGTTGTGCGGGCTGGCGGCGCTGGCCGTGGCGGCGCAGATGGTGGGCGTGGCGCTGTGGCTGCACCCGCTCGGTTGGGGCTACGCGCTGCTCGACCATGCAACCTGAGGCGGTGCCGCCGGGTAGGTGGGCGCGCTGGCGGCGCGCGGCGCTGACGCTGGCGGGCCTGCTGTCGCTGGCGCTCGGTCTGCTCGGGGTCGTGCTGCCGGGCTTGCCGACGACGCCGCTGGTGCTGCTGGCGGCCTGGTGTTTTGCCCAGGCCTCGCCGCACCTGCACGCCTGGCTGCGCCAGCAGCGCTACCTGGGCGCGCTGGTGCGCGACTGGGAGGCGCAGCGCAGCCTGTCGCTGCGCGTCAAGTGGTGGGCGTGTACGCTCATGCTGCTCATGGTGGCGCTGTCGCTGTGGCAGTTGCAGCACTGGCCCTGGCTGGCGGCGCTGGTGGCGCTGGCGGCGCTGCTGGGCTGCGTGGTGGTCTGGCGCTTGCCGACGCGGCGCTGAAGGGCGCTGCCGCGCCGGGCCTGCAAGGCCGCGCCAGCGCCTGTCAGCACCTTTCAGCGCTCGAACTGCGGAAACAGCAGGTTGTTTTCCAGGTGGATGTGCTGCATCAAATCCTCCACCAGCCGTTCGGTGCCGGCGTACAGCGCGCGCCAGGTGGTGCAGGCGCCTGCGGGCGGAGTGTGCTGCTGCGTCAGCGCGGCCAGCCGCTCCAGGTTCGCGCCGTGCTCGGTGTGCTCGTGCCGCATCACGCCGATCGGGCCGCAGATCATCGGGTGCCCGCCGCTGCGCAGCACGGGGAACAGAATCTGCTCCTCCTTGGCCATGTGCTGCTCCAGCTCGGCTTGCAGGAACTCCAAAAAATCGGCCAGACCGACGGGCGCAGCCGGGTGCTGGCCGTGTACCGCCTCGACCCGGCGCGCCATGCGCACCAGCTCCGGCAACTGCTGGCGGTGCGTGTCGTGGTAGCGCTGCAGAATCAACTCGATCAACTGCGCCGGATCGGCGCTCGGGACGGCGGGCGCGCTGGCCTGCTGCAGCGCCTCCAGCCCGGCCAGCAGCGCTGCCAGGTCCAGCGCCCGCTCGGGGCTGCGTTCGGCGCAGGCCTGCGCCAGGCTGCGCTGGCCGTTGCAGCAAAAATCCAGCTTGTGCTGACGCAGCAGCGCGGTGGCGCCAGGAATGTCGATGGCGATCTGCGCCAGGGTCTGCTGCAGCAGCGGATGCGTTACGGTGTGCATGGGGTTCCTCGTTTTCCGTTGAATAGCCGAGTGATATTGTCGGAAAAAGAGGCACTTCCAGGGGGAGTAGCGCCATCGTTCAAAAGATGTATTCCGGCGCCGCTCATGCAACTGCTCCAGGGTCTGGCTTCGCGCGCTTTCCATGCACAATAGGAGCATCAAACCCAGCAAAAGCCCCCCACTTTTTTGGGCCGGATCAATAAGCTCGGCCAACCCCAGCCCTTTGCACGCCAGCCATGACGGCATCCACCCCCCAAGAAATCGCGCGCGAGGCGGTCAAGCGCCTGACGGTGCGCAAACTGCCGCCCACGCCCGAGAATTTCCAGACCTTCTACCACGAGGTGGCGGGCACGCGGCCGCTCAAACCGTTTCCGCTCGAAAACCTGCGCCAGATCGCGCAGGCCCTGCCCGATGGCACTCCGGCCCAGCAGCGCTTCAAGTCGCAGTTTGGCAAGGCGGTGTCGATGCACAGCTGGGACGACCTGGAGCGGGTGCTCGCGCAGCACCTGCGCAACCAAAGCGCCAGCGCCGAAGCGCCGGTGCCCACCCCGGTGGCGCTCGCACCCGTGGTGCAGGAGCAGGAACGCTTCCCGCCCGAGCTGCTCGAGCAGATGGCGCGCATCGTCGGCAACGCCCTGCCCGCCGTGGGCAACGACGACCGCAAAGTGGTCGAATTGGCCGATGAATTGATGCACTATCTGCGCTTGCCCGAGCAACACCCACCCTCGCTGCGCAAGCTCATGGCCGACTTTGCTTTCCGGCTCTCGTTCGTGGCCGAAGAACAGGCCGCCATCCGCGAAACCCTGCTCAAGCTGCTGCACGCCGTGCTCGACAACGTGCGCGTCGTCAACCTCGAGCAGCCGTGGCTGCAAAAACAGCTCGGCTTGCTGATCGAGACGGCCCAGCCGCCGCTGTCGATCCGCCGGTTGCAGGAAGCGCAGTCGCGCCTCAAAGACCTCACACGCTTACAGCTCGACACCAAGGAGCAGATGCTGGCGGCGCAAAAAGCCATGAAAGAGACCTTGGCCGTGTTCATGCAGCGCCTGTCCCAGACCGCCGCCAGCAGCGAGCAATACCAGCGGCGCTTTGAGTATTTTGCGCACCAGCTCGAGCACTCCACCAGCCTGGCCGAAATCACGCCCGTGCTGCAGCAAGCGATCCAGTCGGCGCGCAGCCTGGCGCTCGACAGCCAGCGCACCGGCGTCGATCTGGGGGCGCTGCGCGAGCGCGCCAGCCAGGCCGAAGCCCAGATCGAGCAGCTGCGCCTCGAGCTGCAGCGCATGAGCGAGCAGGCCAGCCACGACCTGCTCACCGGCGCCCTGAACCGCAAAGGCATGACCGAAGTGCTCGAGCGCGAGACCTCGCGCGCACAGCGCCTGGGCAGCAGCCTGTGCCTGGCCCTGCTCGACCTCGACGACTTCAAGCGCCTCAACGACCGCCTGGGTCACCTCAGCGGCGACGCTGCCCTGCAGCATCTGGCCACCGTGGCCAAGGCCGCGCTGCGCCCGCACGATTCGCTGGCGCGCTACGGTGGCGAGGAGTTCGTCGTGATCCTGCCCGACATCGAACCCGACGACGCCGTCGAAGTGGTGCGGCGGGTGCAGCGCGAACTCACCACCCAGCTGTTTCTGAGCGGCAGCGAGCGCGTGCTCATCACCTTCAGCGCGGGGGTGACGCAACTGCTCGCGCACGAAACGCTGGCGCAGGCGCTCGAGCGCGCCGACCAAGCCATGTACGCCGCCAAACGGGCCGGCAAAAACCGCGTCCTGCGGGCCTGAGGCCGCATCCCCGTGAGCATCCCGCAAGCCTTTTTGCAAGAGCTGCTGGCCCGCGTCGACATCGTCGAAGTCGTGGGCCGCCACGTGGCGCTCAAAAAAGGCGGGGCCAATTATCTGGGCCTGTGCCCTTTTCACGACGAAAAATCGCCCTCCTTCACGGTCAGCCCGAGCAAGCAGTTTTTCCACTGCTTTGGCTGCGGCAAGAGCGGCAGCGCGCTCGGCTTTCTGATGGCGCACACCGGCGCCGGCTTCATCGAGGCGGTGCAAGACCTGGCGCAGCAAGCCGGGCTGAGCGTGCCCCTGGACGACGAAACGCCCCAACAGCGGGCCCAGGCAGCGGCGCAGCGCCAACAGCGCAGCAGCTTGTCGGAGCTGCTGGAAAAAGCCGCGCACAGCTACCAGCAGCAGCTGCGGCTGGCGCCCGCCGCCATCGACTACCTCAAGCGCCGCGGCCTGAGCGGGCAGATTGCCAAAACCTACGGCATCGGCTACGCCCCGGCGCAGTGGCGTTTTTTGTCCACCGTGCTGCCCGACTACCAAAACCCGCTGCTGCTCGAAGCCGGGCTGGTGATCGCCACCGATGCCGCTGCTGGCACAGAGCCCGATCCCCAGGCCGCAGCAGAAACCGAAGCAGGCGCGGCGCACGGCGGCAAGCGCTACGACCGCTTCCGCGATCGCATCATGTTCCCGATCCGCAACGTCAAGGGCCAGTGCATCGGTTTTGGCGGCCGTGTGCTGGGAGCGGGCGAGCCCAAATACCTCAATTCGCCCGAAACGCCGCTGTTTTCCAAGGGCCGCGAGCTCTATGGCCTGTTCGAGGCGCGCAGCGCCATCCGCCAGGCCGGCTGCGTGCTGGTCACCGAAGGCTACATGGACGTGGTGGCGCTGGCCCAGCACGGCTTGGGCTACGCCGTGGCCACGCTGGGCACCGCCTGCACGCCCGAGCAGGTGCGGCTGTTGTTTCGCTTCAGCGACACGGTGGTGTTTGCTTTCGACGGCGACAGCGCCGGCCGCCGTGCCGCGCGCAAGGCCCTGCAGGCCACCCTGCCCTGGGCCAGCGACACGCGCAGCGTCAAATTCCTGTTCCTGCCGCCCGAGCACGACCCCGACAGCTACGTCCGCGCCCACGGCGCCCCCGCCTTTGGGCAGGCGCTGGCGCAGGCCACCCCCCTGAGCCGCTTTGTGCTCGATGCCGCGGCCGAGGGCTGCGACCTCGATACCCCCGAAGGCCGGGCGCGCCTGGCCAGCCAAGCCGCGCCGCTGTGGCAGGCGCTGCCCGAGGGTGCCTTCAAGCACCAGATGCTGCTCGAGCTGGCCGACCTGGTGGCCCTGGACGGGCGCGATCTGCTCGCGCTCTGGCAGCCTAAGTTCGGGCAGCCCCAGACCCGGCAATCCAAAACCGCGCCGGCACCCCGTGCGCGCCGCGCCAGTGCGGGCACGGCGACCCACCCAGGCCAGCCGCACCGCCAAGCGTCGGGCGCGGCCAGCGAGGCAGCAGCCGCCCCACACGCTTTAGGCTTCACAGAAAGCCCGCCGCACCAAGCCGTGTATTCCAGCACCGCGCCGTCCCCCCCACCCGCGGCGGGCGCGCGCGCCGCAGTGCGCTGGCCCGGACTGGGCGGGCGCACCCTGGGCGCGCTGCGGCGCACGCCGCGCGGTCTGCTCGGGCGTGCCGACCGGGTGGCGCGCATCGTGCTAGCCAGTCCGCAGGCTTGGGACTGGCTCAGCGCCGACGACCACCAGTTGCTGGCCCAGCAGCCGGCGCCACACGGCGCGCTGTTTGCCTGGCTCGAAGCCCAGTGGCTCGAGCACGGTCCGCAGCCCTGGGCGGCGCTGCGCGAAGGGCTGCGCGGCCAGGCTTTCGAGGCGCTGGCGCTGGATTTGCACACCGGCGGCATGGCGCTCGAGCCGCCTGCTGCCCGCACCGACGTGGCGCTTGAACGTCCCGCCCCCCCCGACACTGCCGAATCCGGCGACCTGCGCAGCGAGCTGCGTGAACTCCTGCGCCTGTTGCACATCGAGCGGCTCAAACAGCTCGAAACCGAGCTCATCGCCCACGCCGCAACCGACGCCGTACAGATGCAGCGCTACCGCGAGGTCACGGCGCAGCGCATGGCCCTGCAAAATGCCAAGCACTGAAGCCGCCGCAGCGCCTGTGCGCACAGCGGAGCGGCGGTTGGATCGGCGGTTGGTGCTGCTGTGCTACACTGGTTCGCAGCGAAATCCGCACTCCGTTAGCCATCCGCGCCCGCCATTGCGGCCGGCAAGCCAGGGAGGTTTGTTCCTCTGTCATGGCCACAACCGCTCCTTTTGACGCGGCCCCTGTTTGCGCTGCCGCCCCTGCACCCGAAGCCCTGCTGTGGCTCGATCGCTTGCGCGCGCAACTGCTGCTGGCGCATCAGATCAGCGGCCGCGTGCGCCTCAAGCTCGTGCCTGCGCCCGCGCTCGACGGTGCCTGGGCTGCAGCCAGCGCCAGCGCGGCTTGGACCCAGCACCTGCGCACCATGCCCGGAGTGCGCTCGGTCGCCCTCAACCCCTTGGCGCGCTCGTGCGTGATCGAGTACGACCCGCGGCTCATCCCCGACCCCGCTTGGCCCGACTGGTTGGCCGGGCGCTCGACCCCAGACGCGCAGCGTTTGCACGACCTGCTGCTCGCGCTGGCCACCCGTTTGTTGCCCCCCACCTCATCCACCCGCCCCAAGGAGTCCTCATGACCCCGTTCCTGCCCTTTGTCGTCGGCCTGTTCGCCGGTGCCGCTGCCGTGAGCGCAGCGCGCAGCGAGCGCGCTCGGGCCGTGTTCAACGATTCCGGCACCCGGTTGCGCCAGGGCCTGGAGCAGGCCGATGCGGCGGTGCGCGCGGCGGCCAGCAGCAGCTGGGAGCGGCTGCGCCCAGCACCGTGCACCGATGCGGCTGCGCAGGCAGCGCCCAGCCCAGACGCAGCCCCCGCTGCACCCCTGCCCGAAGCGCAAGCAGCCACGCCTGGGCCCGCGGCATCCAGCCCCCCGGCCAAACCCCGGCGCCGGCGCACCCCAGCCGCTGCAGC
>JBGFRU010000037.1:0-3932 GCA_041694945.1 Pseudomonadota bacterium
CAACTGAGAAACGAGCTCGAAGCACCAAGTACGAACCGACCTCTGTGCCGGACGCCGCCCCTCAATTACACACCGGTTTCATGCGTCGCGGGTGCCGCGTTCGCGGAATGGATAACTGAGGGGTGCATGAAGGCACAATCGGCTCATGCCACGCTATCAATTCACTTGCGAAGTCGAGCCCGAGTACGTGCCGGAGCAATCCGACCCGGCCGCGCCGCTGTACCTGTTTGCCTACACCGTGACCATCCGCAACAGCGGCGAGGTGGCGGCACAACTGGTGGCGCGCCACTGGGAGATCGAGGACGCGCGCGGCCAGACCCAGACCGTCGATGGCTTGGGCGTGGTCGGGCAGCAGCCGCTGCTGCAGCCCGGCGCGGCCTTTCGTTACAGCAGCAGCGTGCCGCTGCGCACGCCCATGGGGCTGATGAGCGGGCACTTCTTTTGTGTGGCGGTTGACGGCCAGCGCTTCGAGGTTCCGGTGGCGGCCTTTGTGCTGCGCGCCGAGGGCGTGGCCGGCTCGTCGTCGCTCCACTGAAGTTTGCAAGGCTGAGGGGGGCGCATGGCGCTGGGCGAATTCGATCTGATCCGGCGCTATTTCCAGCACCCCCTGGCGCAGCCCGGCGTGCACGCTGGGGTGCGGCTGGGCAATGGCGACGACTGCGCGCTGCTGCAGCCCGGCCCGGGCCAGGTGCTGGCAGTATCCACCGACATGCTGGTGGCGGGGCGGCATTTCTTCCCCGATGTGGCGCCGCGCGCGCTCGGCCACAAGGCGCTGGCGGTGAACCTGAGCGATCTGGCGGCCATGGGTGCGCGGCCGCTGGCGTTTGTGCTGGCGCTGGCGCTGCCGCAAATCGATGAACCGTGGGTGCAGGAGTTTGCCGCCGGCCTGCTGGCCCTGGCCGACGCACACGGCTGCGCGCTGGTGGGGGGCGACACCTGCGCCGGGCCGCTCAACGTGTGCATCACGGTGTTTGGCGAGCTGCCGCCGGCGCTGGCACTGCGCCGCGACGCCGCCTTGGCGGGCGACGACCTGTACGTGAGCGGTAGCCTGGGCCAGGCGCGGCTGGCGTTGGAGGCTTTGCGCGGGCGCTGGCGCCTGCCCGAGGCGGCGCTGGTGCGCTGCCGCCAGCGGTTGGAGCGCCCCGAGCCCCGGCTGGCGCTCGGGCAGGGCTTGCGCGGGCTGGCGCACGCCGCGATCGACCTGAGCGATGGCCTGCTGGCCGACCTCGGGCATGTGCTGCGCGCCTCGGGGGTGGCGGCGCAGCTCGATGTGCCCGCCCTGCTGGCCAGCCCCGCCGTGGGCCCCGACGTGCGCGCGCTCGCTTTGGTGCAGCCCGCGCTGGCGCTCACCTGTGTGCTGGCCGGGGGCGACGACTACGAGCTGCTGTACACCGCGCCGGTGGCGGCGCGCTCCGCACTCGAGCGCCTCGGGCGCGAACTGGGGCTGGAGTTGAGCCGCATCGGCCGCATCGTGGCGGCCACCGACGCGGGGCCGCAGTGCAGCCTGGTGGACGAGCGCCTGCAGCCCTACGCGCTGCCGCCCGGGGTTGAGCTAAAGGGTTTCGATCACTTTGCTTGAGCGGGGGGACTTGGCTGTGCCTGTGCTTGGCCCTCGCCCAGCGCGCTCAAGCGGCCAGGCGGCCAGGCGGCCAGGCGGCCAGGCGGCCAAGCCGCAAGGGGGCTGCCATATTCGGAGACTGCGGCGTGTTGTGCCCAGCGACGCAGACTGGTGCCGCTGACGGTGCCACAATGGCGCCATGAGCCCGAGCACAGCCCGCCCCCAAGCCGCCCCTGCCCCGGATGAGGAGGAAACCCGGCCGCCGCGCGCCTCGGCCTCGGTGCTGTTGCTGCGCGAGGGTTGCGATGGGCTGCAGGTGCTGCTGCTGCGCCGCCACCCCGGCACCGAGGTGCTGGGCGGCTACTACGTGTTTCCGGGCGGCAAGCTCGATGAGGCCGATTGCACGCCCGACTGGCTGCCGGTGCTCGACCAGCCTGAGGTCGATTTTGCTCGCCAGCTCAACGAGCCGCACACGCCCAGCGCGCAGGCGCGCGGGCTGCATCTGGCGGCGCTGCGCGAGCTGCACGAGGAGGCCGGGGTGCTGCTGGCGGCGCCTGCGGAGGGCCCGCGAGGGCGCTGGCCGCCCCTAGACCTGCAAAAGCGCCTGCAACCAGGCCAGCCTTGGCTCGAGGCGCTGCGCGCGCACGGCTTGCAGGCCCACACGGCGGCCCTGCGCCCGTGGTCGCGCTGGATCACGCCGCGCAGTCCGGTGGTGGGCACGGCGCGCTTTGACACCCGGTTTTTCCTCGCCCTGCTGCCACCGGGGCAGCAGGCGCAGCCCGATCAGCGCGAGGCGGTGGAGGCCCTCTGGCTGGCCCCGCGCGAGGCCCTGCAGCGCCACTGGGCACACGAGCTGGAGCTGATCGCGCCGCAGCTGATGGCGCTGGCCGAGCTGGCGCGCTTCGACAGCGCGGCGGCGGCGTGGCAGCAGGCACTGGCGCGGCGCGCCCCGTGCATCGAGCCCGCCCCCTTTGCCGAAGGCGCGCTGCGCGGCCTGTGCTACCCCGGCGACCCCTGCCACCCGCAGCCCGAGCGCCTGCTGCCGGGCCCCACCAGGCTGCGCGTGCTGGGCCGGCGCTTTGAGCCGGTGGATGGCTTTGAGGGCTGGTTTGCATGAATCCCGAGCCCCATTCTCCGGAGCCTGTGGCGCAACCCGCCCCGCCCAGCCCACCCCCGCACCCCGCACAGCCCACCTCGGTGTCCGAGACTGCCATCGAGCCCTTGCGCCCGCCGGGGCTGCGTTTCATGCTGGCGCATCCGGCGCACGCGCTGGCGCTGGGCTTTGGTGCCGGTCTGAGCCCGCGTGCGCCCGGCACCGTCGGCACCTTGCTGGCGTGGGCGCTGTTCGTGTGGGTCAGTCTGCTGTGGCAGCCGCCCGCTTGGGCCTGGGGGCTGATGATTGCGGCCGCGCTGCTGCTGGGCTGGTGGGCCACGGCCATCACGCTGCGCCAAAGCGGTGCCAACGATCCGGGCTACATCGTGATCGACGAGATCGTGGCCTTTTGGCTGGTGCTGTGGCTGATCGCGCCGGCTGGCTGGCTGGGGCAGTTGCTGGCGTTTGCGCTGTTTCGATTTTTTGACGCCGTCAAGCCCGAACCGGTGGCTTGGGCCGACCGCGCCTTTAAGGGCCGCGGCTGGGGCGGGGCTTGGGGGGTGATGTTCGACGATCTGGTGGCGGCTTTTTGCACGCTGCTGGTGTTGGCTTTGTGGCGGTTTTTGTTTTTTTGATGCCGGTTGAGTTTGAGGGGGACGCATGAACACGCTGGAGCCGCAACTGATTGACGTGTGCCAACAATTGGGGGCGGCGCTGCGCGCGCGCGGCTGGCGCATGGCCAGTGCCGAGAGCTGCACCGGCGGCCTGATCGCGGCCACCTGCACGGGCCTGAGTGGCGCCAGCGATTGGTTTGAATGCGGTTTTGTCTGCTATTCCAATGCCGCCAAGAGCGCGCATTTGGGCGTGAGCCCGGCGCTGATCGAGCAGCACGGCGCTGTGAGCGAGCCTGTCGTGCGCGCCTTGGCCGAAGGGGCGCTGTGGCATTCGCTGGCGCAGGTGAGCGTGGCGGTGAGCGGCATCGCTGGGCCGCTGGGTGGCAGCCCTAGCAAGCCGGTAGGCACGGTGTGCTTGGGCTGGGCCACCCCGGCCGGGGTGCGCAGCCAGACGCTGCACTTCGAGGGCGATCGCGCGGCGGTGCGTGCGGCGGCGGTGCGCTGTGCGCTGCAGGGGTTGTTGGAGCAGGTTGCCGGTGGTTGATTTCTGCGGCGGAGGCGGTGGATTGGGGTGGTGGGGCTTGGCTGGCTGCGGCGGGGCGCTGCGGCCGGCGGGCGCGGGCCTCATGCCGTCCGCTGCGCGGCCAAAAATCGGCCCACACCCGCC
>JBGFRU010000022.1:0-29712 GCA_041694945.1 Pseudomonadota bacterium
TTGACCAAGCCAACACCCAGAAAGTAGCCAACCGCCTGCTCAAACGGCTGCAGAGCATAGGCTACAACGTGCAGATAACGCCGGCTTGAATGAGTCGTGGAGTCTGGTTTCACTTCAGCCGCTGATGCAGCGCGGAGCGGGCGGCTTTTGATGCGCTGCAACAAGGGTCACGGATTTTCGTTATAGTGCGGCACGGAACTTGGGGCGGCTGCGCGGCCTCTCAGGTCGTGCTCATTATTTTGAAAGCTCTGCGTGAAACTGCTGCTCTGGGTTGTGACCCTGCTCGTGTTGTTGCTCTGGACCGGCGCCATCTGGGTCTTGACCGGCTTGGCCGACTGGCTGGCGACGCAGGTCGCCACCGGCGAGGCCGCCAGCTTGGCCGCCCTCATCGCGCAGTGGCCGGTGCCGCCCGAGTTGGCGCCCTGGATCGCTGAGGCGTTCTTGGTGCCGCTGCGCGATCTGTTCGCCTGGACGGTGGGGGTGCTGGAGTCGCTGCTGCCGTTCCTGCCTGGTCTGGTGGGGATCTTGTCGGTGATCCTGTGGATCGTCTGGTTCATCGTGACCGCCCTGATCGTGGTGCTGGCTTTGCTGGGCCATTGGGCGCTGAGCAAGGCGCAGCGTCTGCGCACCAGCTTGCGTCCGAGCTGAAGCCGCGCTGCCACCCGCATGAACCACGGCCCGGAAAACTGCCCACGCACTTGGGCGCAGCGTTGCCGCGCCTGGGCCGAAGGCTTGGGCGCCGGAGGGCTGGGCGCTGCGACAGCGGGCCCGGCAGATGCGCTGGGCGCACCCACTGCAGCGGCTACTGAAGGGTCCGCCCGGAGCGTGCTGGGCATCAGCATCGCCGAGTTGGTCGATCTGCACGGCCACGGCGGCTCGCGCCCCTTGTTGCTCATGCTGCTGGCGTGCCTGTGCCTGCCGCCCATCATGGGGTTGGGCACCGCCATGAGTGTGGCCATCATTGCCATTGCCTGGCAGTGGGGGCAGCCCACGGCGGCGGCGTTGCCGCAGCGGCTGGGGCGCGCGCGCCTGAGCCCTGCCTGGAGCCGGCGCACGCTGCACGCGCTGGCTTGGTTGCACGAGTGTGCCGCGGCCTGGATCCGCCCGCGCCTGACGTGGTTGGCGCACCACAGCCTGAGCGGCCTGTGGGCGCTGTGGATCGTCTGGATGGCGCTGCTGATTTTTATCCCGTTGCCTTTGGGCAACATCTTGCCCGGCCTGAGCCTGATCGCGCTCTGCCTAGGCTGGATGCACCGCGACGGCCTGCTGCTGCTGCTGTCGCTGCTCGTCGGCGCCATCGGCAGCGCCTATGCCTCGGGCATCGTGGCGGTGGCGGTGCTGGCGGCCTGGCGCGCCTGGGGGTCGGTCTATCCACCTTTGGCTTGACCGCTGCGCGCCTTTCGTGCTACATTCACGGGCTTTTCGGCATCTGGCCGAGGGGATCAGCCGTTTTTCAAACGTTTAGGGACGTTTTTTTCAATGCCAACCATCAACCAACTCGTGCGCCAGGGCCGGGAGGTCGAACAGACCAAATCCAAGAGCCCGGCCATGGAAAACTGCCCGCAGCGCCGTGGCGTCTGCACCCGCGTCTATACCACGACGCCGAAAAAGCCGAACTCGGCCTTGCGCAAGGTCGCCAAGGTGCGTCTGACCAACGGCTTCGAGGTGATTTCGTACATCGGCGGCGAAGGCCACAACCTGCAAGAGCACAGCGTGGTGCTGGTGCGCGGCGGCCGGGTCAAGGACTTGCCCGGCGTGCGCTACCACATCGTGCGCGGCTCGCTCGACTTGCAAGGCGTGAAAGACCGCAAGCAGGCGCGCTCCAAATACGGCGCCAAGCGGCCCAAGGCCAAATAAGCCGCAGCCCAGGCTGAAGGGTGTGTTTCGTTGCCCAGGGCGTGCGCGCAGCGCGTGTGTCTTGAGCGTGTAGGCCCCAAACGCACGCAGTGTGCGCGGGTCAAGTAAGTGGGAGCCGCGCATGGCTCTCGCGGCAGCACCCAGGGGTGCGGCCAACTGAAGTGTTTGAGGTGTAAAAATGCCACGTCGTCGCGAAGTCCCTAAACGTGAAATCCTGCCGGATCCCAAGTACGGCAATGTCGAGCTGTCCAAGTTCATGAACGTGATCATGGAGGGCGGCAAGAAAGCGGTCGCCGAGCGCATCATCTACGGCGCGCTCGAGACCATGGAGAAAAAATCCGGCAAAGACCCGCTGGAGCTGTTCACCACCGCCATCAACAACGTCAAGCCGATGGTCGAGGTCAAGAGCCGCCGCGTCGGCGGTGCCAACTACCAGGTGCCGGTCGAAGTGCGCCCGGTGCGCCGGCTGGCGCTGTCGATGCGCTGGATCAAGCAGGCCGCACGCAAGCGCGGCGAAAAATCGATGGCCTTGCGTCTGGCCAACGAGCTGCTCGAGGCCAACGAAGGCCGTGGCGGCGCCATGAAGCGCCGCGACGAGGTGCACCGCATGGCCGAGGCCAACAAGGCCTTCAGCCACTTCCGCTTCTGAGTCGGGCCTGCATCGGCCCCGCGCTTTCCGCCCATCCATCAGCAGCCCGCTCCCCTTGACACCAGGGTAGCGGGCTGACGCACGTATCCACCGGAGAATCTTCCATGCCCCGCACTACGCCCATCGAACGCTACCGCAACATCGGTATCTCGGCCCACATCGACGCCGGCAAGACCACCACCACCGAGCGCATCCTGTTCTACACCGGGGTCAACCACAAGATCGGTGAGGTGCACGACGGCGCCGCCACCATGGACTGGATGGAGCAGGAGCAGGAGCGCGGCATCACCATCACCTCGGCCGCCACCACCTGCTACTGGAAGGGCATGGATCTGTCCTACCCCGAGCACCGCTTCAACATCATCGACACCCCCGGCCACGTGGACTTCACGATCGAAGTCGAGCGCTCCATGCGCGTGCTCGACGGCGCCTGCATGGTCTATTGCGCCGTGGGCGGCGTGCAGCCGCAGTCCGAAACCGTGTGGCGCCAGGCCACCAAGTACAAGGTGCCGCGCCTGGCCTTCGTCAACAAGATGGACCGCACCGGCGCCAATTTCTTCAAGGTCTATGAGCAGATGCGCCTGCGCCTGAAGGCGAATCCGGTGCCGGTGGTGATCCCGATCGGGGCCGAGGAGCACTTCAAGGGCGTGGTCGATCTGCTCAAGATGAAGGCCATCATCTGGGACGAAGCCTCGCAGGGCATGAAGTTCGAGTACCACGACATCCCGGCCGAGCTCGCGGCCAGCGCCGCCGAGTGGCGCGAAAAAATGGTCGAAGCCGCCGCCGAGGCCAGCGAAGCGCTGATGAACAAGTACCTCGAGGAAGGCGATCTGAGCGAGGACGAGATCAAGCTCGGTCTGCGCACCCGCACCATCGCCTGCGAAATCCAGCCCATGCTGTGCGGCACCGCGTTCAAGAACAAGGGCGTGCAGCGCATGCTCGACGCCGTGATCGACTTCCTGCCGTCGCCGGTGGACATTCCGCCGGTGATGGGCAGCGACGAAAAAGACCAGCCCATCAGCCGCAAGGCCGACGACGGCGAGAAGCTCTCGGCGCTGGCCTTCAAGCTCATGACCGACCCCTTCGTCGGCCAACTGACCTTCGTGCGCGTCTATTCGGGCGTGATCAAGAAAGGCGACACGGTCTATAACCCGGTCAAGGGCAAGAAGGAGCGCATCGGGCGCATCGTGCAGATGCACGCCAACAACCGCAACGAGGTCGAAGAAATCCGCGCCGGCGACATCGCCGCCTGCGTCGGCCTCAAGGAAGTGACCACCGGCGAAACCCTGTGCGACCCGGCGGCCGTGATCACGCTGGTGAAAATGGTCTTCCCCGAGCCCGTGATCGCGCAAGCGGTCGAACCCAAGACCAAGGCCGATCAGGAGAAAATGGGTATCGCCCTGAGCCGCCTGGCGTCGGAAGACCCGTCGTTCCGCGTCAAGACCGACGAGGAATCGGGCCAGACCATCATCGCCGGCATGGGCGAGCTGCACCTGGAGATCATCGTCGACCGCATGAAGCGCGAGTTCGGCGTCGAGGCCAACGTCGGCAAACCGCAGGTGGCCTACCGCGAAACCATCCGCGGCACGATCGAGGACAGCGAAGGCAAGTTCGTGCGCCAGTCGGGCGGCAAGGGCCAGTACGGGCACGTGGTGTTCAAGATCGAGCCGCAAGAGCCGGGCAAGGGCTTCGAGTTCGTCGATGCCATCAAGGGTGGCGTGGTGCCGCGCGAGTACATCCCGGCGGTGGAAAAGGGCGTGATCGAAGCGCTCAACACCGGCGTGCTGGCCGGCTACCCGGTGGTCGATGTCAAGGTGACGCTGCACTTCGGCTCCTACCACGACGTGGACTCGTCCGAGCAGGCGTTCAAGATGGCGGCCATTTTCGGCTTCAAGGAAGGCTGCAAGAAGGCGCAGCCGGTGATCCTGGAGCCGATGATGGCGGTCGAGGTCGAAACCCCCGAAGACTACGCCGGCAACGTCATGGGCGACCTGTCCAGCCGGCGCGGCATGGTGCAGGGCATGGACGACATGGTCGGCGGCGGCAAGGCGATCAAGGCCGAGGTGCCGCTGTCCGAGATGTTCGGCTACTCGACCACGCTGCGCAGCATGAGCCAGGGCCGCGCCACCTACACCATGGAGTTCAAGCACTACTCCGAAGCGCCGCGCAACGTGCAGGAGGCCATCATTTCGGCGCGCGCCAAGTAAATGGTCGCCAAGCGGCGCTGTCCCTTCAGCGGGACGGCGCTGTCCTTGGCCCCGGTCTGAGTTGCCCCGCCAGGGGAGGCGGCGTTGCCCGTGACGCCGCCGCCAGCGCAGACCTTAAACCCGCACGGGCCTTGTTCTTTTTTTGATTGAAGGATTTTTGCATCATGGCAAAGGAAAAATTCCAGCGGACCAAGCCGCACGTCAACGTGGGCACCATCGGTCACGTGGACCACGGCAAAACCACGCTCACGGCGGCCATCACCACCGTGCTGGCGGCCAAGTTTGGCGGACAGGCCAAGGCCTACGACCAGATCGACGCGGCTCCTGAAGAAAAAGCGCGCGGCATCACCATCAACACCGCGCACGTCGAATACGAGACCGCCAGCCGCCACTACGCCCACGTCGACTGCCCCGGCCACGCCGACTACGTCAAGAACATGATCACCGGTGCGGCGCAGATGGACGGCGCCATCCTGGTCTGCTCCGCCGCCGACGGCCCCATGCCGCAGACGCGCGAGCACATCCTGCTGGCGCGCCAGGTCGGTGTGCCCTACATCATCGTGTTTCTGAACAAGTGCGACATGGTCGACGACGCCGAGCTGCTCGAGCTGGTCGAGATGGAAGTGCGCGAGCTGCTCGACAAATACGACTTCCCCGGCGACGCCACCCCGATCGTGCACGGCTCGGCCAAGCTCGCGCTCGAAGGCGACAAAGGCCCGCTGGGCGAGCAAGCCATCATGAAGCTGGCCGACGCCCTCGACAGCTACATCCCGCAGCCCGAGCGCGCCGTCGACGGCGCCTTCCTGATGCCGGTCGAAGACGTGTTCAGCATCAGCGGCCGCGGCACCGTGGTCACCGGGCGCATCGAGCGCGGCCTCATCAAGGTTGGCGAAGAGATCGAGATCGTCGGCATCGCCACCACCCAGAAGACCACCTGCACCGGCGTCGAGATGTTCCGCAAGCTGCTCGATCAGGGCCAGGCCGGCGACAACGTCGGCATCCTGCTGCGCGGCACCAAGCGCGAAGACGTGCAGCGCGGCCAAGTGCTGTGCAAGCCCGGCAGCATCAAGCCCCACACCCACTTCACCGGCGAGGTCTACGTGCTGAGCAAGGACGAAGGCGGGCGCCACACGCCGTTCTTCAACAACTACCGGCCGCAGTTCTACTTTCGCACCACCGACGTCACCGGCTCGATCGAGCTGCCCGAAGGCAAGGAGATGGTCATGCCCGGCGACAACGTCAGCATCACCGTCAAGCTGATTGCCCCGATCGCCATGGAAGAAGGCCTGCGCTTTGCCATCCGCGAGGGCGGCCGCACCGTCGGTGCCGGCGTGGTGGCCAAGATTCTGGATTGATGCGAACCCGGACGCAGCCCACAGGAAACACCGACCATGAGCAAGCAAAAAATCCGCATCCGCCTCAAGGCCTTTGACTACAAGCTGATCGACACCTCGGCCGCCGAGATCGTCGAAACCGCCAAGCGCACCGGGGCCATCGTCAAGGGCCCCGTGCCCCTGCCCACGCGCATGAAGCGCTTCGACGTCCTGCGCTCGCCGCACGTCAACAAGACCAGCCGCGACCAGTTCGAGATCCGCACCCACCAGCGTCTGATGGACATTGTCGATCCGACCGACAAGACCGTCGACGCGCTGATGAAGCTCGACCTGCCCGCCGGCGTCGATGTGGAGATCAAGTTGCAATAAGGCAACGCACACCGCGTCTGCGGCCGCAGGGATGGCAGCCACCCTCGGCACAGGCCTTGTGTGAAATTCTTCATCGGGTTATAATTCAAGGCTTCGCCCGTGTTTTGGGGGCCGCAGCAGTGCGGCCCTGTCAGGCAAGGGCGAGGTTGACAAATCGTTTGCACCGGCAAAGGCGCCTTCAGGGGCGCGGCGCTGGTTTCTAAGCTCCGGCCAATTGCAGTCGGACACGCGCACAACGCGGAAATGGAGAAAAAATGAGTCTGAGCAACTCCCTGGGGTTGTTGGGCCGCAAGGTGGGCATGATGCGCCTATTCACCGACGATGGGGACGCCGTTCCCGTCACGGTGGTCGACGTATCGAACAACCGCGTGGCACAAGTCAAAACCCAAGCCAACGATGGCTACGATGCCTTGCAACTGGCCTACGGCAAGCGGCGCGCCTCGCGCGTGAGCAAGCCCGCCGCTGGGCACTTGGCCAAGGCCGGCGTCGAAGCCGGTGAAATCCTGCAAGAGTTCCGCGTCAGCGCCGAACTGGCCGGCAAATTCGCCGCCGGTGCCGTGCTGCCCGTGGCCGAGCTCTTTGCCGCAGGCCAAAAGGTCGATGTGCAGGGCACCTCGATCGGCAAGGGCTATGCCGGCACCATCAAGCGCCACAACTTTGCCTCGCAGCGCGCCTCGCACGGCAACAGCCGTTCGCACAACGTGCCGGGCTCGATCTCGATGGCGCAAGACCCCGGTCGCGTGTTCCCCGGCAAGAAAATGACCGGCCACATGGGCGCCGAGACCGTGACCACGCAGAATCTGGACGTGGTGCGGGTCGATGTCGAGCGCCAGCTGCTGCTCATCAAGGGCGCAGTGCCAGGATCCAAGGGCGGTTTCGTGACCGTGCGTCCGGCCGTCAAAGCAGCGCCCAAAGGAGGCAACTGATGCAAGTCGAACTCCTCAATGAGCAAGGCCAGGCCGCTGCGCACGTGGACGTGCCCGAAACCGTGTTCGGCCGCGACTACAACGAAGCGCTGATCCACCAGCTGGTGGTGGCCTACCAGGCCAACGCACGCCAAGGAACGCGGGCGCAAAAGGACCGCGCCACCGTCAAGCACAGCACGCGCAAGCCGTTCAAGCAAAAAGGCACCGGCAACGCCCGCGCCGGCATGACCTCCTCGCCGCTGTGGCGTGGGGGCGGTCGCATCTTCCCCAACAGCCCGGACGAGAACTTCGGCCAAAAGCTCAACAAGAAGATGTACCGCGCCGGCATGGCCTCGATCCTGTCGCAGCTGGTGCGCGAAGGCCGTTTGGCGGTGGTCGATGCGATCACCCTCGAAGCGCCCAAGACCAAGCTGCTGGCCGCCAAGTTCAAGGCCATGAACCTGCAGTCGGTGCTGCTGATCGCCGATCAGGTCGATGACAACCTCTATCTGGCTGCGCGCAACCTGCCCCACGTGCTGGTGATGGAGCCGCGCTACGCCGACCCGCTCTCGTTGGTGCACTACAAAAAGGTGATCGTCACCAAAGGTGCCATCGACCAACTCAAGGAGATGTTCGCATGAGCAGCATCCAGTTTGACGAAGGCCGCCTGATGCAGGTGCTGGTGGCGCCGATCGTGTCGGAGAAAGCCACCGCCGCGGCCGAAAAAACCAATGCGGTGCTGTTCAAGGTGCTGCAAAACGCCACCAAGACCGAAATCAAGGCGGCGGTGGAGCAGATGTTCAACGTCAAGGTCAAGGCCGTCAACGTGCTCAACCAAAAAGGCAAGAGCAAGCGCTTTGGCAAAACCATCGGTCGCCGCGACCACGTGCGCAAAGCCTACGTGACGCTGCAAGCCGGACAGGAAATCAGCTTTGGTGGGGAGGCAGTCTGATCATGGCCGTCATCAAGATGAAACCGACCTCCCCCGGCCGCCGGGGCATGGTCAAGGTCACGCGTGAAACCCTGCACAAGGGCGAGGGCTACGCACCGCTGCTGGAGCCCAAGTTCCAGAAAGCCGGGCGCAACAACAACGGCCACATCACCGTGCGCCACCGCGGGGGCGGCAGCCGCCACCACTACCGCGTGGTCGATTTTGTGCGCAACAAGGACGCCATTCCGGCCAAGGTCGAGCGCCTCGAGTACGACCCCAACCGCAGCGCCCACATCGCTTTGCTGTGCTATGCCGACGGCGAGCGCCGCTACGTCATCGCCGCACGCGGCGTGGCCGTGGGTGCGACGCTGCTGTCGGGCCCCGAGTCGCCGATTCGCGTCGGCAACACGTTGCCGATCCGCAACATCCCGGTGGGTTCGACCATCCACTGCATCGAGATGCTGCCGGGCAAGGGCGCGCAGATCGCGCGTTCGGCCGGCGCCTCGGCGGTGCTGCTGGCGCGCGAAGGCCTCTATGCCCAGGTGCGCGTGCGCTCGGGCGAAGTGCGCAAGGTGCACGTGGACTGCCGCGCCACCATCGGCGAAGTCTCGAACCCCGAGCACAGCCTGCGCCAGCTCGGCAAGGCCGGCGTCAAGCGCCACATGGGCATCCGCCCGACCGTGCGTGGCGTGGCCATGAACCCGATCGACCACCCGCACGGCGGGGGCGAGGGCCGCACCGGCACCGGTATGCCGCCGGTTGATCCGTGGGGCAACCTGACCAAAGGTTACCGCACCCGCAACAACCGTCGCACGCAGACCATGATCGTCTCGCGGCGCAAGAAGTAAGGAGCTGACGACATGACGCGTTCACTCAAAAAGGGCCCCTTCGTTGACCATCACCTGATGGCCAAGGTCGAAAAGGCCGTTGCCACCAAAGACAAAAAGCCGGTCAAGACCTGGTCGCGCCGCTCCATGATCCTGCCCGACTTCATCGGCCTGACGATCGCCGTACACAACGGCAAGCAGCACGTGCCGGTGTACATCACCGACCAGATGGTGGGCCACAAACTGGGCGAGTTCTCGCTCACGCGCACCTTCAAGGGCCACCCCGGCGACAAGAAAGCCAAGAAGTAAGGACACGCACCATGGAAACACGCGCAATCGCTCGCGGCGTCCGCCTCTCGGTGGACAAGGGCCGCCTGGTGGCCGACCTGATTCGAGGCAAAAAAGTCGATCAGGCGCTGCACATTCTGAACTTCACGCAAAAGAAGGCCGCTGGCATCGTCAAGAAGGCGCTCGAGTCGGCCATTGCCAACGCCGAGCACAACGACGGCGCCGACATCGATGAACTGAAGGTCAAGCTCATCCACGTCGAGCAAGGCACCACGCTCAAGCGTTTCTCGGCTCGCGCCAAGGGCCGCGGCAACCGCATCAGCAAACCGACCTGTCACATCTACGTGACGGTGGGCACCTAAACCGACAGGAAACGCCATGGGACAAAAAATCCATCCGACCGGTTTTCGCCTTTCGGTGAGCCGCAACTGGGCCAGCCGCTGGTACGCCAGCGAACGCGACTTCGCCGGCATGCTGGCCGAAGACATCAAGGTGCGTGAGTACCTCAAGGCCAAGCTCAAAAACGCCGCCGTGTCGCGCGTCGTGATCGAGCGTCCGGCCAAGAATGCCCGCATCACCATCTACTCGGCGCGTCCGGGCGTGGTCATCGGCAAAAAAGGCGAGGACATCGAGAAGCTCAAAAAAGACCTGGCTGCCAAGCTCGGCGTGCCGGTGGCGGTGAACATCGAAGAAGTGCGCAAGCCCGAAGTCGATGCCAAGCTGATCGCCGACTCGATCACGCAGCAGTTGGAGAAGCGCATCATGTTCCGCCGCGCCATGAAACGCGCGATGCAAAACGCCATGCGTCTGGGTGCCCAGGGCATCAAGATCATGTCGGCCGGTCGCCTGAACGGCATCGAGATCGCGCGCACCGAGTGGTACCGCGAAGGCCGCGTGCCGCTGCACACGCTGCGCGCCGACATCGACTACGGCACCTCGGAAGCCAAGACCACCTACGGCGTCATCGGCGTCAAGGTCTGGGTCTACAAGGGCGACCACCTCGGGCGCAGCGACGCGCCCACGCTCGACAGCACCCCGCGCCCCGACGACGAGCGCCGCCCCCCCCGTGGCCCGCGCCGCGATGGCCGCGCTGACAACCGCCCCGACGGCCGTGGCCGCCCAGGCGCTGGCGCCGGTGCGCCGCGCCGTGCCAGTGGCGCCGCAGCCGATGGCGCTGCCAAACCGCAGGCCTAAGGAGAAATGACACATGTTGCAACCTGCACGCCGTAAATACCGTAAAGAGCAAAAAGGCCGCAACACGGGCATCGCCACCAGCGGCGCCACCGTGGCCTTTGGCGATTTCGGCCTGAAGTCCACCGACCGTGGCCGTCTGACGGCTCGCCAGATCGAGTCGGCCCGCCGGGCCATTTCGCGCCACGTCAAGCGCGGTGGCCGCATCTGGATCCGTGTCTTCCCCGACAAGCCGGTCTCCAAAAAGCCAGCCGAAGTCCGCATGGGCAACGGCAAAGGGGCGGTCGAGTACTACGTGGCCGAAATCCAGCCCGGCAAGGTGCTCTACGAAATCGTCGGTGTACCCGAGCAACTGGCGCGCGAGGCTTTCGAGCTGGCTGCCGCCAAGCTGCCGCTGCGCACCACCTTTGTGACCCGCATGTTGGGTCAGTGAACCGGAGCACCGCATGAACACCGCCGAACTGCGTCTGAAAGACGAAACCGCCCTGCAAGCCGAGGTCAAGTCGCTGCAAAAAGCGCACTTCAACCTGCGCATGCAAAAAGCCACCCAGCAGCTCAACAACACCGCCACGCTGGGCGAAACCCGGCGCGCCATTGCCCGCGCCAAGACCATCTTGGCCCAGAAACGCGCTGCCGCCCAACAAGGAGCGAAACCATGAGTGAAGCCAAAACGGGTGCCGCACCGGCCCTCAAGCGCACCCTGATCGGTAAAGTGGTGAGCGACAAGCGCGCCAAGACCGTGACCGTGCTGGTCGAGCGCCGCGTCAAGCACGATCTCTACGACAAGATCGTGATCAAGTCGAGCAAGTACCACGCGCACGACGAAGCCGGCGCCTACCACCTGGGCGACGTGATCGAAATCACCGAGAGCCGGCCATTGTCCAAAACCAAAAACTGGGTCGTGACCCGCCTGGTGCAAAAGGCCGGCCTGGTCTAAACCCAGCTTGCTTTAGCCCGGATGGCTTTAAGCCCATTGGGCCGCACCGGGACCGCCCGAGCAGAAACCAACCGAGAATCTCGGTTGGTTTTTTTGTTTCACCCTACCGGAGCGCCACCATGATCCAAGCCGGAGACCGACTGCCCGCCCTGACCTTGATGGAATACCATGAGCGCGAGGGCGAGGGCTGCAGCCTGGGCCCGAACCCGGTCGAGCTCGCCAGCGCCACGGCGGGCAAGACCATAGCCCTGTTCGCGGTGCCTGGGGCCTTCACCCCGACCTGCTCGGTCAGCCACCTGCCGGGCTATCTGCAACGCTGCGCCGAATTCAAGGCTGCGGGCGTCGATGAAATCTGGTGCGTGAGCGTCAACGATGCCTTTGTCATGGGCGCTTGGGCGCGCGATCAGGGCACCGCAGGCAAGATTCGCTTGCTCGCCGACGGCGACGCCGCGCTGGCCAAGGCCACCGGCCTGACGCTCGACTTGAGCGGCCGTGGGCTTGGGCTGCGCAGCCAGCGCTACTCGATGCTGCTGCAAGACGGCGTGGTCAAGGTGCTCAACGTCGAGGCCGCGGGCAAGCTCGAGGTCTCGGACGCCGACACGCTGCTGGCGCAAGTGCGCGCGCTCTGAGGCCGGCGCGGCCAGGACGAGGGGCCTAGACGAGGGGCCAGTTGACCAGCGCGTAGGCCAAGCCGGCCGCCACCGCGTAGCAGCCCAGCGCCAAGGCCCAGTGCCTGGCGCCGTCAGGGCTGGCAGGCAGCGCTTCGGGCAGCAACTTGTCGCCCGTGACCATGGCCGCCACCAGCGCCTCGCGCTTGACCAGCTTGTAATACAGCAGCGCCAGCAGGTGCAGGGCAACCAGGCCGAGCAGCAGCAACTTGCCGACCTCGTCGTGGTAGTTGCTGGCCCGATCGACCCACTCGGGGCTGGCCCATGCCACCCACGGGCCGGCGTAAAAAATGGCGTCGTCGGTGAGCAGGCCGCTGAACACTTGCAGCAGCAGCACAAGCAGCAGCGCAAACACCGACAGCGCCCCCAGGGGGTTGTGGCCAACGCGGTGCTCGAGTGGGCTGCGTCCGCGCAGGTACGCCCAGAGCGAGCCCGGGCCATAGACAAAGCTCGTAAAGCGCGACCAGCGCCCGCCCACCAAGCCCCAGAGCAACCGAAACAGCAGCAGCGAGAGCACGAAGTAGCCCAGCCACAGGTGCCATTCCATCCACAGCCCGCCCACGTTGCCGGTGACGATCAAACCCACCACGGACAAGGTCAAAAGCCAATGAAACAGCCGCGTCGGCGCATCCCAAACTCGAACCCGGTGCATCCGCACGCCCCCCAGAAAATAACCAAGAAAAACACTCGGGCAAAGCCCCAGTCACCAGCGATTGATAATACCAGCATAGACTCGATGCGCGCTGCATCCCCCATGCGGCCACTCCTGATCAATCCACCCAAGGAAGGTTTTATGAAGCTGCCAGTCACGGTTTTTCTCGCTGCCGCCCTGTGCGCCAGCGCCGGCGCCGCACAGGCCCAGTTCCGCACCCCGCAAGACGCGATCGACTACCGTCAGGGCGCCTTCAATGTCATGGGCAACCACTTTGCCCGTGTGGGCGCGATGGCCAATGGCCGTGTGCCGTTCGACGCGGCTGCGGTGCAGCAAAACATGGCCATCATCATGACGCTCTCGCGCTTGCCCTGGGCGGGCTTTACGCCCGAAACCCAAGGACTGCCGAGCAAAGCCAAGCCGGTGGTGTGGACCGAGCGCGCCCGTTTCGACGCCGCCGCCCAGGACGCGGCGCGCGCCCTCACCGCCTTGAACGCCGCCGCCATGACCAACAACCTCGACGCCGTGCGGCGCGCCTTCGGCGAGACCGCCGCCTCGTGCAAGGCGTGTCACGACAACTTCCGCGATTAAGCCCATCGAGGGCGCCAGGCGGGCTTCAGCGCTGCGCCAGCAAGCCTTCGACGAAGGCGTTGAGGGCGGTGGCGTCGGTGGGCCCCAGATAGCGCTTGACGATGCGTGCCTGCCGGTCGAGCACAAAGGTGGTGGGCGTCAGTCGCACCTCGCCCCACTCGCGCGCCAAGGCGCCGTTGTGGTCGAGCGCGACCTTGAACGGCAGCTGCCGTGTGCGCGCAAAGTTGGCGACCCATTCCGGCGGGTCGTGGCTCATGGCCACCGCGATGGTGTCAAAGCCGCGCTCGCGGTGCCGTTGGTACAAGGCCACCAGATCGGGCATTTTTTGCACACAAGTTACGCAGGTCGTGGCCCAAAAATTGATCAGCGTCACTTGGCCGCGCAAATCGGCGTCGGTGACCGTGCTGCCGTCGAGCAACAGAAAACGCGAAGCCGGCGCGGCGTTGCTGGGGCCGCAGCCGCTCAAGGTGAGCGCCGCCGCAGCCGCCAAACCCAACTGAAACTGGCGCCGGTTCAGGCGCGGTGAAAGCGATTGCATGTTGCATGTCCTGTGGTCAACGGGCCTGCGCCATGGCGGCACGCGCTTGCGCCAGCCGCTGCTCGAGGTAGGCCCCATAAAACTCCGGTACGGCAATGCCCTCGAGCCGCTGCGCCACTTCACGGCCTTGGGAGTCAAAAAAAAGCAGCGTAGGCGCGATGCGCACCCCCCACAGGCGAGTGAGCGCGCGCGCGTTGCTGCTATGGCCCTGAAAATCCTGCAGCGCCGTGTGCCGGTCCAGCATGTTGATCTGCAGCGCGTGCAGCTCGCCAGTGCGATTCAGGGGCAGCAAGTAGTTGTTGCGCACCAGTTCGCAAGAGGCGCAGTTGTCGATGGTCACCATCAGCACCAGCGGCCGCTGCAGGGCCTGCGCCTGCTGCGCCGCCGAGCGCAGGGAGGCAGGCACCGGAAGGCGGGTGTGGGGACGCTCGACGGTGGCGGTGGTGGAGGTGCTCATGTTTAGGTGCGTACTGTAGGTGCTCATGTTCAGGTTCGTACTGTAGCGCGGTTGGAACGTTGGAGACGGCTGGAGCATAAAAGTTCGGCGCTGTCAGGTGCTGTGTTGGCCCCGCGCAGATGCGCTAGGAAGAGGGCCTGAGGGCAGGCTGGGGCGGTGGCCGTGGCGCATCGCATAATCGCCCCCATGAACGGCATCATCGTCATCGCCCACGCGCCGCTGGCATCGGCCTTGCGCGAGTGCGTGCTGCACGTGTTCCCCGATGCCGCGCCATGCCTGCAGGCGCTCGACATTCCCGCGCAGCAAACGCCCGAGGCCAGCCTGGAGCAGCTGCGCGCGCTGCTGCGCGAATCCGGCGCCAGCGATCACCTGTTGCTGACCGACCTGGTGGGGGCCACGCCGTGCAACGTGGCCAGCCAGTCCACCGACGGCGTGCACACGCGGCTGCTGGCCGGGGTCAACCTGCCCATGTTGCTGCGCGCGGTCTCGTACCGCCATGAAGCGCTGGACACCCTGTGCGAGCGCGCCCAGCAGGGGGGCACCCTGGGCGTGCTGATGTTGCCAGGCATCCCCGCGCAAGCGCAGCAACGATCCCATACCAGCCCGACCCATGCTCAAAACCAGCGCGACCATCAGCAATAAACTCGGGCTGCACGCCCGCGCCTCGGCCAAGCTCACCAAGCTGGCCGGGCAGTACGCTTGCGAGGTCTGGATGAGCCGGGGTGGGCGGCGCATCAATGCCAAGAGCATCATGGGTGTGATGATGTTGGCCGCGGGCTTGGGGTCGCAGGTGGAAATCGAAACCGATGGCCCCGACGAGCGCGAGGCCATGCAGGCGCTGTTGGCCTTGATCGACGACAAATTCGGAGAGGGGGAATGACTTTCAGCGTGCATGGACAAGCGGTTTCGCGTGGCGTGGCGATCGGCCGCGCGGTGCTGGTGACCTCCAGCCGCATCGACGTGGCGCACTATTTTGTGGCGCCCGAGCAGATGCGCGCCGAGCTGGAGCGCTTGCGCGAGGCGCGCGATGCGGTGATCGCCGAAATCGAGCGCGTGCAGCGCAGCCTGCACGAGAGCGCCACCCTCGAGGCGCACCCCGAACTCACGGCCTTGCTCGATGTGCACCTGATGCTGCTGCAAGACGTGCAGTTGCAAGAAGGCGTGGCGCACTGGGTGCAAGAGCGGCGCTACAACGCCGAATGGGCGCTGACGGCGCAGCTGGAACTGGTGGTCAAGCAGTTTGACGAGATGCAAGACCCCTACCTGCGCGAGCGCAAGGCCGACTTTGAGCAGTTGGTCGAGCGCATGCTGCAGCACATGCGCGGTTCGGTCTCGCCGATGGCGGTGGCGCTGCCCACCACGGCGGCGCAGATGGTCAGCCACAACAGCAAAGACCCGCTGGTGCTGGTGGCGCACGACCTCTCGCCGGCCGACACGCTGCAGTTCAAGCACAGCGTGTTTGTGGGCTTCGTCACCGATGTCGGGGGCAAGACCAGCCACACGGCGATCGTGGCGCGCAGCATGGATATTCCGGCGGTGGTAGGCGCGCGCGGCGCCAGCCAGATGGTGCGCCAAGACGACTGGGTGGTGATCGACGGCGACGCCGGGGTGCTGATCGTCAACCCCTCCGACATCGTGTTGGCCGAATACGGCTTCAAGCAGCGCCAGGGCGAAGTCGAGCGCCAGCGGCTGGCGCGCATCAAAAACACCCCAGCCGTGACGCTCGACGGCGAGCGCGTGGAATTGCTGGCCAACATCGAGCAGCCCTCGGACACGCTGCCGGCGCTGGCCGTGAGCGCCGTGGGCGTGGGGCTGTTTCGCACCGAATTTCTGTTCATGGGCCGCGCCCACGGCAAGCTGCCCGACGAAGACGAGCAGTACGAGGCCTACCGCAGCGCGGTCGAGGGCATGCATGGGCTGCCGGTGACCATCCGCAGTGTCGATGTGGGGGCCGACAAACCGCTCGACCGCAGCCGCGTCGACGAACACCTCAACCCGGCGCTGGGGCTGCGCGCGATCCGCTGGAGCCTGTCGGAGCCGGCCATGTTCTTGACGCAGTTGCGCGCGGTGCTGCGCGCGGCCGCGCACGGCAAGGTCAATTTGCTGATCCCGATGTTGGCGCACCTGCGCGAAGTGCAGCAAGTCAAGGCGCTGCTGACCAAGGCGCGGGCGCAGCTCGATGCCTGCGCGGCCGTGCACGGGCCGGTGCGCTTGGGGGCGATGATCGAAATCCCGGCGGCGGCCCTGGCGCTGCGGCTGTTCATGAAGCACTTCGATTTTTTCTCGGTCGGCACCAATGACCTGATCCAGTACACGCTGGCCATCGACCGCGTCGATGAGAGCGTGGCGCACCTGTACGACCCGCTGCACCCGGCCGTGCTGCAGTTGGTGGCGGGCATCATCGCCGAATGCCGCGCCCAAGGCAAACCGGTGAGCGTGTGCGGCGAAATGGCCGGCGACCCCACCATGACGCGGCTGCTGCTGGGCCTGGGGTTGCGCAGCTTTTCCATGCACCCGAGCCAGATCCTGGCCGTCAAGCAACAGGTGTTGCGCGCCGACACGCGCAAACTGCAGCTCTGGGCGCGGCAGGTCGTCGAGAGCGAAGACCCGGCGACGCAGATGGCCGACTGAAATGGGCCCCCACGCTCGCTGCGCTCGCTGCCCCCCGAGGGGGCGCTCAGTGGCTTCGGGCGGCCGGGCGCCACTGATGAAATGGGCCCCCACGCTCGCTGCACTCGCTGCCCCCCCGAGGGGGCGCTTCAGTGGCTTCGGGCGGCCGGGCGCCACTGGGGCGCCAGATTGCGTTTTTATCAATAGCCTCGGTTTTGCGCTACACTGCACACCGATTGAAGTCAAGGACTGCAGGCTGCGCTGCGTTCGGCGTCAGGGATGCCGATGTGCCCAAGCCCTCACGGAGTGGAAATGACCCCAGACACCGCCCTGCCGCTGCCAGAGCAGCCGGCAGCGCCTGAGCGCGACGACCTGTTGCACTGCCTGATCGTGCTGGCGCGCCTGCACGGGCAGGCGCTGACGCGCGACGGCGCCTTGGCCGGCCTGCCGACCCCAGACGGGCGGCTGACGCCGTCGCTGTTCGAGCGCGCCGCGCACCGCGCTGGCTTGAGCAGCAAGCTGGTGCGTCAGCCCATCGCCAAACTGCGCGCCGAGCTGCTGCCGGCGGTGCTGCTGCTCGATGGGCAGTCGGCCTGTGTGTTGCTCGAGCGCAGCGCCGACGGCGCCAGCGTGCGCGTGATTTTCCCCGAGCTGGGCGAGGCGGTGCTCGATCTGCCCACGGCGCAGATCGAGGCCCGCTACAGTGGCCGCGCCCTCTACGCCCGGCCGCGCACCCGCTACGACGCGCGCACCCCAGTGGTCAAGGCGGTGCGCGGCGAGCACTGGTTCTGGGGCGTGATCGCCGAAAACCGGCGCCTGTACCGCGACGTGCTGCTGGCGGCGTTCCTGACCAATCTGTTCGCGGTCGCCATGCCGCTGTTCATGATGAACGTCTATGACCGCGTGGTGCCCAACCAGGCTTTCGACACCCTGTGGGTGCTCTCGGCCGGTATCGCCATCATCGTGCTCGGTGACCTGATGCTCAAGGTCATGCGCAGCCGCTTCGTGGACTTGGCCAGCAGCCGCGCCGACGTCAAGCTGTCGGCCTTCATCATGGAGCGCGTGCTGGGCATGCGCATGGAGCAGCGCCCAGCCTCGGCCGGCTCCTTCGCCGCCAATCTGCGCGCCTTCGAGTCGGTGCGCGACTTCATTGGCTCGGCCACCGTGGTGGCGTTCATCGACCTGCCTTTTGCGCTGATCTTTTTCCTCGTGATCGGCTGGATCGCGCCGGCGATGCTGGTGCCCCTGTTCATCGGCGCGGCGGTGTTGCTGCTCTACGCGCTGGCCGTGCAAGGGCGCATGCACACCCTCACCGAAACCACCTACCGCGCCAGCGCGCAGCGCAACGCCACCCTGATCGAGGGCCTGGTCGGTTTCGAGACCCTGAAGGCGCTCGCCGCCGAAGCCCCGATCCAGCGCAAATGGGAGCAAAGCGCAGCCCTGCTGGCGCGGGTCGGGGCGCAGTTGCGGCTGCTCTCGGCCAGTTCCAGCCACACCGCAGCCTTTGTGCAAGGGTCGGTGACGATCGCCATCGTCATCCTGGGGGGTCTATCTGATCGGTGCGCGCGAGCTCACCATGGGCGGGCTCATCGCCTGCTCGATGTTGGCCTCGCGTGCCATGGCGCCGATCGGCCAGGTGGCCGGTTTGCTGGTGCAGTACCACACCGCTTCCACCGCCCTGAGTTCGCTCGAAGAGGTGATGCAGCGCGAAGTGGAGCGCCCCGACGGCGCCAACTTCATCGCCCGCGGCCGGATCGAGGGCGCGATCGAGTTCAAGGACGTCTCGTTCAACTACCCCGGCCAGAGCAACGCCACGCTGCGCAACGTCAGCTTTCGCCTCAAGGCCGGCGAGCGCGTGGCCATTCTGGGGCGCATCGGCTCGGGCAAGACGACGCTGGAAAAGCTCATCCTTGGCCTGTACCGGCCCACCAGCGGCGCGGTGCTGATCGACGGCATCGACTTGCGCCAGCTCGACCCGGCCGAGTTGCGCCGGCACATCGGCTACGTGCAGCAGGACGTGATGCTGTTTTACGGCAGCTTGCGCGACAACATCACGCTGGGCGCGCCGCTGGCCGACGACGCCGACGTGCTCAAGGCCGCCACCCTCAGCGGCATCGTGGACCTGGTCAACCAGCACCCCGAGGGTTTCGACATGCTCGTCGGGGAGCGCGGCGAATCGCTCTCGGGCGGCCAGCGCCAGGGGGTGGCGATCGCCCGCGCGGTGATCAACGACCCGTCGATTTTGCTGCTCGATGAGCCCACCTCCTCGATGGACCACTCGAGCGAGGAGGACATCAAGAAACGCCTGCAGCAGTTTGTGCCCGGCAAGACCGTGGTGCTGGTGAGCCATCGAACTTCCTTGCTCGATCTGGTCGAACGCATCATCGTCATGGACGCAGGCCGGATCGTCGCCGATGGCCCCAAAGAGCAGGTGATTCAGGCGCTGCGCCAAGGTCGGATCGGAAAGGCGGCGTGATGAGCGATCTCGAGCAAAAAACCTTTGAACGCATCGGCCAGGCCACCAAGGCCGGTGAGCGCGTGGGCAACCCCGTGTTTGGCAAGTTGGCGCAGCGGCTGGCGCGCGACGACGAGCCCGCTGGCGACGCGCTCGACTGGGCTGCAGACGCCGATTGGGCCCAGTTGCAACAAGAGCCCCTGCGCGCGCGCCGCCTGTTGCGCTGGAGCGCCGTGCTGGTGCTGCTGCTGGTGCTGTGGGCGTCGGTGGCCCAGGTCGATCAGGTGACCCGCGGCGAAGGCCGGGTGGTGCCCAGCCAGCAGGTGCAGATCGTGCAAAGCGTCGATGGCGGGGTGGTGAACGAAATCCTGGTGCGCGAAGGCCAGGAGGTGCAGGCCGACCAGGTGCTGCTGCGCGTGGATCCGACGCGTTTTGCGGCCAACTTGGGCGAAACCCGGGTGTCGCAACTGGCGCTCGAGGCCAGGGCCGAGCGCTTGCGGGCGCTGATCCAGGGCCGCAGCTTCAACCCGGCCGTGGCATTGGAGCGCGAGGCCCCGGCCATCGTGGCCCAGGAGCGCAGCCTGTTCGAGTCGCGCCGGGCCGAAATCAGCGCCCAGATCTCCATCACCCAGAGCCAGTTGCTGCAGCGCCGGCAAGAGCTCACCGAGGCCCAATCCCGGCGCGACGCCGCCGCCAGCAGCTTGAGCCTGGTGCAGCGCGAGCTGGCCGCCACGCGCCCGCTGGTCGCCAGCGGGGCGGTGTCCGAAGTCGAGGTGCTGCGCCTGGAGCAGCAGGTCTCGCGTCTGGTGGGTGAGCGCGACCAGGCGGCGGCCCAGATCTCGCGTGTCCAGGCGGCCATCACCGAGGCCCAGCGGCGCATCGAGGAAGTGCAGCTGACGGCGCGCAACCAGATGAGCGCCGAGCTTTCCGACACCATGAGCCGCCTGTCGGCCTTGGTCGAGGGCGGGCGCGCGCTCGAGGACCGGGTGGTGCGGGCCGACATCCGCTCGCCCCTGCGCGGCACGGTCAGCCGCCTGCACGTCAACACCTTGGGCGCGGTGGTGCAGCCCGGGCGCGAGGTGGTGGAAATCGTGCCACTGGATGACGCCCTGATCCTGGAAGCGCGCATCGCGCCGCGCGACATCGGCTTCCTGCGCCCTGGCCTCGAGGCGATGGTCAAGTTCACCGCCTACGACTTTGCCATATATGGCGGCCTGCAAGCCGATGTCGTGCACATCGGCGCCGACACCGTGATCGACGAGCAGGGCAACGCCTTTTTCATCGTGCGCCTGCGCACCCGCCAGGCGAAGCTGGGGGCGGGCCTGCCGATCATCCCCGGCATGGTGGCCCAAGTCGATATCCTGACTGGCAAGCGCACGATTTTGAGCTATCTGCTCAAGCCCGTGTTGCGGGCCAAAGAAAACGCCCTTTCCGAACGCTGACACCATACGCCAGGGATCCCCATGAGCCAAGCCTATTTTTTGGTCCATTCCGCTGCCGCCAGTCAAACCTTGCCGACGCCATCCGAGCGCTGGGTGCAGGCCTTTGCCGAGGGCCAGTGGGTGACCTGGAGTCATTTGCTGGCGCTGGTGCGTCCGGGCGATACGGTCTGGATGCCGGTGAGCCAGCCGCAGTGGCCGGCGCGCATCGCCGAATTGCTGGTGCAGCGCCCGGGTTGTCTGGTGGTGGTGCTCAGCAGCGTGCCCGAAGACGCCGAAGGCTTGCGCGCGCTCGATGCCGGTGCACGTGGCTACTGCCATTTGCAGGCCGTGCCCGCGCTGCTGCGCGAAGTCGAGCAGGTGGTGGTGCACGGCGGGCTGTGGGTTGGGCCCAGCCTGGTGCAGCGCCTGGTGGCCGCGACGCGCGAGCTGGTGCAGCGGCACCCGGGTTCGGGCACCGGCGCAGGTTGTGATCTGTCGGCCCTGTCGGAGCGCGAGGCGCAAGTGGCGCGCGCCGTGGCCTTGGGCAAGAGCAACAAGGAAGTGGCTGAGCAGTTGTACATCTCGGAGCGCACCGTCAAGGCCCACCTGGGGGCCATTTTTGACAAGCTGGGCGTGCGCGACCGGGTGCAGTTGGTGCTTCGGCTGCAAAGCAACTCGTCGGCCGACGTGCCCGGGGTGCGCCCATGAGCCCGCCGCCCGCGCTGCTGACCGATGAAGACGCCGTGCCGCCGCCGCAGCAGCAGGCAGACCAGCAAAGCCAGCGCGAACTGGCCGCGTCGGACAGCGGCTTGGCGCGCGTCACCGAAGACCTGATCGACATCCTGATTCTGCGCGGCGTGATCCAGTTCACCGACTTTCCGCCCGCCGCGCAGGCCAAGCTGTTGTCGCGCCGCCAGACCCGTGCCACCCTCAGCCGCCGGCTGCGCCTGCTCGACGAACACGGCGACACGCTCTGAGCGGCTCGATGCCGATCGGGCGCACCGAGGCGGGCGCCAGCGCACCACGTTAAGATCCAGGCATGGTGTGGCTGGAGCATTTTTTCGCGCTGCTGGTGGGCTTGGCCCGCGGGCTCGGGCGTTGGTGCTTGAACTGGTGGCGCATCATCCACCTGGGGGCGGTGATTCTGGTGTTGGCGCTCTCGCCCTCGAGCTACAGCCGGCAGCGCTGGCCGGTGCTGGCCACGCACGTCTATCAGGCCACGGCCCCGGTGCTGCTGTGGTTCATCGCCTTGTCGGCGCTGTTTGGCGTGGTGCTGATCCGCATCGTCGTCGTCACAGCCACCGGCATGGGGCTGTCGCAGTACGCGGTCGAGATGGTGGTGCGGGTGCTGGTGCTCGAGCTGATCCCGCTGGCGGCGGCCTTGTTCGTGGCCTTGCGCTGCAGCATCCGGCAGGCCGGCGAAATTTTGAGCCTGCGCCGCCAGGGGGTGTTCGAGCAATTGCAGGCCGAGGGCAAAGACGCCCTGCACTGGCTGGTGTTGCCGCGTGCGCTGGCGGGTATCTTTGCCGTGTTCACGCTCGTGGCGCTGAGCGCGCTGGTGTCGCTGCTGTTGGCTTATCTGAACATCTACGGCCTCAGCCCCTGGGCCTTCGACGCCTACCTGCACCTGGTCGGGCGCGTGTTCAGCCCCGAGGTGACGCTGATCTTCGCCTTCAAAACCTTTTTCTTTGCCCTCACGGTGGCGCTGGTGCCGCTGGCCTCGAGCCTGTACGATCCGGTCGATCCCGGGCAGCGGGCCAGCACCGAACTGCAGCTCCTGATGCGCCTGTTCATGGCCCTGCTGCTGATTCAGCTGGTTTCGCTGTTGGGCAACTACGCCTGAGAGGCTGACGGAACCCATGAGCACCGAAGACACCGACACCGTCGAACGCACCATCCGCCAGGCGCGTGTGCAGCACGTCGAGTTCAAGGCCGCGGTCCTGCTGGCGCTGCTGCTGGCGCTGCTGCTGGGCTCGGCCGCGTTTTTGCTGTACGCACGCGGTGCCTTTGAACCCACCCAGGAACTGGTGCTGATCGCCGACGACTCCGAGGGGGTGTCGATCGGCATGGACCTGACCTTCTCGGGTTTTCCGATCGGGCGCGTGCGCCGCGTCGGGCTGGGCGACGATGGCAGCGTGCGCATCTGGGTCGATGTGCGCAGCAGCGAGGCGCGCTGGTTGCGCGAAAGCAGCGTCTTCACCCTCGAGCGCAGCCTCGTGGGCGCGACCCGTTTGCGCGCCTTCACCGGCGTCATGGAAGACCCGCCGCTGCCCGACGGCGCCGAGCGCACGGTGCTCAAGGGCGACGCCATGGCCGATTTGCCCCGCATCGTGATCCAGATTCGCGACCTGATGCACAACCTTCAGGGCATGACCGCCGAGCAGGCGCCGCTCAACGCCAGCTTGCGCAACGTGCAGCGCGCCAGCGAAACGCTCACCGGGCCGCAAGGCGCACTGGGGCTGCTGGTGGGCAATGCCGAGGACCGCGCGCGCTTCATGCAGGTGCTCGACGAGAGCAACGCCTTGCTGCGCCGCCTCGAGGCGGTGGCGGCACGCGCCGAGGCGCTGGTGGGCAATGCCGACCAGCGCGTGTTCGGGGCCGACGGGCTGATGACCGACACCCAGGCGGCGGTGCGCCAGATCGAAGGCTTGTTGGCCGATGCGCGCCGGTCGCTGCAAAAGGTCGATGCGGTGCTGGTCGAGGCCCAGGGCATCGCGCAAAACACGCGCGCCGCCACCGTCGATCTGGATCAGTTGCGCGTCGAGGTCGAGGCCAATCTGCGCCGCATCGACGCCCTGCTCAGCGACCTCAACCGCCGCTGGCCGCTGGCCCGCGACACCGAATTGAGGGTGCCCTGATGCCCACCCACACCGCCGCACCGCAGGCCCCAGCGCTGCGCTGCCAAGCCCAAAGCGCAGGCCAGCGGCTCGGCCTGTGGGTCTTGCTCGGGCTGCTGTCGTGGCTGCTGGCGGGCTGTGCCGCCGGGCCGCGCGTGCCCGATTGGCAGATCGAAGCCCACGGGGCGCAGCAGCGCGCCCTGCGGGCCGACCTCGAGGGCCGCCAGCGGGTGGCCGAGCTGGAGTGGCGGCGCGCCCTCGAGGCCGCCCAGCGCACCGCGAGCGCCGACCAGATGGCGCGTCTGGCCCTGAGCCGCTGTGCCGCGGCCCAGGCGGCCCTCGATCTGACCGAGCGCTGCGCGGCGGCGCAAGCCCTGCTGCCCCACGCCGGCGCAGCCGAGCAAGCCTACGCCCGTTACCTGCTCGGGCAGGCGCAGGCCACCGACCTCGAGTGGCTGCCGCCCGCCCACCGGCCGACGGCGCGGCGCTTGCTCGAGCCCGCCGCCGCCGGCGAAGCCGTGGCGCTGTTGCGCGCCATCGACGACCCGCTGGCGCGCCTGGTGGCAGCCAGCGTCTGGCTGCGTGCGCAGCGGCTCGACCCCGAGGCGCTGGCGCTGGCGGTGCAGACGGCCTCCGAGCAAGGCTGGCGCCGGCCGCTGCTGGCGTGGCTGCGCCTGCAGGAGGACATGGCGCAGCGCCGCGGCGAGGCCGAGCTGGCCGCCGCCGCGCAGCAGCGCATCGAGTGGCTGTTGGCTGCGCCACCCGCTCCAGCCCCCCTCGCCCCAGCCACCCCCGCGCGCAGCGGCCCCTGAACGCCAGCCGCGCGCGGTTGCGGAACCTTTGGCGCACTTTCGTGCCAAAATCACAGGGCTGATGCCCACGCGGATGGCCCGATCCGGGCCTATTTACCTTATTGCTTAACTGGGCCGCTATGAAAACCAAATTTCACTTAAACAAAAGACCGTCCACGCGTCCTGCATACGGTGCCGGTTCCAGAGCCGATCTCGGCGTGGCGGTGGCGCTCATCGACGAACGCTACCTGCTCTGGTTGGCCAGGCAGCAGCCCAACCCGCCCAGCGAGGCGCTGCATCGGGGCCTGTACCAGGCGGTGTTCTCGCAGCTGGCGCGGCATTGTGGCGCCGAAGCGGCCGTGTTGCGCAGCTACCTCTACACCGACCAGCAACCCAGCGAGCTGTGCGACGACGTGGTGTTGCGCATGGTGCCGGCCCACGCCAGCGACGGCGGCGCGGCGTTGGTGCGTGCGCTGGGTCTGGAGCTCACGCAACTGGCCAGCCGCGGCGGCTGCGCCATGGCGCTGCTGGCCAGCGACGACGAACGCCTGATCCCGTACATCGACGAAGCGCAGTGGCGCGGCCTCAAGGTGGTGATGGTGACCGACGCCTCGGCGCAGGACTTTGGCCTGCTGCTGGGCCAGGACCCGAGCTGGGCGCGGCTGCTGATGCAAGCCGATCGCCGCGTCAGCCTCAACGAGGCCGCCTGGGCGGCCCTGAGCCACGGGCAGTCTGAGGGCTTGGGCTATGTTCCCAACCGCGCGCCGTCAGCCGACCGGCGCGAGTTCGAGCGCGAAGCCGAGCACGAAGCAGAGCCCGAGCACGGCTTCGCCTTGGCCGAGCCGGCCCATGCCGACCAGCAGCCCGATGGCGCCTGGCTCGAGCAGGTGCAGCAGGTGATCGACGAGTGGTGGCGCGAAGAAACCCCGCATGCGCGGCTCGATCTCTACGAGGAAATGCAAAACAGCCACGGGGTACCGCCCGAGACCGACCGCCATCTGCTGCTGCGGGTGCGGCGGGGGCTGGGGCGCACGCTGAGCTTTCCCGAGAAAAAAGCGATGCGCGAAATGATCCGTGCGGCCGTGCTGGCGCAGTCGCCTGTGGCCGATGAAGCCGTTGACCTCTGACCCGCCGCCACAACCGGTCGCGTCGGATGCCGACGGCCAGCAGCTGGCCGCGTGGCTGGCGAGTGTCGCCGGGCGCTACTTGCTGGCGTGGGAGCAGGAGCGCTTCGATGAAGCGGTGACCGACTGCTTTGGCTACCACGCCCTGCAACTGGGCTTGCCGCAGCTCGATGCCTTGCGCGCCAACCGCATGCCCAGGCGCTGGCTGGCGGTGCTCGAGCCGTCGTTTGCTGCGGTGTGGCAGCGCCAGTCTGAGCGCGACCATGAGGGCGCGCCGCTGCCACCAGGCGGCGCACGCGTGGCCTTGGTGACGCACGCCGCGGCGCTGCCCTTTGCGGAAAACACGCTCGATCTGGTCGTCCTGCCGCACACGCTCGAATTCAGCGCCGACCCGCATGCCGTGCTGCGCGAGGTGCAGCGGGTCTTGTTGCCCGAGGGTCGCCTGGTGGTCTGTGGCCTGAACCCGTGGAGCCTGTGGGGCTGGGGCCAGCTGCGGGCGCGCCTGTTGGGGCGCATGGGGCTCAAGCGCTGGCGCTGGGCGCGGCCGTTCCTGCCCGAGGCCGGCGAGTTCATCGGCCACCGCCGGCTGCGCGACTGGCTGCAGTTGCTGGGGCTGGAAGTCGAGTCGTGCCGCATGGGCTGTTACCGACCGGCGCTGCAGTCCGAGCTCTGGTTGCAGCGTTGCAGCTGGATGGAGCGGGCCGGGGCGCGCTACTGGCCCATTTTGGGCAACGCCTACTGCATGGTGGCCGTCAAGCGCGTGCGCGGGCTGCGTTTGCTGGGGCCGGCCTGGAAGCCCAAGCGGGTCGCGGCCGAGCAGGTGGCGGTGGCCCGTCAGGCCAGCGGCGCCCAGTTGGATGGCGAAGGCCAATCGCCCGCATGAACCGCGTGGTCATCTACACCGATGGGGCCTGCAAGGGCAACCCCGGACCGGGCGGCTGGGGCGTGTTGTTGCGCAGCGAGGCCGCCGTCAAAGAGTTGCACGGCGGCGAAGCGCAGACCACCAACAACCGCATGGAACTGACCGCCGTGATCCAGGCCCTGCAAGCCCTCAAGCGCCCCTGCCACGTCACCCTGTGGCTGGACAGCGAGTACGTGCGCAAAGGCATCACCGAATGGCTGCCGGGCTGGAAGGCCAAGGGCTGGAAGACGGCGGCGCGTCAGCCGGTCAAAAACGTCGATCTGTGGCAGCAGCTCGATGCCCTGGTGCAGCAGGGCGGGCACGAAATCGACTGGCGCTGGGTCCGGGGCCATGCCGGCGACCCCGGCAACGAGCGCGCCGACGCCCTGGCCAACCTGGGTGTGGCGCAGGCGCGCGCGGCGGCCCGTTAGCTGGCTTTGCGCAACGCGGTGGGCTCGAGCGGCACCCGCACCGGTTTGCAGAGCATTTCGATCAGCACCAGCACCCGGCGTTCGCCTTCAGCGATTTGGTACACCCCCTCGAGGCCAGCAAAAGGCCCCTGGGTGACGCGCACCCGCTCGCCGGCCTGAAACAGGGGCACGACCTGGCCACGCAGATGGTTTTCGTGCTGCCGCAGCTGTTCGACCAGCGCGCTGGGCACCTTGGCCGGCTCGCCGCCAAACGCCACCAGGCGGCTCACGCCCACGGTGGAGCGGATCGGGCCCCAGCTGCGGGATTGCAGATCGGTGTCGAGCTGGATGAACAGGTAGCGCGGAAACAAGGGCTCGTCGCAGGTGTCGAGCCTGGTGCGGCGCAGCTTCTCGGTGCGCAGCAGCGGCAGGTAGCAGCCAAAACCCTGGCGCTCGAGGTGCTCGAGCGCACACAGTTCCCTGCGCGGCTTGGTGTGTACAAGGTACCAGTGCAATGCCAACCCTCCGAAAAGCCACATTGTGCGCCAGATTCTAGCCTGCGCGACCCTGGCCTGCGCGACCCCCAACACCAGCGTAAAATCACCCCACGAGTGCCCGGCCTGTAAGCCGGCGCGCTGCTTCGATGGGTTCCCTCGCCCCCATCTCGAAAAAAAAGGACAGCCATGATTTTGCTCCCATCGGGTGCGCCCACCGCGCGGCCCTGCCCTTTGCCCGTTGTTCCCGCTCCATCCGCTTGGGTTGCGGCGCCGCAAATGCGCGCCGTAGCCCGCGCCACGGCGGTGCTTTGAGCCTTGCCGGCGGCGCCTGGGTGCGCCCCTTCGGGCAGGTCTCATGGCCTCTCAGTTTCCAAGCCACCATGTCCATGCTTCACCTCCACCACTGCGCCCAGGCCGGCTTTGAGGCCGCCCGGCAACTGCTGGGCCGCCCAGCGCCGCACCCGCAGGCGCGCCTGCATGGTCACAGCTTCGTGGCGCGGCTGCGCGCGCACATCGCGCCCGGCTGGGCCCTGTATCCGGGCACCGAAGTGGAGCAGTTGCAGCAGCACCTGGAGGCGGTGACGGCGGCGCTGGACCACCGCCTGCTCAACGATTGCCTGCCCGAGCCCGACGACGCCGCGCTGGCGCGCTGGCTGCAGCAGCGCTTGCACAGCGATGGCTTGCACCGGGCCCAGATCGGGCTGCAAAGCACGGCGCGCAGCGGCTGTACGCTCGACGCCAGCGGCGGCGCGCACATCTGGCGGCGCTTTCGCTTCGAGGCCGCGCACCAGTTGCCCCGCGTGCCCGCTGGCCACAAGTGCGGTCGCATGCACGGGCACGGCTTTGAGGCGCTGCTGCACGTCCGGGCAGGTGGGGGCGAGGCGGCGGCGGTGGTGGCAGAGGCCATCGAGCGCGCCTGGGCGCCGCTGCAGCAGCGCCTGCACCGGCAGTGCCTGAACGACATTGCGGGGCTGGAAAACCCGACCAGCGAGGTGCTCTCGGCGTGGTTGTGGCAGCAGCTCGTGCCGGCGCTGCCGGCTTTGAGCCGGGTCACGGTGTATGAGACCGCCTCCTGTGGCGCCCGCTACGACGGGCAGCGCTACCGCATCTGGAAAGACCTGACGCTCGACAGCGCGCGGCGGCTGCGCCAGGCCCCGGCCGAGCACCCCTTGGCCGCCCTCTATGGGCACACCTACACGCTGCGTCTGCATCTGGGCGCTGAGCTCGATGCGGTGCAGGGCTGGACGCTGGATTTTGGCGACGTCAAGCGCCTGTTCGACCCGATCTTCAAGGCCCTCGACCACCAGCCCTTGCACGAACTGGCCGAACGCGCCGCGTTGCCCGACTGCGATTGCGCAAGCCTGGCGGGCTGGATCTTGCAGCAAGGGCGGCGCGAGCTGGCGGCGCTGGAGCGGGTCGATCTGTATCAGACGCCCGGCTGCGGCGCACAGGTGCGGATGCCATGAGCTACAGCGTCAAGGAGATTTTTTACACCCTGCAAGGCGAAGGGGCGCAGAGCGGCCGCGCTGCGGTGTTTTGTCGCTTTGCCGGCTGCAACCTGTGGAGCGGGCGCGAGGCCGACCGCGCCAGCGCCCAGTGCCGCTTTTGCGACACCGATTTCGTGGGCACCGACGGCGCTGGCGGGGGCCGGTTTGCGAGCGCGCAGGCGCTGGCGCAGGCGGTGCGCAGCCACTGGCGCGGCGGCGGCGCGGGGCGGCCGCTGGTGGTGTGCACCGGAGGCGAGCCCTTGCTGCAGCTCGACGCCGAGCTGATCGAGGCGCTGCACGCCCAAGGCTTTGAGATCGCGCTCGAGACCAATGGCACGCTGGACCTGCCCGCGGGCTTGGACTGGGTCTGTGTCAGCCCGAAAGCTGGCACCGAGCTGCGCGTGCGGCGCGGCGATGAGCTCAAGCTGGTCTATCCGCAGCCTGGGGCCGAGCCTGAGCGCTTTGCGGCGCTGGATTTTGCCCACTTCTTTTTGCAGCCGCTCGACGGACCGCAGCGCGCCCAGCACACGCAGCAGGCGATCGCCTACTGCATGGCGCAGCCGCAGTGGCGCCTGTCGCTGCAGACGCACAAGTGGTTGGGCATACCCTGATAGGCTGTGGCCACTGCAGGCTGGGGGGCGGCTGCGGGGGGGCGGCTGCGGGGGCGGGGGGGGGGGGGGGGGGGGGGGGGGGGGGGGGGGGGGGGGGGGGGCGCGCCCCGCCCCGCCCCCCCCCCCCCCCCCCCCCCCCCCCCCCCCCCGGGCCCCCCCGGGGGGGG
>JBGFRU010000016.1:0-28458 GCA_041694945.1 Pseudomonadota bacterium
GGGCGGGGGGGGGGGGGGGGGGGGGGGCCGGGTGCGCTCTTGCTTAGGCGTCCTGCGGCCGCAATGGCGCTGCGAGCGCACCCAGCCCACCCGCCGCCCTGGGGCTGGCCGCGCTGTTGCTTGGGCGTCCTTCGGCCGCAATGGCGCTGCGAGCGCACCCAGCCCACCCGCCGCCCTGGGGCTTGGCCGCGCTGTTGCTTGGGCGTCCTTCGGCCGCAATGGCGCTGCGAGCGCACCCAGCCCACCCGCCGCCCTGGGGCTGGCCGCGCTCTTGCTTGGGCGTCCTTCGGCCGCAATGGCGCTGCGAGCGCACCCAGCCCACCCGCCGCCCTGGGGCTGGCCGCGCTCTTGCTTGGGCGTCCTTCGGCCGCAATGGCGCTGGCCGTTAAACTCTGAGCCCACCCCCGCGCGGCTTGCAGCAGCCGGGGCTCTTGCTGCTCACCCCCATCCCCGCCCAGAAAGCCCCATTTTGTACGCCCTGTTTGACGAAGCCGGCAAGTTGCTCACCGGCCGCATTCTGTCTGAATCCGATGCCGCGCTGCAAGTCGAGCTTGAATCGGGCAAGCGCGTCAAGGTCAAGGCCGCCTTGGTGCTGCTGCGCTTTGCGCAACCCGAGCCGGCGGCGTTGCTGCAGGCGGCCGAGGCCTTGCGGCCGCAGATCGAGCTCGAGCTGGCGTGGGAGTTTGCCCCCGAGTCCGAGTTTGGCTTTGCCGAGCTGGCGGCCGAATATTTTCAAGACCCGCCCACGCTGGCGCAGCAGCTCGCGGCCTTGCTGCGCCTGAGCGAGGCCCCGCACTACTTCAGGCGCGCCGGCAAGGGCCGCTACAAAAAAGCCCCGGCCGAGGTGGTGCAGCAGGCGCTGGCGGCGATCGAGAAGAAAAGGCAGATGCAGGCCCAGACCGAGGCCTGGGCGGCCGATCTGGCTGCGGGCCTGTGCCCGCCGGCGGTGGCGCAGCAGCTCTACAGGATCCTGTTCCGGCCCGATAAAAACGCGCCCGAGTACAAGGCCGTGGTGCACGCCGCGCGCAGCACCCACACCGCCCCGCTGCTGCTGTTGCAGCGCGCCGGCGCCATCCGCAACGCCTATGAATTCCATTGGCAGCGCTTTTTGTTCGACCAGTTCCCCAAGGGTGTGGGGTTTGGGCCGCTGCCGCCCTTGCCGCCGCTGCCCGAGGACTTGCCGCTGGCGGCGGTGCAGGCGTTTTCGATCGACGACTCGGGCACCACCGAGATCGACGACGCCCTGAGTCTGCAGGGCTTGGGCAGCGCCGAGGTCACGCTGGGCATCCACATTGCGGCGCCGGGGCTGGCGATCGAGCCCGGCAGCGCGCTCGACGAGGTGGCGCGCCAGCGGCTGTCGACGGTCTATATGCCGGGGCACAAAATCACCATGCTGCCCGATGCCGTGGTGCAGGCCTACACGCTGGATGCCGGGGGCGCGCGCCCGGCGCTGTCGCTGTATCTGCGCCTCGATGCCGCCACGCTCGAGCTGCAGGGTTTCGAGACGCGCATCGAGCAGGTGCCGATTGCGCACAACCTGCGCCACGACCAGATCGACCAAGGCGTGACCGCTGCTTGGCTGCAAGACCCGGCGGCCGAGGCCGGCGCGCCGCTGCCGCAGGAGGTGCTGGCGTTGCGAGCCGAATTGGCTTTTCTGTACCGGCTGGCGCTGCACTGCAAAGCCCGGCGCGAAGTGGTGCGCGGCAAGCCCGAGACCTTCACGCGGCCCGACTACACCTTCGAGCTGCAAGACGTGCCGCCCGAGGGCCCGACGGGCGAGGAGCGCGTGCAGATCGGCACCCGCAGCCGCGGCGCACCGCTGGACTTGATGGTGGCCGAGGCCATGATCCTGGCCAACAGCACTTGGGGCCAGTGGCTGGCCGACTGCGGCGTGCCCGCCATTTACCGCAGCCAAGCCAGCTTGGCGCCGGGCATCAAGGTGCGCATGGGGGCCAAGGCGCTGCCGCACGCCGGCCTGGGGGTGGCCTGCTACGCTTGGAGCAGCTCGCCGCTGCGCCGCTACACCGATCTGGTCAACCAGTGGCAGCTGCTGGCCTGCGCGCGCCACGGCAAGGCGGCCGCGCTGGCGGCGCCCTTCAAGCCGCGCGACACCGCTTTGCTGGCCATCATCAGCGCCTTCGATGCCACCTACACCAGCTACGCGCAGTTTCAAAACGCCATGGAGCGCTACTGGACGCTGCGCTACGTGCAGCAGCAGCAGATCGGCGAACTGAGCGCCAGCGTCATCAAAGACGGGTTGGTGCGCGCCGACACCCTGCCGCTGGTGCTGCCTGCTGCCGGCAGCGCTGGCCTGGAGCGCGGCACCCCGGTGCGGGTGCGGCTGGGCAGCATCGACCTGATCGGGCTCGAGCTGTCGGCCAGCGTGATCGAGCAGCTGGCGCGCACCGTGCCGGCCAGCCCCGAGGCCGATGCGCTGGACGAGGACGGCGAGGACGGCGCACCCGAGCTGGCACCGGCGCTGGCGCTGGCGCTCGACGTCGACGAGGGCACCGAGGCCGAGGCCGAGGTGCAGCCCGAGCCTGCGGCCTCAGAGCCGCTCAGGCGTAGCTGACCCAGGCGGCGCGCTCGGGCTGCGCCAGGTGGGGCAGGGTGTTGAAGCTCACCAGCATGTGGCGCTTGGGGCTGAAATCGAACTCGGTGAGCGCGGTGTTGCGCAGCCGCAGGTTGAGCTCGATCGTGGTCTCGGGCGTGGTGCCCAGCACCTGACCGACTGCGGTGGCGATCGGGCCGCCGCTGCTGACGATCAGCACCCGACCGGCGTGCAGGGTGCGCACCCGCTCCAGCACGGTGCGCACGCCGGCGACGAAATCGGCGTGGCTGCCCATGCCGCGCGGCGTCAGCACGCCGGCCGACCACTGGCGCAGCGCGTCGCGCAGCAGCCGAAAATGCTCGCGGTAGCCCTGCGGGGTGTACGGCGGGGCAATGGGCTGGGCGTGCAGGGCGTCGATCAGGGCGGCGCTGTCGTACTCGTTCAGCTCGGGCCAGTGCTGCGGCTCGAGGCGGCTGCCCAGCCCCTGCGCGATGCCCGCCCACGTCTGGCGCTGGCGCAGCAGGGTGCCGGTGTACACGGCGTCGAAATCCAGGCCGTGCGCGCGCCAGTGCTCGCCCAGGCATAGGCTTTGGCGCTGCCCGAGCGGGCTCAGGCGGTCGTAGTCGTCGCTGCCAAACGAGGCTTGGCCGTGGCGCACCAAGTAGAGGGTTCCCATGGGGGCGATTGTGCTGCCGCCTGATGCCTCCGGCGCGTCGCCGAGGCGACCGGGCGCGTTCAGCCCGCTGGGCCCAGCGCCTCCCAGCGCTCCAGCGCCTGCAGCAGTTCGTCGTCGATGGCGGCGTGGCGCTGGGCCAAGGTGGCGGCGCGATCCGGGTGGCGCGCGTACAGCAAGCCGTCGCCCAGCTCGGCGTCGATGGCTTTTTGTTCGGCCTCCAGCGCCTCGATGCGCGCCGGCAGGGCCTCGAGCTCGCGCTGCTCCTTGTAACTGAGCTTGCGCCGGGTGGCGCTGGGGCTGGCCGCGGGCTGGGGCGTGGCGCTGGCCGGTGCGCTGGCCGGTGCGGGGGCCGGTGCGGGGGCCGCAGTGGGGCTGGCGGCCGGGGCGCGAGCCGTACCCAGTGCGGTGGCGCCGCGGCCCCAGACCGGCGCGGCGCCGTGCACGCGCATCGATTGCGCGATCCAGTCCTCGACCCCGCCCTCGTACTCGCGCCACTGGCCCGCGCCCTCATAGACGATGGTGCTGGTGACCACGTTGTCGAGGAAGCGCCGGTCGTGGCTGACCAAAAACACGGTGCCGTCGAATTCGGTCAGGAGCTGTTCGAGCAGCTCCAGGGTTTCGATGTCGAGGTCGTTGGTCGGTTCGTCGAGCACCAGCACGTTGGCCGGGCGCGCAAACAGCCGCGCCAGCAGCAGCCGGTTGCGCTCGCCGCCCGACAGGGCGCTGATGGGCGCGCGGGCGCGCGCCGGGGCAAACAAAAAGTCGGCCAGGTAGCTGCGCACGTGGGTGCGGCGCGTGCCGATCTCGATCCACTCGCTGCCCGGGCTGATGAAGTCTTCGAGCGTGGCGTGGAGATCGAGCGCGTCGCGCATCTGGTCGAAGTAGGCGACCTCGATCCGGCTGCCGCTGCGCACCTGGCCGCTGTCGGGGGCGAGCTGGCCCAGAATCAGCTTGAGCAGGGTGGTTTTGCCGGCGCCGTTGGGGCCGATCAGTCCCACTTTGTCGCCGCGCAGCACGGTGGTGGAAAAGTGGTCGATGATGCAGCGGCGCTCGGGGCCGTCGCCAAAGTATTTGCTCACGCCCTCGAGCTCGGCCACCAGGCGGCCGCTGCCCGGCCCGCTGTTCAGGTCCAGCCGCACCTGCCCGACGGCGCTGCGGCGCTGGGCGTGCTGGGCGCGCAGCACCTGCAAGCGCTCGATGCGCGCCTGGGCCCGGGTGCGCCGCGCCTCGACGCCTTTGCGGATCCACTGCTCCTCCTGTGCCAGCAGCTTGTCGGCGCGGGCGTTGAGCAGCGCCTCTTGCGCCAGCCGCTGCGCTTTGAGGCGCTCAAAGGCGCTGTAGGCGCCGTCGTAGCTGTGCAGCAGGCCGCGGTCGAGTTCCACCGTGCGCGTGCAAACGCGGTCCAGAAAGTCGCGGTCGTGGCTGATGAGCAGCAGCGCACCGCGAAAATCGCGCAGCAGTTCGGCCAACCAGCCGATGGCGTCGAGATCGAGGTGGTTGGTGGGTTCGTCGAGCAGCAGCAAATCGGGCAGCGCCACCAGCGCCTGCGCCAGGGCGACGCGCTTGCGCACCCCGCCCGAGAGGCTGCCGACGCGCTCCTGCGCCTGCAAGCCGAGCCGGCTCAGGGTTTGCTCGACGCGCTGCTCCCAGTTCCAGCCGTCCAGGGTTTCGATTTCGGTCTGCAGGGCGTCGAGGTCGCAGCCGCTCTCGTGCGCCAGATAGCGCTGCAGCAGCTCCTGCACGCGCTGCAGGCCCACGCTCACGGCCTCGAACACGCTGGCTTCGGGGTCGAGCTCGGGCTCTTGCGGCACGTAGGCCACGCGCAGCCCGTGCTGGCGCTGTATGCTGCCGTCGTCGGCGCGCTCGAGGCCGGCGATGATCTTGAGCAGCGACGATTTGCCGCTGCCGTTGCGCCCCACCAGCCCGACGCGCTCGCCGGCCTGGAGCGAAAAATCGACCCGATTGAGCAAGGGCAGGTGGCCGTAGGCGAGGCTGAGGCCGTTGAGGGTGATCCAGGTCATGGGGCGGTGGGCTTGGGGGGTTCGGGGTCAGGGGGGCTCGAGGGTAACAGTTTGCCGCCCCTCAGTGGCGGTGCTGGTGGTGGCTGTCGGGGTAGTGCGGGTGGCGGTGTGTGAGGGGCTGGTGGCGGTGCCAGTGCCGGTGCTCGAGCCGGCCGGGGTTGGCGCTGGTGTCGGCGGCGGCGCCGTCGTGCGTGTGGTCGTGGTGGGCGTCGTGCAGGTGCCAGTGTTCGTGTTCCTGCGCCTCGTGCTGGTGCAGGTGGGCGTGGCGCTCACCCAGGTGCAGCCAGACGCCGGCGGCCATGAGCAGGCCGGCGCACCAGAACAGCCAGGTGGTGGCCTCGCCCAGCAGCAGCAGCGCCACCGCCACGCCGATGAAGGGCGCGGTGGCGAAGTAGGCGCTGGCGCGCGCCGTGCCCAAGCCGCGCAGCGCCAGCACAAACAGCACCAGACTGACGCCATAGCCCAGCAGCCCCACCAGCATGGCGGCCATTGTGGCCCCCACAGGCGGCCACGGGGCCCCCAGCGCCAGCGCCCCGGCCGTGCTCACCAGGCCGGCCACCAGCCCGCGGCTGCCAGCGATGAACACGGCGTCGGCGGCCGCGACCTTGCGCGTCAGGTTGTTGTCGATGGCCCAGCACAGGCAGGCCACGGACACCAGCAGCGGCCCCAGCCAAGCGCTGGCCGCCGCCCATGCGCTCGGGCTGGCCGCTGCGGCGGCGCTGGGTTCGGCCGGCCAGGCCAGCAGCAGCCCCCCAGCGACGATGGCCCACATGCCCGTGACCACGCGCGCGCTGGCGTGCTCGCGAAACACCAGCCAGGCCAGCAGCGCGGTGTACACCGCCTCGAGGTTGAGCAGCAGCGAGGCGCTGGCGGCGCTGGTGTGTTGCAGGCCAAACATGAGCGCGGCGGTGCCGACCACGCCGCCGATGGCGATGGCGCCGCCCAGCCAGCCCCAGTCAGGCCCATGCAGGCCCGGGTGGTGCCAGCCGCGGTCGCGCAGCAGCCGGTACAGCAGCAGTCCCAGCCCAGCCCCCAGGTAGAGCAGGCCGCCGAGCAGCAGCGGCGGCAGGGTGTCGAGCAGCTGCTTGGCCAGTGGCGTGCTGGCGCCAAACAGCAGCGCCGATCCGAGCGCGTAGGCAATGGCGCGGTTCATGGGCTGTGGCTCAGTCGTCCGCCAGCCGCAGCAGGCGCCCGCTGTGGGTGAGGAACACCGCCAGCTGCACCGGCAGCGCGTCGTCGTAGAGGGCGCGATAGCGTTGCAGCTGCGCGCGCCAGCCCTCCAGCTCGCCGTTGCTCGGTGCGCTGGGATCGTGTGCGCGGGTCTTGTAATCGACGATCCAGCGCCGGCCTTGGTGCACGAACGTGCGGTCGATCACGTGCAGCGGGTGCGGGCGCTGGCCGCTGCCTGGGGGCTGTGCTGGGGTGAGGTCGGCGAAGCTGCCCAGGGCGCATTCGCTGGCGGCGTCGGTGTGGGCCGCGAGCAGCCAGCGGCCGTCGGCGCTGTTCAGGGTGGTGTGCAGGTGCTGCTGCACCCGATCCGCTGCCGCCGTGGCCTCGGGCGCGCTCAAGCCCAGGGCGCGCAGCCACTGCTGCATCGCGCCGTGCAGCGTGGGCAAGCGGGTGGTGGGCCAGGCCTCCAAGCCGTCGTGGGCGATCAGCTCCAGGTAACGGTGCACCAGCGTGCCGATGGCGGCGGCCGCAGCTGGGCTGGCTGGCGCCGTTCGCTGGGCTGTGGTGGTGGCTGTGAGGGCTTCGGGTGCCGGGGGTTGGGGCGCAGGGGCGAGGTCGGGCCCTGCGGTGGGGAGTGGCGTGCCGGGGTGCGCCAGGGCCGCAGGCCAGCCGGGTCGCGCCAGCCGCTGCAGTCGGTGCGCGTACTCGGCCAAGGTGGGCCGCGCCGGGGGGCTGGTGGTGGCGGCCTCGACGCCAGCGGCCCCATCTGCACCAGCACCCGCTTCAACTTCAACATCCGCATCCGCATCCGCATCCGCGCCCTCCCCAGCGTCGGCCTCCGCACCGCTGGGCGGCTGGTTCGAGCGCCAGGCGCGCTGGAACGCGCTTTCGGCCACCGGCCACAGCAGCGCCAGCAGGCTGTCGGGCGCGGGTGTGCACAGGGCATCGCCGCGGCTGTTGGGGCTGGCGCTGCCGAGCAGGTGCAGCTGGCGCCGGGCGCGCGTGGCGCCGACGTAGAGCAGGCGCTTGGCCTCGTTGCGCTGGCGTTCGTTTTCCAGCGTCAGCAGGTAGTCGTAGATCGAGGCGCCGTCGTGCCCGGCCTCGGGCGGGGTGGCCAAGAGCAGGCGCTCGTGGCCTTGGTCGTCGAGCACCTGGTCCCACAGCAGCAGGGCGCGGTCGGCGCCCTGGGCCTTGCGCTGCAGCCCGGGCAGGATCACGGTGTCGAACTCCAGCCCCTTGGCCTTGTGCAGCGTCATGAGCTGCAGCGCGGCGCCGTCGGGGTCGGGGGCGGCGTAGAGCCGCTCCAGTTCGGTCTCGATGCGCTCGAGCTCCAGCACGCCGTGGCGGGTGCAGCGCTCCAGCACCTCGAAGTAGGCTTGGGTGTCGCTCAAATCGGCTTCCTGCGCCAGGGTGAGCGGCCCGCCCAGCGCCTGCCACACGCCCTCGACCCAGCGCCGCGGCCGCTGCTGGCCCTGGTGTGCCAAGGCCAGCCCGAGCACCTCGCGTAGGTGCGCCAGCCGCTGCTGCCCGTCGGCGCTCAAGCGCGCACAGCGTGCGCCGTCTTGCAGCAGGTGCCAGACGCTGCGGTGCGGCGCGTCGGCGGCCAGCAGGTGCAAATCGGCCAGGGTCAGGCCGCACCAGGGCGCGCGCAGCAGCGCCAGCCAGTGCACGCGGTCGGCCAGGTGGTGCAGCGCGCGCGTGAGGATGAGCAGGTCCTGTATCGGTTGGCGCTCGGCCAGCGCTTCGATCTCGACCGCCTGAAAGGCCAGCCGCTGCGGCAGTGCGCGCAGCGCCGGCACCAGGGCCTCGAGGTGGCGGCGCGCCCGCACCAGCACCGCGATGCGGCCGTCGGGGTCGTCGGCGCGCGCTTGCGCGATCAGCGCCAGCACCTGTTGCGCTTCGCGCTCGGCGCTGCTGGCCGGCGCGTCGTCGGGCTGTGGTTCGCCCTCGCCCTCATCGGCCTGCGCGCTGCGGGCGCGGTTTTCGATCAGCGGGTGCCACTGCACGCGCGCCTGCGGGTGCCCGGTGTGGGTGGGGCTGGCCGGGGCGAAGCGCACGGCGCCGCGGCGGTGGTCGTCGTCGGGGCCAAAGACGTGGGCAAAGGTCTGGTTGACCCAGTGCACCAGCGGCGGCTGTGAGCGGTTGTTGCGGTACAGATGCAGTGGCTGCGGCTGGATGGCGCCCAAGCCGTGGGCGCGCACCTGCAGAAACAACCCGACTTCGGCTTTGCGAAAGCGGTAGATCGACTGCATCGGGTCGCCCACCAGAAACAGGGTGCGGCCGTCGCCGGTCTGCCAGCCGGCCGTCAGGCGCCTGAGCAGCTCGACCTGCAGCGGGCTGGTGTCCTGGAATTCGTCGATCAGCAGGTGGCTGATGCGGTGATCGAGCTGCAGTTGCAGGTCGCTGGGTTCCTCGGCGCGGCCCAGGGCGTGCAGCGCCTGCAGGGCGATTTCGGCGAAATCGACTTCGCGCGCCTGCTGAAACACCAGCCAGAGCTGCGCCGCCGCCACCTTGAGCACGGCCAGCAGGTCGGCGATGAAGGCGCGGTCGCTGGCGCCGTAGCGCGGATCGGGCAGGCAGCGCACCCGCGCCAGTGCCGCCAGCGCCGCTTCGGGCAGCGCCTCGAGGCCGCTCTTGAAGGCCGCCGCCAGCGCCTTGTGGCCGGCGCCGTTCAGGCCGTAGGCCGCCGGGATTTTCTGGCGTGGGCCGCCTTTTTGCGTCAGCAGCAGTTCTGCCAGGCCGCGCCACATCGGCAGCTCGGTGCTGCAACCGCGCAGCGGCTGCTGCCAGTCGGCCACGGCTTGCAACGGCGTCTGTGGCGTCTGTGGCGGCTGGGTGGCTGAGGCGGGGGCGGAGGCGGAGGTTGCAGCGCTGCCCTTTTGCAGCGCGTGTGCGGCGGCCCAGCGCGCAGCCGGTTGCAGCGCCGCTTGCCAGCCGGCAGGCAGCAGCGCCACGAGGCGGCGCAGTTCGTCGTCGATCAGGTCGCGCAGCGCGGTCTCGGCCTGCTGCAGGTCGGCGCCTGACTGGCACAGCGCCAGCCAGGCTTCGCGCCGCGCCAGCATGGCTTGCAGCAGCTCGCCCAAGCGCGCCGGCTGGTGGTCGAAGCGCTCGAGCACGCGTTCCAGGCAATCGGCCAGCGGCCCATCGGCATCGAGCAGGCGCAGCGTTTCCTGGGCGGCGCGGCGGTAGTGCGGCTGGGCGTCGGCGGCGATGCCGGGCTGGCTGCCCAGGCGCGACAGCAGCGGCATCTGCCGCGCCAACTGGCCGCACAAGGCGTCCAGGGTGGTGATGCGCAGCCGCGCCGGCTGCTGCAGCAGGCCCCACTGGCGCTGGCGTTCGTGCTGCAGCACCTGCTGCCCGAGCTCGTAGGTGCGCTGGCGGTGCGCCTCGGGTGGGGGGCGGCCCAGGGCGGCCTGCTCGAGGCTGCCGACGATGCGTTCGCGCATCTCCGCCGCCGCCTTGTGGGTGAAGGTCAGGGCGACGATCTGCTCGGGTTCCTCGACTTGGCGCAGCAGCGCCAAAAAACGCTGCGTCAGCAGCTCGGTTTTGCCGGCGCCGGCGGGGGCTTCGACGATGAAGCTGCAGCTGGGGTCGATGGCCCGTTGGCGGTTGGCCGCGTCCAGCGCCAGCAAAGCGCTGTCGTCTGGTGCAGCGGGTGTGTCAGCGCCTGGCCGGGCCTCGGGTGCGGGGGCCGGTGACGGCGGAGCGGGTGCGGCAGGGTTCATGGCTGGGGCCTGGGGCGCGGGGGTCGGCGATCTGCAGTTGGGTTGCGGCTACGCCACGGGCGCGCCTGCGGGCGCGGCCACGGTGGCGGCAGATTCGGCCTGCAGCGCCAGCCACTGGCTGCGGCGCTCGCTCAGGCGCAGCAGCGGCAAAACCTCGCAGTGGCGCAGTTGCGCTGGGTCGGCTAGGCGCACGGCGGCGTCGCCGGCGCGCAGTTCGGCGGCCAGCGCCTGCAGCCGCTCGCGCCAGTGCTGCAACACCGCCTCCCAGCAGGGAAAGCGCGTGAGTGGGTAGCGCGTGCGGTTGCGGCTGCTGTCCCAGCGCAGGGCGCTTTGCGCGCTGGGGTTGGGGTGGGCGGCGTCGTCGGCCACCAGGCCAGCCCAGCCGGGGTCGGTGGGCCGCACCTTGGCAAACAGGGCGCCGGCCACTGGGCCCGACGGCAGCGCGGCGCAGGTGGCGTAGAGCGGCAGTTGCGGTTCGCTCAGGCGCCGGCTGGCCCAGTTGCGGGTGTCGATGCTTGGGCTGCTTTTGTAGTCGATCACCAGCAGCCGGCCGTCGTCGAGCTGGTCGATGCGGTCGATTTGCAGTTTGAGTTGCAAGCCGCACAGCTCCACGAACTGGTTCTGCTCGATGCCCACCACCGCAAAGCCGCTGCCCCGGGTGCGCTCGAGCTCGAGCCAGCGCTGCAGCAGCCGCTCCAAGCGGCGCTGCTCCAGCGCGCGCCGGCGTGTCGACAGCGGCGGCTGGTCGGGGTCGGCCAGGTGCGCTTCGAGCGCAGCGCAGCAGGCTTGCTCGATGGCGGCTTGGCACGCGGCCGCGCTCAGGCCGTGCAGGGTGGCGGAGTCGCGCAGCGTCTGCCACAGCCGCGCCAGCGCGGCGTGCATCAGGCTGCCGCGCTGGCGCGCGTCCAGGTCTTCGGCGGCATCGGGCAGGCCCAGCGCCGCGAGCCGGTATTGGTAATATGCCCAAGCCGGGCACAGGGCTTGCGCCCGCAGCAAGGCGCTGCCGCCACGCGCCGCTTCCTCGGCGCTCATGGGCGGTGCCCAAGCGTCGTCGAGGGTGGTGCGCGCCGCCAGCGCCTGGCCACTGCGCAGCGCCTGCGCGCTCCAGTGCGGGTTCGGCGCTGCGTCGCAGGTGCTGGCGCTGGGCAGATCCGCGAGCAAGGGGCTGGGCTGGCACGGGGCCGCCTCGGCGCTGCGCGGCCACGAGAACCACAGCGCCGGCGCAGCCCGCAGCAGCCGCTGCTGCACCTGCTGCGCAAAGGCGTATTGCACGGCGGCACTGGCGTTGGGACTGGCGGCGCGGCGCTGGGCGGCATAGGGCAGCAACGGATTGGGCTGCGGCGGCGGCGGCCACGCCGCAGCGTGCAGGCCCAGCACCCAGACCGCGTCGAAGCGCAAGCCGCTGGCTTCGAGCGCGCCCAGCACCTGCAAGCGCGGCTGGCCCACGCTTTGCGGCTGAAAAATGCGCTCGCGGCACAGGGCCTGCAGGCGCTGCACGCAGCCCCCCAAGCGCAAGGGGCCGCAGCAGGCGTCGAGGCGGCCCAGTTCGGCCAGCGTTTCCTGCCACGCCTGCAGCGCCTGGAACTCGGGGCTGGACAGGCTGCGCCGGTGCAGCCAGCCGGCCTGCTCCAGCCAGCCGGGCAACAGCGCCGCCCATTGCGAGGGGGGGCGGCTTTGGCCGGCGGCGCGGGCGGCGAGCTGTTGCAGTTGCTGCAGGTGTTGCAGGCACTGCGCGGGCTCCGCACCCTGCCAGCGCTCCCGCTGGGCTGTGGCCCAAGCCAGCACCTGCCCGAGCGCCACGCGCGCCGGCAAGGCGCTGCGCAGCCGCGCATCGAGCTGCGCGAGCACCAGCGCCTCGTCGGCTGCCGACCAGTAGGGATGGCGCAGCAGCGCGCCGACGTCGTTCAGGCTGAGCTCGTCGGGCCGCGCCAGACAATGCAGCAGCGCCAGTGCGCCCCCCACCAGCGCCTGCTCGGCCAAGGGCGCGCCCAGCGACAGGTTGAAGGGCGGCGCGGCCTGGGCGCGCTGCGGGTGCAGCTGCTCGGGGGCCAGCAGGTTCTGCAGCGTGTCGTGCAGCTGCAGGCGCAGCGCGCGCAGATCGGGCGCGACGATGGCGATGCGCCGCTGCGCATCGAGCGCCAGCTGCGCCTGCGCCCACTGCGCGGCGGCTAGACACTCGGCGGCGGCGTCGGGGTAGCGGCGCACCTCGAGGTGTTCGGCGGCGGGCTCATCGGCCAGATGCTGCACCTGCACCCCGAGCCGCTGCAGCTGGTGCAGCAGCGCTTGCAGCAAGGGGCTTAGGCGCGGAAAGCCCGCCAGCAGCAGGCGCTGCGGCCAGCCCGGCCCGGCGGGGGGCTGCGCCAGCTCGGCCAGCGCGTCCACGGTGGTGCGGTCGAGCTGCTCGGTGGTGGCCCAGCCCTGGGCCGCGCACTCGGCCAAAAAATCGCCGCGCCAGCGCAGGTACTGCTGCGCCTCGGCTGCCAGTGGCGGCGCGCCCACCTCAACCTCCCAGACGAGCTGCAAGGCCAGCGCCTGCTGCGCCGACTGCGCCAGCGCGGGCAAGTCGAACAGATACGGCGCTTCGGGGCCCAGGCGCTGCGCGATCAGGCGCTGCCACAGCTCGCGCTCCTGCCAGGCGCTCAAGGGGGTGCGCGCGAGCTCGGGGGTGGGCGGCGTGCCGCGCAGCAACCACTGCAGGCGCAGCGCCTGCAGCCACTGGCCCAGGGTGCAGCAAGCCAGCGCCTGCCAGCTGCGCTGCCCTTGGGCGGCCTGCAACTGGCCGTGGCGCTGGCGCAGTTCATCCGCCAGGCGCGTGGTGGCGCACAGCACCTGGGTGGTGGGCGTTGCAGCGATGGCGTCGAGGGGATAAGTGGTCATGGGGCTCGGAGCAGGGTGCGCGGCTGGCGCCGCCGGGCCATGGGGCCATGGTCAGCACAGCCACAGTCTAACGGCTGCCCCGGCCGACGTGGGCAGGCTCGGAGCGCCGGCGGCGGGGGCATTGTGCGCAAAGCATGTTTCCAGTTTTGCGCATCTGCTGGCATGTGATCTTGCGCAGCGGCCGCATTCCGTCATGGGGCCGTGCCAGACAGGCCAAAATTTCCGCTGTTTATCAATCCCCTGCCGGGTTGAATCAGGGTTTGCCCTAGGTGGGCTAAAGATGGCCCGTGTATTGCTTTGAACTCGAGCCACGCCCGCTATGCAGGGTTTGACGCTATTTTTCCCAAACGGAGACAAGTCACGATGGAGACGTTTTACGAGGTCTTGCGCCAACGCGGCATTTCGCGCCGCAGTTTTCTCAAGTATTGCTCACTTACCGCCACCTCGCTCGGGTTGGCCCCGGCCCTGGTGCCGCAGATCGTGCATGCCATGGAGACCAAGCCGCGCCTGCCGGTCCTGTGGCTGCACGGATTGGAGTGCACCTGCTGTTCCGAGAGCTTCATCCGCTCCGCCCACCCCTTGGCGCAAGACGTGATCTTGTCCATGATCTCGCTCGACTACCACAACACCCTGATGGCGGCTGCGGGTCACCAGGCCATCAAGTCGCTCAACGACACCATCGACAAATACCATGGCCAGTACATTCTGGCGGTCGAGGGCAACCCGCCGCTGAACGAAGACGGCATGTTCTGTATCCAGGCCGGCAAACCCTTCATGGACAAGCTGATGCGCGCGGCGGCCGGGGCCAAAGCCGTGATCGCTTGGGGTTCGTGCGCCAGCTGGGGCTGCGTGCAGGCGGCCAAGCCGAATCCGACCCAAGCGGTGCCGATCGACAAGGTGATTTTCGACAAGCCCATCATCAAGGTGCCGGGCTGCCCGCCGATCGCCGAGGTCATGACCGGCATCATCACCTACATGCTGACCTTCGACCGCCTGCCCGAACTCGACCGCCAGCGCCGGCCCAAGATGTTCTACAGCCAGCGCATCCACGACAAGTGCTACCGCCGGCCGCACTTCGACGCCGGCCAGTTCGTCGAGAAGTTCGACGACGAGTTCGCGCGCATGGGTTACTGCCTGTACAAGGTCGGCTGCAAGGGCCCCACCACCTACAACGCCTGCTCGACCATGGAGTGGAACGAGGGCACCAGCTTCCCGATCAAGGCCGGCCACGGTTGCATCGGCTGCTCCGAAGACGGCTTCTGGGACAAGGGCTCGTTTTACGACCGCCAGACCGACATCCTGCAGTTTGGTGTCGAGGCCAACGCCGACCTCGTGGGCGGCACCGCCGCCGTGGTGGTGGGCGCGGCCGTGGCGGCACACGCCGCCATCACCGTGGCCAAGCGCAGCATCGAGGCCGCGCGCGAGCCCAAACCGGGCCAGCCCGAAACCGCTCCGCCTGCCGCACCGCCGGCTGCACCAGCCGCGACCGCCGTCGAGCACGACAAGGTCTGAGCCGCCTCGCACCCCCCTAGTCATCAGCCACAAGAAAGATTTCACCTATGGGCGCATACGAAACCCAGGGCTTCAAGCTCGACAACACCGGCCGGCGCGTGGTGGTGGATCCGATCACGCGCATCGAGGGCCACATGCGCTGCGAGGTCAACCTCGACAGCAACAACGTGATCCGCAACGCGGTGTCCACCGGCGCCCTGTGGCGCGGGCTCGAAGTGATCGTCAAGGGGCGCGATCCGCGCGACGTCTGGGCCTTTGTCGAGCGCATCTGCGGCGTCTGCACCGGTTGTCATGCGCTGGCCAGTGTGCTGGCGGTGGAAGATGCGCTGGGCATCAAGGTGCCCTACAACGCCTACCTGATCCGCGAGATCATGGCCAAAACGCTGCAGGTTCACGACCACGCCGTGCACTTCTATCACTTGCATGCGCTCGACTGGGTCGATGTGCTTTCGGCTGCCAACGCCGACCCGAAAAAGACCAGTGAGCTGCAAAAGCTGGTCTCGCCGGCACACCCCAAGTCGTCGCCGGGCTACTTCCGCGACGTGCAAAACCGCCTCAAGCGCTTCGTCTCCAGTGGCCAGCTCGGGCTGTTTGCCAACGGCTATTGGGGCTCCAAGGCTTATGTGATGCCGCCGGAGGCGAACCTGATGGCGGTCACGCACTACCTCGAGGCGCTCGATTTGCAAAAAGAGTGGGTCAAGGTGCACACCATTTTTGGCGGCAAGAACCCGCACCCGAACTACATGGTCGGCGGCGTGCCGTGCGCCATCAACCTCGACGGCCCCGGCTCGGTGGGTGCGCCCATCACCATGGAGCGCCTCAACTTTGTGCTGGCGCGCATCCAGGAGATGATCGATTTCAACAACAACGTCTATGTCCCCGATGTGCTCGCCATCGGCACGCTCTACAAGCACGCCGGCTGGCTCTATGGCGGCGGCCTGTCGGCCACCAACGTGGCCGACTACGGCAGCTACGAAAAGGTGCAGTACGACAAGCGCACGCAGCAGCTGCCCGGCGGCGTGATCCTGAACGGCAACTGGAACGAAATCCACCCCATCGACGCGCGCGACCCGGAGCAGGTGCAAGAGTTCGTCAACCACAGCTGGTACAACTACGCCGACGAGTCCAAGGGCCTGCACCCGTGGGACGGTGTGACCGAAGGCCAGTTCAAGCCCGAGGGCCCCCACTTCAAGGGCACGCGCACCCACATCGAGCAGCTCGATGAGTCGGCCAAGTATTCGTGGATCAAGGCGCCGCGCTGGCGTGGCCACGCGGTCGAGGTCGGACCGCTGTCGCGCTACATCTTGGGCTATGTCCACGCCACCAAGGGCAACCCGCACTGCCAGCGCGTCAAGCAGCAGGTCGATCAGGCCGCCGAAGCCATCAACCGCGGCATTCCGAGCGCGCTGGGCTTGCCGACGACCGAGCTTTCGCTCCAGCAGCTGCTGCCCACCACCATCGGGCGCACGCTGGCGCGTGCACTCGAGAGTCAGTACTGCGCCGAGATGATGCTCGACGACTTCAATGCGCTGGTGGCCAACATCAAGGCCGGCGACAGCAGCACCGCCAACGTCGATAAATGGGACCCGTCCACCTGGCCCAAAGAGGCCAAAGGCGTAGGCCTGGTTGCAGCCCCGCGCGGCATGCTCGGGCACTGGATCAAGATCAAAGACGGCCGGGTCGAAAACTACCAGTGCGTGGTGCCCACGACCTGGAACGGCTCGCCGCGCGACCCCAAAGGGCAGATCGGAGCCTTTGAGGCCTCGCTGCTGAACACCCCCATGGTCAACCCCGAGCAGCCGCTCGAGATTTTGCGCACCCTGCACAGTTTTGACCCCTGCCTGGCCTGCTCGACCCACGTCATGAGCGCCGAAGGCCAGGAAATGGCCCGAGTCACCGTTCGCTGACCTTTCACCCCCCTCGTTTCACCCTCACAGGAGACAGACATGCGCGCAACCCTCATCCGTACTTTGGTCTTGGGCGGTGGCCTGCTCGGCGCCGGCGCCGCACTGGCCCACCCCGGTCACGGCGGCCACGGCTTTGCCGCCGGGCTGATGCACCCACTCGGGCTCGATCACCTGCTGGCGGTGCTGGCCGTGGGCCTGTGGTCGGTGCTGGCCTTGCCGGCAGGCAAGGCGTGGCAAGGGCCGGCGCTGTTCATGGCAGCGCTGCTGGGCACGGCGTTGCTGGGCCTGATGGGCTTCATGCTGCCGTTCATGGAGCTGGCGTTGAGCGCTTCGGTGCTGCTGTTTGGCGCCTTGCTGCTGCTGGCGGCCACTGGCTGGCGTCTGCCGACGGCGGCTGGCCTGGGCCTGGTGGCGCTGGCGGCCGCCTGGCATGGGCTGGCGCACGGCTTTGCTGCCCCAGGGGCCGGCTTGGGCGTCTATGCGCTGGGCTTGCTGCTGGCCACGGCGCTGCTGCACGGTGCCGGCATGGCGCTGGGCTTGGCGCTGCAGCGCCGCCTGAGCGCGTACCAGCGGCGCGTAGCGGTCTCGGGTCTGGGCGCGGCGTTGCTGGCGGGTGGCACGGCGCTGCTGCTGGGCCAACTCGCGGCCTGATCGCCTAGGCTGGAGACGCACATGTCTGTCACTTCTGCCGAAGCCCAAGCCAAGCGGCGCCTGATCGACGCCACCGGCGTCGATGAGGAAGCGGTCGAACGCGGGCGCTCGCTCAAATCGGTCTATGTCTATGAAGCGCCGGTGCGCCTGTGGCACTGGGTGAACGCGCTCATGATCACGCTGCTGTGCGTCACCGGCTACTTCATCGGGCGCCCGCTGCCGACCATGCCGGGCGAGGCCAGCGAGCATTTTCTGATGGGCTACATCCGCTTCGTCCACTTCGCCGCCGGCTACATCCTGGCCATCGGCCTGGTGGGGCGCGCCTACTGGGCGCTGGTGGGCAACCACTATGCGCGCGAAATTTTCTGGTTGCCGATACTGCAAAAAGCCTACTGGAAGGAAGTGCTGCTGATGCTCAAGTGGTACGCTTTCCTGGCGCCGCGTCCGAGCCGCTACGTGGCGCACAACCCGATGGCGCGGCTGGCCATGTTCTTTGGCTACACCCTGATGACCCTGTTCATGATTTTTAGCGGTTTTGCGCTCTACTCCATGGGCACGGGCATGGGCTCGTGGCAAGACGTGCTGTTTGGCTGGATGTTCCTGATTTTCGACAACCCGCTGACGCTGCAAACCTGGCACCGCATGGGCATGTGGGCGATCGTCATGTTTGTCGTGCTGCATATCTACGCGGCGGTGCGCGAAGACATTTTGGGGCGTCAAGGGACGATTTCGACCATGTTCTCGGGCTACCGCACCTTCCGCGATTGAGTTTGGCCTGAACATGGACACGGTTTTGCAATCCCCCGCCAACGCCGCAGCCCCCAGGCCGGCACGCATCGTGGTGCTGGGCATAGGCAACCTGCTCTGGGCCGACGAGGGCTTTGGCGTGCGCTGCATCGAGGCGTTGCAGCGCCGCCACGAGTTTGCCGAGCACGTGCAACTGATCGACGGCGGCACCCAGGGCCTGTACCTGCTGCACATCGTGCAACAGGCCGACGCGCTGCTGATTTTTGACGCCATCGACTACGGGCTGGAACCGGGCACGCTCAAGCAGGTGCGCGATGCCGAGGTGCCCTTGTTCATGGGCGCCAAAAAAATGAGTTTGCACCAGACCGGCTTCCAGGAGGTGTTGGCGCTGGCGCAGTTCACCGACCAGTACCCGCAGCAGGTGCTCCTGATCGGCTGCCAGCCGCAAGAAATCCAAGACTACGGCGGCAGCCTGCGCCCGGTGGTCAAGGCCGGGCTCGAGACGGCGCTGGCCTTGGGTCTGCAAGCGCTCGAGCGCTGGGGCGCGCAGCCGCGCCCGCGCCAGCGCCCCTTGAGCGAGCGCGAAGCGGTGACGCTGGACGAACTGGCCCTGAGCGCTTACGAAGCGCAGCGCCCCTCGGAGCAAGACGCCTACCGCTTGGGCGACGAGCGCTTCTTGCGCCTGCGCGCTGAGGTTTGACGCCGTGTGCATAGGCATCCCGATGCAGGTCGTACAGACCGAGGAGCGCCACGCTTGGGTCAGCGGACAGGGGCAACGGCGCCGCGTCGGTACCGCCTTGGTGGGCCCGGTGGCAGTGGGCGACTGGCTGCTGGTGTTCCTTGACGACGCGCGCGAGCGCATCGACGCGCAGCGCGCCGCCGAAGTCAACGCCGTGCTGGAGTTTGTGGCTGCTGCCATGAGCGGCAGCACGCCAACCGATCAGGCCCTGGACTTTGCACTGCCTTCGCGCATGAGCCCGGAGCAACTGCGGGCTCTGACCGGGGCTTGAAGATGCGCTGCCAGGCTGTCGGCGCTGCCGCTTGAGGCCGTCATTTTTTTGGAATTCCGCACATGGACACGAAGACAAACTTGGACAGCGACTTGGCCGCCCCTTTGGTGCAGCGGCTGGCACGCGATTTTGGTGCCGCTTGGGTTGACCCCGACTGCATCAACGACTGGCTGGCGCTGGGCAGCGACCGGGTGTTGCTGCTGGCCGGCGACGCGGTGCGCTTCCCCGAGGGGCAAGATGTGGCCGCCGTACTGCCCGAGCTGATGAAAGCCTTTCCAGGGCGTTTCCAGATCGGGGTCGCGGCGCGTGAACACGAGGACGCGCTGGCACGGCGCTACGGCTCGCAGCGTTGGCCGGCGCTGCTGTTCTTTCGCGATGCGCAGTATGTCACCGCCATCGTCGGCATGCAGGACTGGGACGTGTACCTGCGCGCGGTCGATGCCGCTTTGCGCCTGCCACCCTCGCGCCCGCCGACCATCGGCATCCCGGTGATTGGCCCCAACGCCAGCAGCGGTTGCCACTGACCCCACTACCACCGCACATCCGCCATGAAACCGTTTCCGATCCCTGTCGTGCCCGCCGACCTGCCGCTGGGCCCTGGTGCGCACACCGAAGAAGAGCACCTCGACTACCTGCCCATGCCGCGTGACATGGACACCTATCGGGCCCCCGTCCTGCCCGAGCCCGAAGACATCTCCGATTACCCGGCCGTGCGTGCGCTCATGGGACAGGTGCTGAGCGCGTTGCACGCCGCCAGCCAGGGATCGGCGGGCTGCTCGATCCCGGTGGACGACTTGACTGAGCGCGAGCGCCAGCTGATCGATCAGCTGCTGGGCGAAGGCGAGGTCAGTGCGCTGGTGCGCGAACTCACACCCGGCGTCGAACTGCGCGCCCAAGAGTCGATCTTTGCCGGCATCTGGCGCGTGCGGCTCTGGCAAGGCGAACGCTTGCGCTCAGACCAGATCGAAATCGGCCCCCTGCCGGCGGCCTTGTTGGTGACGGCGCAAGAAGACGGCCAAGCGCGCTATCGGCCTTGGGTGGGCGCGCTGCCGCCGAACGTGCAAAACGCTCCGATGCTGGTGGAAGAAGTGCTCGACCAGGTGCAACGCTGGCAGCCGCAGCAGCCGGCGCACGTGATCAACCTGTCGCTGCTGCCGGTCACGCCCGAAGACATCGGCTACCTCGACCACCAGATCGGCACCGGGCGCGTGCTGATGCTGTCGCGCGGCTACGGCAACTGCCGCATCAGCAGCACCCGCTTGCCGCACTGCTGGCGCGTGATCTATTACAACTCGATGGAAAAAGTGATCCTCAACACCGTCGAAGTGGTCGGCGTGCCCGAGGTGGCGTTGGCGGCGCCCGAAGACATGGTCGATTCGCACGTGCGCCTGCTCGACATTTTGCAGTACCTGGAACTGGCATGACCTCGCCGCACGACGGGGCCCGCTTCAGCGGTTTTGAAGGCGCCTACCTGGGCGACCGCTCGGTGCTCAAACCGGATTCGCGGCTCGAGTGCAAGGTCTGCTGGTGGGTCTATGACCCGGCGCAGGGCGACCCGGTGTGGCAGATTGCCCCCGGCACGCCCTTTGCCGACCTGCCCGAGCACTGGCGGTGCCCCAATTGCGACTGCCACGCCGACCAATTTTTGTTGCTCGAAGACTAGACACGCATGAAAACGGCCGCTGTACCCCAGTCTGCACCCCAGTCTGTGCCTCGGGCCAGCGCTGCGGCTTGGGGCGAGCGCGTGCGCGCCCTGGAAGCCGCCTACCTGCGCGTGCAGAACGAGCGCATGCAGGGGCTGGGTTTGCTGCACCCGGCGCTGCAGGTGCAGGCGATCGGTTTTGCGCCTGCACCCGAGCAGTCGGCGGTGGCCGAAGGGGTGTTGCTGACCCCCTGGTTCATGAGCCTGGTGCGTCTGCCCCTGCAGGCGCAGTCGTCCCAAGGGCGGATTGGGCGCCGCGCCACGCATGGTTTTGGCGCCGAAGCCTTCGAGTTTCTGGGCACCCACCTCGACGGCGTCGGCTTTCATGAGTCGTGTGCGCTGTTTTCGCCCATGAACGGCTTTGATACCCAGGCGCGCGCCCTCGAGACCGCGCACTCCGTGCTGCAGCAGTTGCGTACGGCGGTGGCCCAGGCCGCTGCGGGCACAGGTGCGGCCGCCTCGGGCACAGTGGCGGCTGCGCCCATGGCACGGCGCGATTTTTTTCGGCGCCCGCTCGGCGCTGGGGCCCGGTCATGAGCGTGGTGGCACTCGACGCGGGCGGCAGCCTGTGCCTGCGCCCCGGTGCCGCGCCCGCGCACGCGGTGCTCAGCCGCCGCCCCGCCGTGCTGCTGGCGCTGACCCAGGGCCTGCCGGCAGTGCGCCTGCCCGCGCTGATGGGCGCGCTGTATGGTCTGTGCGGGTCGGCGCAGCGCCTGTGTGCGCAACTGGCCTTGCAGGCCGCAGGTGCGCAGCCCCAGGCGGCGCTGCACGCACCTCCCCCGGCAGGCGCCAGCCACGGCGGCGCGCCCGCCGCTTTCGAGATCGGGCGCACGCTCGCGCTCGAGACCACGCGCGAGCACCTGCGCCGCATTGCGCTCGACTGGCCGCGTCAACTGGGGGGCGGCCCCGCGCCGGCGGGCAGCAGCGCCTGGCAAGCTGCCGCAGCCGCCAGCCTGGCCGACTGCCCCTGGTGGCCGCGCCGCCACCCCAGTGACCGCGCGCCCGCGCCACACGGCACCCATGAGGCGCAGGCGGCCTTGGCGTGGCTGGAGTCGGCCTGGCTGGGCCTCGAGGCACGCGACTGGCTGGCGCATTGGCACACCGATGGCCTCGACTGGCTGCGGCGCTGGACGCAGCAGCAGCCGATGTGGCTGCCAGCGCTGCTGCGGCCGCTGTGCCTGGGCAGCGCGGTCGCCCCTGACCTGCCCGGCGTGGCGCACTTGCCGCTGCCCGATCAGTGGCCGTTGGCGGCTGCCGACGCCGGGCTGGCGGCAGGGCTGCTGCCCATGCCAAGCGTGGCCGCTGGCGCAGCGCCGGCGCCCAGTTGGCAGGGGCAGCCTGCCCAGACCGGGCTCTGGACGCGCCAGCGCTGCCGCGCCGTGGCCGCTAGGCACCGCACGGGTCTGCTGGGCGAGCGCATCGCCGAATTGCTGCGCCTGAGCTTGTGGCTGGCGGCGTTGCGTGGCGCCTCGGGGTTGCCCGAGCCTGACTGCGAAACGCCTGGTCTGGCTTGGGGCTGGCGCAGCATGGGTGCGCTGCACGGGCTGGCTTGGGTCGAGATGGCGCGCGGATTGCTGGTGCAGCAGGTGCGCCTGAGCGACGCTGGCGCGCAGGCGCGCATCGTGCAGATGCAGATGTGGGCCCCGACCGACTGGAACTTTGCCCCTGGCGGCGTGGCGGCGCAGGCGCTGGCCGCGCTCGACCCGGATGATGCGCAATGCCCGGACCGAGTGCACCAGTTGATGGCCGCGCTCGACCCCTGTGTGCCCTACGAACTGCACCCCAGCCCCCGGCAGCCAGCCGGGCCGTACCCGTCCCAGCAGGAGCCCTGCCATGCATGAAGCCAGCCTCGCCGGGGGCGTGTTGCAACTGGTCGATGACTGCGCACAGCGCGAGGGCTTTGCCCGTGTGCTTGAATTGCGCCTCGAGGTCGGGCAACTGGCCGGGGTCGATGTGGCGGCGCTGCGTTTTGCGCTCGACTGCATTGCGCCCGGCACGAGGCTCGAAGGCGCGCGCATCGAGCTGCTCGAAACCCCGGGGCAGGCTTGGTGTTTGGGTTGCAGCACGCGTGTGCCGATCGCCCAGCGCGGCGACCCCTGTCCGGTCTGCTCCAGCTACCAGCTCGAGCCCACCGGTGGCATGGAATTGCGTGTGCTCGACCTGCAAGTGAGCGATGATTGAACCGGTCAGCGGCACACCAACCGCCCCAAACTCAGGAGACCTGAACCATGTGTGTCGTATGTGGATGCAGCCAGACCCAGCGCCACCGAGCGCCCGCACAAGCGCAACCGAGCCACCCGCTGGGCCCAGCCCACCCTGAGCCTGCGCCCGCCGCCGCGGCTGCCGCTGTCGATTCAGCTGCCGCTGCCGCCGCCGCCGCAACGGGTCCGCGCATCGACCCGCGCAGTGGCGACCTCGACTACGGCGCCGGTGCGGCCAGGGTCTCGGTGCCGGGCCTGAGCCAGGCGCGGGCGATCAGGCTCGAGCACGACATTCTGGGCGCCAACGACCGCATCGCGGCGCAGAACCGGGCGCATTTTGCCGCGCACGAGGTGCTGGCGCTGAACCTCGTGTCCAGCCCCGGATCGGGCAAAACCACCCTGCTCTGCGCCACCATCGAGGCGCTGCGACGGCGCCACCCGACGCTGCCGGTGGCGGTGATCGAAGGCGACCAGCAGACCGCCTTCGACGCCGAGCGCATCCGCGCCACCGGCGCGCCCGCGATCCAGATCAACACCGGCAAAGGCTGCCACCTCGACGCGCCCATGGTGGCGGCGGCCTTTGCGCAATTGCACCGGCACGAGCACGAGCACGAGCACGAGCACGAGCACGATCGGGCGCATGGGCACCGCCACGGGCACGGCTCCAGCGGCCATGACCCCGAGCACAGCCACGCACACCCCCACAGCCACGCACATCCTCACCGCCACGAGCACGCCGCCCCCAGCCTGTTGTTCATCGAAAACGTCGGCAACCTGGTCTGCCCGGCGCTGTGGGACTTGGGCGAGCGCGCCAAGGTGGCGATCCTGTCGGTCACCGAGGGCGAGGACAAGCCGCTCAAGTACCCCGACATGTTCGCCGCCGCCCGGCTCATGATTCTGAACAAGATCGACCTGTTGCCGCACGTGCAGTTCGACGTTGCGCGCTGCATCGAACTGGCGCGGCGCGTCAACCCCGGCATCGAGGTGTTGCAGGTGTCGGCCCGCACCGGTGCCGGTCTCGACGACTGGTTGCACTGGCTCGAACACGAGCTCGGGCACGACCACGACCACGGCCATGAGCATGATCATGCACACGGCGCGGGCCACGCCCAGGCTTGCGAGCAGGCCTTGCGCGCCCGCGTGGCGCAGCTCGAAGCCGAGCTGGCGCAGCTGCGCCAGACGGCGGCGGCGTCCGGCTGAAGCGCCTGGGCACCCAGCGCCTGCAACCCTGCTTGCACCCCCTTCCCGAACGCCCGTCCCCATGAGCCACACCGCCCTCCCTGCCCCCTCGGCTGCCACCGTGCTGGCGCTGGGGGCGTGGCTGAAAAACAGCGCCTGCCTGTGCCAGGGTGGCCGGGTGCAGTGGACGCCGGTGCATGGCGACCTCAGCGACCCGCACGCCTGTGCGGCGCTGCGCGCTGCGGCGCTGGCGCTGATACGGCAGGCGCGCACCAGCGGCGGCCCGCCCCTGGCGGCGCTGGCGCACGACTTGCACCCCGACTTTTACAGCAGCCAACTGGCCCAGGAGCTGGCGGCCGAACTCGGCCTGCCGGCGGTGGCCGTGCAGCACCACCGGGCCCACATCGGCGCCGTCATGGCCGCGCACAGCTTGGACGAGCCGGTGCTCGGATTGGCGCTGGACGGCTTTGGGCTGGGCAGCGACGGCGCCGCCTGGGGCGGCGAGCTGCTGTGGCTCGAGGGCGCCCAGTGGCAGCGCCTGGGCCATCTGCTCCCCCTGGCGTTGCCCGGCGGCGACCAGGCCGCGCGCCAGCCCTGGCGCATGGCCGCCAGCGCCCTGCACGCCTGTGGCTTGGGCGCTCAGATCGGCGTGCACTGGGGCGAGCGCGTGGGCGCCAGCCGCGCCGCCACGGTGCAGCAGATGCTGGCGCGCGGCCTGCATTGCCCGCCCAGCAGCAGCGCCGGGCGCTGGTTCGACGCCGCTGCGGCCGCCCTTGGCCTGTGCCTGGAGCAAAGCGACGAAGCCCAGGCCGCCGTGGCCCTGGAGCAGGCAGCGGCGCGGGCGCTGGAGCGCGGCACATCCCTGCCCGATCTGCCTTTGCCCAGCCTGCTGCCCGGCGCCACGAGGCAATCGGGAACCGGCTTCGACGCCCTCACCACCGCCACCCCCCGGGCAGCGCCGCAGAGCCTCGATCTGCGCCCGCTCTGGCTGGCGCTGCATGCAGCGGCTGCTGGGCACGCCCCCGACGCCGCACTGGACGCGCTTGCCGCCGCCTTCCACCTGCGCCTAGCCGACGGCCTGGCCGACTGGGTGTTGGCCGCCGCCCGTGCGCGCCAGAGCCGCAGCGTGGCGCTGGCCGGCGGCTGCTTTTACAACCGCCTGTTGCGCCAGCGCCTGCAAGCGCGCCTGAGCGCGGCCGGCCAGCGCGTCTATCTGCAAACCGCCCAAGGCTGCGGCGACGCCGGGCTGGCGCTGGGCCAAGCCTGGGTGGCCGCGCAAGAGCTGGCCGCCACCACGGCCACACCCACATCCACCCTGCAGGAGACCACCCCATGTGTCTAGCCATCCCCGCCTTGCTGGTCGAACGCCTGAGCGACGACCAGGGCCTGATCGACCTCGGCGGCATCCGCAAAAGCGTCTCGCTGGCGTTGGTGCCCGAAGCCGTGGTCGGCGACTACGTCATCGTCCACGTCGGCCACGCCATCGGTTTGCTCGATCCCGAAGAAGCGCAGCACACGCTGGCCATTTTTGCCGAACTCGAGCGCAGCGCCGACAACGCCGACGCTGCCGTCGCCCGGGGCCGGCTGGTGCCCGCGCCATGAAGTACATCGACGAATTCCGCGACGGCGCGCTGGCGCGCCAGATCGCCGCGCGCATCGCCGCCGAAGCCGACCCGAGCCGCGCCTACCACTTCATGGAGTTTTGCGGCGGCCACACCCACGCCATCGCGCGCTACGGCATCCCGGATCTGCTGCCGCCCAATCTGCGCCTGATCCACGGCCCCGGCTGCCCGGTGTGCGTGCTGCCGATCGGCCGCATCGACCTGGCGATCCGGCTGGCGCTGGAACAGGGCGTGATCCTGTGCACCTACGGCGACACCATGCGCGTGCCGGCTTCGCAACAGCTCTCGCTGCTCAAGGCCAAGGCGCGCGGCGCCGACATCCGCATGGTCTATTCGGCCGCCGACGCGCTCGAACTGGCGCGCCAGCTGCCCGAGCGCGAAGTGGTGTTTTTCGCCATCGGCTTTGAGACCACCACGCCGCCGACGGCGCTGGTGCTGCACGACGCCAGCCGCACCGGCGTGCGCAACTTCAGCGTGCTCTGCTGCCACGTGCTCACCCCCTCGGCCATCACCCACATCCTCGAGTCGCCCGAAGTGCGCCAGTTCGGCACGGTGCCGATCGACGGCTTCATCGGCCCGGCGCACGTCAGCATCGTCATCGGCTCGGCCCCCTACGAGCACTTTGCCCAAGAGTACCGCAAGCCGGTGGTGATCGCCGGCTTTGAGCCGCTCGACGTGCTGCAGGGCATAGCCATGCTGGTGCGGCAGGTGAATGAGGGCCGGGCCGAAGTCGAAAACGAATTCACCCGCGCCGTCAGCCGCGAGGGCAACCTGACCGCGCAGGCGCTGGTCTCGCGCGTGTTCGAACTGCGCCCGAGCTTCGAGTGGCGCGGCTTGGGCGAAGTGCCGTACAGCGCGCTCAAGATCCGGCCGGCCTACGCCGAGTTCGACGCCGAGCGCCGCTTTGGCTTGGGCTACCGCAGCGTGCCCGACAACAAGGCCTGCGAATGCGGGGCCATTCTGCGCGGCGTCAAGCAGCCCAGCGACTGCAAAATTTTTGGCACCGTCTGCACCCCGGAAAACCCGATCGGCTCGTGCATGGTGTCGAGCGAAGGCGCCTGCGCCGCCCACTACACGTACGGGCGTTTTCGCTCCATCCCCATCGTCGCCGCCGAGGCCGTAGAGTTGAGTGCATGAACACCGATCCAGACCTGAGTCTAGCTAACCCAACCGAATCCGCAACCGCACTTGGCAGCGAGCGCAAACCCTATATTCGCCCCCTCGACCTGCGTCACGGCCGCATCGACATGGGGCACGGCTCGGGGGGCAAGGCCGCGGCCCAGTTGATCGACGAGCTGTTTCTGGCCGCCTTCGACAACCCGTGGCTGCGCCAGGGCGACGACGGGGCCCGGTTGGCGCTGCCCGGCTGGCACCCGACCCAAGGGCGGCTGGTCATGGCCTGCGACGGCCACGTGGTGTCGCCGCTGTTTTTTCCCGGTGGCGATTTGGGCAGCCTGGCGGTGCATGGCACGGTCAACGACGTCGCCATGATGGGGGCGCAGCCGCTCTACCTGAGCGCCAGCTTCATCATCGAGGAAGGGTTTGCGCTGGCCGAGTTGCGGCGCATCGTGCAGTCGATGGCGGCGGCGGCGCGCGCGGCCGGCGTGGCGGTGGTCTGCGGCGACACCAAAGTGGTGGAGCAGGGCAAGGGCGACGGCGTCTTCATCAGCACCACCGGCGTCGGGGTGCTGGCGCCCGGGGTCGAGATCAGCGGCCGCAACGCACAAGCCGGAGACGCGATTCTGCTCTCGGGCTGCGTCGGTGATCACGGTGTGGCGGTGTTGTCGCAGCGCGAGTCGCTGGCGTTCGAGACCACCATCGAGAGCGACAGCGCGGCCTTGCACACCTTGGTGGCCGCCATGCTGGCCGCGGTCGCCTCGGCGCCGGCCGATCTGCGCACACTGCGCGACCCGACCCGCGGCGGTCTGGCGACCACCCTCAACGAAATCGCGCGCCAGTCCGGCGTCGGCATGACGCTGCAGGAAGCGGCGATCCCGGTGCGCCAGCAGGTCAACGCCGCCTGCGAGCTGCTCGGCCTCGACCCCCTCTACGTCGCCAACGAGGGCAAGCTGATCGCGATCTGTGCCCCGGCCGTCGCCGACCGGCTGCTGGCGGTGATGCGCGCGCACCCGCTGGGGCAGGAGGCGGCGCGCATCGGCACCGTGACCGCCGATGTGCACCGTTTCGTGCAGATGGAAACCGGCTTCGGCGGCCGGCGCGTGCTCGACTGGCTCAGCGCCGAGCAGTTGCCGCGCATCTGCTGATCCAAGATACGCGATGGCGCTGCGCATCCTGCTGCTCTGCCACAGCTTCAACAGCCTGAGCCAGCGCCTGTACGCCGAGCTGCGCGCGCGCGGCCACTGCGTCAGCGTCGAACTCGACATCGCCGACCCGGTGACCAGCGAGGCCATCGACCGCTTCCAGCCCGATCTGTTGCTGGCGCCGTTTCTGAAGCGCCGCCTGCCCGCCGCCGTGTGGCAGCGCCTGCCCTGCTGGGTCGTGCACCCGGGGCCGCCGGGCGACCAGGGGCCGTCGGCGCTCGACTGGGCGCTGCTGCAGCAGCGCAGCGACTGGGGCGTGACGCTGCTGCAAGCCACCGACGCGCTCGACGCCGGCCCGGTCTGGGCCAGCGCCCGCCTGGCCCTGCGCGCCGCCAGCAAAGGCAGCCTGTACCGGCGCGAAGTCACCGAGGCCGCGCTCGCGGTCACGCTGACGGCGCTGGCGCGCTGGCAGGACGGCCAGCGCCAGCCCCCGGCGCTGCCGGCGCCCACGCCGCACTGGCAGCCGCTGCTGCCCCAGAGTGCGCGCGCCATCGACTGGCAGCGCGACGGCACCGAGGCGGTGCTGGCGCGGCTGCGCAGCGCCGACGGCCAGCCCGGGGTGCGCGACGCGCTCTGGGGGCAGCCC
>JBGFRU010000046.1:0-26540 GCA_041694945.1 Pseudomonadota bacterium
AACTGAGAAACGAGCTCGAAGCACCAAGTACGAACCGACCTCTGTGCCGGACGCCGCCCCTCAATTACACACCGGTTTCATGCGTCGCGGGTGCCGCGTTCGCGGAATGGATAACTGAGAGAGCTGGGCTGCGTGGAGTTCACCACGGCATGCGAGTTCCCCGACGACGCGGTGCTGGAAGCCGTCAACAAGGGAATGAGCGTGGCCGACATGCAGCAAGGCCTGGCCATCCTCAAAGGCACCGGTGCGCGGGTGCGACCGACCTTCATCACCTTCAACCCGTGGACCACGAAGGACGACTTTGGCAGGCTCGACCGCTTTCTGGCCGACGCGGGCATGACGGACATGTTCGACGAAATGCAGCGCACCACACGGCTGCTGCTCTACAAGGGCTCGCCCCTGCTGGCCCTGACCGAGGTGCAGAAACTGTCGAAGATCGACATGGGTAGCTACTACGAGTGGCAACACGCCGACCCTCAGACCGACGCCATCTACCTCTCCATCGACAAGAGCGACGCCAGCGTGAGCCGCAAGCGTTGCTGCATCAAAGGTTAATCACTCAAAGGAGCATGCCATGGGCAGCAAGAACTACTTCGAAGACGTAGCAACCGAATGGGACACCATGCGCAAGGGTTTCTTCTCCGAGAACGTGAGGCGCAAGGCGCTCACCGTGGCGGAAATCAAGCCCGGGGCCGTTGCCGCCGATCTGGGTGCGGGGACGGGCTTCATCACCGAAGCACTGCTCCAGCACGGTGCCCGGGTCATCGCCATCGATGAATCGCCATCGATGCTGGACGAACTCAGGAAAAAGATGGGCGGCAACCCCGCCCTGCAATGCGAGGTCGGCGAATCCGAGTCGCTACCCATCGAGGACAACAGCCTCGACTATGTGTTCGCCAACATGTACCTGCACCATGTCGAGCACCCCGCCGTCGCGATCCACCACGCTGCGCAAAAGCTCAAGAAGGGTGGCGCGCTCGTCATCACGGACCTGGACGCCCACGAGCACGAATACCTGCGCACCGAGCACAACGACCGGTGGATGGGCTTCGATCGCGGGGACATCGCGAAGTGGTACCGCGATGCGGGGCTGGAACAGGTGCGCGTGGACTGCGTCGGGGAAACCTGCAATTCCACATCGTCCTGCGGTGGCGGGGATGCCTCCATCAGCATCTTCTACGCCATCGGCTACAAGATGTGAGAACGAAAGTTGCACACACTACGCAACGGCGCGCCCCGGGTATAGACTCTTTTGCTGTGAGTTCCTTGTTTCCTGCGAAGATGTTCAGTGCACGACAGCGGCGTAGACGTTCTGGAAGTGGTGCTCGCGCAGGTACATCGTCGTGCCCATGACCTTGCGCCCGTAGTCGGTGACCCGCCAGCGCCTGGTGCGCGGGATCTTGGCGATCAGTCCGTGGGCATGCAGGCGTCGGAAGCATCGGCCGACCTTGGCGCTGGCGTTCTTCGGGTCATCGGCGCACGCACGTAGCCAGCGTGTGCCTGTCAGTCGGGATCGGATGTCGCGATTCGTGAAGCCGTGCTGATCGACGACGCCGCCATCGCACGCGTCGCCGCCGAGATCGACCGCCGCCGCATCGCCGCCGGCGAGCAGCCGCGCGTCTGGAAGATCGGCTTCACCAACTGCACGATCTGGCCGCGCTACGGCGTGCACGAGCCGATCTGGGCGCGCGTGTGGGACAGCACGCTCGCGCTGCTCGACGGCGGGCAGGCCGTGGGGTAGAGGACTTCGAACGAGTGCTGCGATGATCTGCTCGCGCGTGGCGCCGAATATGGCCAGCAGATCGCCGTTGCAGTCCAGCATCTGGCGCTGGCGCGAGAGCACCAGGCCCACCGCCCAGGCAACGCGCCACATTGCCCGCAACCGCCGCCGCGATGACCCTGCGCGTGGCCCTTCTCACCCCAGCGTCATCCAGCGCCTTGTCCAGACCTTGTGCCGCCTCGCACATCACGGCAATGGCGCGACGCGCAGCGCTCTCCGGCACTTCACACGCCGCCCCCAGCCTGAGCAAGTCACCGCGCCCGGGCGGGCGCGCTTCACCACGCTTACGGTACCTGGAAGTAGGCACCCGCAGGTAGGCGCCTGGCAGGGCGATTGCGACGCCGTGCGCGGCTTAAGACCGTCCGAGGTCACCACCCTCGGGAGCCATGCGTGCAAGCCGTCGGCCGACAGCCCCAGAGGGCGCCCGATGGCACCCCCGGTCCACTACGAGCGCCACCGCCCCGAGCAGACCACGCTGTACCGCCTGGTGCAGCAGCACGCGGCCAGCTTCATCGCGCACACCGAAGCCAGCACCGGATGGCAGTTGCCGCAGTTCATCAAGGGCGAGTTCGATGCCTTCCTCGAGTGCGGCATCCTGGCCCACGGCTTTCTGAGGCTGCGCTGCGGGGAGTGCGGCCACGACAAGCTGCTGGCCTTCAGCTGCAAGCGGCGCGGGTTCTGCCCCTCATGCGGCGCGCGGCGCATGTCGCAGACCTCGGCGCAGCGGGTGGATCACGTCATCCCGCATGTGCCGGTGCGGCAGTGGGTGCTGTCGCTGCCGATCCCGCTGCGCCTGCTGCTGGCCGCGCAGCCCGAGCTGGTCACGCCGGTGCTGCAGGTGGTGCAGCGCGTGGTCACGCGCCATTTGCTGGACCGCGCCGGGCTGAAGGCCGCCGAAGGCCACGGCGGCGCCGTCACGCTGATCCAGCGCTTTGGCTCTGCGGCCAACCTCAACATCCACCTTCACGGCCTGGTGCTGGACGGCGTGTACCGGTGCGGCGCCGACGGCGCGCCCAGCTTCATCGAGGCGGGTGTGCCCACCGAAGACGAACTGCACGCGCTGCTGCAGACCATCATCGCCCGGCTGATGAAGATGCTCACGCGCCGGGGCGTGCTGGTCGAGGACATGGGCCAGACCTACCTGGCCGAGCCCGATGGCGACGGTGACGAGGCACGCACCCTGCGACCACTGCAGGCTGCGGCCATCACTTACCGCATCGCCTTCGGGCCCCGCGCCGGGCAGAAGATGCTGACTCTGCGAGGTGCGATGCCGCAGGAGGCCACATCGCGCCAGCCCCTGTGCGCCGACATCGACGGGTTCAGCCTGCACGCGGCCGTGCGAGGGAAAACGTGGTCTGACCCCTATTTTCCCTTCCAGGGCGCAGCGCGCAGCGGCAACCGCCGGGCGACCGGGGGCTGAGATGCGAGGGGCTGCGGAAGGGAAAAAAATTGTGGGCGTGCGCTGCAGGCAGCGCACGCCACAAAGGTTTTGGCCTTGTTGACGCAAGGCCAAAGAGTGCCTCGGGTGAGACCGAGGCGGGTTTTGTCATCGAAACGCAACTGGAGTATATCATGATGCGGATGAAGCAAACACTGTTGGCCTTGGCGGCCACTGGGATGTTGGCGGGGCCGGCGCTGGCGGCTGAGGGCTTGGGCGCAGAAGCGCCGAGCGCGCTGGCGCTGCAGCCGGTGCAGGCGGTAGCGGTAGCTGAGCTCGTGGCTGAGCTGCACGCACCGCCCGCGCAGGCAGAATTGCCCGCGCAGGCGGTGGCAGGCACCCTGCCGGCAGAGCTGCCCGAGCTGCCTGCCGTGCTGGCGCTGACGCCACCGGAGCCCTTCAGTGCGGCCGACATGCAAGCGCTGTTCGTGCCCGGCCACGAGCCGCTGCGGGTGGCCGTGCTGTCGCCGCAGGAGATGGAGGAGACCAAGGGGGCGTTCCTATGGTTCGCGCCGATCGTTCTTCATGCAGGACGTTTTGCCGCAGTTAGAATTGCACATCATTCAGCGCACCATTCCTTCGGCAGTTTAGGGAGGCTCCCTCATATTCAATTCAATGCATGGCGCCCTGGCGTCTCCGGCTCTGGCGGCGCTTTCCGAATCCCGCTTCCGAATACACCGTTCTTCAGGCCGTAAAGATGGCTGAACCCGGGGTCGATATGATGTTGAACTCCGGGGCTACAGGGAAATGGAAATGAATAAAGACGAACTGTTGCTTATCCTCAGAGGTAAATTGGCAAAGTATCGCTTGATGCCATACGCCGAACTCAGCCAGCGAGTCGGTAATCAGCAACCTGAGACCGATTCACAAGGCGATCCGAATGGTCAAAACTTTTATCAAACAGAGGTCGAGGTTGTTCGTGATGACGCTCATTCAGGTAATCTGAGAGTCATCGGCATGATCGATAATGGCAAAGGCCTATCGGGAACCTACGACCTCATCATTTCGCCGGATGGAACTCTGCTCGCCGAAGGGGGCAATGTGCGCGGATGCAGTGCGGGAGTTGTCAAGACCGCCCTCTCCCTCTTCCTCCTGCGCGCTCTGCCCTTTGAGCGTTTTGCCTTCCCGCGCTGGCAGGCGCTGGCGGGCATCAGCCTGATCGGCCTGCTGGTTGGGCTCGATCCGGCCTTGCGCGCCGGCACGCCCGAGATGCCCGGGATGCCCGGGATGCCCGGGATGCCCTTGGCGCTGGCGCTGGTGTCCATGCTGCTGTCGGTTTGGGTCGCATTCCTGATCATCCACGCGGTGCTGCGCTGGTGGCTGCGCCGGGGTGCGCGCTGGGACGGGCAGGGCGACTTGTTCAACCTCATGGCGGCGTCCTGGCTGGTGTCCAACGTGCTCGGTGCGGTCTTGGTGGCCGTCGGTGTGCCGTATCTGCTCACGCTGCCGCTGTGGCTGTACGCGGTCTGGGTCGGTGCCAACGCGCTCTCGGGGGCCATCCCCAAAGCCAGCCTGGGCTACTGCATCGGCGGCATCGCGCTGTCGCTGCTGCCGGCGATGTTGGCCACCGGACTGATCGGGGCCGCGATTTTCCTGCTGTTTGCGCCGGGCGCCATGGCGCAGTAAGCGCAGCACACCCCCACGAGGGCTGCGGGCGCTGCTTGAGGCAGGATCAGGGCCATTGAAGCGCACAGGGAGATTGCCATGACGAAACTGAAGCGGTGTTTGCTGGGTACGGGCCTTAGCGCCCCTCTTGCCTGCACCAATGGCCGAGCACCTCAGGTGGCGAGACCGGGTGTTTTTAAGCGTTTCGTTGTAGCCCTAAAGGCCATTTTGGCCTTGGGCGCGGCACTGCTGTGGGCTGCTGCTTGGGCGCAGCCGCCCGCCAGCCCCCCGCCCTGACAGCCCAGCCCCGAAGGGGTGCTGCTGCACACCCACAGTGCCGCCGGGTTCGTGCCGGTGCGCAGTTGGAAGTCGCTGCGCGACGCGCGCATCGTCAAGCAAGACCTCGATTATTCCTGCGGCGCGGCCTCGCTGGCAACGCTGCTCAATGCGTTCTACGGCCAGAACTTGACCGAGGCCCAAATCCTCCAGGCGCTCGACCAAGGCGACGGCATGGCCAGCTTTGCCGATATGGCGCGGGTGCTGCCGCAGTTTGGGTTTCGGGGCCAGGGTCTGGCAGCCGACTGGGCGCAGTTGAGCCGTTTGCGCATGCCGGTGGTGGTCTATCTGCACCACCGGCGCAGCGAGCATTTTTCGGTCATCCGCGGCATCGATGAACACACGGTCTGGCTGGCCGACCCCTCGCTGGGCAACCGCAGCTTCAGCCGCGAGCAGTTTGAGCAGATGTGGCAGACCCGCGCCGGCCGCCCCCAACCCGAGCTGGCGGGCAAGTTTATGGCCATTTTGCCGCTGCGTGATGGCATCAGCGCAGCGGGCGATTTTTTCACCCACACGCCGCAGCGCCAGAGCGCGCCAGCACGCCAGCAACTGGGGTTTCGGGCCCTGCCTTGAGGGGTAGGGGCTGTGCTGCGGGGTCTGCGCGTCAACGAACGGCGGCAGGGGCGGCAGGTTTTGCCGACAGCTCAATGCCGAGCGCCTTCATCACGGCCAGCGTCGTGCGCAGCGTCGGGTTGCCTTCGGCGCTAAACGAGCGGTAGAGCTGTTCGCGCGACAGCCCGGTCTGGCTGGCGATCTGCGCCATACCCTTGGCGCGGGCCACGATGCCCAGCGCGTGGGCGATGAAACCGGGGTCGTTGGTCTCGAGCGCACCGGCCATGAAGTCGGCGATGGCCTGGTCGGATTTCAGATGCTCGGCGGGGTCGAAGGTGGTCAGTTTTTTGCTCATGGTCACTCGCTCCATTCATCAGCTAGGCGCAGCGCAGTCTTGATGTCGCGGGCCTGCGATTTCTTGTCACCCCCGCAGAGCAGCAAGTAGATCGTGTCACCGCGCCGTTGGAAATACACCCGGTAGCCGGGGCCGTAGTGGATGCGAAGCTCGCTGACACCGTTACCTACCGGCTCGGCGTCGCCAGTGTGTCCGTAGGCCAGCCGCGCCAAGCGCAAGGAAATGGCCGTTGTCGCCCGCTCATCCCGGAGCTTGGCAAACCATTTGCAGAAGGTTTCGGTCTGCTTGAGCTCGATCATGCCAGCGATTGTAGTCTAAAAACTACGATAAAGCAAGGATACTGCGTTCTGGAGAGAATTTGAACCCGGTAAGTCCGACGGGCTGCTAGAATGTTATTCCTTACTTCATTACTTTCAGAGGGGCTGTCATGCTGGCCAAGCGCACGAGCAAGAACCAGGTCACCCTGCCCAAGGCCATCGTCCAGACGGCGGGTGAGGCGGACTACTACGACGTCACGGTTCAGAACGGCAAGATCGTGCTGACACCGGTGCGCATGCAGCAAGCGGACGCGGTACGGGCCAAGCTGCAGGAACTTGGCATCGCGCCGGACGATGTGGCTGACGCGATCGCTTGGGCGAGAAAGCGCGCATGAGCGTGCCGCGCGTAGTCCTCGACACCAACTGCCTGGTCTCGGCCCTGATCTTTGCGCGCGGCAACTGCGCTTGGTTGCGGCAAGCCTGGCAGGCCAAACGCTTTGTCGCTTTGGCCAGTCACGACACGGTCAGCGAGTTGCTGCGGGTGCTCGCCTACCCCAAGTTCAAGCTGACCCGCGACGAGCAAGAAACGCTGCTGGCCGAGTTCTTGCCCTACGTCGAGACCGTCAAGATCGACACCATGCCGGACGGCCTACCCGACATCCGCGACGCAGACGACAGCGTCTTTTTGGTGCTGGCTGCCGTCGGCCAAGCCGATGCGCTGGTCAGTGGCGACGCCGACATTCAGGCCGTTCGGGAGCAATTTCACATTCCCATCCTGACCGTTGCGCAATTCGCTGACTGGATCGGAGCGGGGAGGGGGTAGCAGAGGGAAGGGGATAGCAGAGATGGCGTCAGGGCATGCAATCAAGCACTGCACCCGCACGCTTTTCGCTGCGCACCCTCCTTCCGTCTGGCCACGTTCAGCGCTGCCCGAGCGTGGGCACGTCGCGCCGGGTCGAGCCGGTGAACAGCTGGCGCGGGCGGCCGATTTTGTACTCTGGGTCGGCCAGCATTTCGTTCAGTTGCGCGATCCAGCCCACGGTGCGTGCCAGCGCGAAGATGCCGGTGAACAGGCTGACCGGGATGCCGATGGCGCGCTGCACGATGCCGGAATAGAAATCGACGTTGGGGTAGAGCTTGCGCTGCACGAAGTAGTCGTCTTCGAGGGCGATTTTTTCCAGCGCCTTGGCGAGCTTGAACAGCGGGTCGTTATCCAGGCCGAGTTCGCCCAGCACCTCGTTGCAGGTTTCCTGCATGAGCTTGGCGCGCGGGTCGTAGTTTTTATAGACGCGGTGGCCAAAACCCATCAGCTTGACGCCCGAGTTCTTGTCCTTGACCTGGTGGATGAAGTCGCCGATTTTTTCCACGCCGCCGTTGCGTTGAATGTCTTCGAGCATGTTGAGCGCGGCCTCGTTGGCGCCGCCGTGCGCCGGGCCCCACAGGCAGGCGACCCCTGCGGCAATGGCGGCAAAGGGGTTGGTGCCCGAGCTGCCGCACAGGCGCACGGTGGAGGTGGAGGCGTTTTGCTCGTGGTCGGCGTGCAGGATGAAGATGCGATCGAGCGCGCGCTCCAGCACCGGGTTGACGACGTAGTCGTCGCACGGGGTGCCAAACATCATGCGCAGGAAGTTGCCGGCGTACGACAGGTCGTTGCGCGGGTACATGTAGGGCTGGCCGACGCCGTACTTGTAGGCCATGGCCACCAGGGTCGGCATTTTGGCGATCAGGCGGATGGCCGAAATGCGCCGGTGTTCGGGGTTGTTGATGTCGGTGCTGTCGTGGTAGAAGGCCGACAGGGCACCGATCAGGCCGGTGAGCACGGCCATGGGGTGCGCGTCGCGCCGAAAGCCGCGCAGGAAGAACTGCATCTGCTCGTGCACCATGGTGTGGTTGATCACGCGCTTGTGGAAGTCGTTGCGCTCGGCCTCGTTGGGCAGCTCGCCGTTGAGCAGCAGGTAGCAGGTGTCGAGGTAGTCGCACTGGGTGGCGAGCTGCTCGATCGGGTAGCCGCGGTAGAGCAGTTCGCCCTTGTCGCCGTCGATGTAGGTGATGGCCGACTGGCACGAGGCGGTCGAGAGGAAGCCGGGGTCGTAGGTGAACATCCCGGTCTGGCCATAGAGCTTGCGGATGTCGATCACGTCGGGGCCGATGGTGCCGGCATAGACAGGCAGCTCCATGCTCGGCGCGCCGTTGCTGAAGGACAGGGTGGCTTTGTGGTCAGCGAGTTTCATGCTGCATCCTTATGAGAAGTGGGGGAGTAAAAAAGGGGCTGAAACCGAGGGCAGGCAGCGGGCTAGACCGGCTGCGCCGTGGGGCGCAACTGTTGCAGCATCTCGAGGATGTCGGCGCTGCGGTGCTCGGGGCCGGGGGGCTTGCGCGCCAGCAGCAGATCGAGCAGATCGGGGTCGGATAAGTCCATGAGCGCCAACAGGGCGCGCTCTTGGCTCACGCTGATGCGGTCGCCCATGCGGGCAAAAAACCGCTCCAGCAGCAGGTCGTTTTCAAGCAGACCACGCCGACAGCGCCAGCGCAGCCTGCTGAGCGCGCGCTCGTCGATGGGGGCGTGGTCGGGGGCGGACATGGTCGGTGGGTCTGAAACTCAGATGGCGCGGCGCACCATCATCTCCTTGATCTTGCCGATGGCCTTGGTAGGGTTCAGGCTCTTGGGGCAGACGTCGACGCAGTTCATGATGGTGTGGCAGCGGAACAGCCGGTACGGGTCTTCGAGGTTGTCGAGGCGCTCGGTGGTGGCCTGGTCGCGGCTGTCGGCCAAGAAGCGGTAGGCTTGCAGCAGGCCGGCTGGGCCGACGAACTTGTCCGGGTTCCACCAGAAGCTCGGGCAACTGGTGGAGCACGAGGCGCAGAGGATGCACTCGTACAGGCCGTTGAGCTCGTCGCGCTCCTCGGGCGATTGCAGGCGCTCGGTCTCGGGCGGCTGGCTGGTGTTGACCAGGTAGGGCTTGATGCTGTGGTACTGCTGGAAGAACTGCGTCATGTCCACGATCAGGTCGCGCACCACCGGCAGCCCCGGCAGGGGCTTGAGCACGATTTCGCCCTTGAGCGTGTTCATGTTGGTCAGGCAGGCCAGGCCGTTCTTGCCGTTGATGTTCATGGCGTCGGAGCCGCACACGCCTTCGCGGCACGAGCGCCGAAACGAGAGCGTCGGGTCCACCTGTTTGAGCTTCATGAGCGCATCGAGCAGCATGCGCTCGTGCCCGCTGAGCTCCACCTGCAGGGTCTGCATGTAGGGCTTGGCGTCGCGCTCGGGGTCGTAGCGGTAGATTTTGAAGGTGCGTAGGGCCATGTTCTGGTGCTCCGGGGGCGTGCGTCGGCGGCTTTAGAAGGTGCGGACTTTGGGCGGAACCGAAGCCACCGTGAGGGGCTTGAGGTTGACCGGCTTGTAGCTGAGCGCGTTGTCGGCGCTGTGCCACAGGGTGTGCTTCATCCAGTCGCGGTCGTTGCGGCCCAGCGGGTGCTCGGCGTCGTCGGCGGCGCGCTCGTAGTCGTTCACGGTGTGGGCGCCACGGCATTCGGTGCGCGCAGCGGCCGAGGTCATGGTGGCTTGCGCGGCTTCGATCAGGTTTTCCACTTCCAGCGCCTCGATGCGCGCGGTGTTGAAGACCTTGGACTTGTCCTTGAGGCCGATGGCTTGCACGCGCTGGCGCAGGGCGGCGACTTTGCCCACGCCCTCGTTCATGCTGGCCTGGGTGCGAAACACCCCGGCGTGCTGCTGCATGGTGGCGCGCAGGTCGTCGGCCACCACCTGGGCGTATTCGCCCTCGGTGCAGGCATCGAGCCGGGCCAGGCGGGCCAGCGACGGGTCGGCGGCGTCGCGCGGCAGGTCCGGGAATTCGGCCTTGCGCTCCAGGTTGGCGACGATGTGGTTGCCGGCGGCGCGGCCAAACACCAGCAGGTCGAGCAGCGAGTTGGTGCCCAGCCGGTTGGCGCCGTGTACGCTGACGCAGGCGCATTCTCCCACGGCGTACAGCCCCGGCACCACTTTTTGGCCGCCGGCGGCGTCGGGCACCACCACCTGGCCGTGGATGTTGGTCGGGATGCCGCCCATCTGGTAGTGGATCGTGGGCACCACCGGAATCGGCTCCTTGGTGATGTCGACGTTGGCAAAGTTGTGGCCGATCTCGAACACCGAGGGCAGGCGCTTGAGGATGGTGTCGCCCCCGAGGTGCGTCATGTCGAGGTTGATGTAGTCCTTGTTGGGGCCGCAGCCCCGGCCTTCCTTGATTTCCTGGTCCATGCAGCGGCTGACGAAGTCGCGCGGAGCCAGGTCTTTGAGCGTGGGCGCGTAGCGTTCCATGAAGCGCTCGCCGTTGCAGTTGCGCAGGATCGCGCCTTCGCCGCGGCAGCCTTCGGTGAGCAGCACGCCGGCGCCGGCCACGCCGGTGGGGTGGAACTGCCAGAACTCCATGTCTTGCAGCGGGATGCCGGCACGCGCCGCCATGCCCAGCCCGTCGCCGGTGTTGATGAAAGCGTTGGTGGAGGCGGCAAAAATGCGCCCGGCGCCGCCAGTGGCCAGCAGCGTGGTCTTGGCTTGCAGCAGGTAGGTGTCGCCGGTTTCCATCTCGAGTGCGGTCACGCCCAGCACGTCGCCGGCGGCGTTGCGCACCAGATCCAGCGCCATCCACTCGACGAAGAAGGTGGTGCGCGCGGCCACGTTCTGCTGGTACAGGGTGTGCAGCATGGCGTGGCCGGTGCGGTCGGCGGCGGCGCAGGCGCGCTGCACCGGTTTTTCGCCGTAGTTGGCGGTGTGGCCGCCGAAGGGGCGCTGGTAAATGCTGCCGTCGGGGTTGCGGTCGAAGGGCATGCCGAAGTGCTCGAGCTCATAGACCACCTTGGGCGCTTCGCGGCACATGAACTCGATCGCGTCCTGGTCGCCGAGCCAGTCGGAACCCTTGACGGTGTCGTAGAAGTGGTAGTGCCAGTTGTCCTCGCTCATGTTGCCCAGCGAGGCGCCGATGCCGCCCTGCGCCGCCACGGTGTGCGAGCGCGTGGGGAAGACCTTGCTCAATACCGCCACGTTGAGCCCGGCGCGCGCCAGTTGCAGCGAGGCGCGCATGCCAGAGCCGCCGGCGCCGATGATGATGACGTCGAGGCGGCGCTTGGGCAAAGAGGATGTGAGGGCAGTCATGAATCAAAGTCTCCAGAGCACTTGGAAGGCCCAGCCGGCGCAGCCCACCAGCCAGACGAGCGTGAACACATGCAAGGCCAGCCGCAAGCCGGCCGGTTTGATGTAATCCATCCAGATGTCGCGCACGCCCACCCAAGCGTGCCAGATCAGGGCGACGATCAGGGCGTAGGTGAGGAACTTCATCCACGTTTGGGCAAAGATGCCGGCCCAGACCTCGTAGCCGATGGGGCCGCTGACCAGCAGCAGTTGCGCCAGCAGCAGCAGGGTGAACAAAGCCATGAGGGCGGCGGTGATGCGCTGCATCAGCCAGTCGCGCAAGCCGTAGTGGGCGCCGCTGACGACGCGCCGGGAACCGTGGTTGACGGGCATTTTCATCTGCTCCTGGGGGGCTTTGTGGTGGGGGTGAATCAATACAGGCCAAACAGCTTGGCGCCGAGCGCGGCCGTGAGGGCCAGGCTGAGCACCAGGGTGGCCACGGCCGAGGACTTGCCAAAGGCTTTGTCCACGCTGTGGGTGGCGTCCATGTAGAGGTGGCGCAGACCGGCCAACAGGTGGTGCAGGAAGGCCCAGATCAGCGCCAGCACCACCAGCTTGACGCACCAGGCGGGCACGAAGCCGATGCCGGCCGTGAAGGCCGAGGCAAAGACGCCAAACGACAGCTCGGACGAGAGCGAGGCGTCGAACATCCAGACGATGAAGGGCAGCAGCATAAACATCAGCAGGCCGCTGATGCGGTGCAGGATCGAGACCCAGCCCGCAGCGGGCAAGCGGTAGCTGGGCAGGTCGGTCAGGGCGTGGATGTTGCGAAACTCGGGCCGCGGTGTGGTGCGCGATTCAGCCATGGTGTGAAGAACCTGTGGTGAGGGAGGTGGGCGGGTGCAGTCGGGAGGGTATTCGATGCAGCGGCTGGGCCTGAATGTGCACGAAAACCCTGACGCATCTCTTTCGGATTCTATTGCAACGCAGCATCTGCGCAGCGGGTCTATGGTTATCTTTGGGACTAGCTAAGTTGGTTGCGGTAGTGGTGGTGTTCGGTGCGGTACAGGCCCCGGCGCAGTTCCATGGGCTGGTCGTGGTAGGTGTAGGCCAGCCGCTCGACGCTGAGCAGCGGCGTGCCCGGCGCCAGCGCCAGGCCGGCTGCGGCCTCGGCGTCGGCCGCCACGGCCTTGATGCGCTCGTCGGCGCGCACCATGCGCACGCCGAATTCGCTTTCGAACAGGGCATACATGGGGCCTTGGTGCTCGGTCAGCACCTTGAGCGTGAGGCCCTTGAAGGGGTCGCCGGGCAGCCAGAGCTGCTCCAGAATGGTGGGCACGTCTTGAAACGACAGCACGCGCTGCACCTGCACCACGCTGTCGCCGGCGCGCAGGCCCAAGGCCAGCCCGACGTCGGCCGGTGCGCGCAGCCGCTGGCACGCGAGGATGCGCCGCTGCGCCGGGCCGCTGGGGTCCAGATGGCCACGGTCGGGGTGCAGGCGCAGAAAGCGAAACTGGGTGCGCTGCTCGGCGTGGGTGGCCACGAAGGTGCCCTTGCCTTGGCGCCGCAGCAGCAGGTTTTCGGCGGCCAACTCGTCGATGGCTTTGCGCACCGTGCCCTGGCTGACGCGAAAGCGGGTGGCCAGTTCGACCTCGCTCGGGATCGGTTCGCCCGGCTTCCACTCGCCGCCTTGCAGGCTGCGCAGCAGCAACGCCTTGATTTGCTGGTACAGCGGGCTGAAGGCGGGCGCAACCTGCGGCCCGGCCGGCTCGGGGGCGGGGCTCGGGGCGGCGAGGGGGCTGAGGTCGGTGTTCATGGTGTGTCTGCCCGAGTTTATCTTATATAAGACATAAGACAAATTGACGCCCAGGGCAAGTCGGGGTACACTTGCCGGATCGAGCGCTTTTTTTCAACCTGTGCATTATTTTGGAGTGTATTCATGAGCAAGAAGCCCGTTCGCGTGGCCGTCACCGGTGCCGCTGGCCAGATTGGTTATGCCCTGCTGTTTCGCATCGCTTCCGGTGAAATGCTGGGCAAAGACCAGCCCGTGATCCTGCAGCTGCTCGAAATCCCCGACGAAAAAGCCCAGAAAGCGCTCAAGGGCGTGATGATGGAGCTCGACGACTGCGCCTTCCCGCTGCTGGCTGGCATGGAAGCGCACAGCGAGGCCAAGGCGGCCTTCAAGGACACCGACTATGCGCTGCTGGTGGGCGCGCGCCCACGCGGCCCGGGCATGGAGCGCGCCGACTTGCTGGCGGCCAACGCCCAGATCTTCACCGCCCAGGGCCGGGCGCTCAACGAAGCCGCTGCGCGCAACGTGAAGGTGCTGGTGGTGGGCAACCCAGCCAACACCAACGCCTACATCGCCATGAAGTCGGCCCCCGAGCTGCCGGCGCGCAACTTCACCGCCATGCTGCGCCTGGACCACAACCGCGCCCTGAGCCAACTGGCAGCCAAAACCGGCAAGCCAGTGGCCTCGATCAAAAGCCTGGCGGTGTGGGGCAACCACAGCCCGACCATGTACGCCGACTACCGCTTTGCCACCATCGACGGCGCCTCGGTCAAAGAGCTGATCAACGACCAGGTCTGGAACAAGGACGTGTTCCTGCCCACCGTGGGCAAGCGCGGCGCGGCGATCATCGAGGCGCGCGGCCTGTCGTCGGCGGCCTCGGCGGCCAACGCGGCCATCGACCACATGCGCGATTGGGCGCTGGGCACCGACGGCGCCTGGGTGACCATGGGCGTGCCTTCCAATGGCGAATACGGCATCCCCAAAGACGTGGTGTTCGGCTACCCCGTCACGTGCTCGGGCGGCGACTACCAGATCGTGCCAGGGCTGCCCATCGACGCCTTCAGCCAGGAGTGCATCAACAAGACGCTGGCCGAGCTGCAGGGTGAGCAAGACGGCGTGCGCCATCTGCTGTAAGCCACTGGCGGCAATACGGGCGGCAGCGCTCCATGCATCCACGCGACCTGTTGTTGGGCCCGCAAGCCGGCCAGCGCCTGCTGCCGGTGTGTGACCATTACAGTGGCGTGCCGGCGCGCATGCGCAAGAGCCTGGCGCTGCAAGCCGAATACAGCCAGCGCCACGGCCGCTGCGTGTTCGACGTCACGCTCGACTGCGAAGACGGCGCCCCGGTAGGCGGCGAGGCCGAGCACGCGGCGTTGGTGGTCGAGCTGCTGCAGGGCCTCGACCTGGCGGCGCCGGTGCCGCCGCGCGTCGGGGTGCGGGTGCACCCGGTCGGGCACGCGGCCTTCGAGGCCGAGGTCGAGTCCATCGTCGGGCAGGCGCATGATCGGCTGGCCTACCTGATGCTGCCCAAGGTCGAAGGCGTGGCCGATGTGCAGCGTGCCTTGCAGGCGGTGGATGCCGCTGGCGGCGCGGCCCTGCCGGTGCATGTGCTGATCGAGTCGCCGCTGGCGCTGCAGCGCGCCTTTGAGGTTGCGGCGCAGGCGCGGGTCGAATCCATCAGCTTTGGCCTGATGGATTTTGTTTCGGCCCACGGCGGCGCGATTCCGGCGACTGCGATGGGGTGGCCGGGCCAGTTCAGCCACCCGCTGGTGCGCCGCGCCAAGCTCGAGATCGCCAGCGCCTGCCACGCCCACGGCAAGGTGCCGTCGCACTGCGTGGTGACCGAGATCGACGACCTGCCCGCGCTGCGCCAGGCCGCGCTCGCGGCGGCGCGCGAGTTTGGCTACAGCCGCATGTGGAGCATCCACCCGCAGCAGATCGAGCCCATCCTGCAAGCCTTTGCCCCGCCCACCGACGAGGTCGAGCGCGCCACGGCGATCATCCTGGCGGCGCTGGCGGCCGATTGGGCGCCGATCGCGCACCGGGGTCAATTGCACGACCGCGCCAGTTACCGCTACTATTGGCAGATACTGGAGCGCGCGCAGCAAGCCGGCGCGGCTCTCGATGCCGGTTTGCAACCGTTGTTCGCAGCGCCTGCGCCCGAGTCGCGGGCACGCCCCTGCGCTGCGCCCTTGTAGCCACTGCCCATTTGTTCAGCAGGAGCCCGCCATGCCCACCATCGCTACCCCAGGCTCGTCGCGTGCGCCGAGCAATCGCGCGCGCAACCGGCTGCTGTCATGGTCGAGGGCGCGGTGCGGGATTGGGCTGATCGCCGCGGCGCTGGCCATGAGCCAACCCGCGCTGGCCCAAGGCAGCCGCAGCGTGCCCACGGTGCAGGCCGGCACCCCGGCCGACACCCCGTTGAGCGAGCGCGAACTGGCCACGGCGGCGCTGGTGCACGTGGGCAGCAAGACCTGCTCGCACGGCCGCAGCGTGCGCATCGAGGCCGCCCCGCAAGCCGCGGGCCACTTCGTGCTGCAAAGTGGGGGGCAGCGCTACCTGCTGCGCCCGGTCGAGACCAGCACCGGTGCCATCCGGCTCGAAGACCGCGCCCAGGGTGCGGTCTGGATCCAGCTCGCCAACAAATCCATGCTGCTCGGCCAGCGCCCGAACCGGCGCCTGCTCGACGACTGCAGCAACGCGCTGCAGCAGGCGGTGGCCGCCGCCATGCTGCGCAACCCCGGCCCCGACCTGCTCGGCATCGCGCAGCGGCCAGCCGGCCAATGAACCCTTGGTATCAATCCTTCTTTTACTGGAGCCCCCGCCATGTTGCAAGCCTACCGCCTACACGCCGCCGAACGCGCCGCGCTCGGTATCCCGCCGCTGCCGCTGGACGCCAAACAGGTGTCCGAGCTGATCGAGCTGATCAAAAACCCGCCTGCGGGCGAAGCCGAGTTCCTGCTCGACCTGCTCACGCACCGCGTGCCGCCGGGTGTGGACGACGCCGCCAAGGTCAAGGCCAGCTTCCTGGCCGCCGTGGCGCATGGCGATGAGCGCGTGGCCCTGATCTCCAACGCCAAGGCCACCGAACTGCTGGGCACCATGGTGGGCGGCTACAACGTGCACCCGCTGATCGAGCTGCTCGACGACCCCGAGGTGGCACCCGTGGCCGCCGCAGCGCTCAAAAAGACGCTGCTGATGTTTGATTTCTTCAACGACGTGGCCACCAAGGCCAAGGCCGGCAACGCCCACGCCCAGGCGGTGATGCAAAGCTGGGCCGCGGCCGAGTGGTTCACCAGCCGCCCCGAAGTGCCACAGAAAATCACCGTTACTGTGTTCAAGGTGCCGGGCGAGACCAACACCGACGACCTCTCGCCCGCGCCCGACGCCTGGAGCCGCCCCGACATCCCGCTGCACTACCTGGCGATGCTGAAAAACACGCGCCCCGACGCCGCCTTCAAGCCCGAAGAAGACGGCAAGCGCGGCCCGATGCAGTTCATCGAAGACCTCAAGCGCAAGGGCCACCTGGTGGCCTACGTGGGTGACGTGGTGGGCACCGGCTCGAGCCGCAAGTCGGCCACCAACTCGGTGGTCTGGGCCACCGGGCAAGACATCCCCTTCGTGCCCAACAAGCGCTTTGGCGGCGTGACGCTGGGCGGCAAGATCGCCCCGATCTTTTTCAACACGCAAGAAGACTCGGGCTCGCTGCCGATCGAAGTCGACGTCAGCGCCTTCCAGATGGGCGACGTGATCGACATCTACCCCTACGCGGGCAAGATCGAGAAGAACGGCGCCGTGGTGGCCGAGTTCCAGCTCAAGAGCCAGGTGCTGCTGGACGAAGTGCGTGCTGGCGGCCGCATCAACCTGATCATCGGGCGCTCGCTCACCGCCAAGGCGCGCGAGTGCCTGGGCCTGCCGGCCTCGACCGTGTTCCGCCTGCCGGTCGCGCCCCAGGACACGGGCAAGGGCTACACGCTGGCGCAGAAAATGGTGGGCCGCGCCTGCGGCCTGCCCGAAGGCCAGGGCATACGCCCCGGCACCTACTGCGAGCCGCACATGACCACCGTCGGCAGCCAGGACACCACCGGCCCGATGACGCGCGACGAGCTCAAGGACCTCGCCTGCCTGGGCTTCAGCGCCGACCTGGTGATGCAATCCTTCTGCCACACGGCGGCCTACCCGAAACCGGTGGACGCCAAAATGCACCGCGAACTGCCGCCCTTCATCAGCAGCCGCGGCGGCGTGGCGCTGCGCCCCGGCGACGGCGTGATTCATAGCTGGTTGAATCGCCTGCTGCTGCCCGACACCGTGGGCACCGGCGGCGACTCGCACACGCGCTTCCCGATCGGCATCAGCTTCCCGGCCGGCTCGGGGCTGGTGGCCTTTGGCGCCGCCACTGGCGTGATGCCGCTGGACATGCCCGAAAGCGTGCTGGTGCGCTTCAAGGGCCAGATGCAGCCGGGCGTGACGCTGCGCGACCTGGTGCACGCGATTCCGCTCTACGCCATCAAGGCCGGGCTGCTGACGGTGGCCAAATCGGGCAAGAAAAACATCTTTTCGGGCCGCATCCTCGAAATCGAAGGCTTGCCCGACCTGAAGGTGGAGCAGGCGTTCGAGTTGTCGGATGCCAGCGCCGAGCGTTCGGCCGCGGGCTGCACGATCCAGCTCAACCCCGAGCCGGTGATCGAATACCTCAACAGCAACATCGTGCTGATGAAGAACATGATCGCCGACGGCTACCAGGACGCCAAGACGCTGGCGCGGCGCATCGAGCGCGTGCAGCAGTGGCTCGAGCAGCCCAAGCTGCTGCGCGCCGACGCCGACGCCGAATACGCCGCCGTGATCGAGATCGATCTGGCCGAAATCACCGAGCCGATCCTGTGCTGCCCCAACGACCCGGACGACGCCAAAGTGCTCTCGGACGTGGCCGGCACCCCGATCGACGAGGCCTTCATCGGCTCGTGCATGACCAACATCGGGCACTTCCGCGCCGCGGCCAAGCTGCTCGGTGGCCAGCGCGACATCCCGGTCAAGCTCTGGGTGGCCCCGCCCACCAAGATGGACGCCAGCGAGCTGATGAAGGAAGGCCACTACGCCAACTTCGGCGCCGCCGGCGCGCGCACCGAAATGCCCGGTTGCAGCCTGTGCATGGGCAACCAGGCGCAGGTGCGTGAGGGTGCCACGGTGATCTCGACCAGCACGCGCAACTTCCCCAACCGGCTGGGCAAGAACACCAACGTCTTTCTGGCCTCGGCCGAACTGGCCGCCATCGCCTCCAAGCTGGGCCGCATCCCCACCGTGGCCGAATACCACGCGGCCATGGGTGTGGTCAACCAGGACGGCGCCGCGATCTACAAATACATGAACTTCGACCAGATCGAGGAATACGCCGAGGCGGCCAGGGAAGTGACGGTCTGAAAACCGCCAGCGCGGGCCCACCTGTGGGGCCCGCGCCCGCACCCTGAGGGCTCGAGTGCCTTGGGAGTGGCTTGCGCGGTGCTCAGCCGCGCAAGCCCTGCAGCTTGCGGTACAGGGTCTGGCGGCTGATGCCCAGCGTGCGCGCGGCTTGGGCCACGTTGCCGTGGCTGTTTTGCAGCGCCTGCTGCACGGCAGCCTGTTCGAGCTGGATCAGGCTGTGAAGCAGCGGGCCCAGGGTGGCGGGTGCGGTGGCCGGGCTGGCTTGCATCTCGGCGCGCAGGTCGTCGGGCAGGTGGGGCCAATCGAGCGTGTGCTCGTGCGGCTCCAGCATGGCGCAGGCGGTGCGCAGCACATTGGCGTACTGGCGCAGGTTGCCCGGCCATGGGTACTGTTTGAAGGCCTGCAGCAGCGCCGCGCTCAGTGCCAGGGTGCGGTTGGGCTCGATGCCTTGCAGCAGGGTGGCGCTCAGGGCCTCGAAATCGCTGCGCTGGCGCAGCGGCGGCAACTCGACCGTCAGGCCGTTGATGCGCCAGTACAGATCGGCGCGAAAGCGGCCGGCCTCGACCTCGAGCCGCAGCGGCCGGTGGCTGGCACTGATCAGAAAAAAATCCAGCGGCTCGGCCTTGTGGGAGCCCAGCGGCGTGACTTCGCGCTCCTGCAGCACGCGCAGCAACCGGGTCTGGGTGGCCAGCGGCATGTCGCCGATTTCGTCCAGCAGCAGGGTGCCGCCGTGGGCTTGGCGCAGCAGCCCGGTGCGGCCCTCGCGCCGGGCACCGGTGAAGGCGCCGGGGGCATGGCCAAACAGCTCGGCCTCGATCAGCCCCTCGGGCAAGGCGGCGCAGTTGAGGGCCACGAACGGCCGTTCGCGCCGGGGCCCGCTGGCGTGGGCGGCGCGCGCCAGCCACTCTTTGCCGACGCCGGATTCGCCCTGAATCAACAGCGGGATCGGTTTGTCGAGGATGCGGCGCACCTTGGCGCAGGCGCTGCGCCAGCCGCTGTCGCCGCTGTCGAGGCGGGCCAGGGCGTCGGTGGGTGCGTGGGCCGGTCCACCGGGCAAGCCTGCCGATGCGGCATTCGGGGCCTGCGGCGCGGCCGGCCTCGCTGCCTGCGGCCGCGCCGGCGACCGCAGGCCCAGTGCTGCCGCACCGGGGTGCAACTGGCCATACAGGGTGCGTCCATCGTGCAGCCGCAGCGCCAGGGCTTGCTGCGGTTGGCGGTGGTGCAGGGCGTGCAGCTGCGCCAGATCGAGCGGCAGCCACTGCTCGAGCCGGGTCGGCGGCGTGCCCATTGGCCGGGCCTCGAGCTGCAGCCAGGCGCAGGCGCTGCGGTTGGCAGCGATCAGGCAGCCGTCGTCGGCGACGATCACAATGCCTTCGCCCAGCGAGCCGATGCCCTCGGCGCGCGGGTGCAGGTGCAGCCGCGTCTGGCCCGGGTGCAGGGCGCAGAGCAGGCGGTTTTCGACGTTGCGCGCGGCGGTGTCGACCAGCCCCAGGCTGTAGGGGTTCCAGCGCCCGTGTTCGGCCGAGATGTCGAGCACCCCGAGCAGGCGCCCGGTGCCAGAGGCAATCGGGGCGGCGGCGCAGCTCAGGAAAGCGTTGTGCTCCAGGTAGTGCTGGGCACCTTGGATTTCGACCGCCTCGCCCTCGGCCAAGGCGGTGCCGATGGCGTTGGTGCCGCGCTGCGTTTCGTGCCACGTGGCCCCGGCCGACAGCGCCACGCGTTCGGCCTTGCTCAAAAACCGGCCCTCGCCCAAGGTGTGCAGCACGGTGCCATTGGCATCGGCCAGAATCACCATGCCTCGTGCCAGCCGCACTTGCTCGTACAGATACTCCATCGTCGGCAGCGCATGCGCCAGCAGCTCGTGCTGGCGGGCGCGCAAGTCGCGCAACTGCGTTTGGTCCAGGGGGTCGGGCAAGGCACGCGCCACGGGCAGCAGGCCCGCGGCCAGGCTGCGCTGCCACGAGCGCGCCAACCGCTCGCCCAAGGCACCGGGCGGGCAGACCCCGTGTTCCAGCAAATGTTGTCGGCAAGTGCGCAGAGCCAAGGCCTGCGATGGTGCGCGCATGTCGTCTCCTGGGCGCTGCTTTTGAAGGTTTGGGTGCCAGTATAGGCACTGGCCGGGGCAGGCGCAAGGTTTATTGCGCGGTTGCGCCACCCCCTGTCCCGTTTTGTGACAGGTGTCGCGTTCTGGAACAGGCGCCATGCGTGCAGGGCCGCCGCTGCGAGCCGCTGTGGCGCTGGTGAACGCAATCCAATCAATGGCTTGGCAAATAAATCCGGGTTGGCACGAAACTTGGATAGGGATCATCGCCACCACGGCAATGGTTTGGCAATCCACCACTCACACAGGAGACAGCAGATGATCTACGCAGCCCCCGGCAGCGCCGGCGCCAAAATCGCCTACCAGCCGCAGTACGACAACTTCATCGGCGGCAAATGGACCGCCCCGGCCGACGGCCAATATTTCGACGTCATCACGCCCATCAGCGGCAAGGTCTATACCCGGGTGGCGCGCTCCAACGCCCGCGACATCGAGCGCGCCCTCGACGCCGCCCACGCCGCCGCCGACGCCTGGGGCCAAACCTCGGTGACCGAACGCGCAAACATTTTGCTCAAGATCGCCGATCGCATCGAGAGCAACCTGGAGCTGCTGGCCTACGCCGAAACCGTGGACAACGGCAAACCGATGCGCGAGACGCTCAACGCCGACATCCCGCTGGCGGTGGACCATTTCCGCTACTTCGCCGGTTGCATCCGCGCGCAAGAGGGCGCCATCAGCGAGATCGATGCTCAGACCGTGGCTTATCACATGCACGAGCCGCTGGGTGTGGTCGGGCAGATCATCCCGTGGAACTTCCCCATTCTGATGGCGGCCTGGAAGCTGGCGCCGGCGCTGGCGGCGGGCAACTGCGTGGTGCTCAAGCCAGCCGAATCGACCCCGGTCTCGATCCTGATTTTGGCCGGGCTGATTGCCGATTTGTTGCCGCCGGGTGTGCTCAACATCGTCAACGGCTACGGGCGCGAGGCTGGCCTGCCGCTGGCGCAGAGCAAGCGCATCGCCAAAATCGCCTTCACCGGCTCCACCAGCACCGGGCGCGTGATCGCGCAGGCGGCGGCCAACAACCTGATTCCAGCCACGCTCGAGCTCGGCGGCAAATCGCCCAACATCTTCTTTGCCGACGTCATGGCGCACGACGACGCTTTTCTGGACAAGGCGATCGAGGGGCTGGTGCTGTTTGCCTTCAACCAGGGGGAGGTCTGCACCTGCCCCTCGCGCGCCCTGATCCACGAATCGATCTACGACGCGTTCATGGAGCGCTGCCTCGAGCGCGTGGCGGCGATCAAGCAGGGCAACCCGCTCGACACCGAGACCATGCTGGGCGCCCAAGCCTCGAAAGAGCAACTGACCAAGATCACCAGCTACCTCGATCTGGGGCGGCAAGAGGGTGCGCAGGTGCTGATCGGCGGCGCGCAGGCGCAGATGAGCGGCGAGCTGGCCGGCGGCTATTACGTGCAGCCGACGCTGTTCAAGGGCCACAACAAGATGCGCATCTTCCAGGAAGAAATCTTCGGCCCGGTGCTGGCCGTGACCACCTTCAAGGACGAGGCCGAGGCGCTGGCCATTGCCAACGACACCCTCTACGGCCTGGGTGCCGGGGTTTGGAGCCGCAACGGCAACGTCGCCTACCGCATGGGCCGCGCCATCAAGGCCGGCCGCGTGTGGACCAACTGCTACCACGCCTACCCGGCGCACGCCGCCTTTGGCGGCTACAAGGAGTCCGGCATCGGGCGCGAGACGCACAAGGTCATGCTCGACCACTACCAGCAGACCAAGAACCTGCTGGTTAGCTACAGCGAACACAAGCTGGGGTTTTTCTGATTCGGGAGCCCGCCATGGTAGACAAAGTGATCGCCACCCCAGCCGCGCTGGAGCTGATCGAGCAACTCAAGGTCCTGCACGGGCCGGGGCTGATGTTTCACCAGTCGGGCGGCTGCTGCGACAACAGCGCCGCCAACTGCTACCTGCTGGGCGAACTCACCATCGGGGCCGGCGATGTGCACCTGGGCGACATCGGCGGCTGCCCGTTTTACATCAGCACGACCCAGTACCAGACGTGGAAGCACACCCAGCTGATCATCGACGTGATCGAGGGCACGGGCGGCACCTTCTCGCTCGAAGGGCCGCTGGGGCGCGCCTTCCACACCCGTTCGCGCGTGTTCAGCGACGAAGAGCTGGCGGCCCTGGAGCCTTAGGCGCGGCAGGGCGGGGGGCGGGCCCAGGGCGCCTGGGCCGGGCAGGGCGGCGCGCAGCAGGGAATAGCGAAAGCGCCGAAAATACGCCCCCATGACCCTCAAAGCCCCTGAACTGCTGCTGCCGGCCGGCTCGCTGGACAAAATGCGCGCCGCCTTCGACTTCGGCGCCGACGCCGTCTATGCCGGCCAGCCGCGCTACAGCCTGCGCGCGCGCAACAACGAATTTCGCCTCGAGCAACTCGCGCAAGGCATGGCCGAGGCGCGCGCGCGTGGCAAAAAGCTTTTCGTCACCAGCAACCTGATCGCGCACAACGACAAGGTGCGCACCTACCTGCGCGACATCGAGCCCATCATCGCGCTCAAGCCCGACGCGCTCATCATGGCCGACGCCGGCCTGATCATGCAGGTGCGCGAAAAATGGCCCGAGGTGCCGATTCATCTGTCGGTGCAGGCCAACAGCACCAATTGGGCCGCGGTCAAGTTCTGGCAGCGGGTGGGCGTGACGCGCATCATCCTGAGCCGCGAACTGAGCCTGGACGAAGTCGAGGCCATCCGCAACGAGTGCCCCGACGTCGAGCTCGAGGTGTTCGTACACGGCGCGCTGTGCATCGCGTATTCGGGCCGCTGCCTGCTGAGCGGCTACTTCAACCGCCGCGACCCCAACCAGGGCACCTGCACCAACGCCTGCCGCTGGGAGTACGGCACCCAGGCGGCGCAAGCCGACCCGGCCACGGGTGAGGCGATTGCGCTGGCGCGCATGGGGTCGGATTTCGATTTTGGCCAAGCCCGCGCCGAGGCCGAAACCGCGTTTGCCACCTGCGGCAGCGGGCCGCGGCACCCGGCCGCCGACCAGGTCTATCTGCTCGAAGAAAAAGGCCGCCCCGGCGAGCTGATGCCGATCATGGAAGACGAGCACGGCACCTACATCATGAACAGCAAGGACCTGCGCGCCGTCGAGCACGTGCAGCGGCTGTGCCAGATCGGCGTCGATTCGCTCAAGATCGAGGGCCGCACCAAGAGCCTGTACTACGTGGCGCGCACGGCGCAGGTGTACCGGCGCGCGATCGACGACGCCATGGCCGGCCGCCCCTTCGACCCCGACCTGCTGCTGCAGCTCGAGGGCTTGGCCAACCGCGGTTACACCGGCGGCCTGCTCGAGCGCCGCCCGGCGCAGGACTACCAAAACTACCTCAGCGGCCACTCGCAGCTGCAGCGCAGCCACTACGTGGGCGAGGTGCTGGGCGTGCGCGCCGACGGCTGGGCCGAAGTCGAAACCAAGAACCGCTTCGCCGTCGGCGACCAGATCGAGGTCATCCACCCCAGCGGCAACCGCATCGTCCAGCTCGAAGCCATGCACAACCCCGACGGCGTGCCGGTGCAAGTGGCCCAAGGCAGCCCGGTGCGCGTGTTTGTGCCGCTGGGCGCGCCGGTGCAGGGCGCCTTGCTGGCGCGGCTGCTGGGGGCGGCGGTGTAGTCGAGTTGCCTCCGGGGACACTCAACGGCATCCTCAAGCAAGCCAACCTGAAAAAATGAGGTCACACGTGCAGTACTTGGTTGTCATCGAGCAAGGTTCAAACAGTTTTGGTGCCTACGTCCCCGATCTTCCAGGCTGTGTCGCGGCAGCGGAATCGAGGGCAGAAGTCGCTTCCCTGATCCAGGAAGCCATAGCGCTGCACATCGAAGACCTTCGCGCGCGCGGCCAGCATGTGCCGCAGCCGCATTCGGTTGGGGAGCTGGTGTGCGTTGATGCCTGAGTCAACCGGTAGCGCTTTGGGCACCTCCTCCGTGGCCGAGTTCGAAGCGCGCCGCGCCGAGCTTTCAAGAACGTGGCAACTACACCGGGCAAGTGGCCATGCACACCGTCCATACGGCCCAACACGGCGCGCACCTCGGCGGGGGTGAGCACCACGGGCAGGCGCTGCGAAGGCTTGGCGCGCGTCATGTTGTCCAGCCACGGCAACTGGATTTCCAGCACCTCGCGATAAAGAAACAACAGCGCCGACAGCGCCTGGTTCTGGGTCGAAGCCGCCACGCGCCCGTTCACGGTCCAAAAAACGTATTGTTCCTCGGTGCGGATGCTGTAGTGCTTCACCCGGATGCGCGCTCGAACTTGATCCAGCAGCCTGGGCTGCTGCGCGTCAGGCACCCCGGCAGGTGTTCCACCTACGACAGGCAAGGAGTTACTCATGGAAAAACAACAGACTGCAGGTTGGTGTGTAGATGTTATGCACCTTACCAAGCTAGGGAAACTCTGCACAACCCTCCCACCTGAGACAATCTGCTCATGAAACAGACCAGCCTCTCCAGCACCGGGTTTGAACGCAAAGTCAAGCGCACGCGCAAGCGTGAGTTTCTCCAACAGATGGATCGTGTCGTCCCTTGGGCGGACTTGCTGGCACTCATCCAGCCGCACGCGCCCGCGCCTGGAGCCAAGGGCGGTCGGCCGCCGTTTGCGCTCGAGACCATGTTGCGCATCCACCTCCTGCAGCATTGGTTCAACCTGTCGGATCCGGCCATGGAAGAAGCGCTCTACGACACCGAAGTGCTGCGCGAGTTTGCCGGGCTCGATCTGTGCGCCGACTTGCTGCCCGACGAGAGCACCATCCTGCGCTTTCGGCACCTGCTGGAAAAGCACCAACTGGCCGAGCAGATGCTGGCCGTGGTCAACGCGCTGCCCACGCAAAGGCTTGCTGCTGCGCGCGGGCACCTTGGTCGATGCGACCTTGATTGCGGCACCGAGCTCGACCAAGAATCAGGCTGGAGCGCGCGACCCGGAGATGCACCAGACACAGAAAGGCAAGAACTGGCACTTTGGCATGAAGGCCCACATCGGTGTCGATGCCGACTCCGGTCTGGTGCATACCGTGGTTGGCACGGCGGCCAACGTCCACAACGTCACCCAGGCGCACGCCCTGCTGCACGGCGAAGAAACCGATGTCTTTACCGACTCGGGCTACCGTGGCGTTGAGAAGCGCGCAGAGATTCAGGCCCAGCACCCGGATGTGAGCTGGCACACCGCCATGATGTCGAGCCAGCGCCGTGCGCTCGACACCAGCACACCGCTGGGGGCCTTGCTCGAACAGATCGAGCAGACCAAGGCGCGCATCCGCGCCAAGGTCGAGCACCCGTTTCGGGTCATCAAGCAACAGTTTGGCTTTGTGAAGGTCAAGTACCGGGGGCTGGCCAAGAACACGGCCAACCTGGTGACGCTGTTTGCGCTGAGCAACCTGTGGCTGGCGCGCAGGCACTTGCTGCAGGACTTGCAGGGATAAGTGCGTCCAAAAGCGGCGGAAAGCAGCAAATAACGATAAAAACTGAGCAAAAAATGCCCAAAGGCGCGGAAAATCACGCCAGGCGCCGCGTGCCGAGGTCAACAATGTCGCCATTTGAAATGGAAGCTGATCGGGGTCGATTCTTGGGTGGTTGTGCAGGGGTTCCCTAGAATTTACACCGAAAAGTGGGTACACTTTGCGTTAGATCGTGGCGGAAAAACATGGGCACCGTTGCTTGACTGAAGTGAAACCAGACTCCACGACTCATTCAAGCCGGCGTTATCTGCACGTTGTAGCCTATGCTCTGCAGCCGTTTGAGCAGGCGGTTGGCTACTTTCTGGGTGTTGGCTTGGTCAAAG